>CAZIEW010000056.1:0-38128 GCA_964538515.1 uncultured Syntrophobacteraceae bacterium
ACTGGGAACTGGTCAAGAGCCCGGCCGGCGCCCATCAGTGGCTGGCCAAGGATGTGGCCGATGAGGACATGGTGATCGATGCGCACGACCCGTCGAAGAAGCACCGTCCGATGATGACCACGGCGGACCTCTCCCTGCGATTCGACCCGATCTACGAGCCGATCGCGCGGCGTTACCTGCAGAACCCAGAGGAATTTGCGGATGCCTTCGCCCGGGCTTGGTTCAAGCTGACCCACCGCGACATGGGGCCCCGCTCCCGCTATCTCGGTCCGGAGGTCCCGGCCGAAGAGCTGATTTGGCAAGACCCGGTGCCCGCAGTCGACCATGCGCTCATCGACGCGCAGGATATCGCAGCCCTCAAGGGCAAGATCCTCGCTTCGGGCCTGTCGGTCGCGGAGCTCGTCTCGACTGGTTGGGCCTCGGCATCCACGTTCCGTGGCTCCGACAATCGCGGAGGGGCGAACGGGGCGCGTATCCGTCTTGCGCCGCAAAAGGATTGGAAAGTCAACCAGCCTGCCCAGCTTGCGAAGGTCCTCAAGGTCCTTGAAGGTATCCAAAAGGAGTTCAACGGCGCTCAGTCCGGCGGGAAGAAGGTGTCCCTCGCCGACTTGATCGTTCTGGGCGGTTGCGCAGGCGTCGAGCAGGCCGCCAAGAAGGCCGGTCACGATGTAACGGTTCCTTTCACGCCGGGTCGCACGGATGCGTCGCAGGAGCAAACCGACGTGGTGTCATTTGCCGTACTCGAGCCGGCTGCAGACGGGTTCCGCAATTACCAAAAAGCCAAATTCGCCGTATCGGCGGAGGAGCTGCTGGTCGATCGGGCACAACTGCTGACCCTGACCGCTCCTGAGATGACGGTCCTCGTTGGTGGCATGCGTGTCCTGAATGCGAACTTCGAACAGTCCCAGCACGGCGTCTTTACCAAGCGGCCCGAAACGCTCACCAATGATTTCTTCGTGAATCTGCTCGACATGAGCACCACATGGAAGGCCAGCGCGGAAGACGATGGCGTTTTCGAAGGCCGGGATCGTGCGACGGGCGCGCTCAAGTGGACCGGAACCCGAGTCGATCTCATCTTCGGTTCGAGCTCCCAACTTCGGGCCTTGGCTGAAGTCTATGCTTGCGACGACGCGCAGGAAAAGTTCGTGCAGGACTTCGTGGCGGCGTGGAGCAAAGTCATGAACCTTGACCGTTTTGACCTCGCCCGATCCTCGTAGAGACCTCTTCGAGGGCTTCTGACAGGGACGAAGAAACGTCGGTTAGAACCGGTTCCAGCGGACGGCTTGCCGCCGCCGCGGAACCGGAACGTTTCCGTTTTCCTGATCGGTGCTGGTTCTAGCTTTTTGTATCGTCGAAATGAGGTGGGCTGGAAGGTGTTGACCTTTCGGACCCTGTCCACTCTTACGGATCGAGAGGGCGTTCTGAATCTCAAAATGGCTGTTCCGTAGCGTTGTTTGGCGCGGATGGAGAAGGACTGGATGCTCGAACGAGTCGACTCCAGCCCGTTCAGCGAAGAAGGAGCAGGAATGGTCCGGCCACTGGGATCTCAGATGTCTCGGTTAGAGCTTCTTTACGTGGACTGCGGAAGGTCCTTTGGCTCCCTGCTCAATTTCGAAGCTAACACGATCACCTTCCCCTAGGGTTTTAAATCCAGAGGCTTCGATAGCACTATGGTGGACAAAGACGTCTTTTCCTCCACCCTCAACCGTAATAAATCCAAAACCCTTCTTATCATTAAACCACTTCACAGTACCTTCAGGCATCTTTTGGATTTCCTTTTTCATTGAGTTGCTCTTAGCGCGCGTTACTTCTTGCCTTTCAAGAAGTCCCGCACTGCATCGGCTGAAGTTCCGACTGCTCTCACTGCATGTGTTAGTTGAATGCCGGTGCAATTGAACTTCTGACACCAGTATTTTATTTCATTTGGCTCATGTGGATTCACCCTATGATTGCCGTAAGGACCTCGCTTCTCTTTACCAACAGACATAGCTTCTCTCCTCAGCAAAAAAGGTAGAAACAAGTAACGCACCCGAATGAATAGCTGCTCATCCCAGGTCCCGGGAAATCACACACGATTCCTCTGATTCTGAGAACCTCGAAACCCAGCATATCATACTGCAGAAGCAAAGAATATGGGGGGTGGCGGAGTTGAGGGTTCCACAGATCATCGTCCAAGGGGAATATGGAAGAAAAGGCGCTCCTCATGCCGTTGCACGGAACAGATCCCCGAGATCCCTGTCGGCTTACGCCATAGAGAGTTGCATTTTCTTGCCCTTGCCGTAACTCTATGATTTTTCAAGATATGATTTGCGGTTAGGGAGCCATTTGAGAATTCGAGCTTTTGGAGTCGGGTATTTCGAACAGCATGCTCTCCGAGAGGTCTATTGGTGAAGAAAGTGAGTGCCGCCATGGATTCCAAAGGCATCTTGCCGCCGGCAGGCGGCTCGGTGTAGAGTGAGCAGCATCTTCATCTGGCAGCCTAGCAAAGGAGCATGTGTGCATACAGACGAATACGAGATTTCGATAGGAAGGGAGATCAAACTGTGCCGCGATGTGATACGGCGGTTGCGGAAAGCCATCGAGGCGCGGGAGCTGCAAAAGGGCATGAGCACGGATGATTTGTGTGGTGCTTTGGGGCGGGGAGAGCTGGAAGCCTCGAATCCCGAGGTCAGTGCCTGGCTGAAGGACCATCGGGAGCTTCAGGCGTGGGAGAGCAAGCTTCTGGAATATGGCGAGGCTTTGGAGACGCTGAAAGAGATTTAACTGTATCTCTCACTCGGCAAAGGGGAGGGACAGGGAGATGAGGGGGATCGTTTCCAGCAGTCTCATCTCGCCAGTCCTCTCCTTTCAGTCCGACAAGGTGCGCGTTGCAGTGTCGCGGGAATGTCAATGGCCGCCGGGAAAGAGCGCGGCACTCAGCCAGTAAAGAAACGCCAGCAGCCCGACTCCGAGCCCGATGCTCCAGCCGATGAGCTGTTTTTCAACGGGAAGGATGGGCTCATATTCCATGCGATTCATTTCGTCGGCGACCTTGGAGCTTCCAGCGGTCACTTTGCTATCTTCAGCCATTATCATGCTCCTTTACGAATATCCCGGCCGGCCTTACATGGACATTCGGGGGACGAGCCCCCGGGTGTCCGTGAGGAGGTCAAGCAACCGGGCTGATTGCGGCTCAACCGGTGACCACGGGCGGCAGAACACCGTGGAAGAACAGCCAGGAAATGAACAACCCGATCCAGATGATAAACCCGAACAGGCAGACCACGTAGACGGCTGCCAGCCTGCCGATTCCTTCCTCCATCAACTTCTTGAAGTTCGACACCACACCGATGGTGAAAAAGGTCAGCAGGAAGAACAGGACTCGGAAAACATCCCCTTCGCCCGTCGCCAGTTTGGCAAGGCTCATGGTCTTCTTGGGTGCCTCGATGCTCTTCGAGGCGTCAGCCATCTGCTTTTTGATGTCCGCGACCTTGGATTCGACGGTCGCCTTCTGGGCGTCATCGGTGATGGCGGGGAGCTGCTTTTCCAGAGAGGTCAGCTGCTGCTTCAGATCACTCACCTGCTTCTCGACGGGGCCGACCGCCCGCGATGCCGGCCAGCAAATGAAGAGCAGAATCACCAGGGTGAGGACATAGCCGATGACGAACTTCGGGAAGCGGTTCCAGATCTCAATGGCGCGGACCTGCTGCCCCTGCTTGCACTCGATCTTCGCGCACCAGATGATGGCGAGCAAAAACGACCACACGCCAATGAAGATGTCGATGAACATCTTCACGGTCGTGGCCGTCATGGTGATCCAGCCTTCTGCGTACTTAACGCCCGTCATGTCGAGCGCCTTGGCTCGGACCAAGGCGTCGGTGATCGCACCGCTCGCGATGGCGCCCCCGTCGGACTTGACCGCCAGCCCCATCCAGGCGCCCGCCACGAGCGGCTCCGTCCACATCCACACCTGGGCGATAAACGGCAGGATGATCATTTCCACCGCCACGAAGATCACGACCAGCGACGACACCATGATCGGAACGATGGGGCGGGCGCGGATGGCACCGCCGGTGGCGATGGCAGCCGACACGCCGCAGATCGAGATGCCGGAGGCGAGAGGGGCCGACCATTCCCGGCTGAACTTAAAGTACTTTCTGGCGATGAAGTAGGTGAGGGCCCAGTAGACGAGGTAGGCCTCCACGATGGCGCAGAATCCCCGGAACATGATGTTCGTCGCCAGGCTGAACGACTCCGCCGCCTTCAATCCCAACCCGGCCCCCATGATCACGATGGCCGTCTTGATGTAGAGCTCAGGCCGGGCGGCTTCCTTCAGCCAGTCCGCAAATCGAGGGAAGAAGTTCCCGATGATCAGACCAGCCACCAGAGCGATGATGAAACCGAACTCGCCCGTGAGGCTCATGGCCCAGGGGATGTTGAACTGAGCTGTCTGATTCTTGGTTGCCGCAATGTAGGCGAAGTGGCCGCAGAACCAGCAAAGGTAACTGATCCAGAAAACGAGGGAGTAGCCGACGACAAATCGTCCCACGTTGGCGCGCAGGGCCACGGATGCCAGCGTCATGAGCACCAGCGTGGCGAGGTACGTGAGCACGACGGCCGTGAATCCGGTGATCCCCGACTTCTCAAACGTGTCCCCCGGTTTCAGCTTTGAAACATCGCCATCGGCGGTGATCGTCGCTTCTTTGCCGTCAGCCTTTTTGATGGTGACCTTCTGGCCGTCGACCTTGACCACAGTCCCCTTGGCAGGCGTGTAGGCCGCAGAAGCGACGCTATTGGCCTTGGCCGGGTCAGCCCACACCCCCATCTTGAAGCCCCATCCCAGAATGTCCGTATTCCAGAAGACTCCCAGCGACAGCAGGAAGATCAAGAGCCCGAGCCACAAAGCCAGCCAGTCTTCGCTGATTCCCTGCGCCTTTTTCACTTCGCACGTCTCGACCGAGTCACACTGCCCTTCGGTCAGCTTGTTCTCATCGATCTTTCGATCCAGATCACCCATACGCGTTGCTCCTCTGCTAGAACCACTCATCCAACTTGGGCCTTAGACCTCCGAGGTTCGAACGATTCCTCTTGCCTCCTCTCCCTGAATGCCTTTTGCCTGATTCACTCCTAAATCCAGCAACATGATGACGTGCATGAATGCGATTCCCCCTGCTTCCTGAGCAAGGGGAGTGCCATGACTATTAGCCTAATGATGTTAGGTTGTTAGGATGGGTGCAGAAGAGATGGGTGGTGCTCAGCAACCCCGTGAGGGGAGGCCTTGCGAGGAGGCAGCTCTGTCATGGGTGGGAAGGTTCATGCAACCGTTTGAAATCGTTATATTTGCCGTGTGAAAGGGGAGCTTGGGCGCTGCAAAGGGTGCCAGATGGATTCTGCGGGGTGCCAGATGAATTTTGCACTCGTCTGACCGCTTGCGATCAGCCTCCGTTGCGGAACGTTTCGGAGCGAATGTCGAACTTGCGCATCAGGTGCTGGAGGGACTGCCGTTCAAGCCCGCAGACCTGCGCGGCGCTGCTGACGTTGCCCTTGGTCTTCCGCAGCAGCTCGGTCACATAGGCCTTGGAGAAATGCTCGATCACTTGCTGCCGGGCGCTCCGGTAGGGCAATTCAAAAAGGTCTTTTCGCTGATCCCGGAGACAATTGTAGATAGAGCCGCGCAAGTTGAGCTGGGCGGCCTGGATCACATCGCCCGGACAGAGGGCGGCTGCGCGCTTCATGGTGTTTTGGAGCTCGCGGACATTGCCTTTCCATGGGGCCTCCATAAGGGTACAAAGGGCATCGGTGGACAGGCTCTTGGGCCCCAGGCCCGATTCCTTCACGTACTGGTTGAGAAAATGGACCGCCAGCAGCGGGATGTCTTCCCGGATTTCGCGAAGGGAAGGCATCGGGATGGAAACCACATTCAAGCGGTAAAAAAGATCCTCGCGAAAATCGCCCTGTTCGATCATGGCCTGGAGGTCTCGGTTCGTCGAGGAGATCACCCGCACGTCGACGACCTTGGGGCGGGCATTCCCAAGCGGCTTGATCTCCTTTTCCTGAAGCACTCGAAGCAGCTTCGTCTGCAGCGTCTTGGGCAGGTCCCCAATCTCGTCGAGGAACAGCGTACTGCCATGTGCGGCTTCGATGAGCCCCTTTTGGTCCTGGGTGGCATGTGTGAAGGCGCCTTTCTTGTGGCCAAACAGCTCGCTTTCCAGGAGCGTCTCCGGGATGGCCGGGCAGTTGACGGCGATCATCTTCCTCTTGGACCGGCTGCTCAGGGCGTGGATGGTTTGAGCCGCAAGCTCCTTGCCGGTTCCGCTTTCACCCGTGATCAGGACTGAAAGGTCGGTCTTGGCGATTCTGCGAATCGTGGTGAGCGTCCGTTGAAGGGCCGGGCTTTCGCCGACGAAGAGCGCGAGCTGCTCCTTTTCCTGGAGCTTCTCCTCAAGGGCCGCAGTCTTTCGCAGGAGACGGTGGTGCTCGAATCCCTTCCGCAGGGTGTGGAACAGCCGGCCGTCGTCCAAGGGCTTGGTGATGAAGTCATACGCGCCCTTTTTCAAGGCCTCGACCGCTTGGTCGATGGTCCCGTACGCGGTCATGAGAATCGGGACGCTTTCGGGGTGTTGGGCGCGGAGGTGCTCGAGGAGCTGCATGCCGTCCACATTGGGCATGCGGATGTCGGATAAAACGACCGCGATCGGCTCGGCGTCCATGACGTCCAGGGCCTTCTGGGCGGAGTCCGCAAGCACCACCCGGCACTCCAGCTCCGGCTCGATCAGCCGCTTCAGTCCGTGGAGCAGATCGACGGCATCATCGACGATGAGAAGCGTTTCAACGGATGGATTCATGGGAGCCCTTCACCGGCAGCGTGATGACAAAGGTTGAGCCGTTGCCCGAGCTGCTCTCCACGGCAATCTGGCCCCCGTGCTCCCTGATGATCCCGTAGGAGACCGAGAGCCCCAGTCCGGTGCCCTCTCCGGTTTGCTTGGTGGTGAAGAACGGGTCGAAGATGCGCCCAAGGTTGTCCGGATGGATCCCGTGTCCCTCATCCTGGATGCGAATCCGGGCAAGCCCTTCCTCAGGATGGAAGGACGTGCTGATGCGGATGACGCCTCCTTGGGGCATGGCCTGACGTGCATTCATGAGGACGTTCATGTAAACCTGCTTCAAGCGCTCGGAATCGACGTAAAGCTCAGGCAGGTCGGGGGCAAGGGAGACCTGGAGGTCAATGCCGTTTTGTTGGAACTGCTTTTCCAGCATGCTGACAACGCTGCTCAGACCGTCGTTGAGCTGCCCTCTCTGCTTGCTGGTCGTCCCGTGCCGGGAAAAGGACAGGAGGTTGTCTACGATCTTCCTGCAGGCTTGTGCATTGCGCTCGACCACCTCCACATCTTCCAGGGCAGGATGCTCGGTGGGCAAATCCCGTTTCAACAGCTTCGCATAACAGAGGATGACCCCGAGAGGGTTGTTGATTTCATGGGCCACGCCGGCGGAGAGGTGACCGATTGCCGCCATCTTCTCCATTTGCATCATCTGGTTCTCCGCCTGCTTGTGCAGGGTGATGTCCCGCGTGTAGTGAACAACCTGGGAAACATGGCCGGAATCATCGAGGATGGGGTAGAAGTGGATGAAATACCAGCGATTATCGGGGCCTGTCCATTCACCATACACCGATCGGCCCGTGGTCAGGGCCTGGCTCAGCATCGCGCCGGGTGAGGCCGGATCCGACGGGTCCCGCCCCTCGTCGCTCGGATTTCCCAGAACTGCGGGACAGGAATCGGCGATTCGGCTCTGATAGGCACGGTTGAGAACCGAAAGGGAGCCGTCCGCGTTGATGAGGGCCAACGGATCACTGATGCCGTCGATGATCGACTGCAGGATTTCCGCGTTGCTCTGGAGCGTTTCCTGTGCTTCGGCAAGATGATGCGCCATGGTGTTGAACGAGGTGGTCAGCTCTCCGATTTCATCCATGCTCTGGATCGGGATTTCCTGCCGCAACAGGTGCGATCCGCCCGCAATGTCGTCGAACCGGGCGGTGAGCCGCTGAAGCGGTTGTCCGACCATGCGGAGAAAGGTGCCTTCAATGGACACGAAAAGAAGGAGCATGGCGCAGAAGCCGATGGTCGAGACCTGAACGGCGATGTCGTGTGTTTCCTTGAGTGCCGCGGAGAGGGAGATCGAGATTGACTCCACCCCCATGAGATCGCCTTCCCGATAGCCAAAGCCGCGCTCGGAGCCATAGAGCTTGAGCATTCCCGGTGGTGCGTCCTCGGGGGCTCCATGGCACTTGAGGCATTCCGCCTTGACGTAAACGGGAACCACGATGAAAAAGGTCTTGCCGATGTCCTCCGCCTGGATCCCGTGCCATTCGCGCTGCCCGGCGTTCGCTTTGAAGTGGTCGATCATTCGATCGTGGAATTCATCCGAGAGGTTAACGGGGTTTCGGGGGGACTGGGATACGCGTCGGTAAAGAAATTCAGGCTTTTTCGCCTCCACGTAGCCCATGACGCCATGACGGATACGCGTGGTGGACATGGCTTCCGCAACAAAGCTGTCCTCCTCCGAAACATGGCTCAAGAGCGTGAACATTTTGGGTCTCAGCGTGTTGCCGACGTAAGCGCCGATTCCATCCATGAGCGTGAAGACGATCTGCCCCCTCTTGTAGGTGTCCTCGATCACCTGCTCACTCAGATAAGCGTAGAGCAGCACGGCTGATCCGGCGCAGAAGGCGCACACAATCGTCCCCACCATAAGGGCGAATCGCGTGCTCAATCGCATTCTGTTGCCAAAAGAGAGCTTGTGTCCCATCTTAGGACCTCTTCATGGAGTGATTATCTATAGGAGCCTATAGATTACACGATTGTTCGGCTTTTGGCGATCACCGGTGAGCGTGCTGCGTGTGGGATGGGGCAGGCCGACGTGAGTGCCAGAAGGCTTCAGACAAGGAAAGGGTGCATCGGAATGGATCCCACGCAACGGTTTTCAAGCCGAGTCGAAGATTACGTCAAATGGAGACCTGGATACCCGGTCGAGCTGGTTGAAACTTTGAAAGAGAGCTGCGGGCTGGTGGAGTCATCGGTGATCGCCGACATCGGGTCCGGCACGGGAATTCTAAGCGAGCTGTTTTTGCGCCACGGGAACGTCGTTTTTGCGGTCGAGCCCAACGATGAGATGCGGGGAGCGGCCGAACGGCTGCTGGTGAATTACAAGGGCTTTCGCAGTGTTTCGGGAAGAGCCGAAGCAAGCGGGCTTGGGGACAAAAGCGTTGATTTTGTCACGGCTGGGCAGGCTTTTCACTGGTTTGACCGGGATCGCGCCCGGCGGGAATTCCGGCGGATCCTCCGGCCCGGCGGTTGGGTTGTTCTGGTCTGGAACGAGCGGGATACCGAATCGACTCCGTTTCTGCGGGCATATGAGGGGCTGCTTGAAGCATACGGGACGGATTACCGCCAGGTCGATCACCGCCGGGTGGATGCGAAGTCGCTGGAGACCTTCTTTGCGCCGGGCGGGCTGCGATGGAAGTCGTTTCCAAATCGACAGGCGTTTGACCATGAAGGGGCAAGGGGACGGCTGCTCTCGTCGTCCTACGTGCCTGCTGCCGGGGGGCCGCGCTTTGAGGCGATGCTAAATGAGCTTTCCGCGATTTTTCAGGCTTACTCCATTGACGGGAGAGTGGTATTTGAATATCGGACCCTGGTCTACTGGGGGAGGCTGGAGTAAGAGGTGCGCAATAGAATGAAGCCGCAACCAGGTTAACGGAGGACAGAAGAGATGTCGGAACCGTTTGCCGATGCCCTCTACTTTGAAGACGTAGAAGTGGGCAAGGTCGTTCATAAATCTGCAACGTTTAAGGTTACGCGCGAAGAAGTCATTGAATTCGCGCGCAGGTGGGATCCTCGGCCATTTCACGTCGATGAGGCGGCGGCCGCGAAATCGGTTTTTGGGAGCCTCGCCGCCTGCTCCGCGCACATCTTCTCCATCCTTTCCTGGTTCGCGTCCCGCGGGGAGGGACGGACGGCCTCCCTGTCGGCACTGGGTTTTGACGAGCTGCGCATGCTTCATCCCGTTCGGCCAGGGGACACGATTTCCTGCAAGATCCGGTGCCTGGAGAAGCGCGAATCCCGGTCGAAGCCCGATCGCGGCATCATCCGCTACCAGGGAGCCCTTGTGAATCAGGATGGGACCGTCGTCTTCTCCGCCGTCGTGACGACCCTGGTTTCCAAGCGGCCCTGCGGATGATGCGATTCGACGTAGGAGCTCTCTGTTCACGACGAGCTTTGAGTGCTTAAAATGAAGCGAGGAGGGAATGAATATGCTCAAAGGTTACACCGCACCGCGCACTCCCAGAGGCACTTCCAGTCTGGCTCCACACCCGCCGTGGCATTACGTCGGAACGGCTCTTGCCGTTGAATACGAAGCGGAGCCCGAGGCCGTTCGGTCCTTTCTGCCGACGGGCCTCGATTACCACTCGCCACGGTGCGCCGCCTACTTCGTGGAATGGCAGTACGCGAGCGACAACGAGGAAGAATATCTCGATCCGGCGCGCAGTCAGTACCGGGAAACCATCTTCCTCATCTCAGCCACTTGGCAGGGAGCGCCCTACGCCTACTGCCCCTTCATTTGGGTGGACCAGGATGTTTCGCTCATGCGGGGATTCGCCCAGGGGTGGCCCAAGCAGATCGGGTCGACCTGGATCACGCGCGCCTACGATCTGCCGTCGAAGGCCACTCCTGTCGTTGGGCCCGGGGGGAAGTTCGGAGCCACACTGGCCGTGAAGGACCGCCGGCTCGTCGAGGCCGTCGTGACGCTGCGCGAAGAAACCGCCCAGCTCCCGAACCCGACCTTTGCGGGAGCGGTCAACACGCGCTACTTCCCGGAGCTGGTGGCCGGCAAGCACGATCGACCGGCCGTGCACGAGCTCGTCCAGCTGAAATCGAGGGACGTCGCCATCTCGAAGCCGTGGCGCGGCGATGCCGAGCTGCGGATCCTCGACCACCCCTATCTGGAGCTTCCCGACCTTCGGCCGACAAAAGTGCTCGCGGGTTATCGGTTTTCCTGCATGCTGACCGTGGACGACCTGGCTGTCCTTAAAGACCTTCGAGACGTAACTCCTCAATAACCATGGGCAAGCGCGTGTATCGTCGCGTAGCTGCAGGTCGGGTTTTCAACCCGATATCCTTACCCGTAGCCTGTCGGGATGAAATCTCGACCTACACGTATTGAGAAGTGACTTCGAGACGTCTGAAATGGAGCGGGACGATCGACTTTGGCCCTGGTTGGCGATGACCAGTCACTGAAGAGGCGACGCTCCACCTCGGACCATTTGGCTCCGGGAGTCGCAACGGCATCCAGGGCCAAGTCGAGGTGCACCGACCGGCATGCGCTTCGAGTAGAACTGAGACCGCGCATAAGGATGACACTAGCCGTAGCCTTTTCAAACGAAAATTCCCGAACGGCAGGTGCCGTTCGGGAGACGATTCGTTCCAGCTCGGGTGTTTTGAACGTCAGTGCTATGGTTGAGCAACCAGCTTCAGTGGCTCCTTGTCGGTTGCGATAAGCCCGGAGCCGCCTTCCGCGAGAAGACTGGCGTAGGCGACGTTCAGGCCGAGAGTCTTGCTGAGGGCCTTGAGATCCTTCGATACCGACGGCTGTGTGAGGAGCACGACCAGCTCGAACGTTTTGGTCTCACCGCTGCCGTTGCTTCCGATGGTCAAGGTGAGGTCCTGGCTGTCGGTCGCAGTGAGACCGCTCACGGCGGCATCGTTGAGCGTGATCCGGTCGAGCCCCTTGAGAGCTGCGGCTTCGTCTTGCTGGAAGGCAGCCAGGTCGGTGGCAAAAAATTCGATGTGCGCCTGTGGAAGCTTCTGGCGGGCGATGATGGCTTCATTCAGCCCGTAAGTCAGGGCAATCTTTTGCATCTGGGGAGACGCCTTGGCGTATCCCTGTACGAAGGCGATGCTCTTGGGGATTTCCCCGTCGTAAGGCCGGATGATGAGGCCGCTGCTCGGCCCACTGTCGCTCATCATGCGCTCGAGCTGCAGGTCGGTGATGACGTTGAGGCTCTTTCCGAGGCCGAACTTGCGGTCCACGCGCTCAATGGCGCGCTCCACGCCGGAGGAGAGGATCACTTCCTCGGCCTCGAGCTCGAACACCTGGTCTTCCATCTCGAAGTTGATGGCTTCCGGCTTGCACTCGGCCCAGCACAGTGCGCACCCCAGGCAGCGGCGGCAGCTCAAGCAGCGCTTGGCCTCCTTGAGCGCCCGCTCCTCGTCGAAGCCCAGCTCAACCTCATCGTAGTTGAGACGGCGTGCGTCGACGGGAATCTCGATATGGTGCTGCCGCTTCCGGGGGATATCCTGGAACTCGACAATGTAGCGACCCTTTTTCTCGTAGATCATGGTGTTTCCTCTTCAAGGCTGGAAAGCTCCACACCTGGAGCCGCGTGTTATTTCCCCCGTTTGGCCTCGATGTAGCGCATCATGCCGTAAGCGGCCTTGCGGCCTCCGGCACAGGCCCGGATGGCGATGTCGGGACCCGTTTCCACGTCGCCTGCCGAAAAGACCCCCGGCACATTGGTCATGAACGTTTCCTGATCCACATTGAAGGTGTTCCAGCGCGTCGTCTCGATGCCGCTTTCGGGATTCACGAAACTCAGGTCGGGCCTCTGACCGATGGCGGGAATCAAGGTCTCGCCCTCGATAACGAACTCGCTTCCCTCGACGGGAACCGGGCGTCTACGGCCGCTGGCGTCGGGCTCGCCAAGCTCCATGCGGAGGCATTTAAGGCCGGTCATCCTGCCATTCTCACCAACCACTTCGATGGGGGCGACCAGGTACTGGAACTTGATGCCTTCGTGCTCGGCCGCATCGATTTCCCAGGGACTCGCGGGCATCTCGGCCTTGGTCCGGCGATACACCACGTGAACCTCATCGAAGCCTTCGCGCCAGCTCACGCGCGCCGCATCCATGGCCACGTTGCCACCGCCGACCACAATGACGCGGCCTTTTGCGGGCCACTTCTTGCCGGCGTTCACTTCGCGGAGGAAATCGACGCCGTCCACGACGCCTTCCATGTCCTCACCCTTGATCTGGAGCTTCATGCCCTTGTGAGCGCCCACGCCGATGAACACGGCATCGTATTCTTTCATCAGCTGTTCCAGGGTGATGTCCTGGCCGATGCGCACATTGCAGCGCAGCTCGACTCCATGGGCGAGAATCCAGTTGATCTCATGCATCAGGGTCGGCGTGGGAAGGCGGTACTCCGGAATGCCGTAGCGAAACATGCCGCCGGGCTCGGGGAGCGCCTCGAAGCACACCGACTTGTATCCCGCTTTGCCCAGATAATAGCCGGCTGTCAGACTGGCCGGGCCGGCACCGATGAGGGCGATCTTTTCCGTGTGATACTCATCCGGAACCTCGACGGGAGCCGTGATGTTATTGTTGAGCTCGAAGTCGGCCACATACCGTTTGAGCGTACAAATGGAAATGGGCTCATCCACGTACTGCCGGTTGCACGCCGTCTCGCAGGGGTGGGGACACACACGCCCGATGGAAAGCGCGAAGGGAAGGCTCTCGCGAATCTTGGCGAGCGATCCGGCGTAATCCCCATCGGCGATGAGGCCCACGTAGGATCGAATGTCCAGGTGAGCGGGGCAGGTGGCCTGGCAGATCGGCATGTCTTCCTTGAAGATGTTGTAAACGCCGGTCTGCGGATTGAAATAGTCAATGGCTGTGCGGAAGCCCAGCCCTTCGTTGAAATCGTCGTACATGTGGATCGGGCAGACCTTGATGCAGGCCTTGCAATCGTTGCACTTCTCGGGATCCACCCGAGGCGTGCGCGCCCGGACCCGGAACCGGTAACGACCGTCTTCGGCCTTGACTTTTTCAACCGTCGCGTTCGTGATGATCCGGATGTTGGGGTGGCGTCGAACGGCTTCGAGGTTGGGATCTACGGTGCCGGACCCGTTCGTGATGAGGTGTGTCTGCGGGATTCGGCCGCCGCCGAGGCTGGGGGAAGGCTCCACCAGGGTCACTTGCAAACCGGCCTCGGCCCGTTCCAGAGCAGCCGCTACACCGGCTGGATCGCCCCCGTAAACTATCACTCGCTTTTCTGCCACAGTTGAATCCTCCAAAGACATGATGGGAGCAAGCCACCATTTGAGAGCGCCAAACGCGCGGACTTTTCACAATCAGACCGGCAAAAGGCTACGCGGCCTGCGGGATGAGCTCATAGCGCGGCGAGGTGCCCTCGATCCCTGCCAGGCGAACGAATCCACGGCGCTGCAATGCCAGCAAATACCGGAGCACGAAGGGGGGCGGCAATTCGAGGCGCCCGGCAAGCTCCTTGGCGGCTGCGGCTCCCTTTTCGAGCTCGGCCATGATCTCGTAGGTCATGACGTCGTCCATGACGATGGTGTCCAGCGTACGCCACATCTCATGCTCGGTGAACCGCTCGCCATACTTGTTGGACCGGTCGCAGAACTCGGTGAACTTGCCCACCACCCAGCGGAGCTTCTCCTTGGCCAGGGCCGTCTTGGCAACAAAGAGCTTGTCTTTGAGCTTGGGGAGCGGAATGCGGTCGCCGGCTCCGAGCGGACCGAGGTCACGAATGAATTTGTCGAACCCATTGACCAAAGCCACGAACCGGTCGCCTTCCGCGCTGGAGCACTGGACGAAGGAGACCCGGTCACGATTCAGACCCACCGCGTCGAGCACGCGAGCGGCAAGCTCAATCTTGACCTTGGCCTGATAGTTGCCGGATATGTAATGGCAATCCCCGAAATGGCAGCCCACCACCATCAAGCCGTCCGCGCCCTGAATGAAGGCGTCCGCCACCATGGTGGGGTCCACGCGCCCCGTACACATCACGCGAATGATGCGTACATCCGTCGTATATTGCATCCTGGAAACTCCAGCGAAGTCCGCAGCGGCGTAACCTCACCAGGTGCAGCAGAGGACCAGGATCTTCGGAGTAAAACTGGTCATTCTGTTTCCTCCCCCTCAACATCGATGTCTTCATTTCCATCGAAAGCAGCTCGGGCTTTCATCATCGTCATTCCGGCATGTTCTCAGTCGGAATTCAGGCTCTTCCGATGATTTCAGCTGGATCCCGGCTTTGCCCGGGATGACGCTTCGCTGGAATCCCCCGAGCTCCATCCACAACACGCGATAACCGGCTATCCATCAGGCGCTCAAAAACGCCCGAATCTGCTCACCCACCTGCTCGTCCGTGTAGGAATTAATGGACAGGGCATGCTGGTAGCACGTGGCCGCACAGACGCCACAGCCCTTGCAGGCGACCTCGATCACACGGACTTTGCGTCCCTTCTCGGTGCGAACGATCTCCAGGGCCCCATACGGGCACAGGGCGACACACAATCCGCAGCCGCGGCACGCCTCTTCATCCACCAGGGTGGAGATGATGGGCTCAACCGTCATGACGCCCTTGGAAATTGGAATCGACGCTCGGGAGGCAGCTCCAAGGGCCTGCGAGATGGCCTCGCGGACCGTCGCCGGGTAGTGGGCGTTTCCGCACAGGTAGACGCCGTCCGTTGCAAAATCGAGCGGTTTGAGCTTGACGTGGCCTTCCAGGAAGAACTTGTTCTCATCGAGCGATACGCGGAGCTGCTGCGAGATGGTCTCGTTGTCTTCCCCGGCGATGAACGGAGTGGAAAGGACGACCAGGTCGGACTGCAAACCAAGCTCACGACCAAGACGCTGGTGAAAGACCTTGACGACACCGTTCTCGACGACCGGCACTTGACTCAGATCGTAGGTGATGAAAAGAACCCCCAGCTCCCTGGCACGCTGGTAAAGGGCTTCGTTCTCGGTTCCATAGGCCTGGATGTCCCGGTACAGGATGTGAACCGTGGTGAATGGGCTCCGCTCCTTGATTTCGATCGCATTCTTGATGGCGACCATGCAGCAGACGCGCGAGCAGTATTTGCGCTCTTCGATGCGCGCCCCCGCGCACTGGATCATGACGACATGCTTGGCTTCAAACGTGCCGGCCTTGAACCGGTCTTCGAGCTCGAGCTGGGTGATGACGTTCTTGCCGTCGTACCCATAAAGGCCTGTCGGCTTCAGGACCTGGGCGCCCGTCGCGACAACGATCACGCCGACCCCGAATTCCTCTTGAGCGCCGTTGGTGGTCGTGGTCACTTTGAAGTTGCCGATGTAACCCTGGACTTCCTTCACGGTCGTCGAGGTGAGCAGGCGGATGTTCGGGTTCTTCTTGACGAGCTCCGCCTGTTGGGCGGCAAACTTGGCCGCATCCAGGTTGGAGGGAGCGAGCTTGTCGAGTTGGAGCAGGAGACCACCGAGCGTGTCCGCCTTTTCGACCAGCGTGACGTCATAGCCTCGGTTGCCAAGGGCCATGGCAGCCGTCATTCCGGCGATGCCGCCGCCGATCACCATGGCTCGGGGGTCCATCTTGGACTCAATATTCTGCTTGGGCTCGAGGAGGGCGGCCTTGGCGACTCCCATCCGGATGAGGTCCCGCGCCTTGTTGGTGCCTTCATCGCGCTCCTGCATGTGCACCCAGGAGCACTGGTCCCGAATGTTGACCATCTCGAAGAGGTACGGGTTCAGCTCCGCCTCTTCGCAGCTGCCTCGGAACAGGGGCTCGTGGGTCCTCGGGGTGCAGGAGGCCACGACCACGCGGTTGAGGTTCTGTTCCTTGATGGCGGCCTTGATTTCATTGATGCCGCTTTCAGAACAGGTATAGAGGTTCTCTTTCACATAGACGACATTGGGCAGCGTCTTGGCATATTCGGCCAGATCCTTCACGTTCAGGTAGCCGGCAATGTTGCTGCCGCAGTCGCAAACGAAAACGCCGATGCGGATTTCGTCAGCCAATTTAGCACCTCATCTTGACCGCCATGGCCGAAGGGCCACATGGGTGGTTCAGATCCCTTCCCACGAGAGGAGGAGGGGATTTCATTGCAAGGCTCAGCCGATGGCGGCTTCGCGTACGGCGACGACCTCGGCGGCTTTGGCGGCGGCACTGCTGGCCTGAGC
This sequence comes from uncultured Syntrophobacteraceae bacterium, assembly GCA_964538515.1. GTDB lineage: Bacteria > Desulfobacterota > Syntrophobacteria > Syntrophobacterales > Syntrophobacteraceae > CALBZH01. The sequence continues at coordinate 16,995 of CAZIEW010000056.1, forward strand.
CACCGATTCGGGAATATCCATGGGGCCTTGAGCGCATCCGCAGACAAAAATACCGGCCTTGGTCGTGTTGAGCGGCGCGACCGAGTAAGTCTTGAAGAAGCCGTGCTCGTCGAGCTCCACACCAAGCAGATCGGCCAGCTCTTTGGTTCCGGTCGTCGGGACGCACGCGGTTGCCAGCACCACCAGGTCAAACGCCTCGTGAACCACTTGACGCTGCATGGTGGATTCGTACCAGACCACCGGGTTTTTCGCTTCGTCTTCGGTGATCTCAGCCACGCGGCCTCGAACGTAGGTGATGTTCGCCTGCTTTTCGCCGCGCACCTTGTATTCTTCGAAGCCGCGGCCCACGGCGCGCAAGTCCATGCAGAAAATCGAGCTGCTCACCTGGTTGTCGTGCTCGTAGGCGATCATGGCTTCCTTGACGGAATGCATGCAGCAGTAGGAGGAGCAGAACTTGTTGAAGCGGAAGTCCCGGGAGCCTACGCACTGAATGAAGGCGATCTTGCGAGCCGGCTGGAAGGAAGCGACCTTCGCCTTGAGGGCACTCACGCGTGCTTCGACCGCTCCGGTCCTGGCAGCCAGGGCAGCCAGCTCGTCGGCCGGAGCGTCCGCCTTTTCCTGAAGCTGCTTCAGCTGACGATCGAGCTTCTTGTGGTCTTTTTCGAGCTCTTCGAGCTCCTTCTCCAAAGCGATGTCGCTCGGGCGGTCGAGATGTCCGGCCGTGGGGCCGCTGGCGCTGAGCAGCCGCTCGAACTCGAGGGCCGTCACCACGTTCGGGATGCGGTCGTAACTGTATTCGGGGATCACCGAAGGATCGAAAACGTCGTATCCCGTCGCCACGATGATGGCGCCGACTTCAACTTCGACTTCCTGGTCTTTCTGCTCATAATCGATGGCCTTGGCTTGGCAAACCTTGGCGCAGACGCCGCATTTCTTGCCCTGACCGAGCTGGCGGCAGTTGGGCGCATCGATCGTGAAAACGGAGGGAATGCCCTGGGGGAAGTACTTGTAGATCGCCTTGCGCGTGCCCAGCCCCACGTTGAACGCATCCACCACCATGGACGGGCATTTCTCCGCGCAGGAGCCGCAGCCCGTGCACAGATCCTGGTTGACGTACCGGGCCTTCTTGTTGACCCTGACCGTGAAGGATCCGACGGACCCGGAAACATCGACCACGTCGCTGTAGGCCATCAAATTGATTCGAGGATGTCGACCGACATCCAGCAGCTTCGGCGAGAGAATTCAGATGGCGCAGTCGTTGGTGGGAAACGTCTTGTCGAGCTGGGCCATCTTGCCGCCGATGCTCGGAAGCCTCTCCACCATGTGGACCTGGACGCCCATTTCGGCAAGATCCAGGGCCGTCTGAATCCCGGCAATGCCACCACCAATCACCATTACGTCGTTGCTCACCGCACACCCCTTCCCGGTCTAATTCGCCATGGCTTCGGCGATCAGGGTCGTGAGATCCTTGATCTGAAGATCCATATCCAAGTTGTTCAGAGCACACGTGAGATGGATCTGGCACTTCGGACACGCGGTCACAAGGGTCGAAGCCCCCGTCGCCTTGGCCTCCTTGAGCCGTTCCACCTGGATCTGCTTGGAGCACGTCGAGCAGTTGGCCCACCCGCTCGTGCCGCAGCAAAGGGCGTTTTCCTTGTTTCGCTCCATTTCCACGAATTTCGAATCCTGAATCTGGTGCAAAATGGTGCGAGGCCCTTCGTACACGTGAGCCATCCGCCCCAGCCGGCACGGGTCATGATACGTGTAGACGCCGCTGCCGTTTTGCAGCTTGAGCGCACCCTCGGACGCCCTCTTCTGGACCAGGTCGTAAAAATGGATAACCTCGAATCCCAGATCTCCCAAGTACTCCGGATAATGATGCTTGAAGGTATAGTAGCCTTCCGGACAGCTGAAGACGACGCGTTTGGCGCCCGACGCCCGAATCACTTCGAGGTTTCGGGTTGCGAGCTTCTTGAAGACGTCGAAGCGTCCGTTCCACAGCATGTCGTGGCCGCAGCACAGCTCATCGTCAGTCACGACGGGCTCGATTCCGGCCGCGTTGAGGATTTTGATCACATTGCGGCTGGTGGAAAGGCTGTCCACGCCCAGATCTCGGAAGATGACGTCGAAGTAAGGCATGCAGCCGACAAAAAAGAACGTGTCGCCTTTGTCGGCGATCTTGCCCGCTTGCTTGGCCCAACCGGTTTTGTTCTGTTTGAGCCCCATCGTCTGGAGCTCCATGACCGACTGGAGCATGCCATGATGGGTGAGCTGAGGGGCGATGCCCCGCTTGGAAGCTTCCTCCCGCAGGCTCCGCATGAACTCGGGGAAGTTGATCTTGGTCGGGCAACGCTCGTAGCACCGGCTGCAGGTCAGGCACGACCACAGCTCACGATCTTTGAGGAGCTCGTCGCCAAGCTCCAGCAGTGCCTTCTCGACGATCAGGCGGGGCGAGAAGGAGGGCAGGACCCTCGATACCGGACAGCTTCCGGTACAGACCCCGCAATCCAGGCAGGCAAACGTCTGGTACTTCTTTACGGCTTCTTCGATAGTCATGCGGCCACTCCGAGCGGAGATTTTCCAAGCTGCTTAATCTTGTTGGTGAAATTCGTGACGATCGACGCAAAACGGGAGGCTTCCGCGGAGGACACCCACTCGAGGGCGAGCCGCTCGGTGTCGATGCCCATGAGGGCGAGGAGCTCGCTGGTCAGATCGATCCAGCGCTGTGCTTTCTCATTACCGTCCAGGTAATGACAGTCACCGATGTGTCACCCGCTTACCAGGACGCCGTCCGCGCCGAGCTGAAAGGCTTTGAGAACGAAATCGGGGGAGACCCGACCCGAGCACATGACTCGGATGACGCGGATGTTGGGTGGATACTGCATCCGGCTCACCCCGGCCAGATCTGCACCGGCGTAAGCGCACCAGTTGCAGCAAAACGCGATGATCTTGGGCTCGAACTCCGCACTCATGGTTTCTTTTCCTTGTCAAACTCCGGGTAGCGGATGTCGAGTCGCTTCGACATCCGTGTGAACACCAACGGTTCTATTCGCAGGCTCACTTGCACAGAGCCGCTTCCACCATGGTCAGGACTTCTGTATCGTTGAAATGGCGGATTGCCGCTGCCCCCGTCGGACAAGCCACCGCGCAGGCTCCGCAGCCCTTGCAGAGGGCTTCCTGAATCCGGGAGACGAAAATATCCTCAGCAATTTCAATGAGCTGCGGCGCGCCGTAGGGGCAGACCTCCACGCACTTCCCGCATCCGCGGCACATGGCCTCATCCACGGTGGAGACAATCCCTTCCACCTGAATGGATTTCTGGGAAAGAATGGTTGCAGCACGTGCGGCGGCCGCCTGGGCCTGAGCAATGCTCTCGTCGATGGGCTTCGGATAATGCGCCAGACCGCAGACGAAAATGCCGTCGGTTGCAAAATCCACGGGACGGAGCTTCATATGCACTTCGAGGAAGAACTTGTCCTGGCTCATGGGTACTTTGAACAGCTGAGCCAGCTCCTCGGCCCCGCGCGTCTCGATGGCGGTCGCAAGGGTCACAAAATCGGGCTTGAGCGTGATCGGCCGTTGCAGGATATGGTCCTGCACTGTCACCTCGAGGGATCCGTCTCCCAAGGCTCGCAGCTCGGGGGGCTGCTCGCGGTCGAAGCGAATGAAAACGACCCCTTGCCTGCGGGCTTCCTTGTAGATGTCTTCCCGCTCGCCGTAGGTGCGAATGTCGCGATACAGGACGAAGACCTCGGTTTCGGGATTGCGCTCTTTAAGCTCAACGGCCTTCTGGACCGAGAAGGTGCAGCACACGCGGCTGCAGTGAGGCCGCTCGGGCTCGCGCGATCCCACGCACTGAATGAAGACGGCGCTACCCGCCTTCTTGACGAGGTCGGAATCCCACTGCTCATCGAGCTCGTGCCATTTGAATACCCTCGGGCTTTGCCCGTACAGGTACTGGTCCGTCTGGATCGAGTGAGCGCCCGTCGCCAGAATGGTGACGCCATGCTCGATCTCGGTCGCGCTCCCATTCGCCTCGATGGTCGACTTGAAATTCCCGAGATAACCGGACGTGCCTTGCACCACCGAGCTCAAGTGGACGGTGATGTTCTCGCTGTTGTTGACTTCTTCGACGAGCTCGGCAAGGTATTCCCCGACATTCTCGCCTTTCCATGTCTTGCTTAATTTGCGCGCATGTCCTCCCAGCTGTGCTTTCTGCTCGACAATGTGCGCCTGGAAGCCCTGCTTGGCGAGGGTGAGGGCGCTCACCATGCCGGCAACGCCGCCACCGACCACGAGGGCGGCTGGAGTGACGGGCACCGAAGGCATTGGAAGGGGCTCGATGAGGGCGGCCTTGGCAACGGCCATGCGCACCAGATCTTTGGCTTTCTCGGTCGCGGCCTCGTGGTCGCCCGAATGGACCCAGGAGCACTGATCCCGGATGTTGGCCTGCTCGAAAAGGTACTTGTTCAGACCGCTGTTTCGCAGGGTTTCCTGGAAGAGGGGCTCATGGGTGCGGGGCGAGCAAGCGGCTACGACCACCCGGTTGAGGTTCTGCTCCTTGATGACCTGGACCAGCTTGTCTTGCGCATCTTGAGAGCAGGAAAACAGGTTTTCCTGCGTGTAAGCCACATGCGGCAGATGCTTCGCGTATTCGACGACCTCGGGAACCTTCACCACGCTGGAGATGTTCACGCCGCAGTCGCACACGAAAACGCCGATGCGAGGCTCTTCGGCTCCGACGTCGCGCTCGTCGGGGAAGGTCTTTTCTTTGACCAGGGTGTCTCTGGCCGATGCGAGGCTGGCCGCGGCAGCTCCGGCTGCCGCAGACGCCTCCATGACGGAGACCGGAATATCCTTTGGTCCCTGCAGCACCCCGCAGACGTAGACGCCGGGACGCGTGGTGGCAACCGGCGAGAAGCTTCCCGTGACGGCAAAATTGTAGTGATCCAGCTCCACCCCGAGCTTGTGCGCCAGATCTTGAACGTCCTCCGAGGGCTCGAGACCAACCGAGAGCACGACCATGTCGAAGTGCTCGGTCATCATCGTGCCGGATTCGGTGACGTAGGTGAGGTCGAGACCGTCTGTTAGCGGGTCCGGATCGACGCTGTGAACCCGAGAGCGAATGAAGCGGACGCCGCTTTCTTTGGCCCGCGTATAGTATTGCTCAAATTCCTTCCCATACGTCCGCATGTCCATGAAGAAGATCGCCGCGTCAAAGTCACCGTGCGCATGCTCCTTGGCGATGACGGCTTCTTTGATGGCATACATGCAGCAGACTCCGGAGCAGTAACCGTTGTCGCAGCGATTGATCTCGCGGGACCCGACGCATTGCAGCCAGGCGATCTTCCTGGGCTCATGCTCGGCCGCCTCCCGCGTCTTCAAGCCGGCAAGCTTCACCTGGAGGGCTTCAACGTGCTTGGCTGCATCGGCTGCCTGGTCATCCTGCTTCTCCTGCAGCTGCTTGGCTTGCCGCTCGGCCTTGGTCAGCTCCTTCTCGGCGGCCTCGATGTCCGCCTTCAAAGCCATGGCCGATGGCCGAATCAGGTGCCCCCCGCTCGGACCACTCGCGCTTAGAAGCCGTTCGAGCTCCATGGCGGTGATGACATTGGGATGCTGCGCGTAGGTGTAGGTGTCGAACCGGCTGGGGTCGAACGCCTTGAAGCCCGTGGAAACGATGACGGCGCCGACCTCCAGATCGAGGGTTTTGGGCTTGTCGTCGTAGTTCACAGCGTCGGCGGGACAAACCTTGGCGCAGATGCCGCACTTCTTGCCCTGTCCCAGCTGACGACAGCTGGCGGCGTCTATGGCATAGCCCGACGGGATGGCCTGGGCATAGTATTTATAGATGGCTTTGCGCTTCCCGAGTCCGGCGTTGTAGGCATCCAAAACGACCGACGGGCATTTCTCGGTGCACGCACCGCATGAGATACATTTCTCAAGATCCACGTAGCGGGGCTTCTGCAGGACCTTGATCTGAAAGCGCCCTTCTTCTCCCGCGATGGCTTCGATTTCGGAGTTGGTGAGCAGATTGATGTTCAGGTGCCGGCCGACCTCGACCAGCTTGGGCGAGATAATTCACATCGCGCATTCGTTGGTGGGGAAGGTCTTGTCCAGCTGGGCCATCCCACCTCCGATGGCCGGACCCTTTTCGAGCAAATGCACGTAGTATCCCGAGTTGGCAAGATCCAAGGATGCCTGCATGCCGGCAATTCCACCGCCGATTACCAGGACCGACCCGACGGTCCCATTTCCCTGCTTTGTCGTGGCCATCTTTCCTTCCCCCTGATACTGTGGACCCTGCCGGCCCATCGGGTGGCTTTGGACACACCACACGTCACGGCTCGAAACATTTTTACATGAATTAGGGACGTGTTTGTAATTTTGATCACAATGCGACCATTCTGATAACCTCAAACACCGTTTTTGTCAAGAAAGAGTAATGCCATCGACGAAGAGCGGTCGTTTCACGCCAACGGTTCATGCTCGGCGTCTGAAGGAATCATTGGCAGGGATCAAGCGTGTAGGACGGAGGGTTAGAGAGCTCCGGAGCCAGCAGGAAGCGCACTAGCACAAGGAAATCAGGATGTGGCGCACCCAAGGTGTCTCCTTGGATGTGTCCTTGGAGAAGTCCTGAGTCCTTGGTGAGCGGAGTCCGTTGAGGGGGTGGGCTAAGACGAGGCTCCTTTAGGAAAACGCCGAAAAGCTTCTCAAGCTCTTATTTATACTTGCAACGTCAGAAAGTTCTCTCGTATAGTGCTTGGTAAGCTTTGATCTACATGCCTGAGCTAATTTACGAATGGGTGACAGACTACAGGTTACATTGTTTTTGGGAGGCAGCAATGACCGTCGCCAAGAAGATGGTCCAGTTTATGGAGGGAGGGTCTTGGATTCGAAAGATGTTCGAAGAAGGGGCTCGCCTTAAAAAAATATATGGGGCGGAGAACGTATTTGACTTCAGTCTGGGAAACCCTAATGTCCCCCCGCCGGAAGCCGTGCGTAAGAAGCTGATGGAGCTCGCAAGCTCGGAAGATCCGGGTATCCATGGCTATATGCCCAACGCCGGCCTGCTTGATACGCGTGTCGCCGTTTCTGATTATTTGTCGAGGGAATTCTGTATCCAATTGGGTCCTGACCAAATTGTGGTGACATGCGGGGCTGCCGGGGCTTTAAATATCATATTTAAGGCGCTGCTCGATCCCGGGGACGAGGTGCTCGTTCCCGCGCCCTATTTTGTCGAGTATGCTTTTTACGCGGATAATCATGGGGGATCGCTCCGAACCGTTCCCACAAAAGAAGATTTTTCACTGGATTTGGCTGCTCTCGAATCGGCCGTCGGGGCGGCCACCAAGATCGTGCTCATCAATTCGCCAAACAATCCCACGGGTCAGATTTACTCCGCCGCTGCTTTGGCCGAGCTGGGAGCGATGCTCGATCGCAAGAGCCGCGAGTACGGGCGCGCCATCTACTTGGTTTCGGACGAGCCCTACCGCAAGATTGTCTATGACAACCAAACGGTGCCCTGTGTTTTTTCCTGTTATACGAACACATTGGTTGCAACGTCCTATTCGAAGGACCTCTCCCTGCCCGGAGAGCGGATCGGCTTTGTGGGAATCCATCCGGAAGCGGATGACCTCGATAATTTGCGGGGGGCGTTGGCGCTGGCCAACCGAATTCTCGGGTTCGTGAACGCGCCCGGGCTGATGCAGCGGCTGATCGGCGAGCTGCAGGGAGCCTCTGTGGACGTCTCCATCTACCGAAGGAAGCGGGATGTGCTCGTGAGCGGCTTGCAGGCCGCTGGCTATCAGATCACGGCTCCTCCCGGTGCGTTTTACCTGTTTCCGCTTAGTCCCTTGCCGGACGACGTCCGCTTCGTGCGGCTCCTGCAAGAGGAGAACATATTGACGGTTCCCGGCAGCGGGTTTGGAGGGCCCGGGCATTTTCGTATTGCCTACTGCGTGGATGACGGGACTATCGAACGGTCGTTGCCCGGGTTTCGGAGGGCTCTTGAGCGTGCGCAAGCCGCGAAGTAGGAGGGGAAGGGTATGGAACGGAAGCTTTACTTGAATCGAGGCGGTGCGGGTCAGGAGAAACCATCTTACGTCAAAGTCCTGCTCTGGGCGGCCGTGGGGCTGGTGGTGCTCATGCTGATCGCAACCCGTCTGACGGGCATCAAGGGCTCAAAGAACGGTCTGAGCCGGTCGGGTCAGGACAAGGGGGGCGCGGTCGTTCGGGAAATCCCACGGAGCCCGGGAGCTGTGGCGGACAATGCCCAGCAGCTCCCGCCAATCGCCGCTGACTCCAAAGAGTCGGCGGAATTGAAGGTCGCTCCGCTCCCAGGCATGCAGCCCTTGCCGGACAGTCAGGGACGTCTTCCCGCCGAAAAACAGGCGGAAGGCCTTCTCGTGGCGCCTGGAACCGAGCCCGCCAAAACAATCGCGCCGGATAAAAGCGCCCAGCCTGCGATGACGGCGAGCGAGACAGCGGCGAGCCAGGCCTTTAAGGCGCTGGACGGTGCCCTGCCGCCGCCTGCTAAAACGCCGACCCAGACGGCAGCCAAGGCTGCAGCAGCACCAGGAGCGAGTCCAGTCGCCTTGGGGCCGGGTGCCCCCAAAGGCAAGGAGAAGACCGCGAGCCTTTCCGCGCCCAAGCCTCCGGAGGCTGCAAAGCCCAAGTCCGTGGGGGGTGAGCTCTATGCGGTCCAAGTGGGATCCTACCACGATAAGAAGAACGCCGAAGAGCTCCAACAGAGTCTCAAGAAAAAAGGATATTCCGTCTCGATCAAGACGAAGCCGGACCCCAAGGGAGGGGGACAGCTTTACGTGGTGCATCTTGATCCCGTCTCCGACATGGGCAAAGCACACACGCTCGTGGCTCAGATCCAGCATGAAGAGAAAGTGAAGCCTTTCATCATGAAAGTCCAGCCGGGCGAATAACCCCCAAGCTGGACGACCTCCAGCATCGCGTGAGCAGACTGCAGCCGCACCGCCCCTCTGCCTGACGCTGCAGTCCGCTCACTCAAGAAGGTCGGTGTTGCGCCCTGGAGGAATGGTTTAGGCGCTTTTGGAAGCCGGCCCCCCCTGCCTTCCAGTCCAATCCTGCGCGCGCTTCCGGCCTCGAGCTCAAGCCCAGGCGACTCCTTTGAAAAACGTGTAACAAAACACGCCATCGGTTTCGGCTGTGCGGTAGAGATCGCGTACGCCTGCATCGAATTCGCGGTCGTCGATCATGCCCGATTCCAGTGCCCGCTCTCGGATTCCCTGGATCATTGCCGTAAAGGTCTTCTTGATGAATCCCTCGACCAGATGGGGTCTGCTTGCATCCACGTACACCATGCGCGGCGAGACGCGCACGGAGGCGAAGCCCGCCTTCGTCAGGAGGGGGTAGAGCTCCCGTCCGATCAACGCGTTCCCGCCGTTGACAGCTTGCAGGTCAATCTGGCATTGGATGGCTCGATTTGCAGAATCGCTTCGCGGATAAAAGTAAGCCGATCCATGGTCCCCCTCGATAACGGTCAACGTCCCGCCAGGCTTAAGAATCCGCTTGAGACACCGGAGCGCGGCCAGAGGCTCAGGAACATGCTCCAGCACAAAACAAACGAAAACATGGTCGAAGCTTGCGTCGGGATGCGGCAAATCAAACAGGCTCGCCTGTGCAAAGGAGACGTTCGTGATGCCGAGGCGGTCTACCTTCGCACGCGCCTCTCGGATAGATGCTTCCGAAAGGTCGATGGATAGGATGGCTGCTTCCGGGCTCGATCGAGCCAGAATAACCGTCTGGGCACCAGTGCCGCAGCCCGCTTCCAGAACGCGGACCTTCGGTGGGTAGGACGTGTCGTGGTGCAGCAGATCGGAAAGCGCCGTCGCCTGATCGGTCAGCCTGGTCGTCTCATTTTCCCTGTAACCATGGATGTAGCTCTGCATGTGGATAGCCTCCCCCTCACAATTATTGACGCCGCGGGTCTACGGGGCCGGGAGCATAAGGGGAAAGTCGTTTTCGGTCTAGTAGAATGATCACACGCACGAGTGTGGCAGAAGTCGGCTTCAACGGCGTCCTTATGGGTAGTTGAGCGCCCATGGACGATCAGACTCACGCCTGGAAAACCACTGGTGTGGGTCCAACCCGTTGTGGTAAAGGGATCCAAACCACGTCTGGAGCCTATCAGCGGGCGTCCATGCACGGGGAAACGAATGCCCGGATCCAGCGTGGCAAATCTGCAAAACCCGCTCCTGCAAGTGCGCGAGGAGAGGATCTTGCCGTGCCGGATCATCCCATTCCATGCAGGAGCTGGAGCCTGGATCCCCCTCGGATCGGCTCGATGCGGGAGAGCTCATGAGGAAAGAGGCGGTTCCGCCCCTTGTCATCATTGGTATGCACCGGTCCGGGACCAGCATGATCACCGGCATGCTGGAGGAGATGGGCCTTTTCCTCGGAAAAGGGAAGGAAGCTGGAAACAACCGGGAGCATCCTTTTTTCGTCAAAATCAACGAGTGGCTGCTTGATCAGTGTCGTGGCTCCTGGAGGGACCCGGAGCCCATTCGCGCGCTCATCGGCCATGCGGAGCTTCGAGAACTGGTCACGGACTACCTCGGCTTCTACATGAAGACGAGCCGGGCGATCTCGTTTCTGGGCTTGAGAGGGTATTTCCGCTACGGCACGCCCGCCGCCCTGGACATGCCCTGGGGCTGGAAGGACCCACGCAACACGTACACCCTGCCCATTTGGCTGGACCTCTTCCCGGATGCCAAGGTGGTTCATATCATGCGGCATGGGGTCGATGTGGCCAACAGCATGAAAGTGCGCACCGACAAGGGCATGAAACGGACCATGGACGAGCTGCCCGCCCGATCGAAGATCAAGTACCGAACGTTGTATCATCGCTGGCTCGAGCCCAAGCTTTGGGGATTTGCCAACGCGATTCAAGACGGTTCGCTCCAGTCCGGGCTCGAATTGTGGGAAAGATATCTGAGGGAGGCTCACGAGCACGTCGTGCGGTTGGGGTCTCAAGCGCTGGAATTCCGATACGAGGATTTCCTCCAGGAGCCGGGACCCGTCTTGCAGAAGCTTGCGGACTTCGCCAACCTTGCCGTGGGGGAGTCGACGGTGGTCCGACTTGCTGAGAGAGTCCGGAAAGACCGGGCCTTCGCGTTCAGGAAGCACCCGCACCTCGTCGTGTTCGCCGAGGATGTAAGCGATCGACTCAAGGCTTGGGGATATTGAGCCCGGTTGCGATGAGAATCCTTCTTTCCTATAAATTCCATCAAAATATGACGCCGCTTGGATTTGAATGTGAACGGGCGTTGGAGAGCCTCGGCCACACCGTGCATCGAATGAACGTGGATCCGCAGCCATCCTGGTGGCAGTGGAAAAGGCGGGCTCCTGAAGAGGACCGGAATGCGCTCCTTTTGGATCGAATGAAGCGGGTCAAGCCCGATCTGCTCTTTCTTCTGATCGGCTACAACTACCTTCCGCAAACCCTTGAAACCATCAAGCGGACCTACAACGTTCCCATCGTGGGATGGTGGGTGGAGAACCCTGACAGCTTCCAGGCGCTCTATCCGACCCTCAGGTGGTTCGATCATTTCTTTTCCTTTTCGAGGAAGGTGGCGGATGAGATCACGAAAACCGACCAGGGGCGCTGCCACTTCGTCAATTACGGAACCGACCCATCGCTCTACCACCCCATTGCGGTGGGACGATATGCTCGGTTCCGGTATGGCTCGGATCTGTCGTTTCTCGGGAAGTTCAAGGAAAGGCGCCGGGATTACTTGAGCGCCGTCGCGGACCTGGACCTGGGCATCTGGGGGCCCCTGTGGAAGAAGGAGCTCAAGAAGGAGCGGCATGAGCTGCTGAGCCGTGTCCGCGGTACCAGGCTTTATGATCGCAAGGCCGCCTTGCTCTTTGGCGCCACCAAAGTGAACGTGAACATCAACTCCTGGGCCACGCCGTCCGGACCCAACCTGCGCGTGTTCGACGTCCTTGCCTGCGGCTCGTTCCTCCTCACGGAGTATGTGGAAGAGCTCGAGGAGCTCTTCTCGGTCGGACGCGAGATGGATACCTTCCGAAGTGCCGACGAGCTCAAGGACAAATGCCGCTTCTACCTGCGCAAGGATTCCCTTCGAGAGCAGATCGCGCGCCAAGGTCTTGAGAAGGTGTGCTCATCCTACAAGATGTCTCACTGCCTGCAGCGCATTCTTGATATCGCCCTCCAGTCCGGATAGCCCTGCCCGATGCCGCCGGCATGCTCTTGATTTAGTGCTGTGCGCATGTTTTCATTTTCATGCTTACGGTCAGGGGGGCCTTGCGGTTCCGCCGGGGGGGAGACTTCGCGTGGGATGCGTGATCTCCTGGTTCGGCCGACCCCGACTCTCGACAGTCGGTTTTTTCCTGAGGGATTCGGAAAAGGGTGACCTCTCAATAGCCGTGGGCAAGCGTTTGTACCGTCGCGTCGCTGTAGGTCGGGTTTTCAACCCGACATCCCTGACCCGTAGCCTGTCGGGATAAAGTCCCGGCCTACGCCTTTTCAGAAGTTACGGAAAAGGAGGGTAACGTGATGAAAAAGCGAGCGTTCCTGTTCATCGTCGTGGCATGGGGAATCCTTTGGATGCCCTCATCCTCTTCAGCCCAGCCCGGATACCCATTCGGGGAGGAGCCGGAGCCGGCCCGTGCTCGCGGGGGGAATTCTTCGGTGGTCAAGGTCTACGGCCCCGATGAGCTCACCGAGCTGGCTGGGCTGGCGATCCGGGAGAGACGGCCTGATGTCTCGATCGATACCTCTTATCAACCGCTCAAGAACAAGGTCTGGATCGAAGGCACGACCGGATCTGATTACATGCCCCTCTCTCCCAAGCGGGTGAGCCTGCTGCAGGCGGCAAGAGCCAACGGGAGAAGCATTTACGCAGCGCTTTGCAGTCAGCAAAAGGCAGTGATTCAAAACACGGTGGGAATGCAGCAAACTTTTCGCCGGGAGGAGTACCGAACGGAAGCACGGGTGATTTATGTCCGGCCGATAGGCCCTCCTCCTCCGCCCCTTGCGGTTTACGTTCCCCCCGTCCCCATCGGGATATTTTGGGGCGGTGGTTACCCATTTTACGGTTATCGAGGTGCAGGTTATTGGGGACCTGGTCGTCGACCTGTTTTCCATGGAGGATGGCATCGTCCATGGTACCGGGCTCCGGGCGGTCACCGGCCCATAGGGTTTCAGCGCCGAGGGCATCGGTAGGAATTCCAAGTGGTGCGGCAAACGTGGCCGCCTGCAGACTTCATGCAGGGGAAATAGACGCTGCCGTGCTCAGGGAAGGCGCTCGAGGAGGTTGCACATTTTCTCCCGCTGCTCGGCCGTGATGACGTTTGTGAAAACCGTGTCGGCGTTCTCGAACAGGCCGCGCAAGAGCTTCTTCATCAGTTCGTAGCCTTCGAGCCTGCTCGAGTTCTCCTCCATCCAGCTGGCGGTATGATCACGAACCGTCTGGAGCGTCTGAGCAGCCATTTCGGCTTGCGATTCCAGGGAGGACAGCCTTTCGGTCAGATCACTCACCTGCCGGCTCATATCATCCCGTTCCGCCTCGACCGACGCGACATGGTCCCGAAGACGCGTCGATTCATCGCGGAGCCTTTCGTACTCCTCAAAAAGGCTTTCGGTGTAACTGCGGAGCTCTTGGTACGCGCTCAACAAGCCCAACGCACGCCCCTGATGGTCCGGGTCGTGGTCGGTCTCTCCTGCCTTAGCCGCTGGGTCTGCCTCGATAAATGGAAAAGGTTTGATGGGCATCATTGTCTCAAGCTTTCATAAGGAAACGATCTTCCGCAAAGGATCCTCACAAGGGCATCGGGGAGCCCGCTCCTGGCTGCGCTGTCATCAGGGCTGGCAAGTCGTGTCACCAGCCGCAGGATATCGGGGAAAAGGGTTGTGGTCAATGAACCAAAGGGGATGGCCCTCGTACTGCAACCGGAAATCCAAAGTTCATGCGGGTCTGCGGACGTCTCTTCTCCCTCTGGGAGGGGATTGAGGTGAGGGGAAGTCAGCTTTGAAAGCCCACTCACCCCGGCCCTTTCTCCCCAGGATGGGAACGAGGGGCTCAAATCGCTCCTTGTAGAGCTGGAAATCCTTAACCATCATCAGCGAGCTGGGAAAACGCGGTCTCTTCCTGTACGTTCCCGTGAGGACCCCGTATACTCCCGAAGCGACGGACACCCTGCGGCAAGAGAGGTGGTGTCCGCCTTGCGATGACCGCGCTCACGCGCGACCGACCTTTCAAGGCAGCCCATCACGATGCGTTTTCTCCTCGACACCCATCTTCTCGTCGCGCCGGAAGGTGCCGGTCCCGCGCTTGCTGTGGGGCTTGCCACGTTCCTTAGCCTGGCCGAGCAGAACAGCCACCTGTTGCTGTACCATCCCGCCTCGGAGGACGAGCTCACTAGAGACACAAACACGGAGCGGCGCAAGCAGAATCTGGAAAAGCTCAAGCAATTCACCCGGCTTGACGAGCGCCCGCCGTGTCCTTGGAGCACGGCCTACACGCGACCGAATGATGCGGTGGACAACGAGCTTCTCTACGCTGTGCACCGCGACGCCGTCCATGTACTGGTCACGGAAGATGCCGGCATTTTCCACAAAGCCAGGGAGCGTGGCTTGTCGCGGCGCGTTTTCTCCATCAAGACGGCAATAGATTGGCTTCAGAGGCTGCACGCCTCGTCGCCCTTGCTGCCGCCGCAGATTCAGGATGTGAGCCTTGCGGCGTTGAGGCCCGTGCTTGGGAGTGACTTCGCGGCCAGTCTGCGCGAGCGCTACGCCGAGCTCGATGCCTTGTTCTTGGAGCAATCCATCGATGAGCGAAGAGCATGGGTCGTCTGGGAGCAGAGCGGGATTCCGGGGGCCCTTTGCGTCTATGCCCGTCAGGACAACGCCGTTATCACGGGGGAAGGGCGCAAGCTGGATCGTCCTGCTCTGAAGCTCCACATCGTTGAGGTCAGTCCAACGCTTCGAGGCACGAAGATCGGCGAGCTCATCTTGAAAGCCGCTTTTCGCCATGCGACCGACAACCACCTGGAAAGCATTATCATACATGGCAACCTCGAGCGGCACGCCTGTCTCTTCAACCTGCTCGAGGACTTCGGCTTTGCTCGCATTGGAAGCCATCCCGGCGCCGAGGGCCGGGATGCGGTGTATCTCAAATCTCACCCCGCCGAGCCACCCGCCGATGTGCTCGAGCCCCTTGATTACCTGAAAAGATTCTTCCCTCACTTTCGATGCGACGCGACGGTGAAAAAGCTTCTCGTTCCCCTCCGACCAAAGCACCACCGCAACCTTTTCCCCGACTATCACCCGCCCTCCGGGCGTCAGCTCTCGATGTTCACCAGCTCCAGCTCCAACTCCAACTCCACCGGAAACGGGATCAAGCTGGCCTGCCTCTGTCATGCCCAAACGAGGGGGGTCGTCGCCGGAGACGTGGTGTTGTTCTATTGCTCGGGGGACGAGCGGGCCGTCACGAGCGTCGGGGTCGTTGAATCGTTCGAGACCTTCAAGGATGCTGAGGCTATCGCCTGCCGCATGGGACGTCGCACCGTCTATTCGATGCATGAAATCGAGCAGATGGCGACGAAGCCGACAACCGTGATGCTGTTTCGCCTCGTGAAGCATTTCCGACGCCCGTTGAGTCAGTCCTGGCTGGTACAACATGGCATCCTAAGAGGTGCCCCGCATCGTATACTGAGGATTCCGGACGCGGCCTTCGAAGCAGTGCTGGCTTCAACGGACTGATGTGGCACGAGAAATGATAGGGCAAGAACGACCGTGGGGAGCGATCGACTCCCCATCGGAAGGAACGGTTGAAACAGGAGCATCCGATGCCTGACTGTGAGCTGATTTCGACGTGCGCGTTCTTTGAAAGATTTTCGAAGACCCATGTGGCGGTATGCGATGGGATCATTGCCGAATACTGCAGGGGAACGAAACAGGGCGAGTGCAGGCGAAAGCAGCATCTTTTGAAGCACGGGGCAAAACCGCCCGAAAACATGCTGCCGGGTGGATCCATCGTAAGGCTCGATGCCGAGATCTTCTGTCAGAGCTCTGACGCTACGTGCAAGGACGATGCATGAGCGAAATGGGGAAGATATGAGTATGAACGTGCGAGCAGGAACGGGTACGAGTGCGGCGATTGACGCAACGGAGGCGGGACAGGAGGCTGCGCGGGCGGCCGTGG
The DNA here is from genome assembly GCA_964538515.1 of uncultured Syntrophobacteraceae bacterium. GTDB lineage: Bacteria > Desulfobacterota > Syntrophobacteria > Syntrophobacterales > Syntrophobacteraceae > CALBZH01. The sequence goes on from CAZIEW010000056.1 coordinate 33,197, forward strand.
CGGGTTTGGCCGGAGAGCGGCCGGCCCTTGTTGTTGTGTTCACGTCTCCCAGGTACAATCTGCAGGAATTGCTTGCCGGAATCAGGTCCGTCACCGGATCCGCGATCCTGATTGGGGCAACGGGCTCGGGTCAGATCGTTCAGGGGCAGCATATGGGGTTTGGGGCCGGGGTGGCCGTCCTGACGATGACGGCCGGATCTTACCGGTTTGGGGTGGCTTCGGCCAGCCACATCCGGGGCGATCTGGATCGTGCGGGCCAGGAGATTGCCCGGGCAAGCCGTGCGGCTGCGGGACCCAGCCCCCACTCAACCGTGCTGCTGCTCGCGGACGCACTCATCGGGGACCTCCAGGATCTCGTTCAGGGTGTCTACCGCATTACGGGTCCGAGGACGCTCATCGCCGGTGGCGCGGCGGGGGATGAGCTGAAGTTCGTCAAAACGTTTGTGCTTCACAACGATTCCGTCATCGAGGAGGGTGCGGTTGCTCTCTGGATCGCCAGTCAGAAGCCGCTGCGCGTTGTGACGAAACATGGCTGGGGGCCGATCGGAGCTCCTTTGCTGGTTACCCGCGCGGAGGGCACCGAGATCATGGAGCTCGGCGGGCGCCCGGCGGCGGTCGTGTATGAAGAGCAGCTCGGACTTAAGCCTGGACAGCTCAGCCCCGAGAAGTTTTGGGATACCTCCCTCTACCATCCGTTCGGCCTGCTTCAAGCCGACGGATCGAGCGTGATACGGGTGGCGCGAGCCAAGACACTGGAGGGGGCGCTTCGAATTCAGGGCTGCGTCCCACCGGCGGGAAGCGCAGTGCAGGTCATGACCGGAACGGCGAGCACCTTGCTCGATGTCGTGGAGGAGGTTGCCGAGAGCGCTCTTGATGGTCATGGACAGTCCTCCGTCTTGCTCGTGTTCAGTTGTGCTGCGCGCAAGGTGATTTTCGGCGAGCGGGTCGGGGAGGAGGCCGCTCGATTGCAAGCAGCGGCTGGCTCGATACCGGTTTTCGGGTTCTACTGCTGCGGGGAGTTCGCCCGTTCCATGGGAGTACTCGGGACACACAACGCCACGCTGACGGCACTGGCCATGTAGGAGCTCAAGTGACATTACCCTTCGAGCTCAACCAAGACGCGAGTCAGCCAATCGCGAGAGAGGAAGATGTCCTTCGCTTACGCGCCGAGCACGAAGCGTTTCTCAAGGCGTCGCAGGCGACCGTCCGCGATACGACTCGACTTACCCGCCTTTTTACCGTTCTGAGCGAGCCAGCTCCGTTGGGGCTGATGCTGGATCGCGTGCTCTCGACGCTTTCCGAGATCTTCGCAGCCGATATTGTCGTCCTTCTGGACCCCGCTGGCTCGGGGAATTTTGCTGCTCTCGCGGCGATCGGTTTGCCCGAGGAGATCATCCATGTGCCCATGTCCGGTGACGATGAAGGTTATGTGGCCATGGCGATGGCTTCCGGGAGTCCCATTGTACGGACCGGCGTGAGCTGTGATCCAACGGCGGACGCACCTCTGCGCGAATTGGGGGCTGAAACGGCGGTCTGGATTCCGGTGATCGGAAGCCATGCGGCCAGGGGCGCGCTGATTCTGGCTCGGTGCCATGCGACTCCTTTTGCCCAAGACGACGTCGCTCTGCTGACGGCAATGGCTTACCGGATTGGTCTGGCCCTGGATCAGGCGCAGCACAGGGTCCAGCTCGAGAGGCTGGTCCAAAGCGGTCGGAAGATCTCGCGAAACCTTGACGAGTCAACCGTCTACTCCGAAGCGACTCGAATGCTTCCCACGGTGGTCGGGGCTTCCGCGGCCGCATTGGTTTTGGTGGACGCGGAGGGTGTTTCGGAGTTTGTCGCTCAGTGGGGGTTGAATTCCGTCTCGAGTAGCGAATGGATGCGCTTGACGGAGCATTTGCTCCCGAGCTTGCGCGTCTCCGGCTTCCAACCCTACATGAGCTCGGATTTTCAGGCCGCCGTCCACGAAATTCCGGAGGCTGTCAGGAAGGGACTGCCCGCGAGGGCGCTCCTCGCGGTGCCGGTTCGTCGCGAGGAGCGGATTCAAGGAGTCTTGTATGCCGTTCGAGCTTCAGCGGTTGCCTTTGCACCCGATACGGTTCAGATCGCCGTGCTCTTTGCCGCCCAGACATCGGCGGCGCTCGAAAACGCCCGCCTTTACCAGACCGTGCAAGATGAATTGGCCGAGCGCGTCCTGGCCGAGCGGCGGCTGAGCGAAAGCGAAGAAAGACTTCAGTTGGCGCTTGAGGGCGCGGACCTTGGGATGTGGGACTGGAACGTCCTCACGGGCGAGGTCCGCTTCAACGAGCGGTGGCCGGCAATGCTGGGGTATGCCCCCGAGGAGATCGAGCCTCACGTACGGTCCTGGGATCGGTTGATTCACCCGGACGATGCGGCTCATGTCAGGGAGGCCCTTCAGTCACACCTCGAGGGTCGCTCAGCTCAATTTGAGACGGAGCACCGGTTTCTCGCCAGTGCCGGTGGTTGGGTCTGGGTTCTGAACAAAGGCAAGGTCACGCACCGAGATTCAGAAGGCAGGCCGCTTCGGTTCGTGGGAACGTGCTTTGACATCACCGAGGCGAAGCGGGCCCAAGCCGATCGCCTGTTGTTCGAGGAACAAAAGCACCAGACCTGGAGAGCGGAGAGCCTTGGGCGGATGGCCGGTGGCGTGGCCCATCATTTCAACAATCAGCTCCAGGTGGTGATGGGAAATCTGGAGCGAGCACAGGCGGCGATGATCCGAGGGGGGAGCGCTGGGGTGCTGATCGATAATGCCATGAAGGCGTCTTCAAGGGCTGCCGAGATCAGCCAGTTGATGCTCGCCTACCTTGGCCAGATGAAGGGGAAAGCCGAACCGATTGACCTTGTCGACACTGTTGAGGGAGTGCTCTCGTTCCTGATCATTTCGATTCCGAAAAATGTGCGCCTGAAGACGGACCTGCCGCCTCGCGGGCCGGTGATCCTGGCCGACGGAGTGCAGATCAAGCAGGTTCTCAGCAATCTGGTTTCAAACGCCGTGGAGGCCATCGGCGACAGCGAGGGAGAAATAAGGATCTCGGTTGGGGTTGCCGTGGCTTCCGATACCGAGGATACAAAGGTCTTCCTTGCGGATTGCCATTCGTCGTCGCAATCCTATGCCTGGATTTCGGTTTCGGATACGGGCTGTGGCATGGATGCACAGACGCAGCAAAGGATCTTCGAGCCGTTTTTTACCACAAAGACTACCGGGCGTGGCTTAGGGCTATCCGTGACACTGGGAATCGTTCGCTCCTACGGGGGCAGTATCGGGGTGGATAGTGAGCCCGGCGGAGGGACCTCGCTGCGGCTCGTCTTTCCGGCTTTGGGGCAGGACAGCGGTGTCTCTCACCGAAGTGAAACGCCCGAGCCGCCACGGTTTCAGGGTTCGGGGCTGGTGCTGGTGGTGGACGATGAGCCGATGATTCGGATGCTGGCCCAAGCCCAGCTTGAATCAATGGGGTACGAGGTGGCCGTGGCCTGTGACGGCATGGAAGCCATCGAGCGGTTCAAATCCAGCAAGGCTCCCATAGACTTTGTGCTTCTGGACCTCTCCATGCCCCGGATGGATGGCTGGGAGACCTTGAATGCGCTGAGAGCGCTGCGTCCTGATGTTTGCGTCATCATCGCCAGTGGATACAGCGAGACTCAGGCCATGCAAGGCGTCCACGGTGAGCGGCCGCAAGCGTTCTTGCACAAACCTTACAAGATGGCCGACTTGCAGTCGGCGATCGAAACCACGATCCTCAAGGTCTCGCAAAGGGGTGATGCTCAGGCAATAGACAGACATCCGGAAGGACGTGAGTGCCCCTTGAGACAACTCCCCGCCGAACCGCGTTGGCCCTGAGCGACACTGCCTCAAGAACAGGCAAGCGTTCGAGCACGCGCTGCGCGGGTCGGTCGCCGTTGCCTTTTCACCCTCTGCAATCTCTGCTCACTCCCAACCTTTATCCATCCAACGGACCGGTCTTGTGCTAAGATGGGCTCCTAGGAAGGGTCTGGATCTAAACGAATACGAGCTGGTGCGGGAGTGGCGCATGAAACGATTGGTTCTGGAATACCTCATTTGCCCGAAGTGTCTACCGAAGGAAATCGAGCTCAGCCCCGAGGTGCGTCAAGAGCAGGCGGGAGATATCATGGAAGGCTCCTTGCGTTGCCGCCTGTGCGGAACGGTTTACCCCATCCGGGAAGGAATCGGTTTCCTGGATCCCGGTGCAGTGGGTGGGCCGAAGCCGGATTCGAAATATGAAACGGCCCCCGTGGTGTCTTCCTACCTGTGGAGCCATTTTGGAGACATCATGGGAGACGGGGAAAGTTCATCGGCCTACAGCGAATGGGCCGCCCTGGTGGACGCCGGTCCTGGGTTGACACTGGACGTCGGCTCGGCGGTGGGGCGATTCGCCTTCGAAATGACCCCGAAGAGGGATTTCGTGGTCGGCATCGACAATTCGGTTGCGTTCATCCGAACGGCCAGGGAGCTGATGGTCCATCGCCGCGTGACGGTGGCGCTCAAGCAGGAAGGGCTCTTGACTCGAGAGGCGAGTATTGCCGTGCCCGATGAATGGCGGAGCGACAAGGTCGAATTCCTGGTAGCCGATGCACTGGCGTTGCCGTTTCGATCAGGGCTGTTCTCGGTCGCTGGGTCCCTCAATATCGTGGACAAGGTCCCTAAGCCCTTAAAGCATCTCCAGGAAATGAATCGCGTTTCGCAGGGAAGCCGCGCGCAGCTGGTCCTTTCTGACCCATTTTCTTGGTCCACGGAAGCGGCGAGGGAAGAGGATTGGCTGGGCGGCCGGGAAGATGGGGCGTATCCGGGGTCGGGAATCGAGAACATCCGTGCGCTGCTCGAAAGCGGCCGTGAACAGCTGACCCCCGTTTGGCGAGTCACCGATCAGGGTCACGTGTGGTGGAAGATCC
>CAZIEW010000057.1:0-38008 GCA_964538515.1 uncultured Syntrophobacteraceae bacterium
CAAACGCACCTCTGGTTCCCCTGAGTCTGGCGTGTGATTCCTGCTGGCGCCTCAAAACTTGGGATCGAACCCTTATCCCGAAGCCGTTCTCTCGAATTGTGATGGGCTTCGGCTCGCCGATCTGGATCCCCAAGGATTCGTCGTCGGAAGACCTGGAGACGTACCGGCTGGAGCTGCAGACAAGGCTGCTGGAGCTTACCCGGGAGTGTGAGGCGGCCCTCGGTCTGACGGACAGTCAGGACCCGGCCGGATGAGTCGTTAAGGAATGCGATCTGAACTTCTGCAGGAGCACATCGTGACCAAGATTAGACGTTTATTCCGGTGGCTGGTCGTCCCTCTCGTCAGCTCCATCCTGGTCATTTCCCTAGAGGCCCATTCCGAATCCGGCACGTGGAAGGTTCAACAACCGCACCATCCGGACCTCATCGCCATCTGGGGTGCTTCGGCAAGCCATGCCATGGCAGTGGGGCGAGGTGGCGTGTCCATGATGTGGGACGGCGTATCATGGAAGCACCTTCCCACCGGGTGCACAAGCGATCTCTGGGGAATCTGGGGAAGCTCGCCGGAGAATGTCTTTGCAGTCGGCTCGGAGAGTACCATTCTCCATTTTGATGGAAGCACCTGGCGCCCTGTGGAAGTGGGCAAGGGCTTTTACTTTCTCGGCATCTGGGGGGCGGACCCGCAACATGTGCTCGCTGTGGGAGCCGGTGGGACCATCCTCCATTACGACGGAAAGACCTGGAGCAGGATGGCTTCCGGCACGTCTTCGAGTCTATGGTCGGTTTGGGGCACCTCGCCCGAGGATGTCTTCGCCGTTGGGGACAACGGAACCATCCTCCACTTTGACGGAGCGACGTGGACCCACATGAAGAGCGGGACGGAGTCACAGATCCTGAGCATCTGGGGCTTCTCTCCCAAAGACGTCCATGCGGTCGGAGCGAAGGGACTCTTGCTGCATTTCGATGGCCGGCAATGGACCCGCATTCCCACCGGGACGGTCGCGGACCTGTGGTCCGTTTGGGGTGGGTCAGCAGAAAACATCATTGCGGTCGGCACCCAAGGCACGATCCTTCATTCCAGGAATGGACAATGGGAGATCCTTCCGAGCGTGACATCGTCCCATCTTTATGCGGTTTGGGGAGTTGGCGGCAAGACGACCTTCGTCGTTGGTGCCGAAGCCACAATTCTTCTGAATGACTCCCAGCGATGACGGACGTGGACCCATATTTCTGCTTCTTTATTTTTTCCCGGCTTGTCGGTATTAATACAACCGGTGTCTGGAGTAGGACAGATGGTCGCGCGGAATCCGCGAGGATTCCGGGAGGAAAGTCCGGGCTCCGCAGGGCAGGATGCTGGGTAACGCCCAGTCTCGGCGACGAGGAGGAAAGTGCAACAGAAAGCAGACCGCCTCGCGGCCGGCGCGACGCCGGAAGCGCGGTAAGGGTGAAACGGTGAGGTAAGAGCTCACCAGTCCCGATGGTGACATCGGGAGCTAGGCAAACCCCATCCGGAGCAAGACCGAATAGGAGAGCGTTTGAGGGCTGCCCGTCCGAGCTCTCGGGTAGGTTGCTAGAGCCTCACGGCAACGTGGGGTCCAGAGGAATGACCATCGCCTTTCGCCGTCTTTGGACGACGAGGGAGACAGAACCCGGCTTATGACCTGCTCCAGATGCCTTTTTTCAATGGCCACAGTGAGAGAAATCCATGTCCATCACTTACGCAGTTGTGCCCGCCGCCGGCCGAGGCCTCCGCATGGGAGGCAGACGGCCCAAACAGTTTCTCGAGCTCTGCGGCAAGCCCATCTTGGATCATACGTTGACGACTTTGACGCGCGTATCCTTCCTGTCGGGTATCCAGTTGGTGGTGCCGGAAGACTTTGTCGAACCGGTACGGGAGCTGGTGAGACGCGGTCAAGTCGAGGGCAGGTTTGGCTCTTCCGACAGGAGCGGTTTTCCGATCGAGGTTGCGGCAGGGGGTGCGGAGCGGCAAGACAGTGTTTTCAATGGGCTCAAGCTGTTGCCGAAGGAGTGCGAATGGGTGGTGATTCACGACGGTGTGCGCCCTTTCGCCAGCCTGATGCTGTTCGAAAGGACGTGGTCCGCAGCCCATGAGACCGGTGCCGCGATCGCAGCGATTCCATGCACGGATACCGTCAAGCGCGTTGACGGCCTTCGCGTCGTCGATACGCTGCCCCGGGAAGCCATCTGGCTCATCCAAACGCCGCAGATCTTCCGCAAAGACGTTTTGATGCGGGCTTACGAAACCGCCAGGGAAAAAGGCTGGATTGGAACTGATGACGCCTCTTTCGTGGAGAGGCTCGCCATTTCAGTCGCGGTTGCCATGGGTGAGCGGACGAACATCAAGGTCACGACACCGGAAGACCTGGAATGGGGGAAGCATTTCTTGCGACGATCGCAGGTTCGGCATTGACACACGGGATCACCTGGACATGCGTATAGGCTTTGGCTACGATGTACACGCCTTTGTGGAGGGGCGGGCGCTGGTGCTGGGCGGCGTCACGATCCCCCACACCCAAGGTCTCCTGGGACACTCGGACGCGGATGTGCTGCTGCACGCCATAAGCGATGCCCTGCTCGGGGCCGCCGCCCTCGGCGACATCGGTCGTCACTTTCCGGATTCTGACCCCACCTATGAGGGGATATCAAGCCTCATTCTTCTTGAGCGGGTGATGAACATCCTGCGCTCAGCCGGTTACACCGTCTCAAACGTCGACAGTACGCTGGTTCTCCAAAGACCGCGACTGGCCCCCTTCGTACCCCGGATGACCGAGGAGATCAGTCGTGCCATGGGACTTCCAGTTTCCCGCGTAAGCGTAAAGGCAACGACGACTGAGAAGCTGGGCTTCACGGGCCGGGAGGAAGGCATTGCCGCTTATGCGGTTGTACTGATCGAGGAGGTCACATAGGCCCCCGATGTGGGGGCGCCGGAATTACCGCCCCACGGTTTCCGGCTGTATCACCCAGGAGAAACAACGCTCATGACATTGCTGGTCTACAACACGCTTTCAAAAGCCAAGGAAGAGTTCATCCCGGCGGAGCCCGGAAAGGTCCGCCTCTACGTCTGCGGCGTGACGGTCTACGATCAGTGCCATATCGGACACGCCCGCTCAGCCATCGTGTTCGACGTGATCTACCGCTACTTCCTGCATTGCGGGTACGAGGTCACATACGTTCGCAACTTCACGGATATCGACGATAAGATCATTCGTCGTGCCAATGAGCAGCAAACCGACTATCGGACCATCGCGGATCGCTACATCGCAGAGTTCTACCAGGACATGGACGCCCTCGGAGTGCTCCGCCCCACCCTCGAGCCGCTTGCGACCGACAACATCCCCGACATGATCATGATCATCCAGCGATTGATGGACCGGGGCATCGCCTACCAGTCGGGCACCGACGTGTATTTCGAGGTGGAACGGTTCCAAGGCTACGGGAAGCTCTCCGGACGCCAGCTTGAAGACATGATGGCGGGAGCGCGCGTGGAGGTGGACGCCAACAAGCGCAACCCGCTCGACTTTGTCCTCTGGAAAGGGAGCAAGCCCGGAGAGCCCGCTTGGGAAAGCCCCTGGGGGCCAGGGCGTCCCGGCTGGCATATCGAATGCTCGGCCATGGGACACCGCTTCCTGGGTGTCGCCTTCGACATTCACGGGGGAGGCAAGGACCTCATCTTTCCACACCACGAAAACGAGATCGCTCAGAGTGAGGCCGCCTTCGACGCCCCGTTTGTCCGCTACTGGCTTCACAACGGATTCGTGAACATCAACAACGAGAAGATGTCCAAATCCCTCGGGAACTTCTTCACGATTCGCGACGTTTTGGAGAAGGTACACCCTGAGGCGCTGCGGCTGTTTGTCATCAGCAAGCACTACCGGAGTCCCGTCGATTTTTCGGATGAAACGGTTGCCGAGGCAGAGCGTGGCCTTGAACGGCTCTATGGAACGCTGGGAGCGGTAGAGGAGCGCACTCCCGAAACCGTCGACACGGGCCTACCCGATAAGCAGCTTCAAAGCCAGGATGCCGAGCTGTGGCAGGAGATTCATGACTTCCCGGGGGCTTTCAAGGAAGCCATGGAAAACGATTTCAACACCGCCCAGGCCATCGGGCGCCTGTTCAGCCTGCAACGGAGCTTGCAGCGGTTTCTAGACCGATTCGGTCAGAAAAAGCTAAAAGGGCCGGCGGCCGCTCTCGCCCGGCAGGCCGCTTCCTGCCTCCAGACGTATGCCGGCGTCTTGGGCTTGCTCGTGCGCACCCCCGCCAGTTTCATGGAGGAGCAGCGCAAGCTCAAGCTTAAGAGCAAAAGCATTCGGGAAGAGGACGTGATACGTCTGATCGAGCAGCGGAACGTGGCTCGGCAGCAGAAAGACTTCGACGAGGCGGATCGGCTTCGTGGTGAGCTCGAACGGATGTCCATCCAGATCGAAGACTCGCCTCAGGGCACTCGCTGGCGGGTTGTGGGTTGAGAGACGCTCCCTGTGGACAGCGCAGCATCGAAAGATCGGATGGTTAGAATGACTCAATCGGAAGAGCACGTGAATATTCATCCCTACGAATCGATCATCAAGTGCAGTGACCGTTATGTTCTGAACGGGCATCGCAGCGCTCTGCTCTGGTTTACCGGCCTTTCCGGCAGCGGGAAATCGACGCTGGCGCACGCCGTTGAAGCCCGCTTGTTCAAGCTTGGAGTGCGCAGCTATGTCCTCGACGGAGACAATGTCCGGTGCGGCCTCAATAAAGACTTGGGGCTCAGTCCCGAGGACCGAAAGGAAAACATCCGCCGGATTGCCGAGGTGTCCAAGCTCATGGTGGACGCCGGCCTCCTGGTGTTTGCCGCCTTCATCGCCCCCTATCGCGAAAGCCGTGAATTCGTGAGAATGCTCATGGCCGACTGGCCGTACTTCGAGTGCTACGTGCGGTGCTCTCTGGCCGTGTGTGAGCAGCGCGACCCCAAAGGGCTCTACAGGAAGGCGCGCCGAGGTGAGATCAAGAACATGACGGGGCTTTCGGACCCTTACGAGGAGCCCGAATCACCCGCCCTTGTTGTCGATACGGACTATCTGACCCTTGAAGAATCGGTCGAGCAGGTGATCGACTTTCTCATTGACCGAAGGATCGTGTACTCCAGTTGCGAGCCCCTTGAAGCGCATCATCCAGAAAGGCAATGACTCGTCTTGCGGTTCGGGCGTGGTAAAGCATTGAAACGTGACTGATCGGCCCGGTCTCGTGGTAGGTCCACTCACCTCCCCGCACGCGGAGGGCCTCGTTGGGCAGTACCATGTTGTCGACGGGCGACACTACGGCGAGACAAGGCAGGGAGGCCGGCAGGAAGCCGCGCTCCATCGTGTCGATCACGTCGCCGCGAAACAGCAGGCTGCGTCCAAGCGCTCCGAGCGCAAGAGCCGCCAGCTTGGAGCCCTGATGAGGTGAGCCCAACGTCACTAGGGCGGCGATTCGGTGCCGGTTCTCAGGCTGCTGCGCGCAGGCTCTTCCCAACAGTCCTCCCAGGCTGTGCCCGATCACGACCACCGGCTGTCCCGCCTTCGAGCAGAGCTCATCAATCGCTCGGGAAAGATCCCCCGTCAAGTCGTCGAACGAGCGCCCCCAGCTGCTGAATCCAAACGTGGCGACATCTCGGTAACCGCCCCGTCGAAGCCACCCATGGTACAGGAGCCAAGCACCTGAATTGTGGTACAGACCGTGAACGAGAAGCACCGGAGGTCGATGGCCAGTCCAGGTTGCAGGTTTTTTTCGTCGGCCTATCCAACCGAACGGGAAGGTCAGAATCACGATGGCAACGGCCACCACTCCCGAGAGCATGCCGCGCAGGACCCACAGGGCAGGATGGCCCCCCGAAAGCTCCGCAAGCCTTGCCCGATGGGGCCCGTTGACCGTCTCATACCAATAAAACGCATATGTGAGAGCCACAAACGGTATGCCGAGGACAACGGGCAACAAGACCGCAGCCGTTAGAAATTCAATCATTAGCCCCATGCACCTTTCACCCCAAGTCGTGCCAATTCAGTCGGAAGGGGAATCGACTCCCTGCTCGTTCAAGAACAGCGGTCTCAGCTCTGCTAGATCCGCAGCCGCCCAGGTGGGTGGAGGGACTTCCCCGCGGAGGACCTGAGCGAGCGTCTCCCGCTCCCTCTCCGGTCGCACCAGGAGCCACGCGGCTTTCATCCCCAGCTCGAGTGCTGGAGCCACATCCAGCTCGTAGCTGTCCCCGACCATCCAACACTGCGACGGTTTCAGCGCGCTTGCTGCCAACGCCCGGGCAAACAGCCCCTTGGTCGGCTTCTTCTCCCGGACCTCGTAACTCAACAGCCAATCGTCGATCAGGTCCGCCATGCGTCCGCAGGAGCGGCGAAACCCCAGCATGAAAGGATGCCACGTGTTGGAAATCACCCCGACGCGCCATCCTCGCTGCCTGAGCTGCTCGAGCAATTCAGCGGCCCCCGGCAGGATGTGCACCGCCTTTTCCTGCTCGCGCCACAGGGAGCGAACGGCTCCCTCGATCTCTTGCCGTGTGTGAGAGGCCAGAATCGGGTCGAGCGCGTCCGCGAGGGCATCCGGACTTAGAGCCGGAGCGGTCATAACGACTCTTCCGACCCGTTTGACCTCCTTTTCGGATAGATTCAGCCGGGCTCCAAGAATGCGGCGGACCGATTCGCTCAAGCCCGTTGCAAGGGTGTTCCCCAGATCGAAGTAAACGGCCCCGCAGCTCACATCCGGCCTTTCAGATATTCAGAAAGTCAGTCGCATCGGTCCTGCGCCGTGACGTGATCTTGTCGATATCTCTCAGGATGTACTCATAGGTGGCAGGGGAGATGATCAGCTGCTCGTACGTCAGGATCCCGGCTTCGTGCACAGCGCTTCGCCAGAATGCGTCCCGTTCGGGAGTGCTCGATTCGTAGACGTGCTCGTAGTAGACCGCGCGGATTCGGGAGGTCGCAATCAGCTTCAAGCAGATGTAGCAGGGCGCGAGCGTGGTGTAGAGGGTTGCCCCATCGATTGCGGTCCCGTAGCGAGCGGCTTGGGCAATTGCATTCGCTTCAGCGTGGGATGCTTTGCAGTAGTTGTACTTGTCCACGTCCGCAACACCACTTGCCCGTCGGTAACAGAAGGGATTCCCGTCGATGTCCGGCTGGTCGATGCAGTGGGACGCACCGGGCATGGCCCCATTGTACCCCGTGGCCAAAATGTGGTTGTTCTTGACAATGACGGCTCCCGTCGGCCGCGAATTACAGGTGGAGCGACTGCTGACGATTTTTGCGATGAGCATGAAGTACTCATGCCAGCTGGGGCGGAGTCTTGGTGTATTTTTCATTCCCTCGTCCGGTTTGACCTTCGGCCTCTTTCGGCCAGTATGGCCGAAGACAAATGGCCAGATTCCCTTCAGCGGGCCCCCTTCGGGGGTGTTCCCCTGTTTGACTGGCCCGATTCCTTACCCTATATTTCGGTGGCGTCGAGCCCTCCACATTGCCACATCCGAGCCGGCCATCGGGCGGGAGGCCGCTCTTGCTCCTTCAGAAAGGTGATCAGCGTGACTGTGTCCCCTGAGACGGTTGTCTACTATATCACGCCGCATGGATTTGGCCACGCCGTGCGCTCCCTGGAAATCATCCGCAACCTTATGGTTATCGCCCCGAGCTTGCACGTTGTGGCTGTATCCGACATCCCGTCCTTTCTTATAGAGGAAAATGTTGGCTTCATGCTGCCTTACCGGAGGAAGCAGGTGGATATCGGCCTCGTTCAACTGGACAGCCTCCGGTTTGATCTGGACGCGACATGGTCGCGGCTCGAAGCCCTGCGGAGCGAGCATGACAAGCTCATCAAGGAGGAAACGGCCTTCCTGGCATCTGTGGGAGCGACTGCCGTGGTCTCGGACATTGCCTTCTTGCCTTTTCATGCAGCAAAGATTTTGGGCATTCCCGGAATCGGAATCGGCAACTTCACTTGGGACTGGGTCTATTCCTACTACGCACGGTCCGATCCAAAGTGGACCCCTCTGGTCGAGTGGATCCGCTCAGGGTATCGCAAGGCGGAGCTTTTCCTACAGCTCCCCATGCATGGGGACTGCTCGGTCTTCGAACGCATCGAGCCGGTGCCCCTCGTCGCGCGCCATGCACGGCTGAGCCGGGAAGAAGCTCGACAGTCTCTGGGCGTCACGATGGAACAGCGTGCTTATCTCATCGCGTTCGCCTCCCTTGACCTGGACCGCCAGGCGCAGGCCAGGCTGGAAGCCATCGAAGACGCCGCTTTCCTTTTTAAACAGCCGCTCCATTTCCATTTCCGAAACGGTGTCTCCTTGGACTCGCACGGGCTTTCCTACGCGGATGTCGTTGGGGCGGTCAATGCCGTGATCACGAAGCCGGGATACGGCATCGTGTCCGATTGCCTGGCGCACCGTACACCCATGATCTACTGTGATCGCGGAGATTTTCCCGAGTACCCGATCCTGGTTGAAGCCATGGAAGCCCACTTACCAACCGTCTACATGCCTTCGAAGGACCTGGTCGAGGGACGTTGGGAAGCGGCTGTCCAGTCGATCCCTGCCGCGCCAAGCCCTGAAAGACCGATCCGCACCGACGGGGCTCGGGTCTGCGCGGAGCGGATTCTGAGACTCCTGACACGTTGAGGAATGCGTCATGATGAACGAGGACCCGGAAGCTGATGGCACCATTGTCGTGCCCATCGAGGATTCCATCGACCTGCATACCTTTCAGCCACGCGAAGTCAAAGACCTCCTCGATGATTATCTGCGAGCCGCCATGGAACAAGGGTTCAGGGAAGTTGTCGTGATTCACGGAAAAGGAACGGGGGTACTCCGGGAACGGGTTCATGGCGTTCTCCGAAAGCACCCCCTTGTCGCCGGGTTCAAGCAGGCGGACGCAGCCAGCGGCGGATGGGGAGCCACCGTCGTGCAGCTCAAGCCCGAAGAGCCTGCTTCGGTCCCCGAAAATCAACGGTAGTCCGCAAGGATTTCGTAGCGTTTGATTTTCGGATCCGCCTTGGCCGATGCGAGGACAGAATAAAGCTTCCCTCGGATGCGGAGCTTGCGAAGGGTTTTGTTGTCGACGTCGAGCTCGCTGACAGCGCAAGGCTTCCTCATGAGAATGTTGCCTTCGCCGTCATACAGTGTCAGGGTAAAGCCAGTCCGCGCCAGGTTGTTGGTACTGCTCAAGATATTGCGCATCATCAGGGTGACGTCATTCCCCATCTCCTTCACTTCGACGAAATCCGCCTCCACGTTGTACCGTGAGGCATGGACTTTCTCGCTCCCCCCCTCGCTCCTTGGGGAAATCTGAGCCATCTGCAGCAGCCGCATGCTCTCTTCGTAATTCAGCTTCTTGGAAGAAGCCGGCAGAGCGCCCTGCTCCACGGCAATGGCTTCGATGGCCTTACGCTGGTCGCTCTCGGGGGACGACTCGGGGGGCTCCAGGAGCACTTCAGGATCAAACGACTTGGTCGCGATCACTTCCTGAATCGATGCAACCTGATTCCGGGGAACTCCCACAATGCCGCCCGGAAAATCAAAACGAATGACGTTGCCTTCCAGCCAGTAGTAGGGCACCTCGATGGATGTGCCATCCACCATCTTCAGTCTGAGCGGTCCTGCTCCTGCCAGGGTCGGATCCATGCCGACCACCCAGAGTGCCGCAACCCCCATTAAGCCAACCATTTGTCTGATTCGTCTGCTTTTCATGTGTTTTGTCCTCTAGTTCGTCGGATGGAATATTTGAAGGCTATATCGGTTCCGGGCGCCGAACACATCAGAGTTATCCTCATGCTTTTGAGCTTTACCCCCGCAGGAAATGGTGTATAGAGGACTACTACTGCGTTCGAACCAACCCGGAATTCGTCGAGAATCAAGGAGGCAGTCGCCCATGGAAATCTATATCTCAGGCTCGCTTGCTTACGACCGCATCATGGACTTTCCTGGCCGTTTTGCGGACCATATCTTACCGCATAAGATACACCTCCTCAACGTTTGTTTCAATATCAGTGGACTGATTGAAAAATTCGGCGGGACTGCCGGAAATATTGCCTACAGTTTGGCACTTCTTGGCGAGAAGCCTTTCATCGTCGCGACCGCAGGCGATGATTTTGACCGCTATGAGTCTTGGCTGAGCGAAAGAGGCCTCTCAAGCCGATGGATCAAGAAGGTCCCGGGCGTCCTAACAGCCGGTGCTTATATCACGACCGACCAGGACGACAACCAGATCACGGCCTTCAACCCTGGAGCGATGGCTTTTGAAGCCGACCTTCCTCCGCTTGACGCCCTCGGAGACCAAGCCCTGGTCTTCATTGGGCCGGGGAACAAAACCGATATGGCCACGTTTGCTCAGAAAGCGAGGAGCGCTAAGGCTCCCTTTTTCTTCGATCCCGGCCAAAGCCTCAACATTTGGCAGGGAAGCGAGCTGCGTGAGGCCGTTGAAGGGGCGCTTTGCTTCGTCTCCAATGATTATGAGCTTTCCCTGTTCCTCCAGATGACTGACTGGACGATGCGCCAACTGTATGAAAAGGTGCAAGTGGTGATCACGACTCGAGGCCCCGAAGGTGCCGTCCTGGATCGAGGAGGGGAAAAAACCCTCATTCCTTCCATACCGGTAAGCGACGTTCTTGATCCCACGGGCGCAGGCGACGCTTTCCGCTCGGGACTGCTCAAGGGCCTCCAACTGGGAATGGATTGGGAGGTATGCTGCCAGATCGGTGTGGTTTCCGCGGCTTTTGTGGTTGAGCAATACGGAACACAGGAGCACCGAATGACCTGGGACGATCTGTGCAAGCGTTACCAAGGCTTTTTCGGCTCATTGCTCTGACCGCTCGTTGACGCATTCGAAGCCGGCTGCAAGAGCCTCAGGCCGTTCCCAATCACCAGGAGCGACGCCCCCATGTCTGCCGCGATCGCACCCCAGAGCGTCGCGATCTCGCAGAACGCCATTGCGATGAATACGGTCTTGATCCCAACGGACAGCGCAATGTTCTGGCCGATGATGGTCCGGGTCCTCCGCGAATGCCCAATGAGCCAGGGCAATCGAGTGAGGTCGTCCGACATGAGGGCGATGTCCGATGTCTCTATGGCGGCATCCGAGCCCATCGCCCCCATCGCGATGCTCACGGTTGACTCAGCCATAGCCGGAGCGTCATTGACACCGTCACCGACCATCGCCACGACCCCGTGGGCCGCCTGGAGCGAGCGGATCACGCCGACCTTGTCCTCGGGAAGCAGCTCGGCCACGTAATCATCCACTCCGGCTGCCGCTGCCACCGCTTCAGTGGTTCGCCTGTTATCCCCCGTTAAGACGATTACCTTTTCAACCCCCAGACCTTTGAGCGATCGAACCACGCCGGGGGCCGATTCTCGCATTTCATCCGCAAAGCTCATGAGGCCGCAGACGTGGTCCACGGTCCAGATCATGACCACCGAATGACCCGCATCCTCCAGAGCCGACGCAGCCGCGTGGGATTGCTCGTCTTCCACTCCCCATTGCTCGATGAACCGGTGGCTCCCGATCCAGTAGGGCCGCCCGTCCACCGTCCCCTGGGCTCCCTGACCCGGGAGAACAGCGTAATCCTCCGCGGCAGCAAAGGCGATCCCTCGCTCCCTTGCCAAGGCGAGGACCGAACGAGCAAGCGGGTGCGTGCTATGCGCCTCCAGAGCAGCTGCGGAAGCCAGCAAGCCGACTTCCGTGTGGCCGTTGAGCGGAATGATACGCTGGACGGTTGGATGCCCAGAAGTCAGTGTCCCTGTCTTGTCAAAGGCCACAGCCCGAATGCGGGCCGGAGCTTCCAGGTAGGCACCGCCTTTGATCAGTACCCCGTTTCGAGCGGCGGAGGTGAGCCCGGCGACGATGCTCACGGGGGTTGAGATGACCAGGGAGCACGGACAGGCAATGACCAGAATGACGAGCGCCTGGTAGAGCCATTCAAGCCAGGCACCGTTCGTGAAGAGGGGTGGCACCACGGCGATGAGAAACGCGAGTCCCATCATTGCCGGCGTGTAGAACAGGGCGAACCGTTCAACGCGCTGCTCAAGAGGCGCCCGTCTCGCTTGCGCCTCTTCCACCATGCGGATGATCCGCGCGAGGGTGGTATCTGAATACCGGCGCGTGGATCGAAACTCGATAGCCCCATCCAGATTCAACGTCCCTGCGTAAATTTCGTCCCCTGCCTCCCGCAACAGAGGCATGGACTCCCCAGTGATGGAGGCCTGATTCACGCTGGTAATCCCCTTGGTGATCACCCCATCCAGAGGAATCTTCTCTCCGGGACGCACCAAGACAGTAACTCCGACGGGCACATCCTGAACGGGCTTCTCTTCGATGTCTCCGTCGTGGGGACACACAAAGCGCGCCACATCCGGAGAGAGGTCCATGAGTGAGCGAATGGCACGTCTCGCACGCGCGACGCTCCACGACTCCAAGTAGAGTGCCAGTGCAAACAGGAACGCGACTGACGCCGCCTCCAGCCAGTGCCCGATTCCCAGCGCACCCGCAACGGCGACCGACATGAGGAGATTCATATCCGGCGCCATTCGGCGCAGCGAATGATACGCACGGGGCAGAACCGTCCAGCCGCCCGCCAAGATTGCCCCTCCATAAAGGATTTTTGAAAAAAGCGGTGGCCCGTGGGCGGCAGCCATGTCTTCGGCAAAGGCCTGCAGCCAGTTCCCCGCTTCCATGCCATGGCCCAGGAGTCCCCCGACCGTCAAAGCACCGCTCAGGAGACACAGAAGCAAGCGTCCGTGACGCTCCCACGGGGAATCGCTCCCGGGTGCTCCATCGCCTTCCGCTCCGACCTCCCACGGAACCGCTTCCATGCCCGTGCCTGCAACGGCCTTGACAACAGCAGTTGGGTCGATCTGCCCGCCAGGCGAAATGACCGACATTTTCCCGGCAAGCAAATCGAAGGCAAGGTTCAGCTCGCCTCCCACAAGGGGTCCAACTTCTCGTTTGAGGACACCGATCTCGGTGGCACAGCACATCCCGTTGATCCGAAAGTCCATGCGCTCCATCGGACATGCTCCTGACTTCGTCGCTTTCAATGCCTTTTGCTATTCTAATGGTCTGAGTGCGGCTCCGGCCACTCTTCTGATGAGGGTGGGGACGATTCGGACGACTTTGAATTCCCGAACGGCGAACCGGATGGAGAAACGACCTTGAAGGGAGCCTGGAGCACTTGCTTCATGATGCCAATCAGCTTCGATCCGATCGCGGAGGGTGACATGGGAATGATGCTTGGGTCCGAGATCTCCCCCGAAACCTTCACAGGGACCGAGATCACGCCGTCGAACATCCTCCCGATCAAGGGCACGAAAGCGATGATCTTCTCGAAAGTCCTCAGCGGCGCCAGGAGGACGACCATGTCGACCGTCTGCGTCACAAGATCCACCGTCCCGCTCCACACCATTTTCATGCAGCGGCTGTCCACCACCGCCTCATCGAGACTGAGCTTCCCCTCGTCCACTGTCGCCCTCACCTTGATGCCGTCGTAGGCGCACCCCTCCCTGGCAAGGTCCGGCAGCTGACCGCGGTAGATTTCCGTGACGTTGATGACCGAAAAGATCTTGCTGACAACGTCGAATCGATAGATTCGACCTTCCTTAGCGTCGAATTCCAGACTGCCCCGGAGGGACTTGACCAAATCACCCTTTTTCCCTTCGGCTCGCAGCTCCCCTTTGAGGCTGAAGCTGCCGTCGATGATCGCCTTCTTGCCGCCAAGACAAACGATGCACGACTCGAGCGGCTCATTCACCGCAGTCGGTTTGGCCACCAGGGACACCTTGCTTTCGTCCACCAGCAGCTCCCCGGGTAAGGAGACCCCGCAGAGCTTCGCATCGGTCGTTTCAACCTTCACCGTACCGGGTTGAAAATGAACATTCGCCTTGAAAGGCGTAAAGACGTATTTCCCATATTCCAGGCGGTCGAGTGCCACCTTCAGGACGCCGGTCAACGCTAGTCCCATGAACCGGGGCTTGAGGATCTCGGTCGAGACCGTACCCGGACCCGAGCCGCTCCCTTTCTCTCCGGACGCCCCCTGCTCCGTGGCAGCATCGGTCAACCAGACATAGCTCTCCGACGACACCGCCATATCCATGGCCAGCCCGTGAGGTGCGAACGAGAAATTACCCGAAAGATGGAGCGGCGATCCCCCATAAACAACATCCGCGGCCTTGACGGTCAGACGCCCCCCCTGGGCCTCGAGACTCGCGCGATCGATCCGAACGGGTGCCCTGAATTTCCAGAGGGAGTGGAACCCACTCAGATCCAGCACTCCGGTTGCTGTGCTCCTGCCGGGCTCTTCCACAAAAACATTGAGCCGAAGATCGCCCGTCACGCCACCCTTGAGCAGCTCGTTTTTCTCCAGAAGCTGATCCAGGGTCTTTCCCTCCAGACGCCCCTGGAAAGCCAAATCGAGGTCCCGCTCCCGCACGGTGGCTTTGAGCGACACGTCCGACAGCTGGTCCTTCACCGTCAGTCGGTTGATCGACCACTGGTCCCTCCCACGGATGTACTCGATCGACGTAAGCACACCGCTCGGTTGGCTCATATTTCCTTCGAAGCTGACGCGCCCGTTTCGCTCCCAGACAAGACGTGACTTGACGAGAGACAGGGGCGGCTTTGGCCGAAATTCCTGTGGGAGACCAATCAGGTCCACAACCCACTGGGTCGCCTTCGGCCCCACCACGGCCTCCGCAAACGTCAAATCCGATGCCATCAAGCCCGACTGCGTCTTGAGAGCCACGTTCATGCTCACCGCCGCATCCAGGAGGCTCGCTTCACACTCCGAGAGGGTCAGAACCGACGGAGCTCCGACCAGCTTGCTAGACTTGACCGTCACCGGCCCAGGGAAGAAGGGAGACTCCACCGTCCCTTGATT
This sequence comes from uncultured Syntrophobacteraceae bacterium, assembly GCA_964538515.1. Lineage (GTDB taxonomy): Bacteria > Desulfobacterota > Syntrophobacteria > Syntrophobacterales > Syntrophobacteraceae > CALBZH01. The sequence goes on from CAZIEW010000057.1 coordinate 14,904, forward strand.
GAAATCCCCTTTGACCTCGTATTTCCACTTGGCCGGTTCGTAAAGGGGCCCCTCTAATTGCGCGGATTCCAGGGTAACCATACCCTTGAGATTCTGGATGTCTGGCAAACCGCGCTTCACCCGGGAGAAAGACGTCAACCACGGAAAGACTTGATCCAGGGAGACCCGGACCGGGCTTTTGGATTGAATTTGAATGCGTGAAGCAGGTCCCCAATCGATGGCGACGTCAAGGGGAGCCCATGACGATCCCCCCAAACTCCCCTCAAATCCATTGATTGAAATAGATTTACCTTCGAAAACCAGGGCGTTACCTTTCACGTCAATGGGGAAAGGAGCGCGCTGGTACTTGCCCTGAAGATTGAATTCACGGGCATCGACCTTGGTCTTCACGTCTTTAACGGTCTCGCCGAGAATGAGCCGTCCCTTCGCCCTGCCCTCGATGTCGCTCATGCGATTCAGCTCATTCAAGAAGTCCTTGTCTTTGACGGCATGCAACAGGACGGCGGGCAGTCTTGAGAGGTCCGCATCCACGGCTATGTCCAGATGGAAAGGGCCGTCGCCGCTGGGATCTTTTTCGAGGGCAAGGGTCAAGGAGCCATCGTGGCCGGTCGTCGCTCCCGTATGCGCCTGGAGATGACGACCTTCCAGAACGCCCCCTTTGATAACGGCATCCCCTGTGGCGCCCTCTACTTCAAGGTCGGCGGGCTCGATATAGATGCGTCCATCCACCATACTGCCCGTGATCGTCACATTTTCGATCTCCCCGAGCTCATCCAGGGTCTTGTCCTGAACCTGAGCTCGAATCTGGGGAACGCGCCCTCCTTTGACTACTTCGAAGGTTTTGATTACGCCACGGCTCTTGCCCGCGAGGACCAGCATGAGCTCGCGCACGCCCCCTGCGTCGACATCCGCCCCATGAACGTCCGCGGAGATCCGGGAGGTTTGCGGATCGTACGAGACCATCCCGGTGGCCGAAAGCGCTGGGGCCTTCATCTTAAGGGAATCCAGCGTAAGATTGAACCCGTCGGGACGCAGGGCGATTCCCCCATCGAAACTCGCCTCCTTCAGGAAAGTGGTTCGATCGCCCACCTTCAAGCCGAGCCTGGGAGCGGCCGCGCGAAAAGACAGGTCGAGCTCGGCAGGTCCCCCGCTAACGAGGAGGACGCTCAGGCTCATGTCGTGCTCAGGAAATGAGATCGGGCTCTCGGGGTAGAGGATCTGGGAAAGTACGTCCGGGTTCAGGCCCACGACACTCGTGTAGCAACGCCCCTTGAACGTGTCCAGGTCAAAGAAGCCCTCCGAGCTCACCGCGCGCCACAGGTTGGAGCTGCACGAATAGGCCAGGCGCACCTCAGTCCCGTGCCTCACCAACCGCGCCGAAAGCTTCTCGAAGTGGAGGGCCTTCCGCCCATCGACGTCCAGATCGAGGCTCCCGTTTTCCATGGTGACGGCGAGACCTTCGGGCATGGACACCGCTGGTGCCAGCACAGCCACAAACCCCCGCCGCATGCCGCCTTGGGTCAGCGCGCCCACCTCTGCACCCAAAGTTACCTGCTCCCCCGAGCCGTTTCTTCGCAATGGAATCTTCAGTTTGGGATGGCCCAAATGGACCCGCCTCATTCGCAGCTGCCCCCGAAACAAAGGCAGCGCGTCCACCGTAACCCGCACGGATTCAACGTCCGCGACTGAGCCATCAGGGCGGGAGACAACAAGTTTATGGGCGGTGAGGTGCGGTCTGGGCAAGAGGGAGACGTCCATGGATTCGAAGGACACTTCGCCTGCAACGTAGTCTTGGAGTGTCGAAAGCGCCATCTGCCTGACCGCATCCAGGCTTACCAATCGCGGCAGAGCCAGCTCCAAAGCCATCAGCAGCACCACGAAAAGCAGGCTCAATGCCGCAAGAACCGTCAATACCCTTCTTAACCTGACCACGGCGGCGCGTCTCCCAGCAAGGATGGCATGCAACGAAAAGGACCGTGAACACACGACGGAGGTGTCGGGAGGGCAACATTACGGTTGCAGCAAAACGATTGAATGTCTCTCGGCATGCTAGGGAGAATAGCAGTTTCCCCCAGGTGGGGCAATATCCTGCTGGAACAAAAAGGGGCAGAGGGAGGACTCAATTGGATCCCTTGACATCGCCGCTAAGCCGGTTACAATTGTGTCCAGTCGACGGAATTGCCAATGGGGGCGAAACGGGTTCGACGGGAGTAAAGAAGCTTACGTTGCATGCCGAGGTTCCGACTCCTCGTAAAACAGTTGGGCCTAAACACAAACGCAGACGACTACGCGTACGCTGTAGCCGCTTAAGCGGCTACCGTTCCCCCGGTCATCTCCCGCGTGGCCGGACGGAGCGTCGACTCAGTGGGATGGTCTTGGGCGGATCGCCTGCGCTTCCCGAGATGAGATTCAGCAGGCTGGCCAGCGAGAAACCCTGCCCGCAGGGGGTTCAAGAGGGCGAGAAAACCAAAACTCGGGCTAAGCATGTAGAGACCTAAGTGGAATGCTTTCGGACGCGGGTTCAACTCCCGCCGCCTCCACCATCATGGCACTAACCCCAGGGGTAGCAAGGGTTCATCCATAAGATTCCATGGTTCCCGACCTTGTACACAAGTTTTGACACAAACTGTGGCCTCAGGTGGACGGGACCGTGGAAATGCTTCCTAACTTCTCAGGCATCAGTCCCCCTGAGATGTCCGCATGATTGTACTGCTCGACCTATGCCCAGTTGTCGGCCTTGGTAAATCGTTGCTAAATCCCGCCGAGACGATTCCCCCTTGGGCAGATCCTCAAAAACGATTAAGATCATGAAAAGCTCTTGAGAAGAACCGTCATCGAGGTCTCGCTTCCTGACTCGTTCCGGCTAATCCCCGCGATTCAAAAGCGGATCCCGTGACGGGACTTTTCTCGAACGGAACGCAACCTTTGGATCCATTGGCTTAGGGAACATTCGCACCCGCTCTCGGGCTCTTTTTCTTTCCGGGTCGTGCCCGTATCAATGGAGCCGGACATGCCAGCTCAGCCAAGTTACGCTGATCTCCAGCGAAGAGTTGACTCGCTTATCCAGGAGGCCACCCTTCAAAAGCAGGTCTGCAGAGAACTCGAACGGGAAATCCAGAGCCTTCGCAGTCTAGTTGACCTTGTGTGCCTGGCAAACGCGGCCGAGAGTCTTCATGGGAGCCTCCGGCTTCTCGCCGACAGGGCCAACGACTTGCTCGACTCCGAGGTCATCTGCATTGCCTTAATCGATCGGTCCACGGGAGATCTCGTCCTTGGCGGCTGGTCCTGCGCCTCCGCCGAAGCGTGGCTGGAGCCCGCTTTTCCGGTCCCCGCAAGGGGAGGTGGCGCATCGGTCATGGTGACGCGGCACGGGATCATCCTGAAAAGCCACATCGGGCAAATCGACCCGGATCCAATCCTCAGCAGCCTTTGCGCCCAAGCTCGAGCCGGTTCTGCAATGGTGGCTCCCGTCAGCGAGAAAGGAGGGTGTCTCGGAGTCATCTATGCAACCAAGTCCGGCGAGCCTGATTTCCAAGAGACTCACCTCAATGTTCTCATGCGCGTGGGACACTTCATTGGCTCGGAGGTCAAACGACGGACAGCGGAAGAAAAGCTCAGGGAGAGCGAAGAACGGTTTCGCTTCATGGCCGAGACAACCGGGGATGTTCTCTACCGCCTGCGCTACAGGACCATGCAGTATGACTACTTGAGTCCCAGCATTCAAGACCTGACCGGTTATGGACAAGAAGAAATCCAGGCTATGGGCTTTTCCAGGCTGGTGGCGAGGATCGATATTCCGGGTCAAGAGAATGTCGATCTGGAGATCCTCAGAAACAACAGGCTCCATGGGAAGCTGGGTGAATACCGCGCAGATTATCTGATCGAAACCAAACAGGGAGATCCCAAATGGATTCGAGACCACTCTTTCCCATGGGTCGATGAATGCTCAACGGTTATCGGCTCGGTGGGAATCCTGAGTGATGTCACGGAGTACAAGCGCGCGGAGACCCGCGTTCTGGAATGCACGAATGATCTCATCGAATCCGAGGAGAAATACCGAACCCTGGTAGAGAACGTTCCCCTCGTCGTCTATCGCATGGGACACCGCCAGGACATCCTTTTCGTGAACCAATTTTTCCAGGAGGTCTTCGGATACAACGTGGTTCAGGTATTTCAAAACCCGACCCTTTGGGCCGGGTGTGTGTACGAGGACGATCGGAAGCGCATCGAGGACTTGCGAAACCGCTGTTACCAAGAAGGCAAGGAATTTTTAGCGGAGTACAGGGTCATTCACAAGGATGGGCACCTTGTCTATATTCTCGATCACGCTGTTCCTTACCGAGCGCAGGGAGGTCAAGTCGTCAGCCTCGATGGGATCATCATTGACATGAGTGACAAAGTGAGGCTTCAGGATCAGCTGTTGCAAACCCACGGCATCAAGACACTGAGCGAGATTTCCGCAAGACTCGCCCATGAAATACGAAATCCTCTGGTATCCGCTGGTGGCTTTGCCCGGCTTCTCCTCACCCACATGAGCGATGACGACCCCAACAGGACCAAGGCTGAGATCATCGTCAAGGAGGTGGGACGCCTCGAGTTGATTCTCCACATGCTGTTAGCTTACATTAAGCCTCTTGATCTGCAGGTATCTCCTGTGGATCTCAACGCAATGATCGAAGGCATTCTAAATATTCTTCACTCTAACCTTAGAGACAAAAATATTCAGTTGGAGTCCAGGCTGACCAACGAGACTATACCTATTTCCGTTGATCCACAACAAATGGAAAATGCTCTTGAAGCCATTCTTAGGAACACGATCAATCAATGCAACTCACATGGAGTGCTCAACATTGATACTCATCGACAAGGCAAAACCTTTGTAATCCACATGAGGTATCCGATACACCATATGTCAACTGATGACATCGAGCATTTCTTCTATCCTTTCACCTCGTTTGCGGCATGTCAAACGAACACAGCACTTCCACTCAGCAAGATCATCATCAACAAGCACGGCGGGCAGACGGAAGTAACGCTCAGCGAGAACAATCACCTCACCATCACGATCACGTTACCACTGCGATCCGACTGACCCGCGCAGCATCGCTTTCACGGCATGACTTCAAGCGGGACCGGCCGCCGCCACACCATCGCGGGAGGCTTCCTTCACCCGGTACATGGCCGTATCGGCAAGCCCCAGAAGGCCGATCGCGTCCTGCGCGTCGCCGGGGAAGGTCGCCACTCCGAAGGACGCGGTCAGGCAGAGGCCAAGCCCCTCCTCCTTTAAGAACGAGAAGCCGTTGATGCGCTCCCGAAGTCCGTGGGCGAAGCGCAGCGCCTCTTGCTTCCCCTGGTGCGTCAGCACGACGATGAATTCGTCACCACCATAACGAAACGGCACCACCGTCGGCCCGGACATCTCCTGGATCAGGTGGCCCACTTCCCGCAGGACTTTGCTTCCGCACAGGTGCCCATGGGCGTCATTCACTTGTTTGAAATGATCCAAGTCCAAGAAGACCATGGAGACCTCGTGTCCCTCCGATCCGGCCAAGGCCAGCTCACGATCGAGCACGTCGTAAAGATGGCGGGCATTGAAAAGCGACGTATGCTCGTCCGAGATGACCAACCGTTGGATTCGTCTATACATGGCGGCATTCTGGATGGCGATGGCCGCATATTCAGCCAAGGTCTCGAGGGTCCCCATGTCCTGGTCGGAAAAGGCTGTTTCCTCCATCCGGTTGACCAGCTCGATCACCCCCAGCACCCGACCTCGATGCGTCATAGGCACACAGATCAGCGATCGGGTGGTGAAATCGCACAGGTCGTCAAATCGCTTGCAGAATCGCTCATCAGCCTGGACGTCTGAGACCAGGAGGCTCTGACCCGTTTCGGCGACCCAGCCGGCTATCCCTTCCCCAACCCTCAAGCGCTTCCCTTTAATAGTCTCCCCGCTCACTCCTACCGCAATCTCAAAAACCAGGTGCTCCCCATCATCTTCCATGAGCAGGAGAGACCAGTTCTCCGGTCTCAGAAGCTCACGAACCTTGTTCATGATGATTTCGAGAACCTCCGACAAGTCCAGCGTCGCCGTCAGCGTCCTTGTCAGGTCGGCATAGATCTGGTGCTCGGCCCTCAGTCGGTCTACATCGGTCATCGTGTCAGTCATGAGCGCACCTCCCGCATTTACCAGGCATCTTATCACGAACGCTTACCAAGCTCCAAAGCCCTCTGGGCTGACACGACCTCAGAGACTGGCCTGATCTTTGCTTCCTCAATGCAGACCGGAATGGATCAAGCGCTGTAAATTCACTCTTCCGGAACGGAGCGGCGGCAATCATCGAAGCACACCACGGCCGGGCATCAAGGAGAACGACGCCAAGCCCGTAGGTAGGAGATATCCATGATCGATTCTCTTGACACCTCCTTGTTTTCCTATTTCCGCAGAGCGGGTGATTTGGGACGCCGGCTCATGGAGACGGGCGAGACGGTTCGACTGCCTGGACTCACCCGGCAAGAAGAAGCCACAACAGGGGAAAAAAATGCCGCTGTCCAGGACCAGCTTCGGCTCTCCGAGGCCCTCCAGCAGCTCCAGGCCTCTGGACTCGACCTCAATCGGAGTGGTGTCGTTCAAAGTGAAACCCAGTTCAACTTCAATCTTCAGTTCCAGGACGAGCAGGTCCGGATGCTGACTTCCAACGGCTTCTTTGACGCCCAATCCCAATCCATGAAGATGGACCTGTCGTTTCGATCTTCATTGACGGTGGTCGATCCCGAAACAGGCGAACAGCGCCAAGAGCTATTTGAGCTGAATTTTCGGATGGAGCTTTCCAACACGGCCGCCCAAGTGGGAGACCGTCACGTCGAAAAAGAAGACATCCTCGATTTCGCCCGAAAAATTCTCAATAAGATCCAGAAGCTCAGCGCAGAAGGCAAGCAGATCGACGGGCTGGAGCTGAGCAAGGATGATCTGCGAGATCTCGGCGGCGTCGAAGATGGCCGCTTGTTGCACTCTATCCTGAACCTCATTCAGCTGATCAAGACGTCCGACCAGCTCCAGCACAAGTCCGGTCCGTACGCAACCGTCCAGGCCGAACGTCAGAAGACCCAACACACGGACCTTTCGAGTCTGACAAGCTTCCAGGCAGAGTACTCGCTCTCGGTGGCCCAGGTTTCCCAAAAGCTGGTTTACCAGCAGCTTGACGATCCATCCGAAGCCGCCTGATATCCCATCCTTTCCCGGCACAGAACTTTTCCCCCTCGATTGCCAGAATCATCCGTGAGGTGATAAGATGCTTGACGGTTGACCGTCGTCAGACTGCAGCTAGTGCTCTGTCGGCTTTGCTCCGCGGGGCACACCCCCCTTGATTCGCTCTCTGGGGGGCTCTTGCCCGGGATGACTTCTGTAACGCAGCACAAGTACCGTGCGGAAGACCTGCACGTTCGCAGAATGCAAAAGACCGCCCACAGACTGGCAAAAGGGAGCTTTCGATGTTCATCGCGGCAAACCGTTCCGAGGAGCTGGCCTCTTATCTGAAACCGACCGCCATCATCGACAGTGACCATCCATCCATCCGCGATTATGCGGCCAGGGCCGGTGGAGACGGGAACGATCCGATTGACTGCGCGATCCGACTCTACCTCGCGGTTCGCGATGCGATCTGGTACGACCCCTACGCGCCCTTTCACCTGCCCGACCATTACCGGGCGAGCTTCGTTCTGGGGCGGGGTCGAGGATTCTGCATCCCCAAAGCATCTTTGCTGTGTGCCCTGGCGCGCGCCCGCAACATCCCCGCACGGCTGGGCTTTGCCAATGTGCGCAATCACCTCGCCACGCGGCAGCTTCTCGAATTTCTCGGATCCGACCTGTTTGTCTACCACGCGTTCGTCGAGATGCACCTTGACGGAAAGTGGGTAAAGGCCACACCGGCTTTCAACCGCGAGCTCTGTGAGCGGCACAAGGTTCCGCCGCTGGAGTTCGACGGCCGGAACGATTCCATCTTCCAACCGTATAACGAGCAGAACAGGAAGTTCATGGAATATGTGGCCTTTTTGGAAACCTCCGCGGATGTGCCCGTTGACCGGATCTTGGCCGCCTGGGAATCCGCCTATGGGCGTGAGCGCGTGCGCGGTTGGATTCGCGATCAGGAGGCGAGCGAATCGAAGGAGACTCCGGATTTTCGCCATGAGGACGTCTACCAGAGCTGAAGCGCAGCGCGACGCCCGTACCCGGCACACTCTCACGATGACGACGTTTTCAAAGGACACCACCAAATGCCATCCACTCTCGGCGATCATGATACGACCATCTCCCACATGGTCAAGCATGCCCAAAGGCTCTACGATCGTTTCGGGCCGGACCTGGACGCTGACCCCGAAATCCATCGTCTCGTTGAGACTTACTCAGGAGCGATTGCACGATCCGGCGCTCGAATGCTCAACCTGGGTGTGGTCGAAACATGCACGGATTGTGCGACCCAGGGACCGGGCAGCTGCTGTTTTCCCGGGATTGAAAGTGGCTATGACGCCATTTTGCTGCTCATCAACAGGCTCATGGGATGCCGCCTCCCCGATGCGCGCGAGGTGGAAGCCAGCTGCTATTTCGTCGGATCCAAAGGCTGCAAGCTCAAAGGACGCTACTACTTCTGCCTTCAGTACCTGTGCCCTCGCCTCGAAAACCTCCTCGGCCCTGCACGTGCAAACAACCTGCTATCGACCATCGGCGAGGAGCTGGCGGCCGGGTGGCGCCTGGAGCAGGCCCTGCGGCGACGAATTGGCTCCGCATTGGAGGACGCGCCATGAGGGGTCAACCCAGTTCGGAAGATCTGGATACCCTTCGTGAGCGCCTTTCAGCGGCTCGAAGCATTGCCGTCCTGACGGGCGCCGGCATTTCGGCCGAATCGGGTGTGCCGACGTTTCGAGGTGCCGATGGACTTTGGCGTCAATACCGGGCCGTGGATCTTGCGACCCCGGGAGCCTTCGCCAAGGATCCCGCGCTGGTGTGGGAATTCTACAACTGGCGACGCGAGCTCTTGGCCCCACTTGCGCCCAATCCGGGCCATTATGCCTTGGCTGAGCTGGAGCAGCGCGCTGCCCGCTTCCAGTTGATCACGCAGAATGTCGACGGGCTGCACACCCTTGCCGGAAGCCGAAACGTTCTCGAGCTTCACGGCAACATTTGGCGCGTTCGCTGCGTGCGATGTGAGCGGGTTGTCGAAGACAGACGCGTCCCACTCCCCCGGCTGCCGGCCTGCTCGGCATGTGGAGCCATGCTCCGACCGCATGTCGTGTGGTTTGGAGAGATGCTGGACGGTGATATTCTGAGCACCACGTACACAACTTTGGAGACTTGCGACGTGATGCTGGTCATCGGCACATCTGGGACGGTCGAGCCGGCGGCATCCATGGGATTGTTCGCCAGGAGCCACGGAGCATTCCTCGCGGAGGTCAACCTGGAGGCAACCCCGTATTCTCAGTCGTACGACCTCAGCCTCCACGGGAAATCCGGAGAAGTTCTCCCGATGCTTTTGGAGCAGCCGGCATGACACCCGAAATCCAACCCCCCCTTCAGCAGGGAAGACCCGTTCGCCCCCACGTGACCGATGCGGAGACCGACCGAAAATTCCAACGACTCAAGCACATCCTCCAGGAAATGAGCCCCCTTGCGGTGGCATTTTCCGGGGGGATCGACAGTGCGCTGCTCCTCAAGGTTTCTTGCGACACGTTGGGGCTGGACCGGGTAGTCGCCTTCACGGCTCAATCCGAGCTCAGCCCGGAGCACGAGATCGAGGACGCCGCCCGTCTGGCTGGGGCCTGGGGAGCACGGCACATTGTCCTGGAAGCCCATGACCTTGACGACGCCGCATTCACTGCAAACACGAAAGCTCGTTGTTATATCTGCAAAAAACGACGCTTTAGCTTGATTCTTGAGCATGCCCGCCCGCTTGGGATTCACTGTCTCGCACACGGCGAGAATGTGGACGACGCGCTCGATTTCCGACCGGGCAGTCTCGCGGCCCGGGAGCTCGATGTCCGCAGCCCGCTGCGGGAAGCCGGTATTGGCAAGACGGATATCCGTACCCTGGCTGAGTGGCTCCATATCGACATCTGGAATAAACCGGCTTCTGCCTGCCTGGCTTCCAGAATCCCTTGGGGATCCCCCATCACCGCCGGAAAGCTGCGTCAGATCGACCAAGCGGAATCCTACCTTCGAAGCCTCGGCATCGCACATCAGATCCGCGTGCGTCATGACGGTCAGACGGCCCGCGTCGAGGTGGAGCAGGAGGCGATCGTCAGAATCGCCCAACCCGATATCCTTCCGAAGGTATTGGAGAAATTGGAGCTTTTGGGATTTTCCCGAATTTTGCTGGATTTGCAAGGTTACCGGACAGGCAGCCTCAACGCCGAAGGCTCCTAGAGAAATCACGTGACATCACGGGAATGGAGAGGACAGACGAATCGCTGATGGAGAACCGACGTCTCAAGGAACTGCTCGAACAGATCCAACGTCAGGAAGTCAGTATCGACGAGGCCTTGAACCGCCTGAGGCGGCTCCCCTACGAAAACCTGGGATTCGCGCGGGTCGACCATCACCGCTCCCTGCGAACCGGTGTGCCGGAGGTCATCTTCTGCCAGCGCAAGACGATTGAGCAAGTTCAGGCAATCGTGCGTGAGCTGGCCGAAGCCCACACCAACGTGATGGCCACCTGGGCCGGTCCGGAGCTTTTCGAGGCCATCAAAGAAATAGCGCCTCGGTGCGACTATCACGCACTCGCCCGCGTGGTTGTGATCAACCCGAAGCCCGTTGAGAAAACCGGCAAGGTTCTCGTTGTGAGTGCCGGCACGTCCGATCTGTCCGTAGCCGAGGAAGCAGCCGTAACCGCGGAGATTCTCGGAAGCGATGTCCAACGCATTTACGACGTGGGTGTGGCGGGCATTCATCGTCTGCTCGACGTCACCGACGATCTTTTTTCCGCAAACGTTATCGTGGTGGTCGCAGGAATGGAGGGTGCCTTGGCGAGCGTGGTGGGGGGCTTGGCACCTTGTCCGGTGATCGGCGTTCCCACGAGTGTCGGCTATGGGGCAAGCTTCGGCGGGGTCGCGGCACTGCTGAGCATGCTGAACAGCTGTGCCTCAGGGGTCTCCGTCGTCAATATTGACAATGGTTTTGGAGCGGGGTACCAAGCCGCCCTGATCAACCGGATTGCGACGCGGGGCAGAGCGAGCCTGAGCCATGATCAAGAGGCGTCGCCATGAGCAGCAGCGTCTTCTCCCGTCGCGAGGCGGTTCGGGCGTCTTGTCCCGGCTCCGTCCAGCCGGGGGAGGTCTCGCGGACCGTAGACCCAAAAGACGTCAGACCCAGACCCGCCGGGCAACCGCTCGATCCTTGGGGGATCGGCCGTTTGCGAAGGGATCACGCTTCCGCTGCGGCTCGTCGTCCGACGCGGTCGGTTTGTAGGTGACTGGCTTTTATCAAGGGATGACTGTCCCGAACGCCCGACTCCAGCTGCTGCGCCGGGGGCTCCGCCGCCCGAGGAGGACGAATCATACCCCGTCGTCTGACTCGTGTTGAGGCTGGAGACGCCTTCGGCGTTCTTGGACTTATCGACAACGGGTCGTCCGTCTCGAAAAAAAGTCAGACCTAACGTGACCAGCCACAACGCCGCCATCAGGACAACCGCTACCCCGACAGAGCTTCGCTGAGCTCGCTTGGCGGGATCGGCCTCGATGCTGAGCAGCCCTGCGACAACGTCCTTGACGGTTGTCGCCCCCACTGGATTCTCTTCCCGTTGCCAGCCGACCTCCAAGGCCCGTTCACAGAACAAATTCAGATGCCTCGGGTTTCCATTGCAGTGCTCCACAATCTGCTTGAGGGCCGTCTGCGTAAAGGGGAGCTTCTTGATCCCGCCGACGACGGACACCCTGAACCGGACGTATTCCATACTTTCCTCCCGACTCAAGGGCGCAATCGTCGCTTGATGGAGGGTCTTCTGCCTCAGCTGCGTAAGACGCCCCAGCTTCAGGATACTGGTCAGCTCAGGCTCTCGGCCGGCAAGAACCACTTGCATGAGCTTCCGACCATCCTTTTCAAGATTCTGAAATTGTTGAATATAGGCAAGCGTCTTCACGGGCATCTTCTGCACATCGTCGATCATGAGCACGACGTTATGCCCTTTGTCAAATTCCTGTTGAAGGGCTTGATAAAGACGATGGCCAAGATCGATGAGACCGGGGGAAGCGGGCAGCTCAACACCGAGGGTCGTATAAATGGCTTCCAGGAGTCCTCGGTAAGACAGATCGGAATTCGCGATTGAGACAATGCGAACCCTTTCGGGATCAAGGCGGTCGATCACCGAGTGCAAGACCGTCGTCTTTCCGAGACCCGAGCGACCCGACAGCCACATCAAACCGACCCTGGATTCAATCCAGGTCAGAAGCTGCCACTGGGCCTTCTGGTGTGTCGCACTGGGGTAAAAAACACCGGGATCGGGCGAGGAATCGAACGGCGTTCTCTGTAATCCGTAATGGCTCAGATACATTCCACCCTCCGATGCTGCACCGGTCCAGATCCCCACAATCCGATCGGTGCCCTCATGACCCAGCCGACTCTTGCTAAGATTAGCGTTGCCTGCCCCAAAGAAATCTGCCAAGTGAGGCAATCATCAGCAATATATCATATCTTACACGCATCAATGCAGCCACGCCACAGATTTATGCTCGAGCGGCCCCTGAGGCCCGCTTCTCGTGCAGATCAAAGAGCCAGGCAATCCGAGCGACCGACATGTGCTGGAATGCCGAGCAATCCGAATCGCGCCGAACCGCATCATAAAGGGCTCCGTACAAATCCGGTATGTTATCCGGATTCTGGCAGGATAGAAAAAAGTCGATCGTAGCCCGCAGCCCCTGGGTCACGATGGTATCCCTTTCAAAATGCGCGGCCATGGCGGCCATATCCATGTCGTCGCTCAGCAGAACGCCGTTGAACCCAAGGCGATCGCGCAGCCATTCTCGGTTGACCACTTCCGACAGCGTGGCCGGCCACTTGGGATCCACAAACGGGTACAAAGCGTGGGAGGTCATGACGCCTTCGACGCCGGATTCGATGGCAGCGCGAAACGGAAACAGATCCCGCTCCATGGCGGTCCCACTCTCCCACTCGATCACCGGGGCGAAATGATGCGGGTCGGATCGGGCTTGCCCCAAGCCGGGAAAGTGCTTGGCCGTTGCAGAGACCCCGACTTCTTGGAGGGCCTTGATCCAAATGCATCCCAACAAGGCCGCTCGTTCAGGGTTGTCGCCAAGGGAGCGTGCCGTCATAAAATGGTCTCGAGCACCGGCCGGCAGAACATCCAAAACGGGAGCCAGGTTCATCTGAATCCCCAGCGCACGCAGCTCTTCTCCGGCAACGCTCGCCCAATGGCGAACCGCATCCTCTCCCCCGGCAGCCAAGTCATTCGCCGAAGGCAAGCGGGGCCAGGGATCGGTCAACCGCTGAACCGGGCCACCCTCCTGGTCGATCGAAACCAGAAGAGAACGGCCCAGAGTCTCTCTGGCGTATGCTTGAGCCGAATCCAGGAGGTCCCTCAGCTGCGCCGGACTTGCAATATTCCGCCGGAACAGAACGATTCCCCCGATCCGATAGTCCCGGATGAGCCCGCGCAGCTCCTCGTCCAACGTTTGACCGCGAAACCCGACCAGCAGGTGGACCCCCACATCGTCGGCGGCGACACTGTCACGCATAGTCATCCTTTTACCTGAATGTGGCCATCCGGACCTCTAGCCCACATGTCCCAGGGCCTCGGCAATGCGGATCCGAACGGCACGCCAAGCCGGCAAACCCGCAGCGACAACTCCTATGGCAAGGCTCACCCCCAAGCCCAACGCCATCGTCTTCCACTGCACATGAAAGACGGGAAGGAGGGGCCCCACTTGTTTGGAAAACGCATCGGCCGCGGGAACCGAAAGACCGAGCCCCAAGATACCGCCCAGCAGAGCAATCGCCATGGATTCGCCCAGAATCAATGCGACCACGAACTCTGGTCCAAATCCGAGCGTCTTGAGGGTCGCATACTCAGGCTGTCGCTCACGAGCCGTCATGGCCATGGTATTGGCAAGAACAATCAGGATCACCCCGATCACGACGAAGGACACCACGCGAACCGCCACCACAATAGCCTCCGTCATGGCCACAAAGCCCATTTGAAACGCCTTTTCCGTCTCGGTAAGCGTTTCGGCAAGCGAGCTCCTGAAGAGGGCGTCAATTGCGCCGGAAACGGCTCCGGCGTTGTTCGAGTTTGCGATCTGGACGATGTACCATCCCACCCGTCCACTTTCGGAAGGCAGCACTTTCTTGACCACCTCATCGAGATAGTCCCACCGAAAGAAGAACTGCGTCTCGTCAGTGGACTTCGTCGCCCCATCATAAACCCCGACCAGGACGAAGCGCCATTCGCCCGGATAGATGTTGCCGGTCAACGTGATCGTATCCCCGATCTTCCACCGGTACTTCTCCACCAGCTTTCTTCCAACGATGCAACCATTCCTCTGGGTCCAGAACGCCTTCACTTGCCTTTCGGATAGGCGGAATTCCGGAAAGAGGTCGAAGAAGCTCGAGGGGCCCACCGCCATCCTAGGGAAAAAGTGCTTCTCATCGATGTAAATGCCACCAAACCAATTCGCGTACGCCACGTGGGTCACTTCCGGAACGCTCAGGATTCGCTGCCGGTAGCTGAGAGGCAGCGTAAAAATGAGTGAAACGGCATTGCGGGAAACCAGGCGGTTGGGGGATGCGGCTGCGACACCCGCGTACCAAGCCTCCACCGTCGTCCGGAGGAGACAAAACGCCAGAATGGCCACCGCCATTCCCGTCACGGTGAGGAAGGTGCGCAACCCCTGCCGAAGGACATTGCGCAGGATCAGTTTCAGCAGCGCCATCCAGAACACCCTTTGAGAGGCGAGAAGTCAGTCCGGACGATTATTCAGAACGCCTTTGTCCAGATGATAGACCGTTCCTGCCTTGTCCGCGGCACGCGGATCGTGCGTCACCATGATGATGGTCTTTCCGAAATCCCGATTGAGCTGCTGAAGCAGATCGAGGACTTCTTCACCCGACTTTTTGTCCAGATCGCCCGTCGGCTCGTCCGCCATGATCAAGAGCGGATCGCTCACGATGGCGCGAGCGATGGCGACCCTCTGCTGCTGGCCGCCGGACAGCTCCTTCGGATAATGATGGACGCGTTCGACAAGCCCCACCAGATCAAGGGCAAGGAGGGCGTGCTCGCGTCTCTGGCGACGGTTCAGCTTCTGCAAGAGCAGCGGTAGCTCAACGTTCTCGAGGGCGGTCAAGACCGGCATCAAATTGTAAAATTGGAAAATGAAACCCACGTGGTCCGCTCGCCAGCGCGCCAGCTCGGCATCCGTCAGTCGCGTGATGTCAGTCCCTCCGACAACGAGACTCCCGTCGTCCGGTCCATCGATGCCTGCAATGAGGTTCAACAGGGTCGTCTTCCCCGACCCGGAGGGCCCCATCAGGGCGACAAAGCTTCCTGCTTCGATCGTGAGGTTGATGCCCTGCAGGACCGGCACCTCCTGCACTCCGCGACGATACGACTTGAAAAGGCCTTTGATCAATACAATGGGCCGAGCGCTCCGCTGCGAATCGTCGTCTGCCACGCCCTACTCCGCAATCTGGAATCGAGCGCCGTCTTGCAGGTCTGGCGAGGGCTTCTTGACGACCTTGCCGCCCTCTTTCCAGGGAGGCCCCAAGACAACGAAATCCCCTCGTGTGACCACGCTTGTCAACGGAACCCAACGCAGCCGCTCTCCTTCGAGCGCAAACACGCCTTTCACCCCTTCCCGCTCGGCCAGCGCATCGACATGAACGGCGAGAAAAGGCAGCTTCTCTCCTTCTGCCAACGGTCGGGACAGAAACGCCACCCGCGCGCTCATCTCAGGAAGCACGCGCGGATCCATCCGATCGAACTGCACCTTCACCAGGATGGTCCCGCGGGTTCGATCCGCCGTGGGAACGATCGTCGCCGCCTTTCCGGAAAGCCTCGTGTCCGGCAAGGCATCCAGTTGGATTTCGGCCGGCTGTCCTTCCCGGACTTTGTGGAGAAACGCTTCGGAGACATCGGTTTGCACCTCGAGGGAGGATAGGTCCGCCATGGTCACCACGGCCGCCCGAGCGTTCACGGCCGAGCCGAAAGGAGCCACCACCTCGCCTTCATCCGCATTCTTGGTAAGGACCACCCCGTCGAATGGAGCTCGGATTTCCGTGTAGTCCAACAGAACCGAAGCACGTTTGAGACCAGCTTCCAAAGCTCGAATATTGGCTCTGGCCGCAGCCACGGCAGCACCCGCACGGTGGTCCTGATCCCGGGCATTCTCGTATTCCGCCTTGGCAACCACACGCTCTCGCCACAGGGCTTCGAGCCGCCGATGCTGCCGCGATGCCGCCCTCAAATCGGCAGTGGCCCGGGCCAGCTCCGCTTTCGCCGCCGCAAGCTGACCCTCGATCTGAGACCTCTCGGCCTCCAGGTCGTCGTTTTCCAGCCGGGCAAGCAGTTCTCCAGCCTTCACTCGACTGCCTTCCTTGACTCCAAGGTAGACCAGCCGGCCTGTTCCCTTTGAGGAGACAGCGGCTTTCCTTTGCGCAACAACGTAGCCACTGGCATTGAATTCGGTCACGACCTGGGAGGGATAGACCAGCGCCACCGAAACCGCCTGCACTGACACAGCGCCCAGCAAAGCCCCGCTCATGATCAGCCAATAGCCAACTCCCCCAATCCCGAAAGCCGCCAATATCGGAGCCGCCGCCCTGCGGATTCCGCTTCTCGCGGGCGTCGTTCGCTCTCTCCCCGGAATTTGAAGCCTGGATACCTTTTCCGGATCCATCATGTGCTCCGACCAATCTCCGCCTGAATCCAACTCATCGGACCTCGAAGGGTGTCAGGACCGTTTCCACCGGATCCACTGCGCCCAGAATCCATACACGGGCCTGGACGGTATGTGCTCCTCGCGTCAAGGGCCACACATAGCCATAAGCTCCCTCTCCGGTTTGTCCAACAGCCGCACCATCCACCAACCACTCGGTCGCGGCGACGGCCAAGGACCTCGGCAAGCGGAAAGTGAAGGCCTCAAGGGCGTCCGGAATATGTGGATCCATGGCCAGTCGCAGCCCGGCCGTCGGTTGCAGCAGGGCGACCTTGCAGGAGGTTGTATGCCCCGAGCCGGACTCTCGGATTCGAGCGTCCACCGCGTACATCCAGTTGGAGTAATTCTCCCCCGTCACTGCAGAACGAGCACGTCGCATGGGACCGGATTCCGTTGATACAGACCTGCTGCCGGCATTGTGGAGGGTGCAGACCTGGACTGGAGCGGTATTCGGCATGAACCATTCATCCAGTCTTGGGCATCGGGGGCCTGCGATGAGTCCCGTTACGCGACAGACGGCATGGGACTCGAGGCCGGCGCTCAAACGGAGGGGCCTCGGCTCAACGAGCTTGTTGATCTCGGCAAAAATGCTCCGGAGAACCAGTCCCGGACCCGTTGTCCCCGTAACCGAGCGGGTGGGGCGCCGGTCCAGATTCCCCATCCAGACCCCAACGGTATGGGTGGCGGAGAACCCCACCGCCCAGGCATCGCGGTGATCGGAAGATGTCCCCGTTTTCACCGCTGTCTGAACGGGGAAGCTCAGTACATGGCCGGCCCCAAACTCGAGTCGCCTCGCTTCCGGATCGGAAAGGATATTACCAATGAGCGAGGCAATGTCCTCCCCGAAGACCCTTCGGCCCCCCCGCGTGGCGCCGGTATCCGGACCGAGCAGCGTCCGAAAAGGAAGCGCCTCACCGCCGCGAGCCAGAACCGCATAGGCCCCCACCAGCTCGAGTAGGCTCACCTCACCATCCCCCAGTGCCAAGCCCTCCCCGTAGAACTCGGCCGGTCGATCCAGACTGCGAATCCCCAGCAGATGCAGCCGATCGAGAAACCGGCTTGTGCCCGTGTACCGGATGGCCCGCAGAGCTGGAATGTTTAGTGAATTGCCAAGCGCTTCCCGGAGGCGAAGACGGCCGTAATGAACGCCACTGTAATTGCGGAAGGCGTGAAGCCCATCTCTTACCGGCTCGGCCAACGGAGAATCCTCAATGCACGTCGCGGCGGTCCACCCCATCTCCATGGCAAGACCGTAGAGAAACGGCTTGAGGGTTGAGCCCGGTTGGCGCCGCACCGTGACGGCATCGATCCATCCTCCAGGCTTTTCCGCGCTCAAGCCACCACCGTTCACCCAGGCAAGAATGTCGCCCGTGTGATGGTCCACAACCAGCACCGCTCCATCGTGCACTTCCTCGGAGGCCAGGTCTTTAAGTCTCCTGCTGAGGATCTCCTGGGCAAGAGCCTGCAGAGAGCTGTCCAAGGTCGAGATCAGCTTCCCGTCCACCAGTCCTCGGGCGCCGGCCGGAGAGTGCAGGAGGTATTGGACGAAGTGGCCAGCATCCCTTTTCCATTCAAGGGTGTTGAGTCGAAGTGGCTCTTCCATGGCCTGGGCAATCTGGCTGATTTCGATGTCTCCCGTTTCAGCCAGCCGCCGCGCCAATGAGCGAGATGCCCTGTCCACCAACGATGAATGGCGAGAGAGGTCCATGCCGCTGGGGGCGCGTACGAGGATGGTCAGCGCCAGCATTTCCCGAAGATTCAGCGTATCGGGATCTCTTCCGAAGTAAAGCCGCGACGCCTGAAGGACACCTCGGCGCTGGCGAGCATAGGGGACTTGATTGAGATAGAATTCAAGGATCGCCGATTTGGAGAACCGTTTCTCCAGGACCATGGCTTCGAAGCCTTCCAGCCAGCGGGACCAGATGGTACGGGGGCGAGGGTGGAGCATGCGGACCACCTGCTCGGTGATGGTGCTGGCTCCTCGGACCGCCCTGCGGGCCGCGATATTCTGGGCCAAAGCGTGCAGCCTGGCAAACCAATCCACTCCTGCATGGGCAAAAAACCGTCTGTCTTCCGACTCCACAAAGGCACGCTGAAAGATGGGCGGGATCTCATGGAGCGGCAGCGTGTCGTGCAGATTCCACGCATTCTGGTAGGTCACGGTGAGGGGGACCCCTTGACGATCCCAAACCTGTACCCGGCGAACCCCCTCTCGCCCGACATCAAGCGACAGTGGAAGCGAGCGCAAACTTCCATGCGTTGCCCACGCGAGGGCAACGACAGCCATGCAAAGCACCAGCACCGCCACTCTCACCGCAAGCGGCAACGCTGCGCCGCACCCGGCTTCATCGTGGTGCAAGCGATCATGCAGGATCTCATGCTGACGAGCATCCATTTCAGGCACCAACGGTCACGTTCGCCCCGTCCTCCAGCCGGTCCAACGAATCACACACTCCCCCATGACTGGGCTCAGAGGCAGTGGGTACTCATGAAGCATGCACTCACCTTGCTTCACTCTACGACGAATGGAGCGGATTGACAACGGTGCAGGAAGATGATGCCTACAACGGCAATAGCCTTACCGCTAACGGTAAGGCTATTGTTTTTGGAACGGTATCAATCGGTGGGCTCTCCAGCGTGCGTTGCTGCGCGCCGCCTTCGGTGTGTCTCGAGCTTATTTCTTCTTCATCGGCATGAACACGCGCACGAGGGCTCCCATCGCCGAGGCACATTCCCTGGCCACGCGCATCATGAAGAGAAATGCAACGAAGTTCAGGGCTCCAAAGGCCACCCAGGCGTGCGAGTAAGCGGCTCCTGCCGCCAGCGCCGCAAAGAACAAGGGAAGCACGTACCCGGCGCCCGAGCATTTGGGCCAAGCCCGGAACCGCACAAACTGCTTCCCGCCTCCGTGCTCTTCCACCGCCATCAGCACTCGAGCAGCACCCAGCAGACCACCGCGGAGCTCCAGGTCCCAGCGATCATAGTCGCCGCCGCGACGCACAACCCGCTTCAAACCCTTCAGACTCCATTCGAGAGATTCCAGCCAATCGATCGAGGATCGCCATTCTTCGCTCCACACCGTGAAGGTTTTCGGCAACGGCAAGGGAAGCGCAATGCCCGGAACCGCACAGCGACGCCACGGGGTGAGTCCCAACTGCATGCGACCGATCAGGCGCGCCAATGGCTGCATCATGTGCATGAACGAGGTGAGTGCGTGCAGTTTGAATTGCTGCCAACGCGACCTGGACCGCTCGGGGAACCGTGCCCGGAACCCGCAGTGAATCGCGTGCAAGCCAGGGACAATCGCAGCCACCAGGAAAAGCGGGAACGCCAGCAACAGCGGTTTCCATTCCAGGCCAAGCAGGGAAAGGCATCCCAGCGTCGCTACCACCACGTACCACTCGGGCATCATGGGAAGGGACGCGAGGAGACCGGAGGCCGGTTGATAGATCGACTGGAAAAGGGCACTGCCCCAGGTTCCCTGGTACACACGCGTCCGGAATGAGCCCAGCAACTGCTCAAAACCTTTGAAATAGAGCCTTCCGGACCAAGGCACATGACCCGCCGCGTTGTACTTTTCAGGCCATTTCTTTTCGAGGTCGGCTTCGGCCTTGCCGTAGTTCTTCTGCTGCTTCCAGTACATCTTCACGGAATTCCGACGATGGTGCCAGACCATGGCCGCCGGGTTGAACCCGAGCGTCCAACCGCGCTCCTGCAAGCGCCAGCACAGGTCCACATCGTCGCCTGCGATCCGGAATCGATGGTCAAACCCATCGATGGCCTCAAGGGCGCTCTTGCGGAAAGCCATGTTGCAGCCCGGGATGTGCTCGGCCTCCAGATCGGTCAGCAGCACATGAACCGGCCCCCCGGGTGAATTGGCGACGCAATCGGCAATCGGCCCGTCGTTGGGCGGCGGCA
Organism: uncultured Syntrophobacteraceae bacterium; assembly: GCA_964538515.1. Classification (GTDB taxonomy): domain Bacteria; phylum Desulfobacterota; class Syntrophobacteria; order Syntrophobacterales; family Syntrophobacteraceae; genus CALBZH01. The sequence goes on from CAZIEW010000057.1 coordinate 35,754, forward strand.
GGTTGGGTCCCCCCACGCCCACGTGATTCGTCCGCATAAAGGTTGCGGCGAGGTAGGTCAGCCAGTGGGGGTCGGGCCGGGCGTCATCATCGATGTAGGCCACGATCTCTCCCTTGGCCGCGCGCATCCCCGTGTTGCGGGCGCTGCTCAGGCCGCGGTTCTCCGTGCTGATCACCTTGAATCCGTACTCCCTGGCAACGTCCCCCGTACCGTCTTTGGACCCGTCGTCCACGACAATCACTTCATAATTGGGGTACTCGAGCTTCCGCAGGCCGTCCAGCGTGTCCCGAATCGTGCGCGTCCCGTTGTAACTGCACACGACAACCGAAATGCTCGGCCAGGGAAGATCCGGAGCAAAGGGAACCTCCGCATACGCCTTGCGGATCGCTTCAAGTGACCGTTTGGGCTTGCGATTCCGATCGGTGAGACCAAACCCCCAGTCGTCGATGTCGAAGCCGCCGCGATGCCACTCATCGGTCCAAGAAAAGACAAAAACACCCGCACATCCGCTGCCGAACGTGGACTGAATCTGCCACACCAGCGTCTCAGCCTGCTTCTCCTCGCCGTTGCGCATGCTGTCGAGACCGATTTCGGCCATCACCAGCGGAAGGTCATTGGCGATATTCTGCAAGCGGGCAAGGTAGCCTTCCAGCTTCTCGCGCGTTTCGAGGTAGACGTTGAAGGAAACGAAATCGACGAACGGAAGCTGCAAATATTCCGTCGTCGGGAAGTTCACGTACGTCACCAGAGACCCCGGATCCTCGGCCTTCGTCGCCTTGTACAAACGCTCGAGGAAAGCCTCGATCCGCTCATGCCCGTACCAGCGCACGATCGATGACGGAATCTCGTTTCCGATCGTGTAGCACAGAAGCGCAGGATGCCCCGCACAGGAGCGAACACCGGCTCTAACCCGGTTCTCGATGTCCTGTGCCTGCTTGCGGCTGTCGAGAAAGGCCACGTGCTCTTCCCATGGCAATCCGACCATCACGCGCAGCCCATGCTTCTGGGCGATATCCAGAAGCCACCTCGGGGGAACCGTGTAGGTTCGCACGGAATTGATCCCGTATTCCACCATCTGGGCAAAGTCGCGCTCCACCGTCTCGGGATCGTGATATTCGCAGCCGGCTTCATCCGGCCGGAACGGCCCGTAGGTGACTCCTCGGATGAAGAACTTCTCATCGCCGACGAAGATGAACTTCCCCGCCACGCGTGGACGAACACCTTCCACCACGGGGATGTTTCTCGGAGGATTCAAATAGAACTCGGCAACCCCGGCGGGCTTCTGAACAGGCCGGTCTCCGGCCGTGTCGGACTTCAACGTGAAGAGCTTAGCACCGCGATCTTTGGCGTTGACGTCAGCAGTCGGCAGATCCACCACCTTCGCGGTTTCCGCCCGCTTAAAAACGGGCCGAAGGATGCCGGCTTCCTCCGCACGCCCTTCGATCAGCGCTTCGTCCTGAATCTCCTCCGCGAGCCCCGAATCCGCCGATGGGTTCCTCATCTCAATAGCTTTTCCACTCATCGATCGAGCCATGGTATCCTCATTTCTCCAAGATCGTCCATTGCGCTGTTGTGAACCTTATCACCATTCCCCTTGGTTCTTTGGGGCCTTGAGACCAGTTCGGCACCTCGTGAGGGCGGACCTCCCGTGGTGACAAGGGCCTATGAGCAACATGCATACCATAGGATTAACCGGCTGTTATAATTGTGATTCTTAAAGAACCGGCGATGCAGGTCCCATGAGGCGGTTACGAATCTTGCACACCAAGGTTACGAATCCTGCGCAGGGATTTATATTCAGAGACGAAGGAGGGAACCGCTGTCGTGAGTGCTCTGTTTCGCAAATGCAAGCCCGCCGTGAATCGCTATTGGCTGCTGCTCCTGGCCGGACTGTTGTGGACCGGGGTCGGTACGGGACTGATCATGACGGCCTGCTTCTGGCTTTCGGAATTGGGGTGGCCCCAAATAGGACTCGGGGTTCTTGGTGGGTTTGGCTCGGGGATTCTGGTGTACCGTTTCGGGTTTTCCAGGCTCGCGGAGCAGAACCTGAAACGAATATCAGCCCAGCCCGTCCAGGTCTGCGTCTTCGCGTTCCAGGCCTGGCGGAGCTACGCCCTGATCATAGGCATGATGGCTCTGGGGGCTGCGCTGCGCCATTCAACCCTGAGCCGATTGGCCCTCGGCATGATCTATGCCGCCATCGGCACAGGACTGACCTTGAGCAGTGCTGTTTACTATGAAGCGGTGTTTGGACC
>CAZIEW010000058.1:0-37589 GCA_964538515.1 uncultured Syntrophobacteraceae bacterium
CGGAAACGGTCTGAAAAAACGAAGCGCCTTTTCTGCCATTTCCCTCCGCTGGAACTACCCAGATCAGGTGCATAAGGGTCTCTTCTCAGCCCCTCCTTCGAGGGGCACCCCTAACGGCTGTGCTCGTAATATTAGTTTCCGGCCGCTGGAATGTCAAACGGTGATTGGACTGGGCACACGGCGAGAAAATCGACAGTCCTTTGCCTTCGGCGAAAGGCCATCGGCCAAAGAGTACTGGGCATCAACCGGGACGACATCCGCATCCATGAAATCTTCCACGAACGTATCCCTTTGCACGCCTGGGGGGCACTCCATGGTGAGGCGGTGACCTCAGTTTCCCGCGCTCACGGTGTCCAAGGAGAACTTGGCGGACAACCCCTCCTCCTCGGCCTGCGGCTGTGCTTCGCCAAGGTGCACCCGATTTGCCGGGACAGCGTGGACATGTTGCAGCTCAGCCGCAATTGCCTGGGCACGGTTCCCGGCGAGCTGAGACAAGGCCTCATCCGGGCTGGGATCGCTCTCCGCCAGACGTGCAAACAGCTCAGCAGCCAAGACATCCGCCTGGTCGGGGCTCATCGCTCCCGGCACGATCTTGTAGAGCTTGGTCGCACTCCATAGCCTCGCCAGGCCTTTGCGCTTCTTCTTGGCCTTCTTCTCCGCGCCGGCTTCCTCCTGAGGCTGTCTTGGCTTGATCTCTCCCCGCTTGACAGCCCCCTCGAGGTCATCGAAGGCTTTCGCGCCAAATCGCTCGGTGAACAGCTTCTCCAAGGCCCCCCTGACCTTGGAATCGCCGAAGTCGAGGACCTCCAGCTCCTCACCGGGCTTCGGTTTGACGCCCATGCGGGCGGCCACGGCTCGGGCCACATTGAGCTGTTTGAGTGCGAGCCCGTCGATCTCCGGGCTGAACTGGCCCTGGATCACCAGTTTGAGCTGAGGCTTCTTCTGCAAAGCTTCAGCCAGCTTCTTCAGCTTCTCTTTTTCCGGCGGCAGGAGCTCCGCCTTGCCGGGATCAAATTCCACGGCCTCGAACTTCTCGCCGCTTCCTCCCAAGAGGGATCCCAGTGCTCGAAATGGCGCGGTCACTGCCTTGGTAATGACGTTCACAATGGCTTTCCAAACGATGGGACCGATTTTGAACTGGGGATCGTTGAGCTCGCCGCTGACCGGCAGCCCGAGCTCGATGCGGCCGTTGGAATCCGCCAGCAAAGTGACAGCCAAATCCAACGGCAGATTCGTCGAGTCGGGACTCTCCACTTTCTCCCCCAGCACCAGGTTGTCCACGATGATCTTGTTGTCCCCCACCATCTTGGAGTCTTGGATTTGATACTTGAGGTCCAAGGAGAGCTTTCCGGACTTGATCCGGCGACCGGCGAACTTGCCCGAATAGGGGCTGATGTTGGCCGTTTCCACGTTCCGGAAAATCATCGTGATGTCGGTGGAACGTTTGAAATCGTTGATGTCGAGCGATCCCGTGATCCGGGCCATGCCATAATTGTCCACGCGACCGTCCAGTTGGACGTCGGTCCGAGTCTTCGCCTCCGAGGAAAGCTTGCCGATGGAGCCCTTCAACGCATGGATCCGGGTCATGAATTTGGGTCTCAGGCTCAAGTCGGCAAAGACCATGTTGCCGTCCTCGATCTTCACCTTGCCGATCGTGAAAGGAAAGGCCGCCCCGCTCCCGGCAGGTTGAGCCGAGGGAGCTACGGAGCCCTTGGGTGCCGGCTTCTTGGGCGGCGCCCCCTTCGACTTGGTCTCGGGTTTGGGTGGCGCGGCCGTTCCACTGGCGCCGGGCTGCTCTTTAACGATCTTAGCCAGGTTCACGGTCCGGTCTTCGGCGATGATCAGTTGACCGACGGGCTTGGCCAAGTTGATTTCGCCAACTTGAAGTCCGTTGGGCTCGATCGTCAGCTTGACCTGGGGAGCCCGCATGGCACCCCAGCCAAGGTAGGGCTCCTTGGAGCCGGGCTGGCTCAAACTGAGCTTCTCGACGCCGAAGCTTCCCTGGTAGGACATCTTGGGACCGCCTTGCGGTTGACCGTAGCGAAAGACTCCCTCGCTCGACACCGCAGCCGAATCGAGGGTGAGCGTGATAAAGGGCTCGAGATAAGCTTGCACCGGCGTGAGGACGACGCCTGTCAGATTGATGTTCGCCTCCACGGAGGGCGATGTCGGATCGACTTTGCCGCGCAGGGCGACTTTACCGCCCTGCTCAAGCCCGAAACCCAGCTCAACGCTCATGGGTGACTTGCCGTCGACGTCGGACACCCGCGCATTGAAATCCCGCAGTTGGTAGAGTGGCTTCTCCACCAGGACCGTCTGATCCAGGACTTCCGAGCGGAAATTGCTCAGCTCAACGCTCTTGAGGAGGAACTTCCAGGGAGACGGCCCGCCCGAGGCAGGTTTCGAGTCGGCCTGCTCCGATTCGCCACCTTTTCCGGCAAACAGGTGTACCCAGTTGATCGCTCCATCCCGGTCGCGCCCGACATCCGCGTGACCGTCGCTCAGATTGATGCGTGCAACGGTGAGCGACTTGGCCGCAAGATCGACCTCGCCCCCTTCAAGAACGAAGCTCTGCGCCTCGAACAGGGGTTTGGAGGCCCCTTGGACACCGAAACGCAACCCTTTGAGCTCGGTGGCAATTCCTTTGAGCTCGACCTGAGTCTTGCGACCGGCTTCCACGCTTGCTTTCAATCCGATGGAAATGCCCGCAATGGCGGCCGTCACCGGCGACGACCGACTCAAGTCCTCGAGACCGAAGGCCATCTCTTTGATGTCGACTGAGTCGACGTTGACTTTCCATGGCCCTTCCTCAACGCGAGAAGGCTGCGCCGCGGACGGCGGCTCGGCGCTGGCGGCATTCATGTCCTCCGGAGCGGGCGGCGCGGGAGCCTCCTGCTCGCGGTGGCTCTCCGGAGGCTTCATGACGGAATCCGGTTGGAGCTCCGTGGACGCTCCGCGTTTCTTCCCTCCCGCCAGGAGGCGCTCCCAGTTGGTCTTCCCCTGCGGGTCCAACCCGACATCCAAGTGCCCCCCGCTCATCCCGATGCGCGCAATGCTGAAGGTGCGCGCGCCGAGGTCCAGCTCCCCTCCTTCCAGAATCAATTGCCCGGCTTCAAACAACGGTCTCGGAGCGGCCTTTTCGCCAAACGTCACCCCTTTGATTTCGGTGACGATGTCCTTGACCGCCACCTGAGGCTTGGAGCCAACCTCGATGGTTGCCCGAGAACGGAAAGAGAGGCTCGATACCCCGGCGGCCATGGGTGAGAACCGGCTCATGTCCTCCAGGTGGCACCCCACGTCCTTGATCTCAAAGGCTTCGACGCGCACCGTCCAGGGCGGTCCTCCAGCGTGAGCGGGCTGAGCCCCGGGCTCCCCAACTACCGGCTGCGTCTCCTTGCCCTCCGTTGCGGGCTTGCCGCGCATGACCTTCTCGAGATTGCTACGACCGGCCTCGTCAATAGCGACACGCAGTGAGCCCCCATCCACGAGAAACGTGCCGACTTGGAGCTCCCTGGATGCAAGATCGAAACGTGCCGAATCGAGCGCAAGCTTGTTCAGCTCGAAGAAGGGGGCTTCGGTGTCCATCAGCTTGAGCGCCACTCCGGACAGGTCCACGCGGAAATTCTCGAGGGTCATATGCAGGGGGGCCTGTTCGGCGCTCAACTGATAATCGGTGCTGATCGTGAGGGTTCCCTCGGGCTGTTGTAGAGTCAAGATGTTTTGCAGAAATTGCCAGAGAGAAGCGGTTCGAATGGAGCTGCAGACAATCTTGCCGCTGGAGCGAAACGGCGCCAGCGAAAGCTGGCCCTGCCAGGCGAACGTCGCGCCATCGAGCGTCCCGACCTCCAGACTGTAGAGGCCGCTCTGGTCAGCCAGGGTCGTCAGCGTCTTCAGCTCCAGGTTCAAATCCTGAAGATTCAGGACTGCCGGATTCTCCTGCCGTTTGTCCGTGACGGTCACCTCGCCCCCCGTGATGGCTGCCATGCCGAGGATCAGCCCGAGGGACCGGGATTTGGAAGTCTCGGGCTTGGGCTCGTCGGATTTGGGGGCGTCGGATTTGGGGACGAGCGCGGCGAAGTTGAGCGACCCATCGGGTTCGACGACGACATTCGCCGATGGCTTCTCGAGTCGGACATCCTTGAGCTGGACTGCCATGCGAAAGAAGCCCGCCAGTTCGCAATCGACATAGAATCGGGCGAATCCCATGAGCGGTGCTCCGTCCGGGCCGTTGAGACTGAAATCCTTCGCCTCGAATCGGAGCAGATACGGGTTGATACGAACGTCTCCGAGGGTGGCCTGGCAGTTGAACTGATCGCGCATCACTTTGGGGACGTACCAGCGGACCGCGACCGGGGCCAGGACGAACCCCGAAAGGGTGAATAGAAGCAGGGCTCCCAAAGGCACCAGGAAAGACTTGCTCACCAGAAAACGCCGTATGCCAGGTCTCATGTCATTACCCCTCAGTCTGATTGATCCCTGTAGGCCATTCCGAGCAGTGTAGCAGAACCAGCGGCAATACGCGAGGCGAGGTGAGAAGAAATTCCTTCCTGGTAGCTCATGTAAAGCGGGTGTGGTGGGTGAGGCCAACGATGGGAGATCGGGCACGGATACGGGTCTTATCCGCGAAAGAAAGGGTGCCAGACGATAACCTGCGTCTGGCACCCTCTACAGACGAAAGAACCGTTCTTTGGGTCGACACGGGCGGAATTGGAAAGCTCCCCCCTGCTCCATTAAGGAAAGATGTGCACGGGAGTCCCCACAGGGACGACCTCAAAGAGCTCATCCATGGCGCGGTTGGAAACCGCCACACAGCCCAGGGTCCAGTCCTCGTATGCGCCACCGCCATGGATGAAAATCTCTCCACCCAATGCCGTGTTCCATGGAGGCTTTGTCCTGGTCTCGTAAGCTTCCAGGATCTGCCTGAATTCTTGCAGACCGATATCTCCCGAGATCAAGCCCTTTTCCGCGTGCTTGGGCAGCGGATAATTCAGCCCGAGCGACTTGTAGAACCTGCTGTTTGGATTCCTGACGCAAACGAAATAGTCGCCCTCGGGAGTCCGACCGTCCCCGCGAAACGCCTTGTCACCGACTACGCGCGGCCCCAGTCCGACCTGGTAGTCTCGCACAAGGACGCCGTCCTGAATCACCATCAGCCTCCGTTGACTCTTGTACACATAGATTTCAGGCTTGGTGATGGCCGTCAACGGAGCCGAGCAATTCACGGTACAGTAAGGGACGTCCTCTTGGGGCTTCAGCACGTCGTCAATCCCCGTTGCATGCTTGAGAGCGAGGCCATCGATTTTGGATCCAAAGAGGCTGTTCCATACCGCACAGGACGACATGGCGCACAAGCATGCGATACACAGAAGACCATACAACAGGATAGACAAGCACTTTCTCAACGCAGTTGCTCCAATCATGTTGTCTTTTTACCTCCACGCCATCGATTCATCCTTCAATTACAAACAACACAATCAACAATGCGCTTCCTCCTGCAGGCCCCCTCCTCGCTGACGTTGACAAAGTATAGGAATCCATCCCCTTACTGATGCAGGTGCTAATGAATGGCAAATGATGTCTTTTGGGCTCTTGATTGTCAATAGCTATCTTCTGCCGGCTTCCTGCAGCACGGAGTCTTCCATCGGCATCTATAGTCTGACGAGTCGAACCCTCCTCAGCAAGACTTCCCATACCGCAAGGAAGCTCGGTGTCAATAGGGTTTGACCAACCGGATGATCTCTAATAAAGTGCCTAAAGAGCAGTTGTCCTTCGCGGGCTCATCGTTGACATTGCGCTTTCAAGGAGAACCGGATGCAAGTAACATGCTTATTGGGCAGCCCAAGACCCGGGTCAAACAGCTCAGCCGTCGCAAAGCGCTTTTGCGAAAGCGCGGCGGCTTGTGGTGCAACCATAGAAACCTTCACGCTGAACAAGCTCACCTATCGAGGCTGTCAGGCCTGCATGGTGTGCAAGACCAAGCGGGATCACTGCGTCCTCGATGACGACCTCAAAGCGGTCCTGGAAGCCGTTCGCGCCGCGGACCTCGTCGTTCTGGCATCTCCCGTCTATTACGGCGACGTTTCCGCCCAGCTCAAAGCGTTCATCGATCGCACCTATTCCTATCTCGTCCCCGACTATATTACGCGGGCGGATCGGTCACGACTACCGCGAGGCAAGAGACTGGTGATGATCTTGACCCAAGGCAACCCAGACGAGAAGCTCTTTGGCGACATCTTTCCCAAGTACAGTGGTTTTCTTGAATGGGAGGGCATCGAGGAGAGCTATCTGATCCGTGGGTGCGGCCTTCAGGGCGAAAACGCTGTTGCACAGCGACCGGAGCTGCTTCGCGAGGCGGAGGCGCTGGCAGGGAAGCTCTGCCGGCCCTGAGCGCAACGCGATGAGATGCTGTTGGGCTCCATCTTCCAGGTCCCGGAGCAGCGCTTCATCGACAAGACACCGGGAATCGGCTGGCGGGATTAAGGAGACGCGGCAACTGCAGCAAGACGGATCTGGATCTGCCGATGAGGCCGGGCACCCAGGACGCACGACGTCTCTGGCCGAATCCGAAGGGACATTTCATGAGCTTTCCAACCCACAAGACCAAGATCGTCTGTACCATCGGCCCGGCTTCCGAGTCCGTGGAGGTCATGGAGCACATGCTGAGAGCCGGCATGAACGTGGCGCGCCTCAATTTTTCCCACGGGTCGTTTGAAAACCACGCGGCCGTCATTCGGAATCTTCGGCTCGCGGCTCGCCGGACCAAACGCCGACTGGCCATCATGGCGGACCTTCCCGGCCCCAAAATGCGCATCGGGACGCTTCGGGAAGAGCCTGTCTTTCTGAAGCCAGGGGGGGCGTTCTCGCTGACCTCGGAGCCGATCGTCGGGGATGCGAGCCGGGCTTCCATGACGTTTTCCAGGCTCCCGCAGGTGGTAAAAGGAGGCGACACCCTCTACCTCAACGATGGCAACATTCAGCTGGAGGTTCGATCCGTCTCCGGAAACGAGGTGCGCTGCCGGGTGGTTGTGGGCGGGGAACTGCGCTCCCACAAGGGATTGAACCTGCCCGGAATCGACCTCGGGATCAGCGCCTTTACGGAAAGGGATTTCGAATGTCTGAAGTTCTCCGTTGAGCACGGGGTGGATGCCGTCAGTCAGTCGTTCGTAGAGAAAGCCGCGGACATCGAATCTGTTCGCCGGGCGGCCGCCGACCTGGGACGTGTCCCGTTCATCATCGCCAAGATCGAGCGTTCGCGGGCCCTCGACCACATCGAAGAGATCATCGAGGCGGCGGACGGGATCATGATCGCGCGCGGTGATCTGGGAGTCGAGGTCCCCATCGAGCGGATCGCCGTGATCCAGAAGGATCTCATGCACCGGGCGAACCTTCACGCCAAGCCCGTGATCACGGCCACTCAGATGCTCGAGTCCATGATCGGCAACAGCCGCCCCACCCGGGCCGAGTCAACCGATGTCGCCAACGCCATCCTGGACGGAACCGATTGCGTCATGCTCTCCGGAGAGTCTGCCATGGGCGGGTTCCCCGTGGAAGCCGTCACGATGCTGGCACGCATCGCCTCGACCGTGGAGCCGCGGTTGCGGCCTTTTCCCGTTCGTGAGATGGTCCGGTGCGTCGACCACAACCTGAGGCTCCGGCCTCCGCATTGCATCGCCATCGCGGTGGAGGCGACCCTGGAGTACTCTTCGCCTGCAGCGGTCTTCGTTCCCACCAAAAGCGGCGCGACGGCGCGCAGCATCACCCGCTTTCGTCTCCCGGTGTGGACCGTCGCGGTGAGCCGCCATGCACATACCTGTCAGGCACTTCAATTCTCCTATGGGGTGTATCCGGTCCAGGAAGAGGACCATCCGGAGGACTGGAAGGCATACGTCAGGCGATGGCTCAGCGAGAACGGGCTGTCGGGGGACATGGCCGTCGTCACGGAGGGGCCCTCGACCAAACACCCTGAGGCGAACCACCGCATGGAAATCATCGACTTGAGCCAATGAGGCGCACCACCTCTACGCCCGCTGGCCCCATTGGAGCTCACCGAGGCGCGTCGACGCGCAATGCTTCGATGTCGTTCAGGACGTCGTCGGGGTCCAGGAAATTCAGACTCCTTTGGCGCCCGACGGCAACGAGCAAGCCGACATCGGATTGGTGCACGATCCCGTCCTCGCGCGTCAACTCGATACGATAGCGATGAACCCCTTCTTGGCGCGGCTGAAGCCACACCGCCCAGTGGGCCAGGTCTTCGGGCAGGGCGTTTTCACTTGGCAGCCTCTCCAGCGGAGCCCTTGCAATTTCATCCCCGAACCGATTCAAAAAGAGAATCGAAGCCTGCATCGCCGCCGAGGAGCTGAAGACCTCGATGGAGAACGGGGGCGTCTCCCCATCATCGCCAGACTCGAGCCGGCGCACCTGAAGAGAGCCTGGCGCCGTTTCGGGCTTGATCCACATCGTGGCACCCCCGTGCTCGGTTTCAGGCAAAGGCGTGGCTTCGCGAGCCCACTTCAGACGGCGCAACAGCGCGACGCCGTCCCGCGCGCGGTCGCTCGACCGCACCCCCCGCGCTGCCGCCAGCAGCTCCGGAAGCCAGAGATCCCGGGGTAGGCGGCGCTTCCAGGAGCTTTGCTCGCCTGGAAAATTCAGTCGATAGGCATCTTCCAGCATGAAAATGTCCGTCAGCTGCAGCACGACCATCGCCGGCGTCCTCTCGGGCTCGAAGCCCTCAAGCACGGCGTGCGGCGCGACCACCATTTTCAGGATCATCGCGTTGACGTCGCCCTTCAGTTCACCAAGATAGTCTTCGAGCTCCTCTTCACGCCGTTCGGGCCAGAAGAGACGCAGCAGCTTCTCTTTGTCCTCCCGCTTCAAAAGCCGCCAAGCGACCGGAGTGGCGTAAGAATCATGGACGCCGAGGGTAGCGCAGTTGTTCCGCTCGAACTTCGCCGGGTGGTACCGTCCCCCCTCTTCCAGCCCCCAGATGACGGGAATGAGCGGGTAGCCTCCGGGTCGCTTCGAAGAGGCCAGCATCTGCTCCGTGACATTGCCCAAGGTCTCCAGCACCACGACCATGCCGCTTTCCTGGGCAAACCGGTCGAAGTCATACAAGATCGCCTCACCGGGGCCGGTCCGGTAATACGCCATGCGGACACTGTCGGTCGGCCTTGGAGCTTGGTCGGGGTCCTCGGGAAAGAGCCATTCGGAGGTGAATCCGTCATCGTCTGCCCTGCGATTCGGCGTAATCCTGAGAAACTGCCAATAGGGCTGGTTTCGAAAAATCCTATCTTCCGTTTGCCACTGAAAGTGCCAGGAAGACTCCTGCCGCTGACGCTGTCCGAGCTCCTCTCCGCTCAGCTTGCGGCATACCATGACCAGGTTCCCTTCCGTCCGAAGCGCCCCATCTTCGTCGAAGAGCAGATCGAGCACATCCCGAGGAGCTCGTGGACAGAGCTCTCCCGGATGAAGCAGCGCATCGAGGATCAGCTCGCGCGCCCGTTGGCACGCATCCCGTCTGGCCTCTTCGGTCCCCATCTCAAGAGCCTGCTCCCGGATTTCATGAATGGACTCGAAAACCCCCAGCCGCTCGAGGGTGAGCTCCTCATTCACATCCTGGCGGAACACGAAGACATGATAATATCCCGGCACATGGTCGATCCGAATGTAGGTGACCCCGAGGCGCCGGTAAGCCAGAAAAACGCTTCGGATATAATCCAGGGACTCGGCGGCCTCGTAATTGTAGACGGTGAACTGCCAGATCTGCCCCAGGGGCGTTTCCTTCTTGCCCGGAACACCCTGTACTTCAATCCGTTGGTAGCCTGTCTCCGGCCCTCCCATGGAGACCATTTCGGGGTGCTGCCAAACGCGTGCATCCGCGGGAGCAAAGGGCATGTCCATCATGATCCGAACCCCGTGCTTGGTCGCGTAGGCGACGAATGTCTCCCACTGCTTGTACAGCACGAACTGGACAAAGGAATGAAACAGGATCCCGTCGTGGTGTCGGTCTTTGGCGCGCGCCAAAGCCTCCGGCAACCGCTCACTGATCCCTGGCTCATAACGGCTCCAGACCCGCCAGTCCCAACCGATTTCGGGGTCTCTCGCCATGTATTCCTGCTTCAACAGGAAGTAGAGGATATCGTCGACCAGCCAGTCCCGGTTGGCCTCCCGAAACGCCTCAAACTCCCGCCAGGAGGGCAGCTCCCGATGCTGAGCGACTACCGACCAGACGCGCTGCAGCGTTTGCAGCTTCAGCTGCCAGATGGCCTCGTGGTCGATCTCGTCGGAATCGCGCAGACTCTGGATGGTTTCGTAACGCTCGCCCACGATCACTCGCAGGGGCTCGACATCCATGCCCTCGTTCTCGAGGCCGTTGATCAAGCCGGGGATTCCCAGATACTCGAGGTCCATGGCCTGGGGGCTCAGTACCGAGTAGGGCGAGTGGAACGCGGCGGACCATACGATGGGAAGCATTTGAAGGATGTGGAGCCCCATCGCGGCGGCAAAATCGACGGCATCGCGGGCGGAGACAAAATCCCCGATCCCCCAATCATAACGGCTGTCGGACGGATCCACGGTTGTCGAGCGCATGTGGTGAAAGGGCAGAAAGATCCCGTCCACCAAGCCACCGACCCGAACGGGCGAAATAAAACGCTCGCTCCCGGGCCGGCTCGACGCGATTTCCGGTGCGGTGTCAAGAACATCAAGCTTTGGCATGGCTGTTCAAATCGACATGAGGCGTCAACTGCAGAATGCGACCGGCGGGAATGGCTTCCCAACCGATATCTCTCCCGTAGGTTTCGTAACACAGCTCGTGAAGCGCACGAAAAACAACCCAAAAATCGACGATGGATCGAGCCAGTCCTCGATCCCAATCGGCCAGGATTGCCTCTTCCATGTGGTTTTGCTCGACCTGATCCAGATACCCCTGAACAAAACTCTCACTCACAGAAGCCGACCATTCATGGATCGTCGCAAGGATCTCCGGCGTCAGCCCATCGATCCCGGCTTCCTCCGCGGCAAGTTGACCCGCCAGAGCCAGCGAGGCTTTCCTTGCCGGTTCCCTGTGTGCGGGATCTTCGGCCGGCAGCAGCCCGAGGAGCGTGTACAGCTCAATGTTTCCAACATACCAAAATCCTTGAAGCGCTCCCGCAACGTCAACCAGCAGGTTTTGCCTTGCGTCGTAATCGTGATCGACCCTCTCCTTGGCGGGCTCTCCCTCGAAATCCATCCAGCGAACCCGCCGCGCTAGCGACTCGGCGGCCTTGAGGGCCGCATCTTCTCTTCCAGAAGCCACAAGATCAAACAAGCACCCAATCGGATTGCCGCTCCCCGCCGCATCGATCAAGCCCTGAGCAGTGCTCAGATCGCCATGGACCTGCGCCTTCATCAGCCTTCCGGACAGCTTGAAGAGGTGCTCCGGCAGCTCGAAAGGAGACAGAGCGCGCAGTCGCCCCACCAGGTCCCGAAGCACGCTGTCTCCAGGTCGCCGTCCCGATCGCTGCTCAAGGGACCGAACGCCGCGCTCGTATCGGTTGCGTGCGGTGCTGCACCAACGCCCCAGATCGGCCTCCGACACCTGGATGGCCTCAAACCCGGGCTTACCGCTTTGCAGAAAAGCGTGATGGAAATCCGAAACGGTCCCGGCAAGGAGCCGTGACACCGTGCTGGTCGCCTTCCGATTGAGAGCACGTCTCCCGACATCGCATTGATTTCCAGCTTGGATCAGCTGCAACAGAGCGGTGCCGAAGACTTTCCCCGCATCGTCACGGCCCTCGATCTTGTCCATCAGGAGCATGAGCGGCACCGATGTGCCGGTCGCCCGATTTTGGTAACAGCAAACCCCATGCAGCTGGGGCATATTCCGATAACCGGCGGCCGCGAGGGCTTCATAGCGAGCCATCTCCATATTCGGCGGCCATCGTCGTCCGGCAGCCTCCGCCTCGCCCCGCATGTCCTTGTAGCTCTTGACAATGAGCCCGCCCACATTCGTCGATACTTGCGTCAGTACATTGGATGTGGAGACAGCCAACGGCTTCGCGACAACCCTTGAGATGTCAACCGCTTCCAAACGTGAACCATACGTTAAAAAGCTGACGTTATTGTTAGCTTCTGTAATGATAGACTTTCTCGATTGAAGCGCTTTCAGAAAGAAACGCTGAAATAGGCTGCTATGCTCAGCAAGATGAACATACTCATCTCCATCCATCATAACGAGCTTAATGACGCTTTCTTTATCAATTCCGGGAAGGCGTTTGCAGGAAATCAGCAGCGGCATAAAATAGCGTTTTTGATATTCAATCCCCGATTCATGCTGGAGCAATAATACTAAAATCACTCCACATATCCACGTTCCGTCGTCTACATCAACGAGGAATCGATCCTCAAATGCAATGTAGAGAATTTCCGCATCCTTATCCATAAACCAGCGCTTTGACCTGAGCCAATCCAACCACGGTGGATGCGAAACAAGGATCTCCCCCAGGCTCGACCTGAGCTCAGCGGTACGGATTGACGGGAGATCCCATTGCATAGCCATCGCCTCTTCTGCATTTGCTTTCAACCGGCAGTCTGATTCCGACTATTTACCGATTCGTGCTCCATATCGCAAAGGAAGATTTTCGAAAACGAGCGCTTGAATTTATGCATCCACTGTGCGAAGCAGGTTGGAAACCATCTTCAGCGAAGGGGCATTCCTATGAGCGCAGGCGCAAGAGCACGGCCAAGACCAAGAATGCGGCAGGGTGAGAGCTTCCCACTCGGCGCTTGGGTTCAGCGTGGCGGAACGAACTTCAGTGTCTTTTCGAAGAGCGCGACCCTCATCGAGCTGCTTCTCTTCGACCGGGTGGATGACGCGGAGCCGGCCACGGTCATCAAGCTCGACCCCGGGAAAAACCGTACTTACCACTATTGGCACGTTTGTCTGCCCGGAATCAGGACCGGTCAGATCTACGCTTATCGAGCCCATGGACCGTTCGACCCGGCCAGAGGGTTTCGATTCGACCCTCAGAAGGTGCTTTTGGATCCGTATGGCCGCGCGGTGGTTGTACCGCCCCATTACGACAAGGGGGCGGCTTCCATTCCAGGCGACAATACCCCGTACGCAATGAAAAACGTGGTGGTCGATACGCGGGACTACGACTGGGAGGGGGATTCGCCCCTCAAGCACCCGTTTGACCGAACAATCATTTACGAAATGCATGTGCGCGGCTTTACCGCACATCCAAGCTCCGGCGTCTCAGCCGCAAAGCGGGGAACTTATGCCGGGCTCATTGAAAAGATCCCTTATCTCAAGGACCTGGGAATCACGGCGGTTGAGCTCATGCCCGTCTTTCAGTTCGATCCCTTCGATGCACCACTGGGGCATGTCAATTATTGGGGCTACTGCCCCGTGGGCTTTTTCGCCCCGCACACCGCCTACAGCTCAGATCCGACCCCCATCGGAGCTCTGAACGAATTCCGAGACATGGTTAAAGCACTCCACCGGGCGGACATCGAAGTGATCCTGGACGTCGTGTTCAATCACACGGCGGAGGGAGATCACACGGGGCCCACCCTCTCCTTTCGCGGGCTCGAAAACAACGTCTATTACACCCTCGATGAAACCGACAAGGCCCGCTACGCCAACTACACGGGCACCGGCAACACCCTGAACGCCAATCAGCCCATCGTGCGCCGCATGATCCTGGACAGCCTCCGGTACTGGGTCAGGGAGATGCACATCGACGGCTTCCGCTTCGACCTCGCCTCGATCCTATGCCGGGATGAAAAGGGAAAACCGCTCGAAAACCCACCCGTGATCTGGGACATCGAATCGGACCCGATCCTCGCCGGCACGAAGCTCATTGCCGAAGCATGGGACGCGGGTGGACTCTACCATGTGGGTACGTTTGTGGGTGACACCTGGCAGGAATGGAACGGACGTTTCCGAGACGACATCCGAAGCTTCATGCGGGGTGACTGCGGAACGGTGACCAGCTTTGCAAGCCGTATCCTGGGCAGCCCGGACATTTATTCCCACAAAGAGCGCGAGCCCGAGCAGAGCATCAACTTCGTGACGTGCCACGACGGTTTTACGCTGAACGATCTCGTGTCCTACGACAAGAAGCACAACGAGGACAACGGAGAAGACAACCGGGACGGCTCCGACGACAACCGCAGCTGGAACTGCGGCGTCGAAGGACCGACGGAGGATCCCGCCATCGAACGGCTGCGGAACCGGCAGATCAAGAACTTCCTCGCCATCACCCTGCTCGCCCTAGGAACCCCCATGGTCTTGATGGGCGATGAAATGCGGCGAACACAACGGGGCAACAACAATGCTTACTGCCAGGACAACGAGCTGAGCTGGGTCGACTGGACGCTCTTGAAGAAGCACTGGGACATCCACCGGTTTCTTCAGCGACTCGTCGATCACCGGTTGGCCCAGCGGCCCGTCACGCGGGGGCAGTCCAAGAGCCTGAGCCAGCTCCTGCTGGATGCCCGCTTTCAATGGCACGGCGTCAAGCGCGACCAGCCGGACTGGGGCTACCATTCCCACAGCCTGGCCCTGACGGCACACTTGCGCAGGGGAAGGGTCGTTTTGCATCTCATGGTGAATGCCTATTGGGAGCCGCTGGAATTCGAGCTCCCAGAGATCGGGCGGGGAGCAAACGGCGGGTGGCGGCGTTGGATCGACACTTACCTGGATCCGCCTCGAGACATCTGCGACTGGTCGGAAGCGGAGCAGGTCGAAGGATCGGCGTACCGTGTTCAGGCCCGGTCGCTCGCCGTGCTGCTTCAACAATTGCCGGCCAAGAGACGGTCGAGAAAAAAGGAGGGGGGTCCCCTCACCATGCCCAAGACCTAGGGGCGGGATAATCAGGGAGACGAAGGATGCCGCTCGAGCCAGGTCTCGATGCGGTCAAAGGCTTCGTTGATGTCCGCTTCCGTGCCGCCAAACGAAAGCCGAATATGGCCTTCGCCTGTGGGGCCGAAGGCCGACCCCGGAATGGTGATCACCCGCGCCTCGTTGAGCAGACGGAGCGCGATCGTCATGGAATCCACGGCGGGGGCGAGATAGCGTGCCATGAGATAATAAGCCCCTTGAGGTGCCACGTAGTGAAAATGCCGTGACAACCGGTCGAGCCGTTGGCAGGTGAGATCTCGCCTGAGCGCCAGAGTTTGTCGAATGGCATCCACACAGTCCTGAGGACCCTTCAGGGCGGCCAGGGCCGCGTGCTGGGACAGCGTGGGTGCGCAGATGGCCACGGCGTCGTGGACCTTCATGATGTGGTCGAGCACCCCTTCCGAAGCGTAAACGTAACCCACCCGCCAACCCGTCATGGCATATTTTTTCGAGAAGCTGAACGTTGCTATGAGCCGTTCCTTGAGCTCGGGAAGCGCCGCGAGACTGAAATGGGGACGGTTCTCGTAGACGAGGAAATCGTACGTTTCATCGGCGATCACGAAAAAGTCATGCTCACACGCCAGAGCGGCCACCGCTCGGAGATCCTCTTCCCGAAAGTGAGCCCCCGTGGGATTGTGCGGATTACACAGGATGACAGCGCGGGTCCTCGGGGTGATCGCACGGCGAATCCCGTCCACGTCCAGCTGCCACTCCGATTCGGAAAGCGGCACAAACACCGGAACGCCTTCCGCCAACAGAACCTGCTCGATGTGGGAGGCATAATTGGGGGACGGCAGGATGACCTCATCGCCCCGGTCCACAACTGTCAGAACTCCCGCAGCGAGCCCCTCCATGGCCCCCACCGTGATACAAACCTCACGGTAAGGATCCACGGCAATCCCGCGGCTGCGCTCGAGATGCTCGGCCACGGCCTCTCGGAGGGCACCCATTCCGGGACCCAGGGTGTATTGCCCGCACCGGGCGTCCTCCCTCATGGCCCTCGAAACGGCCTCCAGGATGTGATCCGGCGTCGGAAAGCTCGGGATCCCCTGCCCCAAAGACACGCACCCCCCCACGCGGCTCGCGAGCAGCGGCATTTCCTTGATGGCCGAAATGCAGATCTGCGCAACCCGTCGACTGATCCCGTGGGCTCGATAGACCTTCCCCGATGCTTCCAACGCCGATCGTGATCCAGTCATGCGCTTCTCATCCACGTGCTCTTAATTGGCCCGGCGCCGCTCGAACCCCGGGACGCTGAGACGGTCCTCGAAGTAGTGCAGCACCCAGCCGGCAACGGTCACCATGGCCAGGTAAAAGACTCCCACGGTGAAAAACACTTCCAGGTACTTAAAGGAATGCGAGGCCAGGATCTTCGCCTCGCCGGTAAGCTCGATGCAGGTCACCATGTAAGCCAAGGAGGAGTACTTGATGAGGTAGATGATTTCGTTCCCGCAGCCCGGCAATGCCCGCCGAAAAGCCTGAGGCAAAATGATGGAGCGCACCATTTGAAACGTGCTGAAGCCCAGAGCCTGTGCCGCGAGATTCTGTCCCCGTTTGATGGAGAGAAGGGCCCCGCGGATGTACTCCGACTGATAAGCCCCGCTGCAAAGCGAGAAGCCGACGACGGACGCCGCATACGGCGACAGGTAGATCCCGAGATGAGGCAGTCCGAAATACCAGATGAAGAGCTGGACCACGAGGGGAACGCCACGGAAGAGCGTCGCGTAGCCATCGAAGGCCCGCGCCACCCCTCGGTGCCCGTAGACCCGCAGGGACCCGGCCAGCACGCCAACCGCCGTTCCCAGGAGCGCGGACGGCACAATCAGGAGCGCACTCATGCGTGTCCCTTTGATAAACGCCGGCAGCACCTCTTCGCGCAGGAACACAAACTCGTCCATGGCCGCTACGCCCCTTCCCCGTACAGCTCGCCGATCTTCGAACAGAAGGCCCGTGTGCGCTCGCACTCGGCATTGGACAGGATCTTTGAAGGAGCTCCCCGCTCGACGATCAACCCATCTTCCATGAAAATGATCTCGTCCGCGAAGGCGCTTGAGAAGCCGATCTGGTGTGTAGCCATGATCATGGTCATGCCGTTGGCCACCAGGTCCTTGATCACGGCAAGCACCTCTCCGATGAGCTCGGGGTCCAAGGCGGAGGTCGGCTCATCCAGGAGCATGACCTTGGGATCCATGGCGAGAGCCCGTGCGATCGAAACCCGCTGCTTCTGGCCACCGGAGAGCTGGGCGGGGTAATGGCCGCCATGCTCGCTCAGTCCCACCCGCTCCAATTCGACCATAGCTCGCTCCCGAGCGGCCGTCTTGTCGATACCCTTGACGCGCACTAGACCGATGGCCACATTCTGCAAGGCCGTCAGATGGTCGAAGAGGTTGAAATCCTGAAAAATCATGCCCACCTGCTGACGATAGGCGTACAGAGCCTTTTTCTTCCCATGATCGACGCGGCGGCCCTCCAGATAGACATCGCCCTCGTCCGGCACGACAAGATAATTGATGCACTGGAGCAGGGTGCTCTTTCCACCCCCGGAAGGCCCGATCAGGACTTTGAGCTCGCCCCTGCGGATGGACAGGGAAACCCCCTTGATGATCTCCTTGCGGCCGAAGCGCTTTTTGACGTTTTCAATTCGGAGTATGGGCTCGTCAGGTCTCATGCGCGCCATCGATTTCAGTGGTCGGAACGGGAGTAGCCGGGAATCCGTACCTTCGCCTCCAGAGCACGCAAGCTCCGCGTCCCGACCATGGTGAAGACAAGGTAGATGCAGCCCGCCGCGATGTAGAGCGGAAGATGCTGATAGGTCCTGGTGGCCACGAAATGCGTTCGTGCCATGATTTCCGCGACCCCCAGAGCATAGGTCACGGCGGAGTCCTTGAGAACGATGGAATATTCGTTCGACCACCCGGGGATCGAGAGGCGAAGCGCCTGAGGAAGGATGATGAACCGAATCGCTTTGCCATCACTCATCCCGAGGGCACGGGCAGCCTTCAGCTGTCCTTCGGGCAGGGCGAGAATCGCCCCGCGGAAGATCTGAGATTGATAGGCCGCGCTGATCAACCCGAGCACGATGACCGCCACGGTGAAGGCGGACAGGTTCACGTTTAGCAGGGAAAACAATCCGAAATAGAAAAGAAAAAGGAGCACCAGAAGCGGCACTCCACGAAAAAACCAGACATACACCCCGATCACCCATCGGATCCACCTTTGCCCAAAAACCTGGCCCGCGGCCAGCGGAACCCCCAGAGCCAGCCCCAGACCCATGGCTCCCAGAACCACGCCAATGGTGACCAGGGAGCCCTCCAGCAAATAAGGCAGTGCATTGATGACCGCGGCGACACTTTCCGGCATGGGTGCTATTTCAGCTCGTATTTCTTTTTCAGGTCCTCCCACGTCGGCGAGGCCATGATCTTCTTCAGCCCGTCGTTGAGCTTACCCAGGAGCTCCGTGTCTTCCTTGCGCACCGCGTAGCCGAACTCCTCATCCGGCATTCCGAACCCGCCGAGGATCTTGACGGGCTTCTTGGCCACGGCATCCTTCGCCGGCGCATCATCCATGGCGGCAGCCAGAATCCGACCGTTCAAGACGTCCTCCACGGCCAGAGGTGCGGAATCATAGTACACCAGCTCAAACTTCTTCCCTTCCTTCTTGATCAGGTTCTCCTCGATCCACTTGGCTTCGCTGGTTCCCCTTTGGACGCCGAGCTTGGCGCCGTCCGCGAGGGCCTTGTCGAGGGTCGTATCCGAGTCTTTCTTGACCACCATCACCTGTTTGACGGTCCAGTACGGAATCGTGAAGCTCACTTCCTGCTTCCGCTTGTCGGTGATGCTCATGCCCGATGCGATCAAGTCAATCTTCTTGGCATTCAGGCTCGGGATGATGCCGTCCCAATCCATGGGCTGGTGCTTGACCTTGAATCCTGCATCCGCGGCGATCCAGTTCATGACGGCCACATCGAAGCCGTCTGGCTTGCCCGTTTTGTCAACGAAGGCGAACGGAGGAAAGTTCGCGTCAATGCCGTTCACGTACTCTTTTTCGGCGGCCAGGCAGGGGCTCTGTGGAGCAATCAGAGCCACAGCCAGCGCAAAAGCCATCCCCCAAAGGACCTTTCGAGCCATCTTCCTCTCCTTTTCTCAATCAGGCCGTGATTTGCAGTGTACCCGTTCCCCTGGTCGACTGGCACGGCAGCCAACCGTTTTGCGCCGTGAACCTAGCAAATGAGCCGAATCCGATCAAGAAGAAAACCTTGACACCATTGGGGATTCGGTCAATCAAGCAGCCCGGTAGGCCACGCACTTCACTTCAACGAGGGCCCCTCGAGGCAGCTTGCTCACCTCCACGACGGCACGGGCGGGTTTATGGGAGCCGAAAAACGCCTCGTAGAGTCCGTTGAAGTCCCCAAATCGGGTCATGTCGGTTAGAAACACGTCCACCGCCGCAATGTCCTCGATCCGACACCCCCCCGCCTGAACAACCTGGCCGAGGTTCTCGAGGACCTGCTTGACTTGGCCTTCAAATTCATTGCTCACCATCTGGCCGCTTGCGGGATCGAGGCCGATCTGACCGCTCACAAACAGAAAAGGCCCTGCCTGAACCCCTTGAGAATAGGGGCCGATGGCCGCAGGTGCATGGTCGGTCTTGACGAACTGGAGCGCCATAGGATCCTCCTGTGCTTGGGTTGGTAACCGACTTGAAAGGACAGACATGATGAGGGGGACGATTCTGGTCGGACCACGAAAGGCCGACCCAGGGCCGGCCTTTCGGGTTGCTCCTTCAGAAGTTCTTCACGAACTGACCGATTTGAACCCCGAGGTAGACGCATTTGACGCCGTCGAGACACTCGGCGGCGTCCTTTGCGTCAAGATGGGTCGAGAGAGCATGACTTCCTTTCTTCAGGCTCACGATCCACGCTTCCTTTTTACTATCGTACGACAGGGACAACTCAAGGCCATGACTCCGGATTTCCGGATACATTTCCAGGAGCTTGCTTTCCAGCTCCCCCACTTCGACGCTCATGACAACCCTCCTTCTATTGTAATGCAATGTGCACTTCGACCATCCATCAGTACTTTTCCCACAGTATAATCACCCATTCGCCCTCATTCACCATCTTTGTACATGGGGGCGTCAAAAGGAATTCCGGCGCGCTGTGGCAGGAGCCCCCCCTATCCCGCCCGCCAAAAGGCTATTGCTTCGTGCCCCCAATGACTCTATTATGCGTGTCGTTCATCACGACCCCGCACCATGGCCGAGTTTTCCCTATCATTGAAAGCACTCACACCTGAGAGTCGAACTTGAACGCTTTGGCGCCTCTGAAGATCTTGATGTACTCCCATGACACTTATGGACTGGGGCACATCCGCAGATGCCTTGCCATCGCCCTAAGCCTCCGGAAGTGTCCGGCGGACATCCTTATTCTAACGGGCTCCGTTCTCGCCGGACGGTTCAAGATCCCCAGGCGCATTGACTTCGTCCGCATTCCGGGCATGATCAAAGTGACGAACGAGCAGTACCTGCCGCTGTCCATGAAGCTGGACGCCGGCGAAGTGCTCGAAATCCGAAAAAAGATCATCCTTGCCACGGCCATGGCCTTCAAACCCGATTTTTTCATTGTCGACAAAGCCCCGCTGGGCCTCAAGCGGGAGGTCGTGGACACCCTGCAATGGATCAAGGACGAGCTCCCCGGCTGCACCTCCATCCTGGGCCTTCGAGATGTCATGGACAGCGCACGTGCCACCATCGACGAATGGCGGGAAAAGGGGATCTACGAGGCCATGGCCCAGTACTACCGAGAAATATGGGTCTACGGCTGCCAGGAGTTTTACGACCCCATCCGGGAATATGAAATTCCTCCCGAAATCGCCTCCAAAATGGTTTTCACAGGCTACATCCGGCGACGCGTCCCGAGCCGGGATGACGTTCGCGAGGCGAGGCAATCCCTCCGATTGTCGGACGACGACAAGCTCGTCCTGGTGACGATCGGGGGCGGCGGTGACGGCCATCCCGTGGTCAACACCTTCCTTTCAGCCTTCGAGCCGACGCACGGCGGGGTTCCCGACCACATGCGCGTCGTGATCGTAACCGGCCCGTTCATTTCGAGCCCGGACTACGAGGACGTTCTGAAACGTTCCAAGGCGATGCAGTTTGTGACACTGAAATTCCATCGGTACATGGAAAGTTTGATCGGTGCCGCCCAAGTCATCGTGAGCATGGGGGGCTACAATACCGTGTGCGAGATCGCCAGTCAGGGGAAACCGTCTCTCATCGTTCCTCGAACCGTTCCCCGTGAGGAGCAGCTGATCCGGGCTCAAGTCCTTTGCACCAACGGGTTCTGCGACTACCTCCACCCACGGCAAGTGACTCCGGAGACGATGCGCGCCCACATTTTGGCGCTCTTGGCAAATGGGTCTGCCCAGCAGCGCAGGATGGCCGTCTTCCCCTTTTCAGCCCTAGACGTCATTCGGGAGCGAATCCGCGTCCATCAGGAAGGGCAGCGCGGGTGACCGGGCCGGATGCCAGCCTTGGGATGATCCTCAAGGGGTACCCCAGGATCTCGGAAAGCTTCATCAGCACGGAAATCCTCCTGCTTGAATCTTTGGGGCTGCCCATCCGGATCTTCTCGCTGCGACAGCCCCGCGAAACCTTCTCACACGACCATGTGAAGCACATCAAGGCCCCCGTTACCTACCTCCCTGAATACGTCTGGCCCAATCTTCGCGTCCTGCTCCAGAGCAATCGCATGCTGTGGGGGCGGCTGGGAGCACACTATGCACGCTGCTTTGCAGGAGCGGTCCGAAGGGCGTGGGAGAGAAAGAGCACGGCCACGGTGCGACACTTCCTCCAGGCCGGACACCTCAGCGCGACGCGTCTTGCCGACTCCTCCGTGCGCCACCTCCACGCCCACTTCTGCCACACCCCGACCTCAGTCGCCTTCTTCGCCTCGGAGCTCACCGCCATTCCGTTCAGCTTCACCGCCCACGCCAAGGACATCTACACAAGCGAGCCCGACCAACTGCTTCGAAAGGTCGAGCGCGCGCGATTCGTCGTGACCTGCACCCGCTACAACGCCCGCTACCTCATGGAGCTTGCCCGCGCAAACGGCTGCGCGACGCCGATTCACACCATTTACCACGGCATTGATCTGGATCTTTTCGCCTACGGCCCCCCGCAGCCCCCGGCAAAGCCGTTTCAGATCCTGTCCATCGGACGACTCGTCAGCAAGAAGGGCTGGGACGTGCTGCTTGCCGCATTGAAGATCCTCCGGGAGGAAGGGCTGGATTTCCGTCTCACGCACATCGGAAGCGGCGATGAGGAATCCGACGTGCGAAGGCTCGTTGAAGAGCTGCAGCTTAGCGATCGGGTCCGGATGCTGGGCACCCTGCCCCACAGCACCGTGATCGACCACTACCATGCAGCCCATTGTTTCGCCTTGGCTTGCAAGGTCGCGGACAACGGCGATCGCGACGGGATCCCAAACGTCCTCGTGGAAGCCATGGCGGTGGGGCTGCCGGTGGTGTCCACACGCGTTTCGGCAATTCCCGAGCTGGTCGAAGACGGCGTCACGGGAAGGCTGGTCGAGCCCGAAAGACCGGATCTCTTCGCCGGGGCCATTCGCGAGACGCTCGCCAGGTCGGACAAAGTGGACAGCATGGTGAGGGCCGCTCGCGCCCGGGTCGAGGAGTCCTTCGACAACCGCCGTTGCGTTCAGCGCCTCCACCCGTTGCTGAAAGCGGCACTTGCCCCATGAAGATCGCCTTCTACTGCCCCAACAAACCCCTCGACCACCCCAACCCTTCCGGCGACCTCACCATTGCCCGCTCCATTCGCGAAAGCCTCCTGCTCGCCGGTCACGACTGCCGAGAGATCGTGGCCTTCCGATCGCGTTGGTTCTGGAAATCGCCCCGTGGCTGGCTCACCGCCTTTGGCGCCCTGCTCGAAGCCGCCCTCGCCTGCCTGCGCTTTCAACCGGACGTCTGGCTCACCTACCACGTGTACTACAAATCCCCCGATGTGATCGGACCTCCGCTCGCCCGCTTGTTTCGGATCCCCTACGTCCTCTTCCAGCCCATGTTCGGCACCCGTCGCAGAAAGGATCCGACGACCTATTGGGGTTACGTCCTGAACCGTCCCGCCCTTCACGCATGCGCCCACGCTTTCACAAACAACATCAATGACGTGGATGCCTTGCGCCGCGTCCTCGATCCAAGAAGACTCACCTACTTGCCGCCCGGGATCTTTCCCGAAGCCTGTGCGCGCATCGCAGGGGCGCGTGAGCAGGTGCAGCGCCGATACGCCGTCCCGAACCGCAGACACCTCCTGCTGACGGCGGCGCGGCTGAGATCCGGCGCAAAGGAAGAGAGCATCCGCTTTCTTTTCGGCGCTCTCCTTGAGCTGGAGCGCATGCGAGACGATTGGACGCTTCTGCTGGCGGGAGACGGACCACGGGAGGAGGCTTTGCGCGAGGCCGCAGCCGGCGTGCTCGGACAGCGCGTCGTCTTTGCCGGAGGTGTTCCGCACGACCAAATGGCCCTGCTTTATTCCGCTGCGGATTTGTTCATTTTTCCAGGCATTGGAGAGTCCCTCGGGATGGTCTACCTGGAAGCCCAGGCTTGCGGTACTCCCGTGGTGGCCTTGGAATCGGCTGGCGTCTCTCAGGTGGTGTCAAACGGACAGACGGGGATGCTCCTGGGGGAGAGCTCCCCCCTCGGCATGGCGCAGGCGATCTCACGGCTGCTGGATGACGATGCAAAGCGCCGGGACATGGGCTCGGCCGGCATCGCCTTCGTCCAAGCCCACCGAAACCTTCATCGCAATTATCTCGAGCTGGCCCGGCGGCTGGCGCTCCTGGTTAACGGTTGAGCCCGATCAAGGATGCATCTGAGGCGACAGGCAGGAAAAAGGTGATCGATCGACCATGACGGAGCTTGGGGAGACGCTTTTGTTTCCCCAGGCCCAATACTACAACGAGACTTTCGGGCTCCCTCGCCCCCATTAGGGGAGAGGGTCGGCGTGAGGGACTCACAAAGCGGATTCCTTTCACCCTAGTGCTCTCCGTCAACGAAGTTTTGCCGGGCAAGAAATCTGGAAGCAGAGTATGCGACTGCCGCAAGGATTTTTCCCAAGGATTCGAGCCTCGCCTGCAGCGCGGCACTCGCTTCACACTGTGTACCACTAAGAAGACGCGCGTTGTCCATGTGCCCACCTCCTGAGAGCTGCTTGAAATGCTCCACGTCGCCTGATAGTGGTTGAACATCACTCGAGCATTGCCCGAACATTACAATCCTGTAAGGTTTGGGGATCCCAGGGTCTTCTCCTTCCACCTCCTCTTGACTCGCATCTTCGCGATGAACTAGATGCAAGACATCCGTCATAACACACCACCCAGACGCGTGGTCTGGCTGCTCAGCAGGTGAACAGGTAACCGAAAGCACAGGCAGGATACTTCCATGCGGCTCTTGCTCGTCGAAGACGACCAGAAGATTGCTTCGTTTCTGATCCAGGGATTGAAGGAGGCGGGCTTTGCGATCGATCACGCCCGGGATGGCGAAGAGGGGCTCAACCTGGCGCTCTCCGAGCCTTACGACGCCGCCGTGATCGACATCCTGCTTCCGTGCTTGGACGGTCTTCACCTGATCGAATCCATGCGAAGCCAGGGAGTCAATACGCCTGTCATCATTTTAAGCGCCAAGCGTTCGGTGGACGACCGGGTAAGAGGACTCCAATCCGGAAGCGACGACTATCTGACTAAGCCCTTTGCGTTTTCCGAGCTCCTGGCGCGTGTGCAGGCCCTTATCCGGCGATCGAGCGGAGCAGTGGAGCCCACGACTCTCACCGTGGGAGATCTCAATCTTGACCTGCTAAAGCGCGAGGTGGTTCGCTCAGGCCAGAAGATCGACCTGCAGCCCCGCGAATTCAGCCTCCTCGAATACCTGATGCGCAATGCGGACCGTGTGGTTTCCAAAACCATGATCCTCGAGCACGTTTGGGACTACAGCTTCGATCCTCAGACCAACGTTGTGGATGTGCTGGTCTGCCGCCTCCGCAACAAAATCGACAAGGGGTTCGAGTCTCAGTTGATCCACACCATCCGGGGGGTGGGGTATGTACTCAAGACCGCTTGATCAGCTCAAGCGGAGTGCCGGGCTCCGCCTGGTTTTCTGGTACTCGACCATGTTCATCCTGGGCTCCGTACTTGTATTCGTCCTGGCTTACCTGGTGCTCTCCTCATCACTTCAAGAAAAGGATCGGGAAATCATCCGGTCGAAGCTTGACGAATACACGTTCCAGTATCAGACGGGAGGTCTGGATGCTCTGATCAAGGAAATGGAGCTCGAAAAACCTCTCAATGAGCGCGATGGCCTGTGGGTCCGCCTCGGACGGGCAGACGGTCAAACCCTTCTCGTTGCCTCACTTGATCCGCCAAAGGGGTTCCATCCTGAAAACATAAGGCTTCCGAAGGAAGCAAACGACGATTTATGGACCGAATTGGAAGGGAAGAACGATGAGGATCGCCTCGTTATAGACACACGCTTTCTCTCCGAAAACATTGTCATGCAGGTGGGGAAATCCACGTGGCAGCTTAACGAACTGCTCGAGCGCTTTCGGGCAACGTTCGCACTCATCCTGATTCCGACAGTCGCGATCGGCTTCGTTGGGGGCGCTTTTTTGGCCTTCCGCATCCTGCGGCCCGTTCGCGACTTGATCCACACCGTAAAACGCATCGACACCGGCAAAATGGACGCTCGGGTCCCGGCATCACCGAGAAACGATGAGCTCGGGGAGCTCGTGCATCTGTTCAACGGGATGCTCGAACGGATTCAGACGCTCATCGCCGGCATGCGCGAGGCTCTTGACGATGTGGCCCACGACTTGCGGACACCGCTTACACGGATGCGCAGTGTGGTCGAGACGGTCCTGCAGACCGACTGCGATGCGAACCGTCTCCGGGAGGCCCTGATGGACTGCGCTGAAGAATCGGAGCGGATTGGCGTCATGCTGACAACGCTGATGGATATTTCCGAGGCGGAAACTGGTGTGATGCAGCTGCATCCGGCACGAACGAATATGGCGGTCTTGATTCACGAGATGGTCGAGCTCTACCAGGTTGTGGCAGAGGACAAGGGAGTCGAGCTGGACTACCAGGGACCTGACACTCTGGAGGTTCTAGTAGATCCTGGACGCATGCGGCAGGTCCTTGCCAACCTGCTCGACAACGCCGTGAAGTACACCGCGGCCGGAGGCAAGGTCGAAATCGGTGCTCATGCCGGAGCAAAAGAAGTCGTCGTGACGGTCAAAGACAATGGCGCCGGCATCGATCCGGTTGATCTGCCCAGAATTTTCGACCGATTGTACCGGGGCGACAAAAGCCGCACTCACCGGGGACTTGGCCTGGGGCTGAGCCTGGTGCAAGCGGTTGTGCACGCCCACAAGGGCCGAATCGAGGTTGTGAGCCATCCCGGACGGGGCTGCCAGTTCACCCTCTTTCTGCCCATCGTGACTGCCAGCCTGAGCTCGCCATCCTGAAGACCCAACCCTTTTCGACTGCTCCGCACGGGTCGGCAAGCACCATCCCCACCTTTCAGCGTCGCTCGGTCAGACATCTCCATCACTGGATCAGCGGATGTACTCCTCCCCCTGTGTCCAACCCGTACTAGCTTTCGATCGGGATTCCTCCATTACCGACTTGTAATCTTGCTTCCATCTTCCAGCAATGCGCCAGTCTTAAAATCACAGTTATCCAATCGGGCTCGCCGGGAGCTGGATTGGATGCGCTCATGGATGAGATAGACGTGCTGCAGATCGTTCTGATCGCAGCACCGGCGAAAGAAGGGAGATACCAATGGCAGCAGGCTCTTATCCGATCAATGTTCTCCGTGAGAATTCGCTCAGCAAAGTTCCGCTCGTCACCCTCGGCTTCTGGATTATCAAGATCTGTGCGACAACCGTCGGAGAAACAGGCGGGGACGCCCTTTCCATGTCCTTGAATCTCGGCTATGCGATCAGCAGCCTGATCTTTCTCGGGTTCTTCTGTATCGCGGTGATCGCGCAGGTCGCCTCAAGACGCTACCATCCGCTCACCTACTGGTCAGTTGTGATTGCCACGACGACGGTTGGAACGACACTCTCCGACTACCTGGACCGCACGCTCGGACTTGGATATGTGAGATCGTCAATCCTCCTGCTCAGCGGCGTGGTTCTTGTCCTTTTCGCATGGCAAAAGTCATCGGGGGAGATCCAGTATGAAAACATCAGCACCGCCAAAGACGAGGTCTTCTACTGGCTGACCATCCTCGTGTCGAACACATTAGGGACCGCACTGGGAGATTTCGTGGCAACCACCACGGGCCTCGGGTTTGAGCTCGGAGCACTCGTATTTGCAGGACTAATTGGACTCGTTGCCGTCGCGTACCTCTTTACGAATATTCCGGGCACTCTCCTCTTCTGGGCAGCGTATATCCTGACCCGTCCTCTTGGAGCCACCCTTGGCGATACCCTGACCAAACCCTTCATGGAGGGCGGCCTTAATTTGAGCCGCGTTGCGTCCTCGCTCGCGATCACCGCGTTCATGGTTGCAGCGGTCTTCGTGACGTCAAGGAGATCGAGCTACTCATTTTCGCTTCCGTCTGGGAAAACCGGGGTTTTATAAGCGGTTGTCGTCTCCTGCTGAATGCGTTGCTGAAGTCAGCATTACCGTCTCCCTGCCTCTCCAGCAACCGAAAGGAGAGACGGTAGGCGGGAGCTGCTCAGCCGGAGTAAAAAGCCGACGCACCGTCGAAGGCAGAAAGGAGTTGTGACCATGAAGATAAGAACAACAGGGGCCCTGGCCCTCGCAATTGCCATCCTCGTCAGTGGCATTCACTCGGAAAGAGGCTATGCCTACTCGACCGATGCGGGAGCGCTGTTCGCCCGATTCTCGATCGCTGGAAACAACCATAAGGCCGCCGAACGGGAGAAGAATCCTCCGGGCGACATTCCAGACAACCAGGTGTTCATCCCGTACCGATCCGCAGCCGGAGGCTATTCGCTCAAAGTGCCCGAGGGCTGGGCTTGCACCGAGACCGGAGCCGACGTGAGCTTTACCGATCATCTGAACGCCATCACGGTCGTCATCACCGATTCCCCACAAGCTCCCGACGTGAAGAGCGTGCGTGACGGGAAGGTTGCGATCCTGGATCGGACCGGGAAGGCCGTCTCCGCCCAAGAGGCTCTCGAGGTGCGAATCTCGGGAATGCGAGTCCTTCATATGGTGTACGCGTCCCATTCCGAGCCGAACGCTGTGACCGGGAAGTCAGCTCGTCTCGAAAACGAGGCCTTTTTGTTCTTCAAGGGCGGGAAGCTCGCCACACTCACTCTTTCGGCTCCAACGGGGGCAGACAACGCGGACCAATGGAAGCTCATCTCCCAGAGCTTCAGGTGGAATTGAGATGAAGGCACTCGAAGCTCACGAGCTCTATCGATTCTTTCATGTCGAAAACGAGGAGACGCTGGCTCTCAAGGGCGTGAGTCTCACGGTCGAAGCCGGTGAGATGGTCGCCGTCGAAGGTCCGTCGGGCAGCGGCAAGTCAACGCTTGTCAATTGCCTCGCCGGGCTGGACGAGCCGGACGGGGGATGGGTGGCGATCATGGGGCAGCGGATCACGCGCAGACCCGAATCTGAGCGTGCCGTCATACGCGCACGCTCGTTGGGGATCCTGCTCCAATCCGGCAATCTGATCGATCATCTTACCGTCGAAGACAACGTGCGATTGGCAATGCAGCTCGCCGCCCGAAGCGATGAAGGGCGGCTCAACGCATTGATCGAGCGGGTCGGCATCGAGCACGTCCGTCGTGCGCGTCCTTTTCAGATTTCTGGGGGAGAAGCCGCGCGGGCTGCTTTGGTCGTTGCACTCGTTTCGCGGCCTGCGGTGCTGCTCGCCGATGAGCCCACCGGGGAAGTCGATGCAGAAACGGAGCAGAAGATTCTTCATCTGCTCGACCTCCACCGGAGAGAAGGCGGCGGGGTGCTGCTCGTTACACACAGCGAGGCGGCAGCGGCCTCCGCAAATCGGCGGCTCCAGCTGCTGGACGGGAAGGTGGTGGGGCATGCCTGAAGTCCTGATCAGCATGCAAAACCTGGAACAGACTTACCTCCAAGGCAATGTGCCGGTACAGGTGCTCGACAAAATCGGAGGGCTGGTGTTTTCGGGAGACCGGATCGCCCTGACCGGCCCCTCCGGCAGCGGAAAGTCCACCTTGCTTCAGTTGATGGCGGGACTGGATGAGCCGAGCGGTGGGACAATCCACTGGCCTGGGCTTGGCGGTCGCAAGGGTCTTGGTCCCGGGCACGTAGGGCTCGTCTTTCAAACCACGAGCCTCGTGGCTCCTTTGAGCGTCGTGGAAAATGTCGAGCTCCCCATGCTGCTGGCGGGAGAGGATCTATCGAGAGCCAGGGCGTCTGCCATGGGGGCTCTGGAAACGCTGAAGCTCGAGGCCCTTGCCGACAAGCTTCCGGAGGAGCTTTCCGGAGGTCAGGCCCAGCGTGTGGCCGTCGCCCGGGCGTTGTCCTCCCGCCCGAAGCTCCT
Organism: uncultured Syntrophobacteraceae bacterium; assembly: GCA_964538515.1. Classification (GTDB taxonomy): domain Bacteria; phylum Desulfobacterota; class Syntrophobacteria; order Syntrophobacterales; family Syntrophobacteraceae; genus CALBZH01. Next base: position 29,455 of record CAZIEW010000058.1, read on the forward strand.
CCTGGCGGATGAGCCCACGGGGCAGCTTGACCGTACCACGGCAGGACACCTCATAAGCTGCCTTCTGGACGCCCTGACGTCGACAGGCGCTGCGCTCATCGTGGCAACCCACGATCTTGCGATCGCCAGACGAATGAAAACGCAGTGGCATTTACGGCACGGCCGACTGGAGATCAAGCGATGCTCTTCTATCGATGGATGATCGGGGTTATGAGGTGCCGGCCTGAGCGTTTGGTAGGCGCAATGGCAGGGGTTGCCGTGACGGTGGCGCTCTTGGCATCCCTGGGGATCTTCTTGACCACAAGCGCCACGAGGATGACCGTGCGCGCAATCGAGGGGGTTCCAGTGGACTGGCAGATTCAGCTCTCGCCGGGAGCGGATCAAGCTGCCGTTCTCGAAGGTCTTGCCCACACCTTCCCCAACAAGAGAGTCGAAACCGTGGCGTACGCCGATGCCGCCGGCCTGACGGCGACGACGGGTGGAACCGTGCAAACGACCGGCTCCGCCAAGGTAATCGGGATCGGCCCGGAATACATGGCTGCGTTTCCGCGCGAGATTCGACTGCTTACGGGCTCGAGCAAAGGCGTCCTAGTGGCTCAGCAGACTGCGGCCAACCTGCACGTGAAGGAAGGCGACACCCTGACGATCATGCGCCAGGGGCTGGCCCCGGTTGAGCTGAGAGTCGACGGAACGGTAGATCTTCCCTATGCGGATTCGCTTTTCCAGAGTGTCGGTGCGTCTCCCGGCACCGCCCCCCACGCTCCACCCGACAACGTACTCCTGATTCCCGAACCGGAGTGGCATCTTCTTTTCGACCCTCAAGCCGCGATCCATCCCGATTCGGTTCGCGTCCAGCTTCATGCCCGGTTGGGCGCGCCCTTGCCGCCGGATCCCTCCGAAGCCTATCTAACGGCCAAACGACTTGCGAGCCACCTGGAAGCCATCAGTGCGGCGGGCGCCACCGTGGGAAACAACCTCGCGGCTCGTCTGGAAGCCGTGCGCTCCGATGCGCTTTATGCTCGGGTGCTGTTTCTCTTCCTGGGCCTTCCGGGGGTCACCCTGGCAGTGCTGCTCACCCTCCTCGTCGTCGCCTCCGGCCGGAAGCACCACCTGGTGGAGCAGGCTCTGCTTCGAATCCGCGGGGCGTCCCTTGGCTGGATCTGGGCATTCCAGGCCGTGGAGGCGTTGCTTGTTGGGTTGGGAGGGGTCTTGTTCGGAGCCGCACTGACGGGGGGCGCCTGCCGTGTGCTTGTCCCCGATGCCGCGCTCGGGAGCAGGGACGCGCTGATCTGGCTGCTGGCCAGCTGCACGACAGGCTTTCTTCTTGCCATCGCGGCAGTCCTGGCTCCGGCCACCTGGCAGGCTCGACGCTCCTCGGTTTCCTCCAGTCGCCCTCTCGTGAGGACCCAGTCCACTGCTTTCTGGCTGAAGCTCTACCTGGATGGGATCCTTCTGGCGATCGCAGCCGGGGTTTTCTGGAAGATGGCGAGCTCAGGCTACGAGGTTGTGCTTGCTCCCGAAGGGGTACCGCAGATCTCCGTCCACTACGAGGCTTTCGTGGCGCCATTTTGCTTTTGGATAGGGGGGATCCTGTTGGCCGTTCGGGTTTGGAAAAAAGCGCTGTTCGTGTGCCGAGGGCTGATTGCCCGCGCCCTTGGTCCTTTTGTGAACAACCTCTCTGCGGTGGTGGCTGCCTTCCTCGGCCGTCAGCGCATTCTGGTCACTCGGGGGGTGATGCTGGTGGGGCTGGCGGTTTCCTTCGCCGTTTCCACCTCTGTGTTCAATACCACCTACAACGCTCAAGCCCGAATCGACGCCGAGCTGACCAACGGAGCCGATGTCGCGGTCAAAGGAACAACCACCGCAGCACCGGGTGACGGACTGGCTCAACTGAGGGATCTCCCGGGGGTTGCCGCCGCTCAGGCCATGATGCACCGGTTCGCGTACGTGGGAAACGACCTCCAGGATCTTTACGGGATCGATCCGCATCACATCGGAGAAGCCGCGCCGATCTCGGAGGCGTTCTTCGTGGGAGGCAAGGCGCTCCTTGACGAGCTTTCAGGCAAGCGAGACGGGATCCTTGTTTCGGAGGAAACGAAGCGAGATTTCCAGCTTGAGCCGGGCGACCTTTTGAACCTGCGTCTCCAGTTTCCCTCGGACCATAAGTACCATGTCGTACCGTTCCACTTTATCGGTGTCGTGCGGGAGTTTCCCACCGCCCCGACGGATTCCTTCTTGGTCGCCAATGCCGATTACATCGCCGAGCAGACCGGATCACACGCACGGGAGATCGTCCTCCTGCGGGCTGTGGGTGACCCCGCTGACCTTGCGGCCGGTGTGAGGCGCCTTGTGGGATCGTTTCCCGGAGTCAGCGTGACCGATATTGCAGCCGTTCAGAAAGCCATTGGATCCAGTCTTACCTCGGTGGATCTTCGAGGCTTGAGCAGGCTGGAGTCAGCGTTTTCAGTCCTGCTCATCCTGGGCGCCACGGGATTGATGCTCGCCCTCAGCCTCTACGAGCGGCGTCGGGATCTGGCCATCCTTGCGGCTTTGGGGGCGAGAAGCAGCCAATTGGGAGCGTTTGTTTGGAGTGAGGGGGCGTTGATTCTCGGCGGAGGCAGTCTCGTGGGCCTCGTGCTTGGCCTTGGGCTGGCGGAAATGCTGGTCAAGCTGCTCCAGGGGGTCTTCGATCCACCGCCGGAGCAGCTCGTCATACCCTGGAGCTATCTGGCAATTCTGGCTCTGTGCGCGGGATCCTCCGCAGTCTTGGCCGTGATGCGCATGAAGGCCGTGTCGCATCGTGCGGCTATGGAAGAGCTTCGCAAGCTCTGAGGTGAAGCGCCGAGGATGGACGGGAACGGCATAGACAATGAAGCGAGCCATCTCGCACCTCGTAGCATCACGTTCTTGAACTATTTGAGCTGGGCTTCCGGACGACGTATTCGAACAACACGACTCCTTCGGCCGAAACGATTTGGACGGTCAACGCCTCAGACCTCACCTGGAGGTAGGAGAAGCCGAGCTGGTCACTGGCGAAAAGACTGTGGGGGCCTTTGATATTGTCGGGTCGAAGCTTTCCCCCCGATCCGGAAATGAGGAGAGGCAGGCCGCATTCGGCCTTCAGAAACTGCTCGTTGTGCTCATGCCCGGACAAATAGAGATCCGCGTTGCCGCAGAGCAGGGGAAGCACATCGGCAATCATGAAGTCGGTGTCCCCGTGATAGCCATAGGAATAGATGGGTTTGTGCCCCATGACCAGCTTCCACCGGGCCTTGGAATTCGTCAGCTCATTGCCGAGCCAGGCGATCTGCTCTTTCGATCCCGGCAATGCGTTGGTGTTAAGGGCCAGGATCTGGAGATCCCCGACTGTGACCGAGTACACATCGGAGGGCATGTGCCACAAGGAAGAGTGTTTCGTGTAGTCGATTTGGGCTTGCCAGTTGTACATCTTTCCCTGTCGCCCCCAGTCATGCTCACCGAGGATCGCAAACAGGGGAATTCCAAGCTCCCGGTAGGGTTTTTCGAATTTCGAGGCGAACTGAGGGTCGTCGGTCGATCGAACGCCAGCAGGGTAAAAGTTGTCTCCGAGCATCAATCCAAAGTCGCACTCATTCTGCTCGCAGAATTTCTGCATGGCCGCCGCTACTTTCGCTTGATTCCCATCTCCAGTTCCGTTGTCTCCAAAGACAAGGATGCGCAGCCCACGACCGGCTATGGCCTCCGGAGGCCTCTTAAGCGCGACGTCTTTGGGGATGACCACCGCGGCCGGAGGCTGCATCACGTAGTCCTGCATGACGGTGACGTCGGCCGATGAGGGGTGGGCGAGTGCCACGATGCAAATCACTGCAAAAAAGACCGTCGCTATTAACCGCTTCATGGATTATCCTCGCTGTGCGCCCGGAGATCGCTTGTGAGAGCTCTGCGGCACTGAGTCTGCCACCGCACAAGGTCGGATACTGCCTCGGGCCGTCAACGGATTGATGGATGGGCTGTTAGCGACCCTTAACGTGCAGGATTCGTGTCTTCCGCTTCATGGCACGGAGGGTCAGGTAAGCAACCATTCCAAAGATGAAGAACCCCAGCCAGCCGTCATCGACCTCCAAGACGCCTTCACCGAGGAAATCCTCCGCGATGTCCAAAAGCGTGAAGGAAGTGTCGATCACGAAGAAGCCCGTGTACTCGCGCTTCAGAACGTTCTTGAGAGAAAATGACAAAGCAGGCGTTGTCCAGTTCCGGAACCGCGGAAAGAAAGGGGGCGTTTTCTCAGCCCAGGTGATGTACTGCTCTCCGAATTTGGCTTCGAGAAAGGCTTCCTCTGCGGCGATGATCCGTTCATAGTAAAGCCAAAATGCCGAGACTCCGAGGACCACCAGCCAGAGCACTTGGATGAAGAGAAGCATTCCCAGGAAGATGATGAAGTTGCCCAGGTAGAGCGGATTGCGCACAATGGAATACATCCCCGTTGTGTTGAGCTCGGCCGCTATCTGTTTCTTGGTGTTTCTCCCGGAAGTCTTCTTGGGGACATACCCGATGGTGATCCCCCGCACGACAAGACCTCCAATGGACAATGCGAGACAAAACAGCTCCCAGCAGGTGTCCAATTCCTCACTTGTGAGGCGACCGATCAGTCCGGAGTCCCTCAAAGCGATTATGGCAAAAGGGACAAAAATGAGCGGCAGATAACTCCTCCATCGAAACAGCCATTCCCCTTGAATTTCTTTACGATTTCTGGACATTAGCCGGTTCAGTCCTTTGCAGCATGCAGCGTGATGCGGCTCTGGAATAGCCACTCCTGCAAGGCCGTAGCGAAATCAGGGACTCCTGGAGACAGCACCTGCCACCCCAATAGGCTCACACCAGAGCAAACAGATTTCCTTTACACCCGGCTGGGTTTGAGCTCCCGTTAAATCTTGTTAATGTTGGAAAAGCAGGAATTGCCCGAGGATAATGAGAAACAGGATGGTAGGATGCGTGGCATTACAAGCACGAGCGGTTCGCATCAAAATGCCATGTAAGAGGGTTGGTCCCCCGAAGACTCCCATGGCAGATAAATCCTGAACGTTGAGCCTTCTCCGGGCCAGCTGTCAACGGCCACACGACCGCCGTGTGCTTTGACAATCGCGTTCACCAGAGGCAGCCCCAGGCCCATGCCAGGACCGGATCGGCTCTTGTCTCCCCGATAGTAGCGCTCAAAGATGTGCGGCAAGTCCTTTTCCGGAATACCGGACCCAGTGTCGGCGACGATGAGGGAGACCTCCTTGGGATTGGGTGCCAGCTCTACGCTCAATCGAATTCGCCCACCGGGTGAAGTGTATTTCAAAGCATTATCGACCAGGTTTGCGACCGCCTGCTCGAGGCGTCTCCAGTCGCCTCTGACCTGCAAAGCCTTGGGGAGAGCCATTTCAAAATGGATGCCCTTGTCTTTGGCCACGGGCTTAAAGGTCTGAGCGACCTCACTCATCAGGGAGTCGAGCGACAGGACCTCCAGGTTCAAAGAGACCGCGCCGGATTCCGCTTCGGCCACGTCAAGGATTGACTCGGAGAGCGCTAGGAAGTGATCCAACCGGTCGACGATCTGGTAGAGCGCCATTTGATAGGTGTGCTCATCTCGCGGTGCGCGAAGCGTGACTTCCGCCAGCCCACGAATCCCGGTGATCGGTGTGCGCAGATCGTGCGCTAGCGTATCAGTGACATCGCGGAGCCCTTGAACCAGGGTGTCGATGCGGTCCAGCATCCCGTTGAACGCTTTGGCCAGCCTGTCAACCTCATCTTCGCGTCCGGAAAGGGGCACCCGCTGCCCCAGAGACCGACCGGATATCTCGTATGCAGTGGCTGCCACCTCGCGTATGGGTGCCAATGTGCGGCGCGCGATCAGACTACCGGCAACGACCGCGACGAAGAGCGCCAAAAGCGAGGCTTTCCCCACATTGCCGATGAACCCTCTCAACCACATCTCGTGGTCTAGCAAGGGTTGCCCGAGCTGAACCACCGATCCATCCGGAAGTCGGCTGTAGATGACACTCACCGCTCGATCATGGTCGAATGTCAGTCGGCTCACGTCCTCACGCCCCCCCCTGGCCTCCGACAGAAGGTCTGCGTTGATTCCGAAGATGGCGTCATGCTTTCTCGATGTGGTTTCGAAGCCCACGACCCCGGAGGGAGCGATGAGACGCCCCATGAAGCGCCCGTCTCCGGCAACTTCCTCCTGTCTCAAATGATGCACAACCCCTTCGCGGCCCCCTTCTGCATAAGCCATCTTGACTTCGGTGACTTCCTCTCTGAGCTGCTCATCGGTCCAGCGGTGGAATTGATCGTGCATGATGAAATAGAAGACGCTGAAGACAAGCAAGAAGCAGAAGCTGAACACCCCTGCATACCAAAGAGTGAGGCGTGTCGCGAGATCGCGAGGCGCTCTAAGAGTCATGGCTCACCAGGATATAACCGGCACCACGAACTGTCTTGAGAAGCTTTGGCTTCTCCGGACGCTCGATTTTTTCCCGGAGTCGACAGATGTGAACATCCACCACGTTTGTCGAAGGATTGAAGCTGTATCCCCAGACTTGCTGCAAGATTTGAGTACGTGTCACCACCTGTCCGGCGTTTCGCATCAGGTATCCAAGAAGACCAAATTCCTGTGCCTGGAGATCGATTTCCTCTTCGCCTCGGTATGCCTTCCTGGATAGAAGGTCCAGCACCAGGTCGGCAACCTTCAATTTGATGGGCTCCTGGGTGCCTCGAGCTCGACGAAGCAGCGTCTCAAGCCGTGCCAGAAGCTCGGCAAAGGCGAACGGCTTCACCAGGTAGTCATCGCCTCCAGCTCTCAGGCCACGCACACGATCATCGACGGTTCTCTTGGCGCTCAGAATGAGAACGGGTGTGTCGACATCCTGGGCCCTCAGCTGCTGCAAAACTTGAAGGCCGTCCATAAGAGGCAGCATGATGTCAAGCACGAGGGCATCATGTGAGCCCTTTGTGGCCCGATCAAGGCCTCCCGTCCCGGTCGAAGCGACCTCCACTTCATACCCTTCCTCGGTCAATCCCTGGGAAAGAAATTGAGCGATGTCCGGATCGTCTTCGACGATCAGAATGCGGTCCTTTGGGCGACTGTTCATAGGATACGTTCGCTTTTCTGATTCTGAAAATGTGTTGGCCACTCGACTTCCTCTTTAGCATACCTGTGGTCTAGCAAAGATTAAAGATCGTTAATTTGACTCCATTCTCGATTTTGCTAACGATAGAGGCGTCCACCTGATGATCCAACAGAAACGCACGCCAAATCACGACATTTGCCATATCTATTACTTTCAATAGATTTATATAAGGAGGATATAAGATGAATCGTAGCAGGTTTATAAGCGTCTTTTTCATGGCTATCAGTATCACTTGCATGACAGCTTTCCCTGTTCACGCGGAGGGGCCTGCCTTACAGAAGATTGTCATTATGCCATTTAATACACACACCCCTAACGAGCTCCAGTATCTCCATAAGGGAATACCAGACTTGTTCGCCTCGCGACTCAGCACAAAAGAAGAGATTCAAGTCATTAATGCTGCATCAACAAAAAATGCGACAGCCAGTTTAAAGGGTGACATTTCTCCCGATGATGCCTCTCGAATCGCGAAATCCTTGGGAGCTGACTATGTCTTATTTGGGACGGTGACTGCGGTAGGCCAGATCCTCGATATTGACGCAACGATGGCTCCCGTCTTGGGGAATACACAACCTTCTCGTCTCACTCTCCAGACGAAAAACTTTAATGATGTAATCCCAAAGATCAACCAATTCGCTCAAGAAATTCAGCAAAAAGTCCTCGGCCAACCCGCTCAAGGGTCCGAGACAGGGGGCTCCGAAGAAAAGATTGTCCGCAACCGAAACCCGGAGCTTCTGCCGGCAGGATCTGCCGACAACAAGGATCGTATTTCCTCTCTTAATCCGAATTTTATTGAAATAACTTCGGAATCTTCTCTCCGGCAGCCTGGATTGTGGAGAAGCCAAACCTTTACTAGCAGCATCGTTTCGATGGACCTTGGAGATATCGATGGAGATGGAAAGGTCGAGATGGTAACGGTTACACCAAACAGAGTGACCGCTTACCGCCGTGACGCAAACGGAATGCGCTCCATTGGCATCTACG
>CAZIEW010000059.1:0-37024 GCA_964538515.1 uncultured Syntrophobacteraceae bacterium
GAGCGCCAATGGGAGCCCTTGCACATCTCCTACGGACCGGACGTGGACCCGGCTCTTGAATGGATGGAAAAGCAGGTGGCTGCGGCTGGCTTCCTCGCGGATCTCTTTCATCCGCGATGGACGGCCCTGAAATACCTTGAATCGGATGAACAGGTCATTCAGAAGGGGCGGGAGACGGACCCCGGTCTCTCAAACCGACTGGAAGCCCGCGCAGCTCAGGTCACCGCGCACCTCCAGAAGACCCTTGAAACCTACCCTGAAGCCATCATCGCCGACCACCGGTATGGCTACATTGCGGCGCTCCTGCGGGACGGCGTCGTTCGGCGCAGCGAGAAGGCCGACCGGCTCTACCTCTCGGATCAGCTCGACCGGGTGCTCACCAACCGGCTTTTCGGTCCCGTCATCATGATGGGGATTCTGTATACCGTCTACCAGTTTACCTTCGGCTACAGCGAGATCCCCGTGAGCTGGCTCGAGGCCGGCTTCTCAGCGCTTAGCCGGTACATGGAATCCGCTCTTCCTCCTGGTCCCATCCGGTCGCTCGTGGTTTCCGGCATCATCGACGGAGTCGGGGGGGTGGTCGGTTTTGTCCCGCTCATCCTGTTCATGTTCTTTTCCATCGCCTTTCTCGAAGACACCGGCTACCTTGCTCGGGTCGCCTACATGTTGGATCGGGTCTTTCACACCTTTGGGCTGCACGGCAGCTCGGTGATGGCCTACATCATATCGGGCGGCATCGCGGGTGGTTGTGCGGTGCCGGGCGTCATGGCCACGCGTACGCTTCGCAGCTCGCGTGAGCGACTCGCGACCCTTCTCACCGCCCCGTTCATGAATTGTGGGGCGAAAGTCCCGGTGTTCGCCATGATCATCGCGGCCTTTTTCCCGGCCCGACGCGCTCAGATGCTGTTTCTCCTGACTCTCATCTCTTGGACGGCGGCCCTCGTGCTGGCGCGCATCATCCGCTGGACCATTCTGAGGGGCCCCAGCACGCCGTTTCTGCTGGAGCTGCCGCCGTACCGGCTTCCGACCTTCAAGGGGCTCCTGATCCATACCTGGGAGCGCACCTGGCAGTACATTCAGAAGGCGGGGACGATGATTCTGGCGATTTCGATCCTTTTCTGGGCACTGATGGCCTTTCCGGAGCTGCCCGATTCCGAGAAGACGCGGTTTGAGGCGGAGCGCCAGGGGATCGTGTCTACGCTGCCGGACGATCTGCGAGCGGCGGCCCTCGCGGAGGAGCTGCCGGACGGGGAATTGCCGGCTGAAATAACGGCCGTCCGTGGCCAGCTCGAGGTCGTGAATCAGGCGGAAGCCCAGGCTGCCCTTCACGGATCCTTCGCCGGGCGCCTCGGAGCCTCCCTCGAGTCGCTCACCCAATGGTGTGGATTCGACTGGCGGACCAACGTGGCGCTGCTCTCCGGGTTTGCCGCCAAGGAGCTCATCATTTCGACCATGGGCACCGCCTACTCGATGGGAAAGACCGGCAGCAAGGACAAGGACTTGCCGCTCAGTGAGCGTATGCGCCAGGAGCGGGGATGGAACCGTCTCAAGGCGTTCTCCCTGATTCTTTTCGTCATGCTCTACGCGCCCTGCCTGGCCACGGTCACCTGCATCATCAAGGAAGCGGGCGCGTGGAAATGGGGGGTTTTTTCAATGGTTTTCAATACGGGTGTCGCTTTCCTGGTGGCCATCACCGTCTACCAAGGAGGACGGTGGCTCGGTCTCGCACCCTAAGCTCCGATCCGAGGAGGGTTCACCATGTGGCAAACGTGGATAGTGCTGCTTGTGGTTGCGGTGGTTCTGGTTTATGTGATCCGCCATTATGTGCGAGCGGCGCGCTGCGAGACCTCGCTGTGCGGGAGCTGCGGCGGCTGCTCTCTTGAGCACCATCGGAGTCAGGACCAGGGAGAATAAGGATGCAGCTCACACTTCGACTGCCGCCAGGAGAGGCACGGACGAGCGAGATCCGGATCGAGCAAGGATTAATGGCGCAACTGCCGGAAACCGTTCGTCGGATTGCGGGCAAGCGCAGGGTCTTCTGGATCTGGGACCGGCACGTCTGGGAGCTCTGGGGCGAGCGATGCCGGCAGCACGGTTGGCCCAGCCAGGAAAGCGGGTCCGTCATACTCTTCGCGGCCTCGGAAGCCAACAAGCGTCTTGCGTCCGTGGAAGAGCTGGCGCGGGAGCTCGTGCGGGCCGGAGCTGACCGCGGCACGCTGCTTGTGGCCGTTGGCGGTGGCGTTACGGGGGATGTTGTGGGGTTCCTGGCTTCGATCTACATGCGCGGCGTCCCGGTCTTCCAGGTCCCAACGACGCTCCTGGGGCAGGTGGACAGCAGCGTCGGTGGGAAGACGGGTGTGGACTTGCCCGAGGGAAAGAACCTTCTGGGGACCTTCTATCAGCCGGGTTGGATCTGGATGGACCCCGAATTCCTGACAACCCTCTCGCCCGAGCTGTTCCGCCAGGGAATGGCCGAAGTGATCAAGACCGCCGTCATCGGAGACCGTGATCTTTGGGACTTTTTGGTGCTCAAGACCGATTCCATCGTGAACCGCGAGCCGGCAGCCCTCCTGCGCGTGGTTTCCTCCTGCGCGGCCTTCAAGGCGCGTGTGGTGGAGGCGGACGAGACGGAATCCGGCCGGAGGCGAATCCTCAATTTCGGCCACACGGTCGGGCATGCCATCGAAAAGGTGACCGGCTACGCGATGGCCCATGGTGACGCCGTTTCCATCGGGATGGTGGCGGCTTCAACCCTTTCGGTCGCCTTGGGGACTTTCAGCGCCGAAGCCGCGGATCGGCTTCGGGAGCTGTGCGTACGGTGGGGACTCCCCGTGCGGCTGCCCTCGGAGTTGGCCCCGGCGGAGGTCGTGAGCGCGATGCAGGCCGACAAGAAGCGTGTGGCCGGGGACCTCCACTTCATCCTGCCCGTTCGCATCGGGGAGACACGTGAGTGCGTCAACCCGGACCCGGCCGTGCTCCTCCGAGCTCTCGATGAGCTGCGCGGGTAGTCCCGCGACGGAAGTCATCCATGCGCCGTCGCATGCGGGATCACTCCTGCACCTCATCGATCAGCTTTTCCATGGCCCCCTGGGGCCCCAGAAGCACCAGCACGTCATTGGGACGAATGACGTATTCAGCTTTCGGAATGTAGCTGATGCGGTGCAGGATGTCGTCTCGGATCGCGATCACCTGGATGCCGTAGCGATTGATCAGGTCGAGCTCCCGGAGCGTCTTGCCCAGGATCTTTCGCGGATTGGCGACCTCGAAGATCCCGTAGTCCTGCATAGATGGTAGGTACTCGAGCATGTTCGGGTTCTCGATGCGTCGGGCAAGCGTCACGGCCAGGTCCTTTTCCGGGAAAAGAATCTCATCGGCCCCAATGCGCCGCAGAATGAGCTCGTGCTCTTCGCTCAAGGCTTTGGCAAACACCCGCTTCACACCGAGCTCCTTGAGGTGGAAGGTGGCCAGGATGCTGGCGAGCATGTTCGTCCCGATGGTGACCACCGCAAGGTCGGCGGCTTCCAGACCGAGTGACTGCAGGGTCTCCTTTTCGGTGGCATCGCCCACGACCGCCTCGCTGATCTCATTTTTCGCTTTTTGGACGGTATCAGCCTGACTGTCGATGCCGATCACATCGAAGCCTTTCGAATAAAGCTCCCGACCCAGGTAGTACCCGAAATTTCCAAGCCCGATGATCGCAATCTGACGCATCGCTCGATTCCTCGATCTGCTCTCCCCATTCGGGGGGGATGTCCCGTCAAGCGCACCCGAGGTGCCAGACCTTCGTCCGGTGGCCGTTCAGGTGGTACAGCCGATTCAGCCGATCATGAGCGGCTCCTCGGCATAGACAAAATTGCCCTTTTTACGAGAAGGGTGAATCGCCATGGCAATCACGAGCGGACCCAGTCGACCCGTGAACATGATGAGTACCAAGATGAGCTTGCTCCAAGGAGAGAGCTTCGGCGTGACGCCCATGCTGAGTCCGACGGTTGCGAAGGCGGAGGTGGTCTCGAAAAGCAGCTCCATGAACTGGCATCGGCTCTGTTCCGGGGCGAGCCGGCTGGTCTCCGCGATCAGCATCGCTGCCGTTCCGATCAGCACGATGAATACGGAGACGACAAAAATGCTGAAGGAGCGATTGATCGTCTCGGGAGCGATCGTCCTTTTGAAGGCGTGCACGTTTTCGGAGCCCGAGAGGCGGGAGCGGCTGAGGGCAAGGAGCACGCCCATGGAGGTGGTCTTGATGCCGCCGCCCGTGGATCCGGGGGACGCTCCGACAAACATCAGCATCACGGTTCCGAGCAGGGTCAGGTTATTCATGACGGCGAAATCGAGCGTGTTGAACCCCGCCGTGCGCGGGGTCACGGACTGGAAAAAGGATGCCAGAAGCTTCTCGGGCAGATCGAGCCCCCGGAGGGTGGTGTGCCATTCGCTGAGCAGGAAGAAGACCGTGCCGGCTCCCAGAAGCGCGGCCGTGGTTGTGAGGACCATCTTGCTGTGGAGACTCAGCCGGCTCCAGTAGTGACGGCGGGATGCCTTGTTTTCGAGGTTCCGCACGAGCTCATGCATGACCATGAACCCGATCCCCCCGAGGATGATCAAGCCGGCGATGGTCAGACAGACCAAGGCATCCCCCCGATACCGCATGAAACTGTCCGAAAACAGGCTGAAGCCGGCGTTGCAAAAGGCGCTGATGGAATTGAAGACAGCGTGGTAGAAAGCCTCTTCCAGGGGGAACTGCTCCCGAAACCGCATGAAGAGCAGCAGGGTGCCCACAGCCTCCCAGGCGAAAGTGAACAGAAACACGCGGCGCAAAAGCTTGTGCAGATCCGCCTGGGGGCTGTGCGCAAAGATGTCCTGAAGGACGAAGCGCGACCGAAAGGAGAGGGAGCCTCCGATGGCCAGGATGAAGATGATGGAGAACGTCATGATGCCCAGCCCGCCCAGCTGGATGCTGGTCAGGATGGTCAGCTGACCCCACACCGTCAGCTCCGAGCCGATGTCCAGGACGGAAAGGCCCGTCACGCACGTCGCCGAGGTAATGAGAAACAGGGAGTCGATGAACGCGATGTGGGTGCCCTGGCGCGTGGGCAAAGCCATCAAGACGACGGATGCCGCCAGGATATAGAACGCAAAACTCAGCACGGGATACAGTGGAGCCGGGAGATTCGTCAGCGTTCGCATAGGGTCCCATCATCGAATGGGTTTCGAGATGAACGTGGAAGACCCTATATCACGAAGCGATGACGGGACGGAAGCAGGAAAAAGGAGGCCCGAAAGGACCCTTCGGATCATTTCGGGCTATACCATTGGCAGTGAGTTGTCTGTCCGGTCCGCCCGACCGTGCCGACCGGGCGGAGGTCCAATTGCTAGAGCGTGTAGCCGGATTCTCCGTGCTGACTGAGGTCGAGCCCTTCGGATTCGTCTTCCTCGCTCACTCGCAGACCCATGGTCGCATCCAGGATCTTGAGGAGGACGTAAGACACCACGAATGAGTACACCCAAGCGGCGATCAGGCTGAGGGCCTGAGTCCCGAGCTGTGCAGCATTTCCGAGCAGCAGCCCGTCGTTGCCGGCGGCGTTGATGGCCTTGGAGGCAAAAACCCCGGTCAGCAGGGCGCCCAGAGATCCGCCCACGGCGTGGACGCCGACGACGTCCAGGGAATCGTCATAGCCAATGCGGGGCTTCAGGCTCACGGCCGCGTAGCACACGACGCCTCCTGCCAGGCCGATGATAATGGCCGACATGGGGCTGACGAAACCGCAAGCGGGCGTGATGGCGACCAGGCCTGCCACGGCACCGGAGCCGATGCCCAGGGCGGTGGGCTTTCCGCGATGGATCCATTCCGCCGCTCCCCAGGAAAGGGCCGCGGCTCCGGCGCCCAGGTGCGTCGCCACGAAGGCCGAGGCTGCCAGGGCGCCCGCTCCCAGCGCGCTGCCCGCGTTGAACCCGAACCACCCGAACCAGAGGAGACCCACGCCCGTGAGGGTCATGGTGAGGTTATGCGGCGCCATCAGCTCGGTGCCATAGCCTTTCCGTTTGCCGAGGACTAGAGCGGCGGCGAGTGCGGACACACCCGAGCTCACGTGTACGACCAGACCGCCCGCGAAATCGAGGGCTCCGAGGTTGCGAATCCAGCCGCCCACACCCCAGACCCAGTGAGCCACGGGATCATAGACAAAGATGCTCCACAGGAAGATGAATGCACAGTAGGTTTTGAACTTGATGCGCTCGGCGATCGTGCCCGAAATCAACGCCGGCGTGATGATGGCGAACATCATCTGGAAGATCATGAACACCTGATGGGGGATCGTCGCGGCATAATCCGCATTGGGCTCCAATCCGACGGAATTGAGGCCAAACCAGCTCAAGTTGCCGATCACGCTTCCGACATCGGGACCAAAAGCCAGGCTGTAGCCGAACAGCATCCACTGGATCGTGACGATCCCAAGGGCAATGAAGCTGTGCATGAGGGTTCCGAGCACATTCTTGCGCCGGGCCATACCGGCGTAAAACAGCCCGAGGCCGGGGGTCATGAGCATGACCAGGGCTGACGAGGCAAGGATCCAGGCGGTGTCGCCGGTATCGACCTTCGGGGGCGCGGCCTCCGCGGCGGCAGCGACGGCAGGGGCTGCCTCAGGGACGGATTCGGCGCAAAACGCGGGAGCGATCGGCAGCAGGTAAAGCATCAAAATGAGTGCGACGGCCAGTTTTCTCATGGGAGATCCTCCAAAAGCATGACTGCATGACTGAGGTTGAAACGAATGCTTCACGATCCGTATGATGACGCATCACAGGGCATCGGTGCCCATTTCGCCGGTTCGGATGCGCATGACTTCCTGAATGCTGGAGACAAAGATCTTGCCGTCGCCGATCTTTCCGGTGAAAGCGGCTTTCTGAATCGCGCGAATGATCTCTTCACTCAGAGTCCGTGGAATCACGACGGTGACCAGCAGCTTGGGAACGAAATCCACGCGATACTCGGCACCGCGGTAGACCTCGACGTGCCCCTTCTGCCTTCCGAACCCCTTCACCTCGGTAATGGTCATCCCCTGAATTCCCAGATTCACCAAAGCTTCCTGAACCTCGTTGAGCCGAAACGGTTTGATGATGGCTTCGACCTTAACCATGACTTCCTCCTCGTAGCTTCCACTTCCCAGATTATGATGAACTGCATCCACGCGATTGCCGCACCGACGCTCCAAGACCAGGAAACGTCGAGCCACTCCTTTCGGGGCAACCAAAACCCCCCCACGCCCGCCCGAACCCGCTTAACCCGTTCGTGACTTGGCGACCTCATAAAGCAAGGAGTTTGCCAGAATTTTTAGTACTCTGATTTTATTGATAAAAAGGATTTTGCTATCGATGAATGCCTAATCTTTGGACCTCACGTGATACATTATTGTATCAAAGCAAAGGGCCGGCACAATGATGAGACTTTTTCGTCTTTGGAGGGAGAGAATGTGCTTGAATTCGAAGCTGAAACCCTCATGAAGAGGCTATTGCACGTGCTGGGTACCGGCTGTACGGCGGACCTTTTTGGCCACCGTGAGGAATCCGGTATGGGCTCGCATGCGATCCATGGGGCGTGCGCGGATCTCGTCCACTTTCCAGTCTCGCTTGAGGAGCTCGAAGGAGGAGACGCTGGCGAACCCGTTTTGCCGCAGCTCGCGGGACATGAGCTGGACTTGCCCCACGTTCGGGCTGAGGCTCACCAGGATGCCGCCCTGTCGGGTGTGTCGGGCGACGTTTCGAACGGCGTGCCAGGGCTCCGGAAGATCCAAAAAGACGCGGTCCACGGACAGAGTCATGTGGAAATCCTGGATGTCGGCGACGACGACGTCGTGATTGGCGGGCCGCTCACCGTAGAACTTGGCGATGTTCTCCATGGCCAGCGCCGCAAACTCCGGCCGCTTTTCGACGGAGATCAGCCGTCCCCGTCCGCAAAGGGCGCGCAGGAGGGCGAGAGACAGCCCACCCGAGCCGATCCCGGATTCCAGCACGGTGCAGTTCGGGTACAAGTCACCGGAAAAGATCATCATGGCGAGATCTTTCGGGTAGATGATCTGGGTCTGCCGTTTCATCAGGTAGACGTAGTCCTCGAGGGTCGCCCGGTAGAGGAAGAGCTTGGCGCCGAGGTTGGTTTCCAGCTGGTCGCCCTCTTCCTTCCCGAGGGCATCGCCCAGCTGGATGGTGCCGACGTGCGTGGAAAAGGGGATTTCCTCCAGGCGGACAAGCCATTTCTTGCCCTTCTGGGTGGCCAATAGCACCCATTCGTTCAACTGAAACGGGCTCACGGGGTCTCCTTGTGCGGGATGTACGGCAGATCAAGCGGATTGCAGCGCGGACCTGATTGAAGCGTCCGCCTGACGGGCGGTCCTCTGAAGCGCAGGGCACCATAGAAAAACACGCCGCGAGAAGTCAACGAGAAAAACCGTTTGAAGAGCTTGAGGCAGCACTGAGGAAGGGACGACTAAATGGGTGGGCTTCGGTAGCGCCGCCTTCCGCGGCGGCGCTACCGAAGGGGATGCAGGGGACCTGCGCCGTGGTGGAAAGCGGCGCTACCGTATGGATCGAAAGGGCTCCATTTTGCTGGTGCAACCTCTGGCCCAGCCTGACGCCCAGCATCGGCAAACCTGGATCCGCCAGCCGCGCTCCGCGCGAGCCTCTACAACAGGGTCAGGTACCGCCCGATTTCCCAGGGCGTGACCTGGTGGCGCATGAAATCGCTCCACTCGGCGCGCTTGAGGCGGATGTACTCGTCTGCGATGGGGCCAAGGGCCGCTTTCACCACCTCGTCCTTCTCCAATTCCTCGATGGCCTCGAAGAGGCTTTGGGGCAGCAGGGTCATGCCGCGCTCGCGTCGCTCGTCATACGACATCTCATACACGTTGATGCCGATGCAGGGATCCCCGGGGTCGATCTGATTGCGGATGCCGTCGAGTCCCGCCCCGATGTGGACCGCGGCGAGGAGATACGGGTTCACGGCGGCGGAGATGGAGCGGTCCTCGAATCGATTGGGGCTGGGGCACCGGTAGAGCTGGGTCCGGTTGTTGTCCCCGTAGGAGGCGAACGCGGGGGTCCAAGTGTATCCCGAGCTGCTCGAGAAGACGAACTCGCCGCTTTGGATTCGGCGGTAGCAGTTGACTGTAGGGGATGCGATGGCCGTGATGGCCCGAATGTGCTTCAGGAGACCGCCCACGTAATGGAGTCCGAGCTTGGAAAGGCCGAGCCCCTTCCAGTCCGGGTCACCGTTTTCGGCGGGGAAGAGGTTCTTGCCCGTTCGGGTGTCGGCCACATGAAAATGGAGATGAGCGCCGGATCCCGTCTTGTCGTTGAACGGCTTGGCCATGTAGGTGGCGATGCAGCCATACTTGGATGCGACCTGGGACGTCATCATGCGGAAGTGAGTCAGACGGTCCGAGGCGTGCAAACCGTTGGTCCATCCGAAGTTGATTTCGTATTGGCCGTTGGCGTCCTCGTGATCGCTCTGGTAAATGTCGAACCCCATCTGGTTCCCGAAGCGGATGATGTCCTGAAGGTAATCCATGGCCTGGCTCATGCCCTTGAAGTCGTAGCAGGGCTTGGCCAGGGTGTCAATTCCGAGCGGATCCCAAATCGTGATGCCGCCATCAGAGGTCCGGGTCACCAGGAAGTGCTCCGGCTCGAACCCGCAGTTGAGGATGTATCCCTCGGCCTCGAACAGCTTGAGCATGCGGCTGAGGTTCACGCGGGGGCAGTAGGGGTGGGGCTCTCCGTCGACAAACAGGTTGGAGCTGAACAGGGCGACGTTGGGCTTCCAGGGCAGCCGTTGATAGGTGTCCAGGTCCGCCCTGGCCATGAGATCGTGGCTGTGGGGCCCCTGCCCGACACCCCACACGGCCGCACCCGCAAAGCCGGCTCCATCGTCGACCACGTCGTCGAAGCAATGCACGGGCACCTGCTTGACCTTGACGGAGCCGTGAATGTCGACAAACTGGACCAGTATGAATTCAATTCCGTCCTGCTTCATCCGCTCGCGGACCGCTTCTCGATTGACCGTCGTCGTCCCCATGATCGCATTCTCCTTCAGGATTGTGACTGTGAGTGAAATTTTTTGCACTCGAGTTAATCAAGAAGCATGCCCACGAGCCGAGGAGCCCAGCAATGGCCGGTGCCGTCTCGTTCGACGAGCTTCTCACTACAGGAAGATTAAGGATCCGGGCTGCTGGGTGCTCAATATGATCGTGAAATAGAGGTAAGGATCAGAACAAAAATGTATTTCTGAGCCGAATGGTGCACCAAAATGAACAATAGTTGCATCTCATTACCTGTTGCACGGCCGACAGGCTTGTCGGTCTTCGAATGGGAAGCTCGGAGCCCCTTGACCCCCAATGAGGGAACAGAAATGTGCGACTGGGGGGCACATGCGGCTTCGTAGCGGCCCGGTCGAGGTTGACGGGGTTTTCCCGGCCGTGGTACTGAGAAAGGCAGGCCCGATGGGTGCCAGCCCCGGGGCTGTTCGCGCTGCTGCGGACTACCTTGGGGTGGGGCGTGGTCGAAGAGCGTGCGCATGATCTGGTGAACCCCTGAGGCGAGCGAGTGCCATGATTTCTGAAGTGTCCCCGTCGAAAAAGGAACAGCGCAAGGAAGCGCTGAAGGAAAGCCAGGTTACGGCGATGGTGAACGACAGCCGGCTTGAGCTTGCCATCGGGCGGGAAGTGCGGGCATTTCGGAAAAAGCAGGACCTGACCGTGAATGACCTGGCCAAGCTTACAGGGCTTTCGACGGGCATGCTCTCGAAAATCGAGCGCGGCATTGCCTCGCCCTCCCTGGCGACGCTTCGGGCGCTCTCGGCGGCCCTGCAGGTGCCGGTCACCGCTTTTTTCAGAAAATTCGAAGAGCAGCGCGACGCCACCTTCGTCAAGGCGGGGGAAGGACTCGTGATCGAGCGTCGTGGAACCCGCGCCGGCCACCAGTACCAGCTGCTCGGGCACTCGTTGGGGAAGACGATTTCCGTTGAGCCCTATCTCATCACGCTCACGCGGGAATCCGAGGTCTTTCCCGTCTTTCAGCACGAAGGCATGGAATTCATTTACATGCTCGAAGGCCGAATCGACTACCGATACAGCGACAAGACCTACGAGCTCAGCCCAGGCGATTCGCTCTTTTTCGACGCCGATGCCCCCCATGGGCCTGAAGAGCTGCTTGACCTGCCGATCCGTTTTCTCTCCATCATCGTCCATCCTCAAACCTCGGAAGAATAAGGACGCCTCCGCCGGGGAAAACCCCTCGCAAGAGCATCAATGACCCCATACGCCCGTCGTCTCCTCTCCCACACGCACGCCGTCATCGGCAGAAAAATTTCATTACAGGAACATTAATTGCATCATGATTCGCCTCGAACGGAGCTCGCTTCTATTGGCACCGGGCCGGTGAGCCGGATGAGCGGGAGCGGGATCCTGGTGACCGAGACGCACGAAGGGCTTCGTTCGGCTGTGAATGAAAGCCACGGAGTCGACAAGGGAGTATTTCAGCACAGGGGGAGGCGCGCATGTGCAGCATTGCGGGAATTCTGATCAAGGACAAGACTCAATCGAGTCTCGGCATGAGTACCGGCGAGGCTCTCACGGAAATGATGGATGGTTGTGTGCACCGCGGGCCGGATTCGGCCGGCTGGGCCCTGTATCGAGCTCCCGAAGAGCAACGACTGCGGTTGCGGTTTTTGATCCGAGAAACGGACAAGGCGGAGGAGTCGATCCAAAGCATCAAGGCGGGCCTCGCGAAGCAGGGCGTGGCGCTCCTGGAGGAGGAGCGCATCGGGTGCACCTACGCCGCCGTCGTGGAGCGCCCGGATGATCTCCAGGCATTTGCCTACGCCATGGAGCGAGCAGGCATGCTGATCTCGGTCGGATCGAGCCTGGACATCATCAAGGACGTCGGACGTCCGAAGGAGCTTAGCGGCCGGTACAAAATCGGCCATTTTGACGGAACCCACGGAATCGGTCACACCCGTTTGGCTACGGAAACGGGAGTCCATCCGGAGACCGCCCACCCTTTCTGGGCGACGGGCTTTGCCGACGTCGCCACGGTCCATAACGGCCAGATCACCAATTACTGGATCATGCGGCGGCGCCTCGAGCGCAAGGGAATGGAATTCCGTACGGAAAACGACACGGAGCTCATTGCCGTGTACCTGGCCCATGAAATGAGCCGCGGGGCAAGCCTGGAAGACGCCCTCCGGACGTCCCTTGAAGACCTGGATGGGACTTTTTCGTACCTCGTGGCCACCAAGGACGCCATCGGCTACGCCAAGGACAAGCTGGCGGCCAAGCCCATGGTCAAATACGAGGACGCGTCGCTCATCGCCATCGCTTCGGAGGAAGTGGCGCTGAATCGCCTTTTCCCTGGACGCGCCCTCGATACGAGCGAGCCTCCGCCGTACACGTATGGTCTTTGGTCTCGCAACGGCTCGACTTCGTAGCGCAGGAGCCCAAATAGGTCCCAATAGGCCTATTTGTCCTTGTATGGACTGATTCCCAAAGAGGCGGCAAATCCATGGTGACCATCGATTTATCCACGACGGCCGTGCGAATGGCCAATGAAATGATTCGGGGGTACGGGGCGACCCGGCAGAATGTCGAGGTCGTGAATCCCGATGCCAAGCACTACATCGGCGTCGGTCTCGTGAGTCCCATCAAAGTCAGGATTCGAGGATCCGCCGGCTACTATTGCGGCGGACTGTGCGACGGGCCCCAATTTGAAGTTGAGAAAAACGTAAGCTGGGGAGTGGGGGACAACCTGCTTGCCGGCAGCATCGTGGTGTGTGGGAATGCGGGGGCCATCGCCGGAGTGGGCCTGCGAGGGGGCGAAATCGTCATCAAGGGCAACATGGGCTCCCGGGCCGGCCAGGTGATGAAAAGCGGAACGCTCTGCTGCGCCGGTCATGCCAACTTCATGGCGGGCTACATGATGTATGGGGGCCGGATCATCATCCTCGGCAATTCGGGAGCGCGTGTCGGCGAGGACATGATGGGAGGCGAGATTTTCGTGGGCGGTCAGGTGGATTCCCTCGGAAACGACGCCATGCTCGTCGAGCCCTCTTCGGCGGATGTCGATGCGGTGCTCGCCTTCCTCGATCGCTTCGATCTTCCCTTCACAGGCGAGTTCAAGAAAATCGTCAGCACGGGCAAGTCGCTTCGCTACGGAACACCTGAGCCCCGGTTGCGCAAGCTCCCGTTCCACACCTTTTCCGGGCCCAAGGCGAGCGACTACTGGAACGTGAAGGTCCAGGAAGACATCCAGGTCAAGGCGCACATCGGGCGCTACCGGATTCGGGGCTACGGGGCTGCGCGCCACCTGCCGCATTTCGGCGACATCGCCTTCCGCGCGGACCTGACCACGGTTGGGAGCGACCCGGACGTGGTAAAGAACGTGAGGTTGCGCACCCTGATCGGGGACAATCATGGCGGACGGGCGCTCGATCTCAGCATGCCCGTCATGATCGCCCCCATGAGCTACGGGGCTTTGAGCCCTCAGATGAAGCTGGCCCTCGGGATTGCGTCGCGGCTTTCCGGCATATCCGAGAACAGCGGGGAGGGCGGGATGCTCTCCTCTGAGCGCGCCGAGGCCAGGCAAATGATCGCCCAGTGCCTCGCCGGCCGGCTGGGCTGGAACGTCCACGACATGAAGCGTGCCGATGCCATCGAAATCTACATCTCCCAGGGGGCCAAACCGGGGCTTGGCGGTCAGCTCATGGCCGAGAAGCTTACGAAGGAGATCGCGGCCGTGCGTGGCATCCCGGCCGGCATGGACCTGCGATCCCCCTCGCGCCATCCGGACATTTTGGGGGGCGACGATCTCATCATGAAAGTCGAGGAGTTCCGTGAAGCCACCGGCTGGCGGGTGCCCATAGGGATCAAAGTGGGTGCCGGCCGGATCCGGGACGACATCAAGATCGCTCTCAAAGACGGGCTGGACTTCATCGAGCTCGACGGCATGCAGGGCGGGACGGGCGCCGCAGGGAGCGAGGTGCTGGAGCATGTGGGGATTCCGACCCTTGCCGGTTTGCAGGAAGCTCTCGATGGGCTCGAGGAGATCGATGCGCGCGGCAAGCTCCCCATCGTGCTCATGGGCGGCCTCAAGGACGGAGTGGATGCGGCTAAGGCCATCGCCTTGGGAGCGAGCGCCGTCGCTTTCGGAACGGCCATGCTCATTTCAGCGGGATGCATCACCTGCATGCAGTGCAGCGTCGGAAGCTGCGTCATCGGGGCGGCGACTCAGGATCGGGACCACACGCGCCGGTTCGACGTGGAAAAACGGGCGATGCAGATTCATCGCTTCCTTGAGGCCGTCCGTTGGGAGATCGCATCGATCGTTCACGCCCACGGCTACAGCGACGTCCGGCAGCTCTCGCGCGAGGACCTGGTGGCGCTGACACCCGAGGCGGCTGCCCTCACGCGGCTGCCCTACGAGCCCGGCTATCGGGATCGATTCCGTCGACGCACGTCTTGAAACGGATCGAGAGGAGAGATCGCATCATGAGACCCCATCTAGTGGAAACGACGGTGGATCATAACCTGTGCAAATCAGGCGGGCCGATCGAGACCCATCCGGCGCCTTGCCAGGAGGGGTGCCCGGTTGGAACCGACATTCCGTCCTATGTGAGCCTCGTCTGGCAGGGAGATTTTGAGGCCGCGCTCAAGGTCATCAGCGCAAACAACCCATTCAGCTCCATCTGCGGCCGGGTGTGCGCCATGCCCTGCGAATCCCGATGTCGACGCGGAGAAAGCGACGGACCGGTGGCCATCCGGGGCTTGAAGCGGTTCGTGGCCGACCGGGTGGGAAAAGACTATCGTCTGCCGCCCATCCCGGTGACCCAAACGAAAACCGTCGGCATCGTGGGAGGCGGCCCGACGGGGCTCACCGCCGCTCAGGACCTGGCCGAAGCGGGCTACGCCATCCACATTTATGAAAAGGCAGACCGACTGGGCGGCATGATGGCTTGGGGCATTCCGGCCTTCCGGCTCCCGCGCCAATACACGGAGCAGGACCTTGAACGAATCCTGGCTCACTGCCCGGGGATTACGGTCCACACCGGCTGTGCCCTCGGGGAGAACATCAGTTTGAAGGAGCTCAAGGAGCGCCACGACGTCGTCCTGCTTGCAATCGGACTCTGGGAGGATCGGCGCCTCGGCGTTCCCGGCGAGGAGGATGTCACAAGCGGCCTTCACGGCATCGGCTTTCTCACGGGCATCAACCGGGGAGAGCGCGTCGTCCTGGGGCACAAGGCCGTGGTGGTCGGCGGCGGCAATGTGGCCATCGACATGGCGAGAACGGCGTTGCGGGCGGGCGCCAGGGAGGTCGAGGTGGTCTGCCTGGAATCCCGGGAGGAGATGCCCGCCTGGGAGCACGAGGTCCAGGAGGCGCTTCGGGAGGGAGTCGTGATCAACCCTTCCTGGGGACCCAAGCGGATCGTGCACGAAAACGGGCGTGTGACCGGCCTCGAGCTCATGCGCTGTACGGCGGTCTTTGACGACGAGGGCCGATTCAACCCCTGCTACGACCCGAGCCAGACCATGACCGTTGCCTGCGAGGACATCATCCTGTCGATCGGGCTCACGGCAAAGTGCGAGGAGCTGGAGCGGGCCGGCGTCATCGCTCGTGGCCGGGTCTCGGCCGATTTCGAAACCATGCGAACGGAGGATTCCAAGGTTTTCGCGGCGGGTGATGGGGCCTTCGGACCGTCGGCGATCGTGCACGCCATTCACCATGGCCATCGGGCGGCCCATTACATGAAGGCTTTCCTGGAAGACATTGCCGACCCCGAGCCGTACCGGGTGGTTTTCAGCACCCACTCCATCCCCATCGCCCAGGACCCGCGCTGGGAGAAGCTTCCACGTGAGAACGAGATCCACTGCGGCCTGGGGGAGGATCCCTCGGCGATGACCGAGTGCGTCCAGACCTTTGATGCCGACGCGGCGAGGCGCCAGGCGGCCCGGTGTCTCAGGTGCGATGCGGAAACGGGGACGGCAAACTACACGCGTCGGACCCGCGACCTCATCCACGCGATGGCGCGAACGGGGCCGGGAGAAACCGCCAAACTGCAGCGCATCCTGGCCGAGCAGCTGGTACCGCGGGAAAATCCCTTTCCACCGGGGCGGCCCGCGCAGCTCGACGACCTCGTCTTCATTCCGGCCGCTCTCACGCGACTGGTGATCGATCCCTACCGGGAGCATTGCTCGACGGTCACGCGCATGGGCCGGGATTTGTCCCTGCAGCGGCCCTTCTTCTGCACGGGGTTCGATGGGGTGAGGGAGGATGTGCGTGCGGCGCTTGCCAAGGCCCTGACCAAGAGCGGATGCGGCTACATTGGCCGCAGTCCCCTCGTTTCGACCAACGGAACGGAAGCGGGTGTCGTGCTCAAGGACAGCGTTCCCTGGATCCAGCTGCTGGAGCCCGGAAGTGAGCCAAGTATCGGGGCGGCGGGCATTCTGATCGTCATGGGAGAGCGCTTCCTGCCCGTTCCTGTGAAGCGAGCCTACGACGGCCAGCTTTTGGGGATTGCAGCGGGCCCCGGGACCCTGGCCGAAACGATCCCGTTTGCGCTCGATCATGGGGTTGATTTCCTGCTGCTCGACGGGACTCCCGGAATCGATCGGGCTTTTAAAAGCGAGCTGGCCGGGCCACCGGATCTCACCGTGATGCGCGATGCCCTGCGCATCCTCCGCGGGCTCAACCGCGAGGAAGAGATCGCCCTGGTCTACTACGGGGGGCTGCGGTCTGGGACAGACGTGGCCAAAATCCTGGCCGTGAACTGTCAAGCGGGGGTTTTTGGAGTAGCCATGGCCATCGCCATGGGGGGGGGCGTGGAAAAGGGTGCGGTGCGGTTCCGGGAACCGCTGACCGTCGAAGAGATGGAAGCTTCCGCGGCCAACTGGATCAAGGCCACAACCGATGAAGCCGCCATCATCGCTCGGTGCACGGGCAAAACAAACGTCCACAACCTGGAGCCCGAGGACATGCGCACCATCACGTTGGCGGCGGCCGACGCAACGGACATCCCGCTCGCGTCGGGGCGCCCGCCGCGGGAGTATTTCTGATTCTGGAATGAGGAGCACATCGGCATGATCAAATCATTTCTGGCCAAGCTGGGCGGCAAAAGACCCGAGCGCATGTGGCATTCACACCCGATGAAATCGAGCTACGACGTTGTGATCGTCGGCGGCGGCCTGCACGGGCTCGCGGCCGCCTATTACCTGGGCAGGGACCACGGCATCACGGATGTGGCCGTGATCGAGCGGCGTTATCTGGGGTACGGTGGAAGCGGCCGGAACACGTCCATCGTCCGTTCCAACCAGCGCAGCAAGGAAAACATCCCGCTCTATGACGAAGGCTTGAAGCTCTGGCCCGAGCTCATTCAGGAGCTGGATTTCAACCTCATGTTCTTCAACTGCGGCAACCTGAACCTGGCCCACTCGGAAGCCGAAGCCGCAGGACTGAAGATGACGATTGCAACCGCCCAGTTCATGGGGGTCAAATCGGAATTTCTGAGCCCGGAGGAATGCAAGAAGCTGGTGCCGCAGCTGGATATTTCGGATCGGCCCCGGTACCCGATCGCAGGCGGCATGTACCATCCGCCCGGAGGAACCGTCCGGCACGACGCCGTGGTCTGGGCGCTGGCGCGCGGGGCCGACCGGATGGGCATCCACCTGCATCAGCTCACGGAAGTGACCGGGATCCGTGTGGAGGGCCGCAAGGTCTCGGGTGTCGAAACGGACCGCGGGACCATCCATACGCCGATTGTCCTGAGTGCGTGCGGTGGCTACAGCCCGACCGTTTCCTCCATGGTGGGGATCGATCTTCCCATCTCCGTGCTGCCGCTCCAGGCCATGGTTTCCGAGCCCATGAAGCCGTTTCTTCATCACGTGGTGTCGTCGGGTCGCTACCATGCCTATGCCAGCC
This sequence comes from uncultured Syntrophobacteraceae bacterium, assembly GCA_964538515.1. Lineage (GTDB taxonomy): Bacteria > Desulfobacterota > Syntrophobacteria > Syntrophobacterales > Syntrophobacteraceae > CALBZH01. The sequence continues at coordinate 17,944 of CAZIEW010000059.1, forward strand.
AGAGCCTTAAGGGGGAGATCGTGACCGGCGCGCACATGGACCCGTGGCCGAGCTACACCACGCACACGACCGCCCATTACATGAAGCACCAGGGGGAGGCGCTCTGCGATTTCCTGCCCTGCCTCAAGGGAGCGAAGTTCATGCGGATCTGGGGCGGTCTCACGGACATGACCCCGGACATGGCTCCCATCATGAGCGACAGCACCATCGACGGCTATTACATGGATTGCGGCTGGGGGTATTTCGGGTTCAAATCCGCGCCCATCACCGGTCGGTACATGGCCGAATGGATCGCCACACGGCAGTGCCCGGACGTGTTGAAGCCCTTCAACCTGAGACGGTATCGAGACTACAACCTGCAGCGGGAAACGGCTGCCGTTATGATGTACACGCCATGGAACTGACGAGGTGAAGCCATGTCTTTCTTGATTGAATGTCCCAATTGCGGACCACGCAACGTGTACGAGTTCCGGTTCGGAGGGGAGGTCAAGGTGCGCCCCGATGAAAACACGGTCTCGTGCGACGAGTGGGCCGACTATGTCTATCTCGCCAAGAACGTCTGCGGCGTTCAAAAGGAATGGTGGTACCACACGAAAGGCTGCGGCTGCTGGCTGACTGTCCTGAGGGACACCCGGACCAATCTGCCCGTATCTTCCGAGGAGAACGAATGATGATGGCTCGTTTGCCCAAATCTCCCACCCAGCGCATCACACGCGACCGCGAAATGCTCTTCACCTACCGGGGCAAACCGATGAAAGGGCTCGCGGGCGATACCATTGCAACGGCGCTCTACGCCAACGGCGTCCGCATCTTTTCCCGGAGCATGAAATACCACCGGCCGCGAGGGCTCTACAATCTGGACGGACTCAGCTCCCACTGTCTCATGACGGTCGACGGCGAGCCCAACATCCGGGGCTGCCGGACCCCCCTTCGAGACGGCATGGCGGTAACACCCCAAAACGTTCTGGGAACGCCGGAATGGGATCTCATGTCGGTCATGCAGCTTCTCGGCTTCGCCATGCCGGCGGGCTTCTATTACAAGGTGCTCCATAAGCCGTCCTGGGTGTGGCCGTACGCCCAGGAAGTGATCCGGAGGGCGGCCGGGCTCGGCAGGATCGATCCGGACAAGCCCGACGCGATCTATGAAAACCGATTCCTGAACGCAGAAGTCTGTGTCATCGGCGGCGGCCCCGCCGGCATGGAGGCGGCGCTCGCGGCAGCCAAGGGGGGAGTCCGGGTGATTCTGATCGAAAGGAGCGCTCATCTGGGCGGGTCTTTCGACTACCGGCTGATCCCGGTCGTGCCCGCGATTCCGGCGTACCGCTACGCCGCCCGGCTGGCCGAGGAGGTCAAAGCCTGTGAAAACATCCAGGTCTTTTGCAGCACGGCGGCCACAGCGATCTACCAGTCCAATCAAGTGACCGCCGTCCAGCAGGGTGGTCTCGCGGACCACTTCCGCGAAACGTACCTTGAGATCCGGGCGCGCAGCGTGGTGGTCTCAACGGGAGCCACCGAACGGCCACTGCTCTTCGAGAACAACGACCTCCCGGGGATCATGCAGGCGGGGTGCGCGCACCAGTTGATCCACACGTACGGGCTCAAGCCGGGAGACCGGGCGATTCTGAGCGGCGCCCACGACGGCATGCTGGAGCTTGCCTGCGATCTCGCGGGCGTCGGCGTAGAGGTAGCGGCCGTGGCCGATGCAAGGGCATCCGGGTTCGATGAAGCGCTTGCAGCTCGGGTCCGGCAGCTTTCCATTCCCTTCTATCCGGGGTATGCGGTCTCGAAGGCTCATGGGTTCCGCAGGGTCAAGGGAGTCACGCTTAAACCGTTGGCTTCGGGTAGGGATGTGCGCCGCCTCTCGGCGGATCTCCTGGTGGCTTCGGCGGGGGAAGCACCCCTTTCCCAGTTGCTCCAGGTCGCGGGAGCGAGGATGGCCTACAACGCCGGCTGCGCGAAATTCTTGCCGATGCGTTTGCCGCAAGGGGTTTATGCCGCCGGGCGCGTGATGGGGGTTGAAAACGTCTCCACCATCCTGGCTCAAGGACGCGTCGCGGGGCTCGCAGCACTGGCCGGTGCCGGCGTGGACGTCGAGGAGCCGCTCCGTGAGGCCAGGGAAGTCGCCGCTTCGCTTCCAGGGCCGCCGCCGGGCCTGGCCAAGCTCAAACCCCATCCCGGCAGCCACAAGTGTTTTGTATGCTTCGATGAGGACGTCACGATCGACCAGGTCGAGGGCGCCATGGGGGAGGGCTACGACCAGGTGGAGCTTGTCAAGCGCTACACCACGGTTGGAACGGGTCCGTCCCAGAGTTACCTGTCCGGCGTCAACCTGCCGCTGCTGGTCGCGGAGAACAAGGGGCTGGCCGCGGGCGAAGTCATGCCGACGACCGTCCGGCCTCCGGTTGTGCCGACGAGCCTGGCGGCCCTGGCGGGGCGAAGGCACGCCTCGAGCAAGCGCACGCCCCTTCACGACGGCCAGAAGGCGTTGGGCGGGACCCTCAAACTGGCGGGCGTCTGGGAGCGAGCCCGATACTTCGGCGAGGAAACGGCTCGCGCCGAAATCGAACGGGTGCGCAACGGCGTCGGCTTCATCGACGTTTCCACACTCGGGAAATTCCTTCTCAAGGGACCGGATGCGCTCAAAGTGCTAAACCGGGTCTACGTCGGCAACATGGGCCGCGTGCGCGAAGGGCGTTTGACCTACTCGGCCATGTGCAACGAGCAGGGGATCATCATCGATGACGGCGTCGTGACCAAGACCGGCGAAAACGAATACTACTTCACGACGAGCAGCCTTCGGGCGGGCAACACGGCCGAATGGGTTGCGTTCCACACCAAGGAGGAGGACTGGCAGTACGCGCTCGCGAACCTCACGGATGCACTCGCCGCGATCAACCTGGCGGGACCGCGCTCGCGGCAGGTTCTGGCGAAGCTCACGGACGCGGACTGCAGCAACGCGGCCTTCCCATACATGGGCTTTCGCCGGATGAAGCTCTGCGGGACCATCGATGCTTCTGTGATGCGCGTGGGCTTCGTGGGGGAGCTTTCCTTCGAGATCCACTTTCCGGCATCGTATGGAGAGGCGCTCCAGGGTGCGATCCTGGAAGCCGGCAAGGAGCTCGGCATCGGCCCGTTCGGACTTGAAGCGCAGTCGGTGCTTCGGCTGGAGAAGGGGCACGTGATCCTCGGGACGGACACGGACAACCACTCGACGCTCCATGACATCGGCATGGGCTGGGCCTGGGACCGCTCCAAGACGGATGCCGGGACGGTGGGAGCCCCCGCGCTCCGGTTCACCGAAAGCCAGACCCACCGCCAGAAGCTGGTGGCTTTCATCATGGACAGCACGTCGGAAACGCCGTCGGACGGATCCATCGTCGTGGCCGGGGGGATCGTCAAAGGCCGCGTGACATCCTCGCGATGCAGTGAGACGCTCGGCCAGTCGATCGGCCTTGCCCTGGTGGACCCGGACCTGGCGGTCATGGGGGGAGCCCTGGACTTCTACACGGACAGCAGGCTGGTCGGGAAGAAGCAGGAGGTTCCCGAGGTCAGAACGGTGCGCGGCACGATCGTTCGGGCTCCGTTCTATGATCCCGAGGGCGTGCGGTTGAAATGCTGATTTCGAAGTGATTCGGTCCATCGGTCACATAGAGAGAAAGGAGCCTCCGTATGTTGAAACGAAAATCCCCCTTGGACATGGGTCTCGAGCCGGAGCGGATCTTTGTGAGTGACGGCTGGGAGATCGCCTTGAGCTATGCGGGGGAAATGAGAAGAAGCGATTGTTTTGTCACAGACCTCAGCCACGTGCCGAAATGGACAATCCAGGGAGCCGGCCTTGACTCCAGGAGGCCGCTCGGACTACCCATGCCCGGCAAACCGCGACTCGCCGTCTTGTCGGATGGGAGCCTTCTGGCCCGCCTGAGCCCGTCGGAAGCCCGGCTCTTGGTGCTTGGTGAAGAGCGGCGGCGGCTGGACGATCCATTCGCCACGGATATGACGGATGGTTATGCCGCCCTTGGTGTGGTGGGTCCGAAGTGCTACGCGGTTTTGAGCAAATTGAGCGGCGTGGACCTTGCCATGGACCCGGTCCCATCGGTCGCCCTGGCTCCACTCGACGACGTAACCTGTTTCATCGCCCAACTGGAAGGGCAGGGGAAGACTCCCGGACTCGTCATTGCCTGCGCTCGGGGATATGGACACTTTCTGCTCGATGTGGTGTTGGATGCGGGCCGGGAATACGGCATCTCGGTCGCCGGCTGGGCGCGGTTCGGGGCATGGCTCGGCCTCCCGTCGTGAGTGTCTCGTTCGAGATGAACCGCTTTGGACCCACTGGTGGGCAGCTCGAGTGCATTCATTAGAATCGTGCCTTCCCTGTGGGAGCACCACCTTCTGTGGCGAATGTCTCCCACCGGACCTGGAAAGCTTGCATGATCCACGAAGAAGTGATCGACCTGCTGCGAAAAAACGGTATCTCTTTCCAGGTCCACGAGCATCCGCCCGTGGTCTCCATCGAGGAGGCCACGGTGCGGGCTCCTCATCTCCTGGAAGGTTTGCTCAAAACAGTGGTTTTCAAGGTCAAAGACGCGTTCTGGGTGCTCGCGGCGGTACGATGCCACGACCGGATTGATTACCGCAAGCTCGCGGATGCGTTGGAAATCAACCGCAAACAGCTTCGCAGTCTATCCCCCGAAGAAGTGGAGCAAGCCCTCGGCTTTGAAATCGGAGGGGTGGGGCCGATTCCCGTAAACGACAAGGTCAGGGTCATCTTCGACAGTCACCTGGAAACGGCGACCATGGTCCGTTTCGGCAGCGGCAGCAACACACGCACCATCGAGCTTGATTTTAAGGACTTGCTGCGCGTTTCCCGAGGAAAGCTCTTCCCCATCGTTCGAACATGAGTCAACGGGCACCTCTCCGCGCGGTCGACCGAGCGATACAGATCGGAGGGAGCACGGACCAGTCCGCTCCGTTGCGTTCAAATCGCTTGGGCGACCGGTTTTTTCAAGCTATGATCGATGTATTTTCGGAAAACGCTCGGGGCTATAGCGGCTGGGCCGACAGGCATGTCCGGCCGTTGAAGGCAGGAGGGGCTCGGGATGTCGAACGGCCAAGACAACTTTTGGAGATGGGCTTGAGCGCCAATGTGACCGAGAAGACCGACATCATCGGTCGGCTGCGGGATTTGGACGACGAGAGCTGATCGCCATTCCAGGCTCTTCGGCGGCAGCCTCCCCGTGAAGGAGACCCTCGGCAACAATGGCTGGTTTTGTGCTCGCTCCGAAAGGGAATCATTGAATGGCGGCAAAAAGCAGAAAGACGGACTCAGCCGGCCCCTCCATCGCCGGAAAGCTCATTGTTGATTTGATGAACGTCAGGAAGCAAAAGGTTGTCGACCTCCAGGCCGTGAGAAACGCAAGGATCAGGGCGGAGGAGCTCGACGCGTTCATTGCATCGGAAGAGGAGCTTGCCCGGCTTGACCCCGTGCATGCAGTCTATGTGTACGCACAAGGCAAGATGGATGCCTTCGTCGCACAGTTGGGTGCCGTGCCGGCGGTCAAAAAGCTCGTAGCGATCTGTGTCGATGCTGACCGGGAATACATGCCCGAGGGACCGCCCATGAGCCCCCTGACCCTCTCTTACTTCACATGCTGGTCCTTTTTCGATCTGTGCCTCGGGGCGAGGAAGGAATCGTTCGGCACGATCACCATCGAGGTCTTCAGAGCCCTCAAGGCTGATCCAGGCCTCATCAGGCTCTTCGAGAAGATGCAGGCGTCCCGGATGGGATTCTATGTTCATGAGGGGTTTTCCGGTCCGCAGGTTCGGTTGCGGGAGCTGGTGACGGAAAGAAGCCTGACGGCAACGGTTCCAAGTGGGCACAGGGGGCAGCCTGGAGAAATTTGGCTGGCGAGAATCATGCCGGACCCTTTTGAGGAGCGTCCCTTCGGCTATTCAGTGGTTTTCACGACGCCTTACGTCATTTGGCGGCTCGAGGGGGACTCGTTGTATGAAAAAGGCGACCGGAAAGGATGGCTGGCCTTTTTCGACAGAACACTTGGCAAGACCGGCAAATCGGACAGGATCGCCGCCTACGAGCATCTCATGAAATACGGTCTCGGCCGGCATTATTGGAGCGAATACATTTTTGAGGCGTATGTGAATCATGTCCGTGAGGCGATCTTTCTGACGGGCTTTCCTGATTTGCCTTTGAGCCGGCCCCATTCAAGGGAGAGTACCAACCTGAGGATGTAGGCGCATGCCGATTCCCAGATTCGCCCCCTATGGATCGGATCTCACACTCCACGGGGACTGCTGAGACCGGGCAGGGTCTGCAGCCAGACCATCCATGATCTGGCTGCAGGTCCAGATCGGTTAGGGAAGGGTCCCGATTGGGGCCGCCCATCAAGTCTAGACGGGAGTTGGATTGTCGTGCAAGATGAGATCTTTCATCGATATCCCCACTCGCGACTGCGTACGGTTCGAGCCCAATCGCTGCCGTCTTCCATGTCCTGTCTGCCACGCTAAATGCCGACGAACGCTTTAACGGCCGGTTGAGTCATAGGGCGCTGCTCTTTCGGACGCGCTTGCTGATTGCGCTTTCGGAGGAGCTCGATGAAATCCGGAGCCTCCTGCCGAGCCTCCGGGGGCAGAACGGCCATCTCGCGCCACACCCTTTCCTGATTCATCGGCGCTAGCTGGACCTGGGCGTCAACCCGGCACGAAACCGCCGATGGGTATGCCTTCTCCGAGTCGGATGGACCCTGGCAGCTGAAGGGTTGGCGAATCCTTTTGAAAGATGACGAAGGCTTCGCACTTGACGGTGCACCTTCCCTGGCAAGTGCCGGTGCGGATCTCCACGATGCGGCCGGCTTCCACCTTCAAACACGCGCCTTTGAACGTGAGGGCGAGGTCGATATCGAAATCGATGACCTGGATCACCTGTTCATTCATGAGGATTTCGACCTTGGGCTGATAACCGGAATGGACCGTGTGCTCGATCAAGGGTATGAGGACGCGCTCGCCTGGAGAGATCTTGTGTTTGGCCAACTGGGCCTTGAAGGACCGGAATTTGTCCCACGCACCGACGAGAACGTCTTTGATGTCAATATCGAGCATCGAAGAAACGAGACCGCCGATCTCCCCGGACAAGCCCGGCCAGTCGATTCTTCTTATCGCATGGGAAAGAGCGTTCTTGAGCGCTGAAGCGTTCGGGCCCGGGTCGATACCGATCAAGCAGCCTCGCGGCAAATGGTCGGGACTGAACTCAAAGATCTCGCTGACGATGTGCTTGGGGTCACTCATGGCGGATCCCTTCCTCTGAAATGATATCACCGGCTGCCTCGATGGAGTGTTCGCCCGGAGCGGTTCTGACGCGCAAGCGCACGACCAGATCCGGCTCCGTGGGAGGCACACCGTCGATGTACTGCGATCCTTCGTGCGGGCGTAGCCGGGTGCGAGGCCTGACGAGCGGGCCCCGTTGACGCAAACGCCGGGTCAATTTCCAGGTGAGCACCAGGGCGAGCCCGCCTGCCCCCAGCATCCCTGCGGCCGCGAGCAGGCGAGTCCCGTCGGACCCTCGATCGGGTGGCCGCGGGTGCCCAACCGGCGGAGGTGACGCCGATTGCGGCGACACCGTGTAGCTCAAGGAGGCCGTCTTCTCTTCCCCTCCTCTCACCTGAGCCCATGCGACAACCCTGTAGGTCCTCGCCGCCGCATAGCGGTGCCGGGCACTCGCATCGGCGCTCATCCCCCTCTGACCTCCGTCTCCGAAATCGAATCGATACCGAGCCTCTCCGGACGGTTGCGGATCCAGTCTCATCTGGAAGACCACTTCATCGCCGGGATGTGCGACGGGGGGCTGGACCAAGAGGGCTGCTCTCGATGGCTTGTCTTCTATCACCTGGACGTTCACGGTGTTGCTTCTGAGGGTTTCCGGCGCGGTACTGAGATGCTGGGATGGGTAGACTGGAAGTTGCGCCAGGGCAAAGACCGGGTAGGTGCCTGCCCGGGAGAACGCGTGCTGGAGTCGGTCTTGAGGGCCCCACTGGGGGGCTGTACCGTCAGCGAAAACGAACTGGTACCGGATGTCGCCTTGCTGAGGGGGTCGGAGCTCCACCTGAAAGACCACGGGGGCCCCTACCCGGGTGCTGGACGGTTGCGCCGAGAGGACGAGTTGGGAGGGTGCCGGGGAGGGAACGATCTCTACGCTCACCACGTTGGTCCGGACCAAACCACCATCGAAGGTCACGGCACCGGGCTGAGGGCGACCGGAGCGCACCAGGGCAGACGCCCGGTAGGTACCCGCTCGCGCATAGACGTGCCGCACACTGCGGGACAGGGTCCATGCGGAGGGAGTCCCGTCACCGAATTCGAAGCTACACTGGATCGTACCTGGTTGAGATGGGGCGACTTCTACCGCGAGGTCCACTGCTTCCCCGGGATGCGCACGGACCGGAGCCACCACGAGCTGAGCCCGAAGGGGCACGTCCGGCTCTCGAACCTGGAGGGTCACGGCATTGCTTGTGATCGGAGCCGGGTTGAGTGCCGCAAGTTGTGGGACAGATCCGGTGCGGCGCGCCTCGGCATAGACCGTGTAAGGCCCGGCCTGTGAGTAAGCATGCTGGGTTGTGGGCGTGTTGATCCACCCCGAGGTTGTGCCGTCACCAAAGTAAAACTGATAGGCGAGCTCGCCCTGATGGCCGCCCGTTCGGAGCAGGAACCGGACCGACTGCCCTGTGACGGGGCTCGCGGGTGACGGCCGATCGAGTCTCAAGACCGGTCGCACCGGAGCCGGAGTCCGGTTGTCAGGCTGATCCCCGTGAGCGGCCGGTCGTTGCGGCCGAATGTTTGGGCGGACGGCCTGTGCCCGATCCGGACTGTTCAGGTAGCCGGTGGGTTGTGCCAGGACAAACCCGTCCAACAAGAGCAGCGCAACCCAGACCATCAGCAGCCGGAGTCCTATTCCCACCTTTGGAGCCTTGTGCTCGTGAGCACGCCTATCGACTTTCCCGAAATGGGGTCCATCGGTCTTTGCCAGCATGACCTGTTCCTCCCGTTCAGCTCACGTGTTCTCGGATCCGGGTTGAGGCGGGAGCAAAGACAGGGGGGAATGCGCGGCTTGTGCCCGGACCGCATCCTCGAGAGCTATGGAAAGCACCGAAAGGCAGCATCAGCCGGTTCGCCGCGATTCCCATTCCTTTCAATCGAGACGAAGATCGGGGCATCGTGGCAACAGGCCTAATTGAAAACGTTAGCGTTTGCGCTTTGAGATTTCGCTGGTGAAGCTGGACGAGCTGGCATTGGGATAAAGAATTCTACCACGGGGCATTCGGCTCAGCCAGATGAATTTTGGGGAGTCCTTGGCAACGAACTGGGGGCGCTGTCGGTCATCATCCTCGGTCGGGCCCCCTCTTGACATTTTGAAGCACACGATTAAAAAATTCATTGCTAGCACTCTCAAGCATAGAGTGCTAGCACGTCTCGGTCGGAGTCTCGATCCTACTCAAAACCAAAACAAGCATCGTGGCATGACTCAGTGCCCAAAGGAGAGTGATGGTATGAAGCTTAAGCCCTTGCATGATCGGATTGTTGTGAAGCGTATGGAAGAAGAGGAAAAGACGGCCGGAGGGATCATTATCCCGGATACTGCCAAGGAAAAGCCCCAGCAGGGCAAGGTCATGGCGGTCGGAGACGGCAAGTTCACCGACAACGGCAACAGGACGCCTCTCACCGTCAGGGAGGGCGACCGCATTATCTTCAGCAAGTATGCGGGGACCGACATCAAGGTAGGGGGCGAAGAGCTCCTCATTATGCGTGAGGACGATGTACTGGCGGTTGTGCAGTAGGCTCGGCAAACTGGAAAAGAGATCTTGATAGATAGGGAGGAATGATCATATGGCAGCAAAGGAAATCAAATATGATGCCGAAGCCAGGGACAGGATCATGAACGGCGTCAACGTCCTGGCCGATGCGGTCAAGGTTACCCTGGGGCCCAAGGGCCGCAATGTGGTCATCGAGAAGAGCTTTGGTGCTCCGCTCGTCACCAAGGACGGCGTCACCGTGGCAAAGGAAATCGAGCTGGCCGACAAGTTCGAGAACATGGGCGTTCAGATGGTCAAAGAGGTGGCCAGCAAGACATCCGATGTGGCGGGGGACGGTACAACGACTGCAACCATCCTGGCCCAGGCGATCTACCGGGAGGGCTCCAAGCTCGTGGCCGCCGGCCATAACCCCATGGCCCTCAAGAGGGGGATCGAGAAGGCGGTTGAGACTGCCGTTTCGGAGCTTAAAAACATCAGCAAGCCCACCAAGGATCAAAAAGAGATCTCCCAAGTCGGCACCATTAGCGCCAACAACGACCCCACCATCGGCGGGATCATCGCCGAGGCCATGAACAAGGTGGGGAAGGAAGGGGTCATCACGGTCGAAGAAGCAAAGAGCATGGAGACCACCCTCGAGGTGGTCGAAGGGATGCAGTTCGACCGGGGCTACATTTCCCCCTATTTCGTGACCGATGCCGAGCGCATGGAAGCTGTCCTCGAGGAGCCCTATATCCTTGCTTATGAGAAGAAGATCAGCAACATGAAGGATCTTCTTCCGCTGCTCGAGCAGATCGCCAAGATGGGCAAGCCTCTCATCATCATCGCTGAGGATGTGGAGGGGGAGGCCCTGGCCACCCTGGTCGTGAACAAGCTTCGAGGCACCCTCAAGGTCTGTGCCGTCAAGGCCCCGGGATTTGGCGACAGGCGCAAGGCCATGCTCCAGGACATTGCCATCCTCACGGGCGGCCAGGTGATTTCCGAGGACCTCGGCATCAAGCTCGAAAACGTTGCCCTGAAAGATCTCGGCCAGTGCAAGACTGTGCGCGTGGACAAGGACAACACCACCATCGTTGACGGGGCGGGAAGCAGGGAGGCCATTGAGGGCCGCATCAAACAGATTCGGGCTCAAATCGAGGAGACCACGAGCGACTACGACCGTGAAAAGCTCCAGGAGCGGCTCGCTAAAATTGTTGGCGGTGTTGCGGTAATCAAAGTCGGGGCTGCAACGGAAGTTGAGATGAAAGAAAAGAAAGCACGCGTCGAGGACGCTCTGAATGCAACCCGTGCAGCCGTGGAGGAGGGCATCGTTCCCGGTGGCGGTGTGGCGCTCCTTCGCTGCATCCCGGCTTTGGCCAAAATGGATGCGAAGGGGGAGGAGGCTTTCGGCGTCAGTATCGTGCGACGAGCCTTGGAAGAGCCCGTGCGCCAGATTGCAAACAACGCAGGTCTTGAGGGCTCCGTGGTGGTCGAGCGCGTCAAGAGCGAAAATGGTGCTTTTGGCTTCAATGCGGAAACCGAAACCTACGGAGATCTCGTTGAAGCGGGCGTCATTGATCCGACCAAGGTAGTGCGTTTTGCCCTGCAGAATGCATCCAGCGTGGCCGCCCTCATGCTCACCACGGAGGCGATGGTCGCAGAAAAGCCCAAGAAAAAAGAGCCCGCACCGGCCATGCCCCACGGCGGAATGGACGACATGTATTGATAGGAAAGATGCTGAGCGGCGGCCGCCCGACACGGGTAGCCGCGCTCTCTCTTCGCCCGCGAAAGCGCAACTGAGACGGTGAGTTGAGCGTCCGCCCGTCGCTTTCGCGGGGCAAACCAATGACAGGCCCCGGTCCGAGGCGCAGGCGCCTCGGACCGGCCTCGGAAAGGAGGTAATCAACATGGACCTGAAAAAGCTCGCACCCTGGAACTGGTTTAAGAAGGAAGAGGAGCAGCAGGCCACGACGCTCCCCGTCACCGTGCACCGGCACGGCCAGCCGCGCTCTTATAGCCCCGTCGCGCAGTTTCACCAGGAAATTGACCGTATGTTCGATAACTTCTTCCGTGGCTTTGGCTTCCCATCGATGGGATTTGGGAGAGAGCCTTCCCTTCTGGCTCAGAACGAGTGGCTCAAGCCCACCCTGGATGTAGCAGCAGGTGAGAAGGAGTATACAATCTCCGTGGAGCTTCCTGGAGTGGATGAGAAGGATGTGCAATTGGAGCTCTCGGAAGATACCCTGGTGATCAAGGGCGAAAAGAAACAGGAGAAGGAGGAAAAGGAAAAGAATTACTACCGTATGGAACGCTCTTACGGCTCCTTCCAAAGGGTCTTGTCCCTGCCGGAAGATGCAGAGCGTGAGGGAATCGGGGCCGTTTACAAGAACGGTATCCTCAAGATCACGGTCCCACGCAAGGCAGGACCAAAGAAGGAGTCTCGGCAGATCACCATCAAGAGCGGATAACCGGGTCCGCAGGCTTTGCTGTGGAAGCGCAAGCCCGTTGTCCGGATGGAAAGGAGGTAACGAGTCATGGCAATGGTTCGTTTTCCGAGCTTGGGGGATATTCCTAGCCTTTTCCAGGAAATGGAAAGGATGAGGAGCGAGATGGATCGCCTCTTTGCCGGTTTCATGGGGCGAGCCCCGCTTGGTGCCTTGGGCTCCGATGTCTTCCCGGCGCTCAAAGTCATCGAGGAGAACGACAAGATTCTTGTCCTTGCGGAGCTTCCCGGTATCAGGCCCGAGGACATTGAGATCTCCCTTGAGGGTGCTACGCTCACCCTCCGTGGGGAGCGAAAGAGGGAGGAATTGGGCAATGTGAGCTATCACCGCCGTGAGAGAGTGGCGGGGAAATTCCAGAGGGCGTTGACCCTTCCCGTCGAAGTCAATCCGGATGCGGTCGAGGCCACATGCGAGCATGGTGTTTTGAAGCTCATCCTGCCCAAGGCAGAGCATGTGAAGCCCAAGAAGATACCGGTTCTTACGGGACGGGAGGCGGAAGCCTCGACTGCAATCGTTGATATATCGTCTTGAGCGCTTACGTGGAGATGAAACCATGGCTGACAAGGAATTGCAGGTTGTTGAGAAGAAGGAAGTCGATACCCCTTCCGAAAACATCCGCAACTTGCCGGTGTTCGCTCCGCCCGTTGACATCTGCGAGTCCGAAGCCGAGCTGATTCTGTTTGCGGATATGCCGGGAGTGCCCATTGAGAATGTGGGAATCGACCTCACGGGAGATCAGCTCACCATAAGAGGTAGAGCGCTCGTTGGGACCGGGAGCGGTGCGGTGCTGTTGAGCGAATACCGCGAGGGGGACTACTACCGGCAGTTTAACCTCTCTAAGGCCATCGATCGGGAAAAGATCGACGCCACGATGAAAAACGGCGTGCTCAAGGTGGTGCTGCCCAAGACCGATACGGCACGACCCCGCAAGATTGAAATCAAGTCCGTGTAATCCGTCGTTGTCAGCAAATCGGGAATGATTGCTGAAAAGGCCGATGGGAGGATGCGCCTCCTCTCGGCCTTTTTCATTTTGGCTGCGAGCTCGGCTTCGCGTGACCGTGGTACAACGACCGGTCATCACACGGCTTCTGGAGATCGATGGGCTTCGAGAAACGGCCCACGGAGGGGACGTTGCCCACGCAATCTGAACGAACAGGCGAAGATGATTTCGAAGGCCAAGCATTTTTCCAAGGACTGCCGTCTGGGCATCAATCCACCAAGGGTCATCCTGTTTCACGTCGGCCCCCACTGGCACGACAACGAGACATCCGGCTTCCCTCGTCCTTATTGGGGAGCGGGCTGGGGTGAGGGGGCTTGCAAAGCGGATTTCTCCCTAGTCTTCGATCCTGCATCGAGCGTCGTTCTGGTCCATGTGCAGAAAGTTTGACGCGCGGCACGGGCGCATGGTTTTTAACGAAGGCAGGAGAAAAAGGAGGAACGTCGGGCTTGCACAAACCAGGACGCGACGATAGGATCGATGGAACAGTCTATCCCGATGGAGTGCGTGAAGGTTTTTCCGGGTAAAGCAGGTTGCCCACCAAAGAGGACAGAGTCACCATGAGCGGCAAGCCGTCTGAGCTCACGATCAAGTCGAAGATCTGGATTGAGGACGAAAGCGGCAAAGTGGTGTTCGGGACCGGCCGCTTGCTGATCCTGCTTGCCGTCAAACGCCATGGATCCCTTCATGCGGCGGCCAAGGAGCTGGCCATGAGCTACCGCGCCGCCTGGGGCAAGCTGCGTGCGACCGAGGAGCGGCTCGGTCGGCCGTTGCTCCTGAAACGGACCGGAGGCTCGCGGGGCGGGGGATCGGAGCTGACCCCCTTTGCCGAGACCCTTCTGGAGCGTTTTCAGCAGCTCGAAAGCCTCACCCGGGCAACAGCGGATACCCTCTTCCAAGGTGTCTTTGTGAAACCGATGTCACAAGATGGCATTGAGGTGTCGGAACAGTCGAGCCGTCCCACTTCCTAACCGCCTTCGTGGAGGGTGCTGGTGCCAACGAGAGTGAAGGGCCGGTTGTCTGCTTCCAGTTGCGATCCCGGATGGATGCTTGCGCGTTTCACGACGAGCTCTCAAGTCGCCTCTCAGTCTCACGTCCTAGGAGAATGGTATGCAGCGGGGGACCTGCCCGGTATTTTTACTTTTAGTGCTGATCCTTGTTTTTAGCCAGTTGACGGCCGGGTGCGAGAAAACCAAGCCTCGCTTCGAATGCACTGATCGAATCGGCTGCGTTACGGTGGCCCCTGGCGAAGGTCTCAAGATTGGAGTCTTGCAGGCTCTGTCGGGCAAAGTTGCGCCCTTGGGTCTTGAGCAGGTTCGGGGCACTGAGCTTGCCTTGGAAAGACGGCAGGGGAGAGTGCTTGGGCATCCCGTCGCATTTCAAATCGAGGACACCGGATGTACGGCGGAGGGGGGTGCCAACGGGGCGCTCAAACTGATTGCCGACCCGCAAACGGTGGCCATTATCGGGACCACCTGCTCGGGGGCGGCGGCCGCGGCATCGAAGGTCATGTCGGACGCCGGATTCACGATGATCTCCGGAAACAACAGTGCACCGTTTCTCACGGGAATCGCCGGCAAGCGGGCTCCGAACTGGCAGCCGGGGTACTTCAGGACGGCTCCCAACGAGGAGACTTCGGGCAAGGCGGCGGCCATGTACGCCTTCAGGAAGCTCGGGCTGCGGAAGGCCGCCACCATCAACGACGGGGACATCTACACCAAGGGGCTGACCGAAGGATTCAGCCAGGCCTTTCAAACGCTTGGAGGGGAGATCGTGCTCGCCGCTTCTGTCAACAAAGGCGACCAGGAGATGCAGCCGGTTTTGACGGCTGTCCTGAATTCCAGGGCACAGTTTTTATTCTTTCCCCTGTTCCAGCCGGAGGGGAGTCACCTGCTTCTACAGGCCAGAAAAACCCCCGGCTTCGAACGAGTGATCCTGATGAGCGATGGTGCGCTGATCGAGAGCTCTTTCATCGAGGCGGTTCAAGAGCAAGGAACAGGCATGTATTTTGTAGGCCCGAAGAGCGCGACAGGTCCGGCAATCGACGACTTGGCGCGCGAATACAGTGCCCGATACCGTTCTGCCCCCGCGACGAGCTACTACCTGAGTGCGTACGACGCGGCCATGATGTTGTTCGAGGCCTTGGAAACGTCGGCGATTCAGGAAAACGACGGGACGCTCCACATTGGGCGTCAGATTTTGCGGGACACCCTGTACGGGATGAAGGATTTTAAAGGGGTTACGGGAAGCCTCACCTGTGATGAGCTCGGTGACTGCTCCCGGCCCGTCTTCAACGTCCTCCGGTTGGACGCTCCAGAGGCCGGGGTTGCGGGACTCCTGGCCAATGTCATGTATACCTATGCTCCGGGAAATCCTTGAGACATGGTTAGCTTCATGCAGTTCATGCGCAGGATGAGCATCGCGACGCGATTTGCGCTCGGCGTTTCGCTCCTCTTGCTTCTCATTCTGACCGTTTCGATAACCGGCTATCTCTCAATCAAGCTGGTTCGGGATGCGCAGACTTCGATCCAAGCCAGTACGGACATTCAGCGCCTGGTACTTGAAATGGATCGCGGTGTCGAAAAGGCGCGTCGTCTCCACGCGGATTTCCACCTGCAGTATCCTCGGATCGGGCTGGCCAAGGCACACGAGCTGTACGCGCAACCATCGGCTAGACAGATTTCCCAGGCCATCAGCATCAGCAATACACTGCAGCAGATGATGCAGCAGTCAAAGGTCGATGCGCCGTTTGAAAAGAGCCGGATCGATCTGAACGTCTACCTGTCATCCGCCAAGCGGTTCGCTGATACGTCCATCCAGTCGGTCGAGCTGGTGACCAAGCTGTCCTCTCCCGAAAACGGATTGGAGGCCAGACTGGAGTCCCAGTTCTCCGAGCTGGCTGCTCAAGTCGCCAGGGTCGACGCTCTGGTGCGATTGTGCTCGGAAATGAGGGCCTTTGCTCAGGATTACAGGATCAGTCGCAAGCGTCACTTGATGCAGTCGGCTTTCAACACGGCCTTCTTGCTGCGCCAGGAGTCTCTTCAAAATCCGGCCATCGGGACCGCCGCCAAGGAGAGAATCGGGGCCGTCCTCGATCGCATCATGGCGACGGCACAGGAGATCCTGGACGTTGACGTGGCCATCAAGGCACGGTTCAATGATTTCGCCCTGCAGGCGGAGGTGGCCGACAAGGTTTCGGCGGCGCTCGTCATGGCGGCCAAG
The DNA here is from genome assembly GCA_964538515.1 of uncultured Syntrophobacteraceae bacterium. Classification (GTDB taxonomy): domain Bacteria; phylum Desulfobacterota; class Syntrophobacteria; order Syntrophobacterales; family Syntrophobacteraceae; genus CALBZH01. The sequence continues at coordinate 34,461 of CAZIEW010000059.1, forward strand.
AAGGACGTGGATCGTGCGCGGGTCCGGATCGATCGCGCCCATCAGGCCGCAATCCTCATCATGGCCACGATCACCTTGGTGGGACTCATCGCGGCCGTCGGCATCGCTCGAGCGCTGAACGGCAGCATCACACAGCGGGTGGTGCGTTTGACTCGATCCGCTGGAGAGGTTCGAAAGGGCAATCTCGATGCGTTGGTCGAGGAAGAAGGTGAGGATGAGCTGGGCCAGCTTGCTCGCATGTTCAACGCCACGAATGCCCGGATCCGAGAGCTGGTCGGGCAGTTGAAGCAGAAAGTCGAAGAGCGCACGCAGGAGCTTGCGGCAAGCGAACGGCGATTTCGTGAGCTTTTCGAGCATTCGACCAGTGGTGTCGCGGTCTTTGACAAGGTTGACGGGGAGCGGGACTTTGTTCTTCGGGATGTCAACAGGGCTGTGGAGCGCATTGAAAAGACCAGCCGTCGGGACCTGCTTGGGAGGCGGAGCACGGAAGCGTTTCCGGGGATCCAGGAATCCGGGCTGTTGGACGTGCTCGATCAGGTCTGGCAAACGGGGCTGTCTGCCCCCTATCCCGAGGATTTCTACTCAGACGGCAGGGTGAGCGGCTGGAGGGAAGGCTCGGTCTACAAACTGCCTTCTGGCGAAGTGGTGGCGCTTTACAACGATCTGACGCTTCAAAAAGAGGCCGAGGCTGAAAGACGGGCCATGGAGGCCAAGCTGCAGCGCGCTCAGAAGATGGAGACCATCGGACTTCTGGCCGGCGGCGTGGCCCATGATTTGAACAATATCCTTTCCGGTATCATCGGCTATCCGGAGCTTTTGATGCTCCAGCTCCCGGTGGACAGCAGTCTCCGAGAGCCCATCCGGGCCATCCATGAGTCCGGGCAGAGGGCCGCGGCGGTGGTGGCGGACCTGCTCACCGTGGCCCGCGGCGTCGCTTGTGTCAAAGTCTCCGCTAATCTGAACGCGCTCGTGAGCGAGTACCTGACCTCCCCTGAAAACGAGAAGCTGCAATCGATCCACCGGCACATCCGCTGTACCGTGGATTTGGATCCCTTGCTCCACAACATCGAATGCTCGCCCGTGCACATCAAAAAATGCATCATGAACCTGGTGAGCAACGCCATGGAGGCAATCGACGGGAACGGATCGATTGTCCTGTCCACCTGCAATCGCACCATGGACGGCAGAACAGCGTGGGAAAACAGCATCAAGCCGGGCAAGTACTGTGTCCTGACGGTCAAGGATGACGGCATCGGCATTCCCGAGAACGATCTGGAGCATATCTTCGAGCCTTTTTATACCAAGAAAGTCATGGGGCTCAGTGGCACAGGGCTTGGCCTGGCGGTCGTGTGGAACACGGTTGTCGACCATGGTGGCACCGTCTTGGTGGAGAGCGGTGCTCAGGGCACGCGCTTTGATCTTTACTTCCCGGCATCCGGTCAACCCGTTTCCATTGAGAAAAAAACGGTGGGAACGGAATGGCTTCAGGGAAGCGGGGAGAAGATCCTGGTGGTCGATGACGAGCCCCAGCAGCGGGACATCGCCAGCCGGATGCTCAAGCTCCTGGGCTACGAAGTCGCCACCGTTGGGTCAGGGGAGGAGGCCGTCGGCTACATCCGGACAGACCGGGCGGACCTGGTGTTGCTCGACATGCTCATGGACCCGGGCATCAACGGTCGAGAAGCCTACGCCCGTATGGTCGAGATCCGCCCAGATCAAAAAGCTATTATCGTGAGTGGTTTTTCGGAAAGCGATGACGTCCTGCAGGCCCGGGAGCTTGGCGCACGAGGGTTTCTCAAGAAGCCCTATTCCCTGGAGCAGCTGGGCCGCACGATCAAAGAGGCGCTCAACGGCCGATGCGCGCCTGCCGGGGGTAAAGAGCCGGTCAGAGTCTAGTGCTCTGTCAAAGAAGTCATGCGGGGCAAGAGAACACCCCCCCAACCCTCCTCGAGGGGGGAATCAAAGCGGTGTGTCCCTAGCGAAACAAAGTCGACAGAGCACTAGGTTGCACGCGACGAGGCCCGAATCAACAGGGAAGGCATTCTTTTGCCTTCGATGAACAGCTCGACGGCCGCTTTCCCGAGAGAATTGTGCCCTTGAGCCTTTCGCTCGAGCTGAGCGCGGACAAGTCGATGCAAAAACCTGTCTCCTGTGCCGCAAGCCACAAGTGAAGGCGTAGGACAGGCCGTCAACGCTCGCTCAACGGGCTTCTTTGACCAGCCGATTGGTGAGACGCCGACTCAACCGCCAAAGGGACACTTCGGGAATGTGCACGTTTTGCATCCGAGGCAGAGACCTCCGTGGCCCATCATGGCCAGATCGCGTCTTGTGATAGGGACCCCCGCCAGCACCCGTGGGAGGACGAGATCGAAGCTGGTGCTCTTGAAATGTAAGGCGCACGCGGGAACCCCGATCACGGCCATTTCACCGATGCGTGCGACCAGGATCATGCCTCCCGGAAGCACAGGCGCGCCATAGAGCAGGTCTTCAGCACCCGCGTCCAACAGTCCCTGCCGAGTGATGTCATCCGGGTCGACCGAGAGGCCGGCGGTGGTGATGAGCAG
>CAZIEW010000060.1:0-37005 GCA_964538515.1 uncultured Syntrophobacteraceae bacterium
AGCTTGCTTCCATCCTCGAGATACCGCGAGCCGTCGTGGAGAAGAAGCTGAGCACAAACCGTCAGTTCGTTTGGGTGAAGCGATTGCTGACCGACCAGCAGGCGGTGGAGGTTGGCGCACTGAAGGCGAAGGGACTCAACTTTATCACTGAGTATAAACGGTTCTACCCGCTTCGTCAGATCGCGGGGCAGGCCATCGGGTTCGTGGGGCTGGACGGGGCAGGACTGGAGGGCATCGAAAAGCAGTACGATTCGCTCCTCCGTCAGGATCCGATGACGGTTGGGCAGTTCCGAGACGGAATCAAAAAGACCATCTGGATGGATTCGACTCCTCCCCCCGAGCCCAGTGAAAGCCTTGGCGTCCGACTGACTCTCGATGCATTCATCCAATATGTGGCGGAATACGAGCTCGAGAAGATCGTGCAACAATATCGGGCCAAGGCCGGAGAAGTCGTCGTCATGGATCCGCGCACATCAGAGGTACTGGCCATTGCGAACTACCCTCTCTTTGACCCTAATCTGGTCGATCGCGGGAAAGCGGATCAGTGGCGTAACCGGGCCATCACGGACTATTTCGAGCCCGGCTCGACCTTCAAAATCTTCCTGGTGGGTGCCGCCCTGCAGGAAGGAAAAATCCACGAGCGTGACAAAATCTATTGTGAAAATGGAAAATGCATGCTGGCCGGGCACACCATCAATGATGTTCATCCGTACGGTTGGCTCACCCTTGCGGACGTCATCAAACACTCCAGTAACATCGCCGCAAGCAAGATCGCACTTCAGCTCGGAAGCGAGCGTTACTTCCACTACATCAAGGGTTTTGGCTTCGGGGATTTCACGGGCATTAACCTGCCGGGAGAGTCGAAAGGGCAGGTGCGACATTGGAAGAAGTGGCAACCGATTGACCTGGCTACGACAGGGTTCGGACAGTCGATTGGTGTCACGGCGCTCCAATTGACTCTGGCGACCAGCTGTCTTGCCAACGGTGGTGAGCTCAACCCGGCTCGAATCGCCCACGAGATTACGGATGCGCAGGGCCAGACCGTGAAGGCCATCGTAACGGAAGGCCGACGAAGAGTCCTCGACTCGAAGACGGCCCGGATCGTGTGTGATATGATGAAAGGTGTGACGCAAGAAGGCGGAACCGGAGTCAACGCCAACCCCGAGGGGTACACGGCGGCCGGCAAGACGGGCACGGCCCAGGTGCTCGACCCGACAACCAGGCGGTATGCTTCGGATAAGTACACGTCCCTGTTTACTGGTTTTGTCCCTGCGGAATCGCCGCGACTCGCCATCAGCGTTGCCATTCATGAGCCGCATGGAGCTATTTACGGCGGCGTCGTGGCGGCGCCGGTCTTTCGAAGCATTGCGGCCAAGGTATTGCCATACATGGGGGTTTCCCCTTCCTATAAAGGAAATGGTCCGGCGGTACCCTTCCGCCTTGTCAGTTCCGGACCAAGCGAAGCGCAGCATTCCAGGGGAGGATCCAGGGTGGAGGTCCCCGTGGGCGAAGGCATGATGCCCGACCTCGGTGGCATGAGCCTCAAGATGGCGCTCCAGAAATTGGTTGCTTTGGGGATCCAACCCACCAAGGTCCATGGAAGCGGGCGGGTAGTGAGCCAACGGCCTGAGCCGGGCACACCTCTTGATCCAAAGCCGACCGTCGAGCTCGTTCTCAGCGAAGCTCAGTGAACCTCAGTTCAGGCGATTGACATGACTAGAAGACTCGGGGACCTTCTCGCAGGCATCGACACGACGACCCAACGGGGAGACATGGGTTTGACCGTAAGCGGGATTGCCTACGACAGTCGCAAAGTGGAGCCGGGTTTTCTCTTCGTCGCCATCAGGGGAACGAAGCAGGACGGAGGGCAGTTCGTAAAGGACGCCCTGAGCCGGGGAGCCATCGCTGTGGTGGCCGATGTGCCGCTACCCCGCATCCATGATGCCACTGTGATTGAGGTCGCAGACAGTCGAAAAGCCCTTGCACATCTTGCCGCCAACTATTATGACCACCCGGCGCGCAAGCTTCGTCTGATCGGTATCACGGGAACCAACGGAAAGACGACCACGTCGCTGTTGATCGAGTCCATTGTCCGAAGTGCGGGTCATTCGGTGGGAGTCTTGGGTACGTTGGCCTACCGGTGGGGGGGGGCCGTGCGCAAGGCGCCCATGACGACCCCTGAATCCTTGGATCTCCAATCCCTGCTCAGGGACATGCTCGGAGCCGGGGTGACGCACGTGGTGATGGAGGTTTCTTCTCATGCGTTGGCTCTGGGGCGGGTGGAGGGATGCGGTTTTGATGCGTGCGTCTTCACGAACCTCTCTCAGGATCACCTGGACTTCCACGCGTCCATGGAAGAATACTTCGACGCCAAGTCCCGCCTGTTTAGAGAATACGTACGGTGTGATGAGCGGGGCAAGGGAATCGCGGTCGTCAATGCTGACGATCCATACGGAGAGCGTCTGATCAAGTTGCTGAAGAGCGATTGCTGGAGTTACTCAATCCGGAGCCGGGACGCTGCTGTTTGGGTGTCCGAAGCCAAGCTCACACCCGCTGGCATCAAGGCGATCGTATCGACGCCGAAAGGCCTCCTCCAGCTGCGGTCTCGGTTGATCGGCCGCTTAAACCTGTACAATCTCGTTGCAGCGGCGACCACGGCCCTTGCGCTTGGTCTTGATCCGGATGTGGCTGCACGGGGACTCGCCGCGGTGACGTCGGTCGACGGTCGGCTCGAGCCTGTTCCATTGCCGCCCGACGCGGGCTTTTCCGTGGTTGTCGACTACGCGCACACCCCAGATGCCATGGAAAAGGCGCTCGAGTGCCTCCGGGAGATGACCCCCAACCGGCTCATCGTTGTTTTCGGATGCGGTGGGGACAGGGACCGCGGCAAGCGTCCCCTCATGGGCAAGATGGCAGCCCGCTGGGGAGACCTGGTTATTCTGACCAGCGACAATCCCCGCAGCGAAAAACCCGAGGCGATTGTCGCTGAGATCGAGAACGGCGTTCGGGAAACGGGCTGGAAGCGGCTCGAGTCGAATCCGTCCTCAATTGCTCGCAACGGATACGTGGTGGAGGTTGATCGCCGCCGAGCCATCGAGCTCGCTCTTGAATGCGCTCAGACGGGGGATATCGTCTTCATCGGTGGAAAGGGCCACGAGACCTACCAGATCGTGGGCTCGCAAGTGCTGCCTTTCGATGATCGGATCGTGGTTCGGGACACCATGGCGAGGAAGGGATCATGAGCTGGAGCGTCGGGAAGATTGTGGCCGGTTCGGGAGGGGTGCTGCGGTGCGGCAGTCCCGAGACCCCGGTAACCGAGATCTCCACGGATTCCCGTCGGCTGAAGCCGGGTGCGTGCTTCCTGGCGCTTGAAGGCGAGCGGTTTGACGGGCATGATTTTGCTCAGGGCGCGATCGATGCTGGAGTCAGTGCGGTTGTCCTCTGCCGTGAAAAGCTGGGCGCGATGCATCTTAACCATCGCGAGGGAACTGCCATCATCGAAGTGGAGGACACGCTTAGCGCCTTGGGCTTCCTGGCCCGTGAGCACCGCTTGGGGTTTGCGATTCCGGTCGTCGGAATCGGAGGAAGCAATGGTAAGACGAGCACGAAGGAGATGGTGGCGAGAATCCTCGGGCAACGGCGAAACGTCCTAAAAAATCCCGGTAACTTGAACAACCTCATCGGCGTTCCGCTGACGCTGCTCTCCCTCGACGGCCTCCACGAAGCGGCTGTTGTGGAGATGGGAATCAACGTCCTCGGTGAGATGAGCCGTCTTGTCGACATCAGCCGTCCCACGGTCGGGCTCCTGACCAACATCCACCCCGCCCATTTGGAAGGACTGGGGTCGCTGGACCAGATTCTCGAGGAAAAGGGGAAGCTCCTGACTCACCTCACGACGAACGATCTGGCTGTCGTGAACCTGGACGACGAGCTCATCGCAGAACGCGCCAGAACGTTGAAAGCAAGGGTCGTCACCTTTTCAAGTACGGACCCTCGTGCGGACGTACGGCTGTCGAGTCCCGTTCGATTCAGCGAGGGCTTCTCCACCTTTTCTCTTGCCTTGGGATCTCAAACCATTGCGATTCGGCTTCCTGTGTTGGGAGCGCACCAGGTTCACAATGCGGTTGCCGCGGCTGCGGTCGCCTGGGGAATCGGGGAGCCCATCGAGAGCATCGCGAACGGTTTGGCGGCGCATCAGGCGGTGCAGCAACGCATGCAGCTGCACCGGCTTTCCCACGGGAGAATGCTGGTGGACGATACGTACAACGCGAACCCACGATCGATGCTGGCTGCCATCGAATCGGTCCTGTCGGCGAGCGGAGGTCGGCCCGTTGTCGCGATCCTGGGAGACATGCGGGAGCTTGGGAAAGACAGTGTCGCCCTGCACCAAGGGGTGGGCGAAGCGATCGGGGGACGCGACCTGGCTCATCTCATCACGCTTGGCGAGACCGGTCGTGAGATTGGTCATGGCGCGGTATGGTCGGGGTTTTCAGCGGCACACTGGACCCACGTGCCAACTCACGAGGCCGCCGTGGACTGGATACGCGACCATTGCCCCGAAGAAGCCTGGATTCTGGTCAAGGGCTCCCGTGGCATGACCATGGAACGGATTGTACAAGGAATTTTGAGGTTGGAATGAGTCCGCTGTCGAACGAAAGATCCCTGCCACACATCGAAAAAGCTCTGGTTGTCGGCCTGGGGGTTTCAGGCCGCTCCGTGTGCGAGTTGATGCTCCGGAGGGGGATCAAGGTGGTGGGAGCGGATCTGCGCGCAGAGAGCGAGCTGGGCGGGGAGCTCAGGTCGCTCCGTGACATGGGGTGCAGGTTCTCGCTCGGGCCCCATCATGTGGACGATTTTCTGGATGTGGATCTGATTGTGGTCAGTCCCGGCATTCCGTTGGACATCGAGCCTCTCGTTGCTGCCAGGAAGAAGGGTGTTGGGATTGTTGGCGAGCTCGACTGGGCCTGGCGCCAGGTGGACCGCCCGACACTGGCGGTCACGGGAACGAACGGCAAGACGACGACAACCTCGTTGATCGGGGAGGTCTTCCGACGAGCAGGAAGACATGTGTTTGTGGGAGGCAACATCGGCACGCCGCTCAGCCAATGGATCCTGAACGGGGGAGAAGCGGAGCTGCTCGTTCTCGAGGTGAGCAGCTTTCAGTTGGATACGGCGACTCATTTCCGCCCGGACGTGGGCATCCTCCTCAACATCACGGAAGATCATCTCGACCGGTACGAAAGCTTCGAAGCGTATGCGGATTCCAAGTTGTCCGTCTTTAAACGTCAGGGGAGAGACGGGATCGCCATCGTAAATGGGGACGACGCTGTCTGCGCCTCGCGCATGGGCGAGATCGGGAGCCGGGTCTGGTCCTATAGCCGAAGACGAGACGACGGTGCCGCGTTTGTTCGAGACAATCAGATCTGCATCCGGGTGCCCCAGGGACCTTCCTTCAATCTGGAGCTGGAGCGCGTGGCGCTAAAAGGGGTGCACAACGAGGAGAACATCATGGCCGCTGCTTTGGCGGCTGCGGCCTTTCAAGTTGATGCCTCGGTGATACAGCAGGAAATTGAGCAGTATGCCGGCTTGCCCCACCGGGTGGAATGGGTTCGCACGTGGCGGGGCATTGCGTTTTATGACGATTCCAAGGCCACGAACGTCGGGGCTGTGCAGAAGGCTTTGGAGAATTTCAACGCACCCGTCTGGCTGCTGCTCGGCGGGCGAGACAAGCTGGGGTCCTACGCGCCCCTGATTGAGCCCATGCGAGCCAATGGGAAAGGGGTCATTGCCTTCGGCGAGGCGGCTCCGCGGATTCAGGAGGCATTGGGGAGCTATCTTGATACCCTCACGGTCCCGGATCTCCCAAGTGCTCTAAATGCCGTGCTCGGACGAGCGGCATCGGGAGACATCGTTCTCCTCTCTCCGGCGTGCTCATCGTTTGATCAATACTCGAGCTATGCCCAGAGAGGCGATCATTTCAAGAAGCTGGTTCTTGAGCTCCCAGCGGGTGCGTGAGGCGTGCTCCGGGGAGAGCCAACCCATCATCTGACGGATTGAGTCATGTCGAGATCGATCGCGGACGCTCCAGCCTACGTCACAAACGGGTCTCCGAACGAACGTTCGGCCCAGGTCCGATTTGGGCTTCCAATGGAAGTGGCGCTTTGGATTCAGGTGAGCCTCCTGGTGGTGGCGGGCTTGATCATGATCTACAGTGCCAGCTCGAGCGTGGCGTTCAAGAGTCTCTCAGACAGCGCGGAGCATGTTCACTCGACGAACCCGTATCTTTACAAGCAGTTGTTCTGCATGGTCCTGGGGCTCGTGACGCTGCTGGTTGTTCGGTGCATCCCTTACCGGCTCTATTCGGATTGGGCGCCATGGATGCTTCTGGCAGCTGTCGGGGCACTCGTGCTGGTGCTTGTTCCTGGCCTCGGCGTCGAAATCAACCGGGCCAGACGCTGGTTTCAGTTGAAGGTCTTCCTGCTTCAGCCCGCGGAATACGCCAAAGTTGTCTGGGTGGTTTTTCTTAGTGTCTCGCTTTGCAGGAAGCAGGACCGTGTCAAGAACATTGGGAGCGGTTTCATTCCGCACATGTTCTGGTGTGGAGTCCTTGCCATCTTGCTCCTGCTGGAGCCGGACTTCGGGACGACCTTCATGATCGGCTGCCTGACCGTTCTGCTGCTGACGGTGGGAGGCGTTCCGCTCCGGCATCTGTTCATGCTTGTGCCGGTGGGGGTCCTTGGCTTCTATAAGGCGGTTTACCACGTTCCGTACCGATGGGAGCGGATCACCTCTTTTCTGGACCCCTGGACGGATCCGCTGGATTCGGGTTATCAGCTCATTCAGGCCTGGATCGCCGTGGGGACGGGCGGCTGGCTCGGCAAGGGACTTGGAGCCAGCCAGCAAAAGCTGTTCTATCTTCCCGAAGCGTTTACGGATTTCATCTTCGCCGTGATCGGTGAGGAGGTCGGGCTTCTGGGGATCGTGGCCGTTGTGCTGCTGTTTTTCTGGTTTTTCACCACGGGAGTCAAGATCGCTCGATCGGCGCCGGACTACCTGGGAACACTGCTTGCCCTTGGACTGACCATGATGCTGACGCTGCAGGCGATCCTCAACATGGGCGTTGTGCTCGGACTCTTTCCGACCAAGGGGCTGCCGCTTCCATTTTTGTCCTATGGCGGCAGCGCGTTCACGGCGAACTGCCTGGCGATGGGAATATTGATGAACATTGCGCGTAGCAGTCAACAGCGAGTCGAATAACATGTTCAAGCGGTATCAGCGCATTCATTTCGTGGGGATCGGTGGAATCGGGATGAGCGGCATCGCCGAGCTGCTTCTCAACCTGGGCTATCAGGTGAGCGGCTCGGATTTGCGGGAAACGGACCTGACGCGCCGCCTGGAGGGTCTCGGAGCCAAGGTCCACATCGGCCATGCGGCCGAGAACGTCAAAGGCGCGGACGTGGTCGTCCTCTCGTCCGCTATTTCCGCGGAGAATCCCGAGGTCAAGGCCGCCAAACAGTTGGGGAAGGTGCCCGTGATTCGTAGGGCGGAAATGCTTGCTGAGTTGATGCGCTTGAAATACTCCGTGCTGGTGGCGGGGGCTCACGGAAAAACAACGACGACCTCGATGGTTTCAACCGTGCTGGCGCGGGGTGGATTGGACCCAACGGTCGTCATCGGCGGCAAGCTGAACGCCTGGGGAACGAACGCCAAGCTTGGCCACGGCGATTTCATGGTCGCGGAGGCCGATGAGAGTGACGGAACCTTCTTGATGCTTCCTCCGACGATTGCGGTTGTGACGAACATCGACTTGGAGCACCTCGATTATTACCGGGACTTGGATCACATTCAGCAGACCTTTCTCGAGTTCATCAAAAAGATACCCTTCTATGGCCAGGCCGTCTTGTGTCTGGAGGATGAGAACATCCAGACGATTCTTCCGAAAATCGGAAAGCGTTATGTGACGTACGGCTTTTCTTCCCAGGCGGACTTTCAGGCACGGGATGTTCGATCGAAGGGCCTATCGACGACCTATCGGGCCTTCTGGAAGGGCGAGGAACTGGGGGAGATCGAAATTCGCATTCCCGGGCGGCACAATGTTTTGAATTCGCTCGCGGCGGTGGCGGTCGCTCGTGAGCTGGATCTGGATTGGCCAAGCATTCAGGCGGGGCTAAGGGATATGACCGGCGTGCAGCGCCGGTTCCAGATCAAGGGAGAGGAGAAGAGCATCACGGTCCTGGATGATTATGGGCATCATCCGACCGAGATCCGAAACGTTCTCGAAACGCTTGCCAATTGTTTCCCGGATCGGCGTCGCATCGTCGTGTTTCAGCCGCACCGTTACACCCGGACGAAGGCGTTGATGGAGCAGTTTGCGCGCTGCTTCTATCACTCGGACGTACTGTACCTCACGGAGATCTATGCGGCGAGTGAGCAGCCCATCCCCGGCATCACCGGAAGTCGGCTTGCGCAAGAAATCGCAGCCCACGGGCACCACGATCTCCATTTTTGTCCGACGGTCGCGGAGGCGCTCGAGCGTGTGAAGACGATTGTGGCGCCAGGAGATGTGGTCATGACTCTAGGGGCCGGCAGTGTCTGGCAGCTTGGAGAAGAGCTGGTCGCGTGGTTGAGGGATTCATGACGGAAGGAGCCTGGGAGAGCATCGTGGAAGGCCTGCCCGGCCTCGAGGTGCGATGGAATGAGCCGCTTTCCCGTCACACGACATTTCGCGTCGGGGGGTTGGCACGATGCCTGGTGCGACCGGACACGGAGGAGGCTCTGATCCAGGTGATCGGGAGAGCGCGTGCCCGAGGGATTCCTTATGTGGTGCTCGGGGGGGGCAGCAATGTTCTCGCCCCGGACGGGGGGCTGAATCAGTTGGTCATTCAGCTGACCCAGTGCTGCAAGGAGATCTCTCGATCGGACCGACAGGGAGATCACGGCGTGGATGTGACAGTGGGGGGGGGAGCTCGAACCCGCCGCTTGTTGCGCTACTGCATGGAGGAGGGGCTCAGCGGCCTCGAGTTCATGGTGGGCATTCCCGGGACCGTAGGGGGGGCCCTGGTCATGAATGCTGGGACCGGGGACGGATGCTTGGCGGATGTGCTTAGCTGGATCGAAGTGCTGGATGAGCGCGGCGGTCGGATCAGGCTGGATCGAAAAGACCTGTCACCGGTCTACAGGAGCATGGGCTTGTCGAAGGGTTGGATCGTCTTGAGCGGAGGTTTTCGGCTCAGCTTCGCGCAGAATGGCGACCTGGCCAGACACATGCTTTCGGAGAAGATGCGGCTGCGAATGAGGACGCAACCGTTAGCCTTGGCATCAGCGGGATGTATTTTCAAGAATCCTCCGGGATTTTCAGCCGGATTTCTTATCGATCGGGCTGGATTGAAGGGTTTTCGGGTCGGCGATGCGGAGGTATCGGAGAAACACGCGAACTGGATTGTAAATCGTGGGAATGCGCGAGCGAGAGACATCCTTGACTTGATTGAGCACATAGAAAAGCTGGTTCTCGAGGAATTTGGGGTTTGTCTCGAACGGGAAATTCAAATATTGTAGGCTAAAGCGTTCCGGCCTTGGATGGCCTGAACACTAAGATCTGGCGCGGGTTTACAGCCATGGGGACGAAGCGCAACCGGTATCGGGCGGACCGACAGGCACAGATCAGACGATGGGTGTCGCGAATCAAGGTTGTGTTGTTTTTGAGCTTATGCGTTCCCCTGATCCTGATCTTGAGCGCCGCTCTCGCACACTCCTATTTCGCGCTGCTCGATGCTCCCTGGCTACGCGTGGACGAGATTCAAATCCTCGGCCTCAAGCACCTGGATCGCAAGGAAGTGCTGAATGCCTTAGGGGTGCCGCGCCATGCATGCATTCTAAATCTGAACCTGGAGGAGCTTGCGAAGAAGACGGAGTCCTTGCCGTGGGTACGCTCTACGGTGGTGCGAGTGGACCTGCCGGGTCGCCTCGTGGTCGAGTTGACCGAGCGCGAGCCGGTTGCCATCGCGTACGCGGACGAATTCTATCTCCTCGATGCGGAAGGGAAGCTCTTTCTCAAGGCGAATGTGGAACAGTACCCCAAGCTGCTTCTGGTAACGGGGTTTTCGGGGATGAGTCTCAAACAGGGGGCCTTTTTGCCGCCGGAGCCTTTAGAGCCCTTCACTCGGTTGATTGAGGCCTTGACGAGATCCCAAAATTGGATGCCTTTGAATCAGATATCCGAATGCCGCTGGCACAAGGATGACGGGTATGTCCTCTACACCACACAGAAGGCGATCCCTATCGAAATGGGATGGGACTATTACGAGCAGAAGCTGGATCGGCTCCAGCGGATCCTCGCGGTTCTGGCTGAGCGCCAGGTCCTGGATGTCGTAACGCGAATCGATCTCGATTACCCGGGCAGAGCTTACGTTTCCGGTAATTTCCCGGTACCGAAAGGGATCTGAGACCGAGCGGATTGGAAAGACCAGTGAAGGGTTGGCGACACGGATGTCGCAGGGACGGCCTGCTCGTGCTCCGTCAAGGAAGTTATGCCGGGCAAGAGAACACCCCTGCAACCCCCCTCGAGGGGGAATCAAAGGGGAGTACGTTGCGAAACAACGTTGAAGAGCACTAGGTGGGCAATGTGACTTGAAGAGCTGACACTCCGGGTAGAAGGGGGCCAAGCAGACAACCAGTTGTTGGTGAGCTTTGAATCGGAGGGGCAAGAGGACGTCGATGGGAAAGAGAGGAGAGGAGCTGGTAGTGGGCCTCGACCTCGGCACAACCAAGATCTGTGCCGTGGTAGGCGAGGTGACTTCGGAAGGGATCGACATCGTCGGTGTTGGCAGCTATCCGTCCGTGGGACTTCGCGGTGGGGTCGTCGTCAATATCGATCAGACGGTCAATTCCATTCGGAAGGCTGTTGAGGAAGCCGAGTTGATGGCGGGCTGCGAGATCTCCTCTGTCTATGCTGGCGTGGCGGGCACGCATGTGCAAAGTCTGAATAGTCATGGTGTCATTGCCATCAAGAGCCGCGAGGTCACGCAGGTGGATATCGATCGCGTGATGGATGCCGCGAGGACCGTCGCCATGCCCTACGATCGACAAGTCCTGCATGTGCTGCCTCAGCAATTCATCGTGGACGACCAGGAGGGAATCCTCAATCCCTTGGGAATGCAGGGGGTTAGGCTGGAAGCCAAGGTGCACATCATCACCGGGATGGTGAGTGCGGTGCAGAATGTGGTAAAGTGTTGCGAAAAGGCCGGCCTTCACGTTCAGGACGTGGTCCTGGAATCGTTGGCGTCGAGTGAGTCGGTGCTCGACACGGACGAGAAGCATTTGGGGGTCGCTCTGGTCGACATTGGTGGAGGTACGAGTGATGTGGCTGTTTTCCTGGACCATGCCATCCGGTACTCATGTGTGGTCGGTCTGGGAGGGAATCACATCACGTCGGATATTTCCGTGGGACTGCGTACCTCGATGGAGGAGGCAGAAAAGATCAAGAAGAAATACGGTTGTGCGCTGGTGGAATGGGTGAACCCGCAGGAGGTGATCGAAGTGGCCTCCGTGGGGGGCCAAAAGCCGCGCCAGCTATCACAGTCCATACTCACGCAGATTATCGAAGCGCGCGTTGAAGAGATCATGAAGATCATCGAATGGGAGCTCGTGCGATCCGGGTATGCCGAGTCTCTCCATGCTGGAGTGGTGCTGACGGGAGGCGTCTCCCTCCTGCAGGGGATTCGGGAATTGGCTGAGCGTACCTTTGACATGCCGGTGCGGGTGGGAGTCCCCTATCGTTTCGGAGGGCTCGGCGACATGGTGAAAAACCCGATCTACGCGACCGGCACGGGACTCCTCCTCTACGGAGGGAAGCATGGGGGTGTTAAACGCCCCATCGAAGAACCGAACCTGTTCGCCAAGGTGCTTGCGACCATGCGGCGCTGGTTCAAGGAATTCTGGTAGACCGACGAGCCGTGAGGATCCCGACCATTCGGTCGTTATCAGCGGGGTTTCCATCTCGATCGTCTGAAGCGTGATAGACGGTATCGAGAGGAGCTCTCCAGATGCTAGGGGAACCAATGAGGGGGAAGACGAAGAAAATGGAAACCATAACAACGAGAGCCAAGATCAGAGTCCTGGGGATCGGCGGTGGAGGTGGAAACGCCATCAACAACATGATCAGCGCAGGTCTTGATGGAGTGGAGTTCATCGCTGCCAATACCGACTTCCAGGCACTCGAAAGGAATCTCGCCCCGACGAAGATTCAGCTTGGGAACAACCTGACTCGTGGACTCGGGTGTGGTGGCAACCCCGAAACAGGCACAAAGGCTGCCCAAGAGGATCTTGATCAAATCCGAGCGTCCATTGAGGGCAGCGACATGGTCTTTATCACTGCGGGAATGGGTGGGGGCACAGGGACAGGTGGTGCTCCGATCGTGGCCCAGGTGTGCAAGGACATTGGGGCTCTTACGGTTGCTGTCGTGACGAAGCCGTTTGCCTTCGAAGGGAAGGTGCGTCAGCGCAATGCGGAAGACGGCTTGCGCTCCCTCTACGATGCCGTGGACACGCTCATCACCATTCCCAACAACCGATTGGTGTGCCTGGCGGATCGGCGGGCGACTTTCCTCGAAATGTTCCGAAGGGCTGACGATGTGCTGCTTTATGCGGTTAAGGGCATCTCGGATCTGATCACCCATCCGGGTTACATCAACGTCGATTTTGCCGACCTGCGGGCCGTGATGAGCGAACGGGGAATGGCCCTGATGGGAACGGGTATCGGCCAGGGAGAAGGGCGTGCGTCCCAGGCGGCGCAGCAGGCCATTTCCAGCCCTCTGCTTGAAGACATCTCGATTCATGGATCCCGTGCCGCTCTGATCAACATCACCAGCGGCCACGACTTGGCCATGCATGAATTTGAAGAAGTGGTCTCCATCATCCACAAGGAGATGGACGACGAAGCCAACATCATCCTGGGTACTTCCATTGATATGGACATCGAGGATGAAGTCCGGGTGACGGTGATCGCCACGGGAATCGGGAAGAAAGAGCAGGTCCAGAAGGCGGAGCCGTCTCAGACGCGTCCCAAGCGCATCAAGCCGGACGGCCGGATCCCGGAGCTGAACTACGATTACCTGGAAATCCCGACGATTGTACGTCACCGATCCATGAAGGAGCCTGTGGCCCCTGAACAGCAACCGGCTCCAAAAAAAAGGACTTTTCTTCAGAAGCTGACCGGGGCCTCCCCCGAAGAAGAGGATCTTAGTATACCGACGTTCATTCGTCGGCAGGCCGATTAGAATTCTCGGTCGGGCTCGCAGTGAGCCGCAAAGCTTCGAGGCATCGCGCTGCGCGGTGGAAACCGCGAGCGCCCCTTAGAAGACCTCTATGGCACGAAGACTGAGATCGCAGTTCCATCAACGCCGCGCAGAAGAGCACGGTGCGGTGCACAAGGCATGGGGCGGTCGTGTCCGGATAGCCCTGATTTTCCCGAATCGCTATGCGGTGGGCATGTCGAATCTGGGGCTTCAGGCGGTGTACGGGGCGTTGAATGAGCCCGACGATTTTCTTTGTGAGCGGGTCTTTCTCCCGGACCAGGAGGATCTGCAGGAGCTTCGCCGCGGCTCTGGGAGTCTGGTAAGCATTGAGTCTCGGCGTTCCTTGTCCGATTTCGATTTTTTATTCTTCTCCCTCCCCTTTGAAAATGACTACCCGAATGCGCTCGAGATCCTGAATCTCGGGCGCATTCCCATTTGGCAAACCGACCGACCTGACGGAGCCCCCCTGGTGGCAATGGGCGGTGTGGCCTCGTTCCTGAATCCTGAGCCGATGGCGCCGTTCATGGATTTCTGTTTTGCCGGGGAGGCCGAAGCCATCCTGCCTTGTTTTCTGACCTTCGTGCGCGCGCATCCACCCTTGGACGTAAAGCGCGGCGAGTGGCTGCGACAACTGGCCTGCGATGTTCCCGGCATCTATGTTCCGTCGCTCTATGAGCCTGGTGTGGACAAGGACGGCACAATGGGGACGGTGCATCCCATTGCCGCCTCGGGCGCGCCCGAGCGCGTGGCTGTCCTGAGGGCTGATTTGGATGGTGCTGTACCCTGCAAAACGGTGGTGCTAACGCCGGACACCGAATTCAGCAATGTGCTGCTTCTCGAGATAGGACGCGGCTGCGGGCGTGGCTGTCGGTTTTGTGCCGCCGGCTATGTTTATCGACCATTTCGTTCGCATTCGGCCGATCGCTTGGTCGATGCGGTCGCCAAGGATATGGAGGTTACAAAGCGGATCGGTTTGGTCGGCGCGGCAGTGTCGGATCATCCCGAAATCGATATCCTATGCTCGTCCCTTCTCGAACGGGGCGGATCGCTCTCCTTCTCGTCTCTCCGAGCTGACGCTCTGGACGATAAAGTCCTCGCGGCCCTCGATGCAAGCGCTCATCAGGCTGTCGCCATTGCACCGGAAGCCGGGTCCGAGCGGCTCCGGAGGGTCATCAACAAGCATCTGTCCGATGAAGCGGTTTTCCGGGCGGCGGAGCGTTTGACCGAGCGGAAGATCCTGCACTTGAAGCTCTACTTCATGATTGGGCTTCCGACCGAGACGCTGCCGGACCTTGAAGCCATTGTCGAGCTCACCAAGCGCATCAAGCATACCGTACTGAAGCAGAGCAAGGGGCAGAAACGGATGGGAACGATCACTCTCAGCATCCATTCCTTTGTCCCGAAGCCCTGGACTCCTTTCCAATGGGCAGCGTTTGCGGGCGTCCACGAGCTGAAGGAAAAGGCGCGCTGGATTCAGACCGCTCTCAGAAAGGTCGCCAATGTGCGTGTCCATTTTGATCTTCCTAAGTGGGCGTACGTGCAGGCGCTCTTGGCACGAGGGGACCGGAGGGTGAGCCGTCTGCTGGAAATCGTGGCCCTTGAAGGCAAGGGCTGGAGTCAGGCATTGAAGGAAGTCCCTTTCAATCCTGACTATTTCGTGATGCGGGAGCGATCCAAGGACGAGCCCTTTCCCTGGGAAATACTGGATATGGGGATCAACAGAGGGTTTCTCTGGGATGAGTACCAAAGGGCCCTTGAAGGGAGGGAAAGCCCGGGATGTCCGGATGACGCGTCCTGCAGACGGTGCGGGGTCTGCACGGATTGAAGGAATGACAGGGGCAGAGCATCTGTCTGTGACGGTGGAGCAAGGCTGCACACGTCATTTTTGAGATCGTGTCGGGCGCCGCCAGGAAGGGCGGCGCTGCCGACCGGAGCTCAGGAGAGGCTAACCCAGTACCGTGGCGGCTTCACGCATCAGGCGTCCGATGCGAATGCGTTGAGGGCAAATCCTCTCTGCCGCACTGAAGTCGAGCGAATCGATGCTTTCACGGATTGGCTTCGGGAGCCCAGCGAAAAGGGCCCGCGCTCGATCACGCTCCTCGTAGGTGTGGAAATACATGAGACAGCGCATCACATCCCGCACCGGGATGGCGCTGTCCATGGCCGATTCGCACAGGTGGGCGCACCCGGCGCAATAGCTTGTGCACGTCTCCGATGCGTAGCGGTCCAGCAGTCTGTAATCCTCGGCGGAAAGCTTCGTCCGGTTAAGCGCAGCGGCGATGTTGTCCATGAGGATGGTGATGTTCGGCATCTGGGAGCAAATGCTGGCGATCTTTTCGTTCTGCCAGACGGCCTTCAGCTTTGCCTGCTTGTCATTGAATCCGGCCTTGAGAAACCTGCCGGCCATCTCCAGCTCCGCCTCGCTTTCCTGTTTGATCGACCCACCCCCCTGGGTCTTCATGGCGGTGAGGGCGATGCCTGCCTTCGCGCAGGCATCGACAGCGGCCTTCATCTTGTCCTGATGCATGATGCGGAAATTGTAGGTCATCATGATGGCGTCGATCCAGCCGAGCTTGGACGCCCCAAGCAAGAGATCTTCCATGTTGCTGTGCGTGCTGAACCCGAAGAATTTGATCTTGCCTTCCGATTTGGCCTTCTCAGCCCACGCTTTGGTCTCGGGGCCTATCTCGCTCAGCTTGCTCATGCCGTGGATGAAATAGAGATCCACGTAATCGGTCTTCAGCCTCTCCAAAGAGCGGTTGAGAAGCTTGGTCATCCCTGCCGAGTCCCGGTCATCCGACTTGGTGACCAGGAAGACTTGCCTGCGCGCTTCAGGGTACTTCGCGAAGAACTGTCCGATGCCGAGCTCGCTCTTTCCCCCTTCATAACAGTCTGCGGTATCCCAGTGGGTGACCCCCCACTTGAGCGCCTGCTTCAGAAGCAGCTGATTGGAGGGGATGTCGAACATGCCTCCCAGCGACAGCATTGACACCTGAACACCGGTTTTTCCGAACGGACGAGTCGGTACCGTGCTGCCTTCCTTGGCAGCATCGGAGCCCCCCTCGGTTGTCTGCGCCAGCGATCTTCCTCCCGAGAACAGTGAACCGGCCCCGACAGCACCGGTCAGCTTCATGAAATCCCTTCGACTCAGGTCCTTCTGGTTGCTCATGCCTCTTCTCCTTTGTCTGTCGAGCTCATCCTATCGGTTTCGTTGGTGAGTGCGGCTCATGCAGAGCCTCGGAAGCGCGGAAAAGACTTGGATGGCCATGCTATCCCCCGATACCGTATTCAAACCGATCGTCTTTGGGTTTCCGCGAGAGCGAAGCGCGCTCAGAGGAGCAGGGACCGCTTGCGGCTTCTGGATTCGTTTTCGGCCGTCACGCGGATGGCGCGACGTCCGGTCACGGGGCATTCGTGCTCGCAAACGCCGCAGCCGATGCAGCGCTCAGGATCGACTTGCGGGCGCTGAAGCCGGACCTGGATTTCAACCGCAGAGCCAATGGGCAGAGCTTCATCGAACCGCCGGCCGTCGGGAAGAGAGATCGTGTGGTCCGTGTTGGCTCCGATAAGGTAGCGTTTTTCCATGCCGTCGGCAACGATCCTGAGATGATAGTCGCCCGTAGCGAATTGCGCGGCCTTGAGGGTGGCTTTCCGCAAATCGATGGATGATTCAGAAGTCTTTGCGACATGCACGATTCCCCCGCGTACAGTCTCGAAGACTTCGTGCACAAAGATCGCCTTGGGACTCACGGGGCAGTTTTCCTGACACACGATGCAGGGCTTGTCCATAGCCCATGGGAGGCAGCGGCCACGGTCCACGAAGGCCATGCCCAGCCGGATGGGTCCCAACGCGGCGTATTCAAGCAGGCCGCGCTTTTCCGGGAGGCTGATGGGACGGATCGCGGCCGTGGGGCACACGTGACCGCACGCCACGCAATTGAGCTGGCAGCCGCTCGTGCCGATGCGAAAATTCAGCCTCGGCGTCCAGAGACCTTCAATGCCGCTTTCCAGGCCGGCTGGTTGAATGATGTTCGTCGGACAGACCCGCATGCACTGGCCGCACTTCAAGCATCTGGCCAGGAAGTCCGCCTCCGCCAAAGCACCTGGTGGGCGGATGATCTCTGGATTCCAGTTTGATTCCAGATGTCCACCCAGCCTCATGAGGGGAACCGCCGCGACGCCCGAGGCCACCGCAACGGTGAAGCGCCTCCGTGAGAGATCGGGGGAAGAGTACTCTCCGGATGCCGAGGGTCTGGTGCTGTAAGTGATGCATTGGTGCCGGCAGTCGTCCAGGCAGTTCATGCACAGCACGCACTCATTGACCCGAATCGTTCCGAGAGGCTCACAGCCTCCTTCGCAATGGGCCTCGCACAGACCGCACTCAGTGCACCCAGCCGATGTCCTGCCCACTCTCCAGAGAGCATACTTCCCGAGCACACCGAAGAGTGCTCCCAGAGGGCATACGAATCGGCAATAGAATCGAGGGATCTTGAGGTTGAGAAGAATCGCGGTGACGAAAATCGATCCGATGAGCCACGCTCCTTCATAGAAGCGTTGGCTCACGCTGATCTTGAGAAGCCCGGAATCGGCCAGTGGAAGAAGGACCAGATTGACCGACCGATACACCAGGGGAATCGGGTCGAGGAGGCCAGTTTGAAGCGTTGCGCCGATCATGCGGTCAACCGCGTACAACGATGCCAACGCCGCCCAAACACCCGTGAGGGCGATGATTGCGGAGGTGATGCGAGCGCTCCGCTTGGTCGTCTTCTTTGCAGCGAAGAAAGCCGCCATGAGGCTCACGGCCACGAGCCCCACAGCCGGCATGGGTCCGGATAGACCAATTCGAGCGAAGCGGGCAAGCAAGGCGCCGGCTGCAGCCGCTAGAAGAACAATCAAAATAGAGTACTTGACCGATTGAGCCGGACGAAAACGGTTGAGGCTTCTCTGCACGGAAACGGGCTTGGCACGCCTACCCAGGTAACCAACCAGGTGGTGCATGCTACCGAAAGGGCAGACCCACGAGCAGAAGAACCTGCCCAAAAGCACCGTGATGGTCACGGTCGCGAGGGCCCAGAGGCAGTCGCGGTAAAGCGATTGCGTGGTAAGGAGGGTTCCTAGGGCAACCAGGGGATCGAGGTGCAGAAACCAGGATATCGGCCAGCCCCTCAGCCGCCACCACTCGATCCCTAAGGAGCTCGCCACGCAAAACCAGAGGAAGAGAGTCAAGAAGAACGTCTGGCTGATTCGCCTGACCGTTACGATTCGCATGAAGAGTCTGCCTCGTTCATCCGTGAGAAGTTGGCTCCACGTGCATCAGCGGGATTAAGCCGTTACCCGGATTGGCTGAAGTCTTTCGAAGTCCTGAGTGCCCGCTCCGGCCTCCGCGGCTTTGCCGATGAAGGGGATGTCCTGAGCGCTTCTTCCGAGCAGGGTTGCACCGAAGGCATCCGCAGCCACCTGGTCCGTGCTGACGATCAGCGTGTTGGTCTGTTTGAGGTCGCCGAGCGAGCCGCCCGTCGGCCCGTTGGTCATCATGGTGAACGTGCCGTCCAGGATAACCAAGGTGGGCTTGATCATCAGGGCAAGCTCCTGGATCAGGCGATGAATGTCCTGGTGGAAAATGTTCCGGCGGCCTCCCAGGAGTCCGTACCAGTTCTTGAGGCTCATCGATGCGCCGCTGCGGTGATGGTCTTTCACGGGTGCCATCCCGATGACCTTGTTGACTCTCTTGAAAGGCTCATAAAGCAGAGGCCACTTTCTGATGAGGATGCCTCCTGAAACCGTCGTGGGGTGGAAGTCGGTTTGGCGCGGCAAGGCGAGACGAGCCCCGGACGATCGAGCGGCTTCGCCGATGCCCGTGAGCGCAAAACAGCTCTCCGGGTCATTGATCGGGTTGTCCGTCACCGTGACCGAAGCTGCTCCAGCATGGATACAAAGCCGCACCACTTCCGATACAAGGTCCGGATGCGTTGTCGCACACAGAATGGCGGGAGTCGCGAAGGCCGCGTTGACCTTGATGAGGACGTGATCTCCTTGTTTCACAAAGGTCTCAATGCCTCCCAGGGATTTCAGTGCAAGATTTACTGTCCGGGTCCGGTCATCCCCTGTGGCAATGCACATTTGGCTGGTGAGTCCGGGGATCGAGAAATCCGGCAGCAAAACCGAGCCTGAATCACCGTCCGATGAGGCTGCGGGCCCCTTGGAATCATGGAGCAGGAATCCTGCGAGGCTCGAAGCGGCGATGAGCGCCCCTGCCTTAACGGACCTCAGGAGGAACTCTCTGCGGGTGTGCGGATGTTCATCAAGGTCCTCAATCACGGTGCGGCTCCTTGGAGGGTCTTGTCAAGCTCAACGGCCAGCCCGAGCGCCGGCTCTCGTTTGTCCGCCTCGTGGACCCCCGCGAAGTAGCGTCCACGAGTCAACACCAGCTCGTAGCTATCCAGGATGGAAATCACTTTCAGGCCAGGTATCGGGCTGGTGTGGGTCTCCACCTTGCCCCCGTTCTGCACGAGAAACGTCTCATAGGCCGACGCGAGGGCGGCCGCTTCTTGCTCGCTCTTCCGACGGGAAACGAATGCCGTCATGGAGACACCGTCCAGCGAGTACGTGGCAATGAATACCTGGTTGAGGCCTTCGAACCCGAAGACATCGGACGAGAGGAGGCTGATGGTCCCCTGGTCCAATCCCGCTGGTGGGAAAAGGGCCATCTCGCTCACTTCCCCGCCCGTTTGAGCCGGAGTACTCCTAACGAAATTTGCTCCGTAGTCGAGCATGTCCTTAAGCATCGTCTCGCTGGAGGCCACAATCTCGACGTAATAGTGGCCGTGGACGAAGAACAGCGCATTCTGGGAGTGATAGGCAAATCGCGTGAATGGATCTTCCTGAGCATCGGCGCGGCGTTGCGAGCTGTAGACTGAAAAGGCATTGCGCATCTCACTCATATCATAGACGAAAACCTCCATCCAGGAGGAGGCGTCATCGGTTCGAACGAACCGCTGGCAAAGCATGTGTTGAAAGCCGGCAGAGAGGTA
The DNA here is from genome assembly GCA_964538515.1 of uncultured Syntrophobacteraceae bacterium. GTDB lineage: Bacteria > Desulfobacterota > Syntrophobacteria > Syntrophobacterales > Syntrophobacteraceae > CALBZH01. The sequence goes on from CAZIEW010000060.1 coordinate 20,324, forward strand.
AAGCTCCGCTTTTCCGTCGATCTTCTCCGATAGAGTGTCGGGCCCAAAACTCTCCGGGGCGGAGAGCGCGCGCATTCCTTGGCCTAGAGCGTGTTGAAGGACTTGGCTTTGGGAGGAGGTTGGTTCAACTGTGGTTGCAGGGCTTTCCTTGATGGCAACGGGTGCGATGATCGTTGGATCGAAACGCGATTGTGTGCGAAGGACCCAGAACATGATTCCCCCAAGAGCCAACAAAATGAGCAATCCCACGGTCGTCTCTCGTTTCGAGGAATTGCCGCTCTCCAATCTCATAGGCGCTCCTTTACAGGAGGGGTTCGACGCGCTCGAAAGGGTCAAGACCTGAGGGGCTCGCAGGACGGGATCTTATCAGGAGGCCGTGCAGGAGGGAAGCCCCTCCATCGGCAGAACCTGCTGCAGGCCGATTGATGGTCTTCTTGAAAGCGAGATGATCCGCACCATATTGATTTACCGGGGGTTGGCGTGAAATCTGCAAATAAATTCAGGTGAATTCCCTTCGGCTATCATCCTGTTCTCTTCTTTTGTCGTGAAGCTCGTTGGTTTGTCGAGATTGGGCGCTTGAAGAATCACATTGCTTCCATTAAATTGGGAGGATGAAACAGACAGCATGCTGCAGGCCGGTGGGTTTGAAAGGTGTGATCGCTCCGGCCCTCACCATGAGATTGCTGAGAGAGACTTGACAGCGTTGAGGAGAGCACCGGCTCATGTCTAATGTGGACTACTATCGGATTCTGGGCATCGCTCCGGATGCCTCACCTGAAGACATCAAGAAGGCGTATCGCAAACTGGCGCTTGAAACGCATCCAGACAGGAACCCCAACAATCCCAGAGCAGAGGAGCGCTTCAAGCGGGTCAGCGAGGCCTATGGGGTACTGGTCGACCCACAAAAGCGAGCCCAATACGACAATTACCGGAAGTTTGGCTTCGGGCCGTCGTCGAACGGTTTCGGACAGTCCTCACAGAATGGCTTCGGCTATTCACAGGATGAGATCTTTCGAGACTTTTTCAGCAGCCGGCACGGTCAAGATGTCTTCTCGGAGATGCAGCGGGAATTCCAGCGAATGGGAATCCGTTTCGATGATTCCTTCATCAACCGGATGTTTTTTGGAGATAAGACCATCTTCTTCCATGGGATGTTTGGGCCCGGTGGTCAGCGCACGTTCCGCTATTCGTACACGTTTGGCAAGAAACCGAACGGGTACCGGCCTCCTCAAACGGATGCCTCGTCAACACCTCAGACTCTCTATCAAAAGCCTGCCAGGGGCTTGCTGGGAGAGAGTATTTCGCTCCTAGCCAAGGCAGGGAAAAAGGTCGGCAGCTTCATCCTGGATAAGGCGGTGAGACTGCTTCATGGTCCGCAGAGGGTGGCGGATTCCGTGGAAGAGCCCTCCGGACATTCAGATGTGACCTATGAGCTCGTGATCACGCCGAGGGAGTCCGTGAAAGGCGCCGTGGTTGAGGTCGAGCTACCCCATTGGGGGATGTCCAAACGTGTTTCAGTGCGTATCCCGCCCGGCGTACGGTCCGGAACTCGCCTCAGGCTTAAGGAGATGGGGCCGCCGATTTCGGGGCAGACGCGACACCGCGGGGACCTCTATTTGCAGTTGCGGGTTGCATAGATGTGTTGCCCTGGGGGCCGCTCGAGCGAGTTGATGGTCGTCTGGTCCAAGAAGATCCCCAGCTTCAGCGAGGCTGGGGATTTCTGTTGGTACGCGACTCTAAGCCAAAGCCTCGCGCTTGCGATACACAAGCGCCTGACTCCGCGCCACCAGCTCATTGCTCGCCTTCTCGGTGACGATGATGTCGTACAGCGCGGTAGCACCTCCCCTGCTCACCTCTTTCGCTTCCGCAATCAGATGATCCCCTGCCTTGGTCGCACGCAAGAAGGTTACGCTGACATTGAGGGCCACGGCTTTCTGCCCGTGCGAGTTGCTCGCCGCGGCAAAGGCGATGTCACCCAGTCCGAACACGACGGCGCCGTGGGTGATTCCGTGGAAATTCAGCATCGACTCGGTCACGATCAGCGAAACGCGGCTGTAACCGGAATCGATCGCTTCCACTGAGGCTCCCAGGAATCGCGTATAGGCGTCCCTTTCGATGATTGCGGTGATCTCGGGCTTGATCATGTCTCGAACCCTGTATGAATCGCATCTTATGTCGGGGCGTGGGTCGTGCCGTGCCAGCCTCCCGAAACGATGTGTCGTCGCCGATGGGCCGGCGAGACCGGGCAGAGGAATGCGATCAGGTTCCCTCCGGTGCGGCGACTACGACCACACGACACGGAGCGCCGCTTGTACCGATCAGCTTCAACGGAAACGCAAAGAGCTCTCCTCGCTTGGGTACTCCAGCGACCGCGGTCAGATCAAGATCCTCGACAAGAAAAACGCCGGCCTGTGCAAGTCGCTTATGAAATTCGAGCTCCGGGGCCCCTTCGACCAGTACGGTACCTCCAAGAGCCCAAACCTGAGCAGAAAGCCCAATCAGATGGTCCAGAGCGCTCTTTGTGATTTGGGACGTCCCACCGGCTCCCATTCGCAGGAAGAGGATGGGCTCCCCGTTGTAGGCCCCGGTCATTGCCGCCAGGAAGTCTTGGCTGCAACATCCAGGCATGTCTATCAGAAAGTACCGGCCGACCAGTTTATGGACCGGCATGGAATCCAAGGTCGGACCGTCGGCAACGAAATGGGCCGGAGCATCGATGTGGGTTCCCGTCTGAGTCCCGAGCTCCACACGGGAGACCCGGAAGCCCTGCTCGGCCACCGAGCACCACTCTGTGCATCGGAACGGAGGGTCGGCGTAGCTCCCCAAACGATAGATGGGGAGGGTGTCGTCAAGGGATCTGGTCAGGTCGATGAAGGTGCGTCGGGCCATAGCTTCGACCTCAAACGGCTGCAACCATTCTCACAAGAGTAAAGGGACAACGGCTCCGGACGGAGTGAGCGATCTTCAGACTTTCGTGTCGACGTCCTTCTTATAGCACGAGGTGGATCAACAGGTCTAAGGGTGATCGATCCTCCAAGATCGCGCTTGTGGGGTCGAAATTGCGTGGTATCGCTGACAGGATGTCAGCTCAGCTCGATCCCGGGACCCGGATGATGCTGGTCGCCGATCTCGAAGCGAACGCCGCGCCATTCCTCGCGCGTTAACAGAGCACGGTAAGCTTTTTCCAGGATTTTTGGATGGTTGTTGGTTTCACTGAGGTGGGCGAACACGACGGTTTTCAACCGATCGTGCAGAAGCTCTTCGATTAACCGAAAGGTATCGTCATTTGAAAGGTGGCCATGGCGGCTGCGGATTCGCTGTTTCAATTCAGCCGGGTAGGGGCCGGTCAGGAGCATCTGCATGTCGTGGTTCGCCTCGATCACCAGGGCGCTGCAATCTCTCAGGCGTGCGCGCACGAGCTGTGTTGCGGTCCCGCAGTCCGTGCAGATACCGAGACGTGAGCCATTGTGGGTGACAACGAATCCTGCCGGTTCGGCGGCGTCGTGGGAAATCGTGAAGGGCTCGATGAGGAGATCGCCGATGGCGAAGGCTGTGCCGGTTTGAAACAACTGCCTGCTGGGGAGTTTGCCCACTTGGGCAGGAAGCTGTTCAAGAGTTCCCTGGCTCAGAAAGACGGGCAAGTCGAATCGTCTGCTGAGTGTCCCCACCCCACGAACGTGGTCTTGATGCTCGTGGCTCAGGATAATGCCGCTCAGCTCGCTCGCGCCGAAGCCTGTGCTCTCGATTCGGCGCAGGATTTCCTTGGCGCTCAAACCCGCATCGAACAAGATGCGGGTTGTTTCGCTGCAAACGAGGATCGAATTGCCTTTGGATCCGCTCGCAAGAACTTGAAACAGCAAGCCCATGGAACGCTCAACCTCGTCTTCCAATGAGGCTTTCTAACATGGTGGTGTCGATATCCGAGGGGCCGAGGAGAATCAGCGCCAGGTTCTTGGGATCATAAGTCTCCTTGAACCACTTGAGAATGTCCTCTCTCTCAACCGCATTGATCTTTTCTTCGCTCTCTTCGAACGGAACGCAGCGTCCGAACAGGAACTCGTTCTTGGCCAGACGGTTCATCCGGGAATCCGTGCTTTCCGCATTGAGGTACATACTGCCTTTGAGCTGCTCTTTTGCGGCGCTCAATTCCGCTTCTGAAATGGGCTCCACGGCCAACAGCGAGAGCTGATCGTGAATCACGCGTAGAGTCTCCTCGACGTTCTCGGAGCTGATGCCGGCGTACACGCCGAGCAATCCGGTATCTTCGTGACTGTTGGCGAAGGAGTAGACCGAGTAGGCGAGACCACGTCTTTCGCGGATCTCTTGAAACAACCGGCTGCTCATGCTGCTTCCCAGGATCGCGTTCAACAGGTAGCACGCGTAACGGGCGTCATCCACCTGGGAGGTCCCGGGCATTCCCAGGCACAAATGGACCTGCTCGAGGTCCTTCGTGATGACCTGAACAAAATCACGCTCGGATGGGCGAGCCCGCCGCATCACTCGTGGAGAGCTCTCCAGAGCCTCCATGGCGGGGGCGAGCAAATCGACGAATTCCTGGTGCTCGAGGTTCCCGGCAGCGGCGATAACGATTCTCTCGGGGTGAAAGGTGGTCGACAGGTATTCGAGAATCCGATTCCGATCGATTCGCTCAATGGCTTCAGCGCTCCCGTAAATAGGTAGCCCCAGGGGATTGTTCTCCCAGAAGCGCTCCTGAAACAAGATATGCACGTATTCGTCGGGAGTATCTTCGATCATCCGGATCTCCTGAAGGATGACCTGTTGCTCTCGTTCAATTTCCTGAGGAGAAAACGTGGAATTGAGAAAGATATCCGTCAGGACATCCACGACGAGGTGCAGGTGCCGATCAAGCACTTTGGCGTGAAAGCAAACATTTTCCTTGGAGGTGAACGCATTGGCGAAGCCGCCGACCGCGTCGAGCTCCTTGGCGATGTCCAGCGCGGTGCGCTTCTGGGTCCCTTTGAAGAGCATATGCTCGATGAAATGAGTGATCCCGCGCTCGCTGTCGCCCTCGTCTCGGGATCCAACGCTGACCCAAATGCCCATGGAGACGGAATAAACATACGGGATTTTTTCTGTGATGATGCGGACGCCGTTGTTGAGCACCGTTTTCTGGTACAATAGCTCCCTTTCGTTCTTGAAATTCACCAGCTGTGGTCGAAAGGCGCAGGACCTGACGGAATCATGGAATGACCAGGCCGTCTCATTCTATGCCGGCCAGGTCCATTACGATTCGATTTTCGGATGGCGCGGAGAGGTGTGCGCCCAGCGGCGCGACTCCCGACCACCTGTTTGACGAGGCTGGAGTCGAGAGCCGCTTAGCCATAGGGATGCTTTATTGCTCACTGGGCTTTTCCAAAGCCGCCTTGCGGCTCAAACGAATCCTGCCGTCTTTGTCGATCTCGATCACCTTGACGAGCACCTCGTCGCCTTCGTTAACCACGTCGGTCACCTTCTTCACGCGGTGATGCTCAAGCTGGGAAATGTGGATGAGACCTTCAACATTCGGAAGGATCTCTGCAAACGCCCCGAAGTCGGTGACACGAACAATGCGCGACATATACAGGCGGCCGACTTCCGGTTCTTCGGTCAACCGCTTGATCTTGGTGATCGCTTTGTCGCAGGCGGCCGCATCCGGACTCATCACGACCACCCGTCCACTGTCGTCGATGTCGATCTTGGCCCCGGTTTCAGCGACGATCCCGCGAATCACCTTGCCCCCGGGACCGATGACGTCGCGGATCTTTTCCGGGTTGATCTGAATGCTGATGCAGCGTGGGGCATAGGGCGAAAGCTCGGGTCTCGGAGCGGACAGGACCTCGCGCATCTTGCCGAGAATATGGATTCGGCCAACCCGAGCTTGGGCCAATGCCCGCTCGAGGATCTCCCTGTTGATTCCAGAGATCTTGATATCCATCTGCAGGGCGGTGATGCCGTGCTCGTTTCCTGTGACTTTGAAGTCCATATCGCCGAGATGATCTTCGTCTCCGAGGATGTCCGAAAGGACGATGAATTCATCGCCTTCCTTCACCAACCCCATCGCGATTCCCGCGACGGAGTCCTTGAGAGGCACGCCCGCATCCATGAGGGCTAGGGAGGAGCCGCAGACCGTTGCCATGGAGCTCGACCCGTTCGATTCGAGGACTTCGGAAACCACCCGGATCGTGTACGGAAACGTTCCGTCGGGAGGCAGGACCGGTTTGACCGCGCGCTCAGCAAGGGCCCCATGACCGATCTCTCGCCTGCCAGGTCCTCGCAATGGCCGTACCTCTCCCACGCTGTAGGCGGGAAAGTTGTAGTGCAGCATAAAGGATTTGAAGGTTTCTCCGGCGAGGGCTTCGATCTTTTGCTCGTCCGATGAAGACCCGAGCGTCACGACCGCAAGAACTTGGGTTTCGCCGCGCTTGAAAAGCGCCGAGCCGTGCGTGCGGGGCAAGAGCCCTGCTTCGATGGAAATGGGACGGATTTCGTCGAACCGGCGCCCGTCGATTCGAGTGCGGCGCTCGACCATCAGCTTGCGCACCGTGGCCTTCTCGAGGTCTTCAAGACCCTCCTCGATTTCTTTGGTGCGCTCCGGGAAGGTCTGGGAGAACTCTTCCAGCACCCGCAGCTTGAGGGCCTTCTTCCGGTCTCTGCGCTCCATCTTGTCCGGCGTGGTCATGACGGCCGCCATTTCTTCCGCTGCTGCCCCGTTCAGGGCCTCAAGGAGCGCGGAATCCTTCTCAGGTGCCGTAATCATTTGCTTGGCGTTGCCGACCAGTCGCTGGAGCTCATCCTGAGCGTCCAGGATAGGCAGGATGGATTTGTGAGCGAAGTCAATGGCTTCAATGATATCAGCCTCACTCACGAAATTCGACCCCCCTTCAACCATGACCACCGCTTCGCGACTTCCGGCCACGACCAGGTTGAGATCGCTTTCCTGGGTCTGTTGAATGCTCGGGTTAACCAGGAGCTCGCCGTTCAGACGACCCACACGGACAGCCGCGACAGGTCCTAAGAAAGGAATCGGCGAAATATGCAGGGCCGCGGAAGCTCCCGTGAGGGCGATTACGTCGGGCTCGTGCTCGAGGTCGACGGATAGCACGGTCGCGACGACCTGCGTTTCATACGCATACCGTTTTGGAAAGAGCGGGCGAATGGGCCGGTCGATGAGCCGGGAGGTCAGGGTTTCCTTTTCACTGGGGCGGCCGATTTCACGGCGAAAGAACCCGCCTGGTATGCGACCCACCGCATAGCTCATCTCTTGATAATCGACCATGAGCGGCACAAAATCGATGCCTTCTCGGATCCTGTCTTCCTTCGTTGCGGCCACCAGAACCACCGTGTCGCCATATCGCATCATGACGGAGCCGCTGGCCTGGGTTGCAACGTGTCCACACTCCATAACGAGCGGACGTCCACCCACCTCAACTGATACTGAACATTTCATACTCTGATCCATCCTTGTGTACCCCGTATGCCTGTCGTGACATCCCAAGGCGTGAGGTACTTTAGCGGCGCAGACCCAGCCGTTCGATGACCGTGTTGTAACGATCGATGTTCTTCTTCTTCAAGTAGTTGAGGAGCTGGCGGCGCTGGCCGACCAGCTTGAGAAGCCCTCGCCTTGAATGATGGTCCTTCTTGTGGAACTTGAAATGCTCCGTGAGATACGTGATGCGCTCACTCAATAAGGCGATCTGCACTTCGGGAGAGCCCGTATCTCCTGCGTGCAGTTTGAAATCCTCGATAATTGCCTTCTTCCTGTCTGCTGTCATGACCACGGTCGATCCTCCTTCATGCTACTTTTCACACGCTGCTTGTCCATTGACTGGTTCTCTGGTTACCAAGCCCCGACGGGCTTTCCCCTTCAGGACGGTTGGGCGCTTGAGGTTGATTTCCACAGGTGTCAATTCCCGAACACCCTCAGCCTACGCCCTTGCTCTTCTTGCTGGTTGGGCCACCATAAAGCCCGAAGTGCTTCGCTGCCGTCAAGGATCCGGACAGGGGTCGACCCGAGGGAACAAACCTTTCGGGCTGTCTCTTCCCAGGTGGAATCAATGGACCCCACCTGGAGACGCTTGAGCAGTCCTTCGTCATCCATGACGACACGCGGGAGATGGTCTAATGCCTCCGACATGGGTACGATATGTCCTCGAATCTCTTCTGGGTTTTTCAGCTCTGACAGCGCATTGAAAGACACAGCTTGCTCGATCCGGAACGGCCCGCTCTCCAGTCTCCGGAGGCTGCTCAGGTGGGCCCCGCATCCGAGATGACGTCCGACGTCAGCTCCGAGCTGACGGACATAAGTCCCCTTGCTGCAGGAAATGTCCAAGGTGGCGAACGGCCACTCAAACGCGGTTAATTCAAGGTTGTGAACACAAACCTCACGGACCGGCGCATCCACCTGGATACCGTTTCGGGCATACTCGTACATCCTGCGTCCGGCAACGTGAACGGCAGCGAACTGTGGGACTTGCTGCATGAACGTTCCCCTGAACATTTCGAGAGCATTTGAAAGGACCTCCGCACGAATGGGCTCACCTCGATAGCGCCCGACCACCTCTCCAGTTCGGTCGAGCGTATCCGTCTCGATACCAAGCTCAAGGGTTGCCAGATAGCGCTTGCTCTGGAGTGACAGCAGGTCTGAGATTCGTGTTGCCTGGTTTACGCAGATCAAGAGAGCTCCCGTCGCAAAGGGGTCGAGCGTTCCGCAATGACCGGCCTTCTCCAGGCGAAGCCATTTCTGGACCTTTTTGACAACACTGAACGATGTCAGTCCTTCGGGCTTGTCCACGACCAGGATCCCGCATGGAGCTCGAACGGAGCGGCAGTCAGTCGAGCGCGTGTTCTTCATTGCGACATTATCGAGCAACACCTGTGCCATGAGCTCAGCTTTCGTAGGATCCGGGAAAAATTCACCACAGACCTAAGCATTCGTGCCGTGGTTGAGGTATTCCAACGCCTTCTGTGTGTATTGCACGCGAACATCATTCAGGTGACCGCGTACCCGAAAGGCGGCGGCATGACGATGACCGCCTCCTCCCTGTCGTTGGGCGAAAGTTGCGACGTCCACCGTTCCTTTGGAGCGCATGCTGACGTTGATCAGTCCATCCTTCTCTTCCTTGAAAAACATTGCCATTTCCACGGGCTTAACGGATCGGAGATGGTTGATGAACGTTTCGCTGTCCGCCGGGGACGTGGCGGTATCCTGGAGCATTTTCTGGCTCAGCTCGGCGGTCGCAAGGCGGTCCTTTGCCAGGAAACGGACGGAGGTCAGCACCTGTGACAACAGCTTCAGTCGCTCGGGAGACGAAGAATCATAGACCTGCTCGGCAATGTAGGACGGCTCCGCCCCAGCCCGGACCAAGCTTCTAGCGATATCAAGCACCCGCTCCGTGGTGTTGGAGAACCGGAAGGAGCCCGTGTCCGTCATCACACCCGTGTAAAGCAGCGTCGCCACATCGGGATCCAAGGAAAGGGGGATGCTCATGGCCAAATCGAAAAGCATTTCACAGGTGCTGCTCGCATCGGGCTTGACCCAATGCACGTTTCCATAGGGGGCGTCGTTCAAATGGTGGTCAATGTTGATCAGGAACGGCAGTTGGGCGACAGACGCCTCCAGTTCCTGACCCACACGATGCAGGTCCCCACAATCCACCAAAATGGCAGCGTCGTAAGCGGACAGGTCCGATACGGAGTGGCGAATGGTCTCGGTCCCCGGCAGAAAGGAGTACGTCGGCGAAGGTGGATCCTGGCTGTAAGGATCCGCCTTCTTTCCCAGCTTGCGGAGTAGGCCGACCATGGCGAGAAGGGAGCCAAGCGCATCTCCATCCGGACGCACGTGAGTGGCGACGAGAAAATTGTGGCGCCCCTGGAGTGCTTCCAGGATCCGGGAGACGGCGTTATTCTGTGCTATCTTGTTCATGATCATGCAATTCTTTGAGTATACGCTCGATCTTCTGCCCGTAGTCCAACGAAGAGTCGTAGCGGAATGCCAATTGGGGCACGTAGCGCAGTCGCAGGCGTTTGCCGAGCTCTTGCCGCATGAAGCCCTTGGCCTTGTTGAGGCCTTCCAATGCCGTTTCGAGAACGGCCGCATCGGACGTTCCCGTAAGGCAGAAAAACACCGTCGCATTCTGGAGGTCGCGAGACACCTCGATTGCGGTCACCGTCACGGAAGACACCCGCGGATCCTTGACGCGGCGCAGCAGGATGTCAGCCACTTCTCTCTGGAGCAGATCGGCAACGCGTTCGGGTCGTTTGCTTTCCATGGTCTTGCCGTCATTCTCCCAAAGCGATGATCTCGACTTCCCGGTCCATCATCTCGGCGAGCCCCATCGAGTCCATGAAATCGAGTATGCGGTCCAGGAGCGAGTTGAGGGTGCGGCTATCGTTGCCGATCACCGCGATGCCTATCGTTGCGCGTTGATGAACGTCCTGGTCCGCAACCTCCGCAACCGACACGCCAAAGCGGCTGCGGCTCTTTTCCACAAGGCTCTTGACCACCTTCCGCTTGTCCTTCAGCGACTGATTCCCATGAAGGCGAAAGGTGGCCTTTGCAATGCCTACCGTCATGTGCCGTTTCCATCCTAGTACTGCGCGGCGAAAGTCCTAAACTGGTTGACCAGTCAATTCCCCCCTGATGGAGGGAATGAAAACATTCGCTACGCTGCACTAGCTCAGCTTCTCGGGCTCAACACTCAGTGTCGCCTTGACGGCCTTGAGCTCGTAAACCTCAAGAATGTCGCCAACCTTGATGTCGTTGAAATTCTCGACGCCCATCCCGCACTCGAAGCCGGCCTTGACCTCTTTGACGTCATCCTTGAACCGTTTGAGGGAGCTCAGCTTGCCGTCGTAGACGACGATCTGATCCCTGAGGACCCGGACCTTGGCGTTCCGCTCGACCCGGCCGTCGAGCACGTAAGATCCAGCGATCATCCCGAATTTGGGAACCTGGAAGGTCTGGCGTACCTCCGCTCTTCCCAGGACACTCTCCTGATACACCGGCTCGAGCATGCCTTCCATGGCGTCTCTCACGTCGCTCAGGAGCTGGTAGATGACGTCGTAAAAGCGGACGTCCACGTTCTCCTGCTCGGCCAGCTCCTGCACCTTGGCGTCCGTCCGGACGTTGAAGCCGATGACGATGGCATTGGAGGCCGAAGCGAGGAGAATATCGGATTCCGTGATGGCGCCCGTTGCATTGTGGATCAGGTTGACCTTCACTTCCGGGGTGGAGAGCTTGCGTAAGGAGTCGCTGATGGCTTCCTGCGAGCCATGGACGTCGGTCTTCAGGATGAGGTTGAGCTCCTTGATTTCGCCTTCCTGGATCTGATCGAACAGGCTTTCGAGCGTGACCTTGGTGGTGCGGGAAAGCTCCTTTTCGCGCACTTTCACGAGGCGATGCTCCGCGACCAGCTTAGCCTGCTTCTCATCCGAGAGGGCGATGAAGTCATCGCCAGCATTGGGCACGCCGGAAAGCCCCAGGACCTCGATGGGCATGGAAGGCCCGGCGGAGTCCAACCGCTGTCCGCGGTCGCCGAACATGTTGCGCACGCGGCCCGACTGACTGCCGCACACATAGGAGTCGCCGGTTCTGAGCGTCCCTTCCTGGATCAGAATCGTCGCGACGGGACCTCGTCCCTTGTCGAGCTTCGCTTCAATCACGTGACCGCGGGCCGGTTTGTTAGGATTTGCTTTCAGCTCGAGCAGCTCCGCCTGAAGAAGAACCATTTCCAACAGCTCCTCGATCCCGAGTCGCTTCTTGGCTGAAATCTCCACCATGGTGGTTTGCCCACCCCATTCCTCGGCCACCAGCCCATGATCCGCGAGCTCCCGTTTGACACGATCGACATTGGCATTGGGCTTGTCGATCTTGTTGATGGCGACGACGATGGGGACATTGGCGGCTTTGGCGTGATTGATGGCCTCAATCGTCTGCTGCATGACGCCGTCATCTGCCGCAACCACCAGGATAACGATGTCGGTGACTTTGGCGCCTCGGGCACGCATGGAGGTGAATGCCTCGTGGCCTGGTGTGTCGAGAAAGACGATATCCCCGTTTTCCAGCTTGACGAAGTAGGCACCGATGTGCTGTGTGATGCCCCCCGCTTCGCCCTTGATGACGTTCGTGTCCCGAATGGCGTCGAGCAGCGAGGTCTTGCCGTGGTCGACGTGCCCCATCACCGTGACGACCGGAGGACGCGGCTGCAGATCCTCCGTCCGGTCCTCCTGGACCTGGAGGATGTCTTCTTCCTCGTAACCCACCTTTTCGACCTCATACTCGAATTCCGAGGCGAGCAGGGCGGCGGTGTCGAAATCGATGGCCTGGTTGATGCTTGCGACAAGCCCCAGCTGGAGAAGCTTCTTGATGATTTCACCGACTTTAACGCCCATCTGCTTGGCCAAATTAGCCACCGTGATCGCTTCGTCAATTTTAATGGGACGTTTGGTGACTTTCGGTGCCACGGGCTCAGGCTTGGCAACAACCCGAAGGCCGGACTTGCCCCGGTCTCGCGAGCGCTCCCGATCGGCTTGAGCTGCCAGCTCCTTCTTGGAATACAGGTCCTCGCGCTCAACCACTTCCTTCCGACGGGGTGCGGCCGCTTTACGACGGGCTTCGGCTTCCTTCTCGGCTTCTTCGGGGCGCGTCCGTTTCTTTCGAGCGGCGTCACGCACCTCCGGCTCTTCCGTTTTGACTTGCAAGCGTGGGGCTAACTGAGTGATATCGATCTCCTCTTCTGGCTCCGCTTCCTCGGTGATGAGCTCCGGCAGTTTGATAATACGGGCGGGCTCGTCTTTGCGTGCTTTCTTGCGACGTCGCTTTTTGGCCTTTTTGGGCTTGCCGTCTTCCTCTTCTTCCTCCTCAGCCGCAATCGCTTCCTCGGCAGGTGGGGGAGGCGAGACGGTTGGCACTTCTACCGCTATCGGCGGCTGAGACGGCGGTGGCGCAATGATCCTGGCAGGAGTCTCGGTCGTCTCGGAGATCGGACGGACCCTGACTGGGGCAGCCGGGGGAGTCGCTTCCACTCCAAGGACTTCCGAGGGGGCTTCGACCGGCTGCAGCGACTCCTCGGCCTCGAAGGTTTCGGCCGCTTCCTTCTCCGGAAGGATTTTCGGCTCGGCTTCCACCGACACGACCTCGATAGGGGCTTCGACCGTCACTTCAGGAACGGAAGGCTCCGGTACTGCTGCAACCTCGACTTCCGGCGCTTCTTCCACCACGGACGGCGTGGGTGGCGTGGCGGGCGGTTGGACCACAGGAGGTTCGACGCGCTCTATGACCGGCTTCTCGACTTGGATCTCAGTCAAGGGGGCTTCTTCCGTCGGCAGGATTTCGCCTTCACCGGTCGTCACCTTCCTTCTGCGCTTGACGCCTGGGGCGATACGCTTCTCTTCGACGGTTTCGGTACGGCTTTCCGCGAAATGCTGGCGAATCCGTTGCACGGCCGTATCTGTCAGGGTACTCATGTGATTCTTAACCTGCAGGCCGAGCTTCTGGATCAGATCTAGAAGATCTTTGTTGCTCATATTCAATTCTTTCGCGAGTTCATGCACCCTCATACGCCCCATTAACCTTTCCCTAGGTTGAACCGGATCTACTCGCTAGCCTTTCATGGGTATGAGAAGCCTCCACCCTCGTTGGCCAGATGGCCTAGCATTTCAATTATACTCGTGCGAGCCCGTTCGACACCCCACTCATGCATGCTGACCAAAGCCTCTTCCATCATGTGGTCGGAGCTTCGCCAGCTGCCTTTCGTGGGCTCTCGATTGCTCGCATTGATTTCAGTCAGCTTGCGGACTTCAAATTGCCTAGGGGAGCTTTTGGAGCAGCCCCCTCATCAATCCTGTGTCTTGAGTCCCTTGGCTTTGTTGCGAAAAGCCTTTCGGATCCGAGGGTTCATCCGCAGATGGGGGATGCATCCTTCACACGCATAGGCTCCCCGCCCGGAACAGCACCCTGTCTGATCCACAAAAACCAGACCGTCTGCGGGATCGACGCACAAACGCGTAAGACTTTGTCTCGGCTTCTTGGCCGAGCATACCACGCAGGTACGGATCGGTACATGGGGGGGAGAGTCCAACTCACACTCCTCCCGGTGATGCATCGTCTCCCTCTTCAGACTCCATTTCGCTCGCAGCCGTATTTGGCTCCGATTCGCCCTCCTCAGCCAAGTCCGCACTGGAATCAGCATCCGGAGCCTCTGTGGCCGCAAGGAGCATTCTTCGGGCTTGGTCTTGCATGCCCTCGACGGTGGATTCAGAAAGTCTCGTCAATTCCTGCAATTCCGCAAGATCCGCCGAAACAAGCTCCGTCAGGGAGGTGATGCCGGCATCATACAGTCGGTCCGCCATTTCGGCGGTGACCTCGCTCAGTTGCAGCAGGGCCTGGTATCCGGCCTGTTTCTGGCGCTCGTATCGGCTCTCGCTCTTCACGTCGATATGCCAATTGGTCAGCTTGGAAGCCAGGCGAACGTTTTGTCCTCGTTTGCCGATGGCGAGCGAAAGCTGGTCGTCCGGGACGATGACTTCCATGTTGCGGTGCGTCTGATCGATAATCACCTTAGAGATGATTGCCGGAGCCAAAGCATTTACGACAAACTTGGCCGGATCCATGTTCCATGGCACGATATCGATCTTCTCTCCCCGCAGCTCCTGGACGACGTTCTGAACCCGAGTGCCTTTCATGCCCACGCAGGCGCCTACGGGATCAACGTCGGGATCCTTCGAAATCACGGCGATCTTGGCACGTGAGCCGGGCTCGCGGGCTGCGCTGATAATGCTGACGATGCCCTCCGCAACCTCCGGAACCTCCCCGTGGAACAGCTGGATCAGGAGATGCGGATGAGTACGGCTCAATTCAATTTGAGGACCTTTGCTGATCTTCTTGACGTCCAGAACGTAGGCCCGAATCCTGTCCCCTTGACGAAAGATCTCGCGCGGGATCTGCTCTTTGGGCCGAAGCAGCGCTTCAGCCTGGCCCAGGTTCACGACAATGCCGTTCTTGTCAATGCGCTGCACAAGCCCGTGAACAATATCACCTTTCCGGTTCTTATATTCTTCGTAGACGGCTTCTCGCTCGGCGTCCTTCATCTTCTGGATGATGACTTGCTTGGCCGATTGCGCGGCGATTCGGCCCAGGGTGTCAGTGTCCATCCGGATGCCAAGCTCGTCGCCCACGGCGCTCTCCGGGTCAAGCCTCAGGGCCTCCTCGACGGAGACCTGCTTCTCGGGATCGGTCACGACCTCAACCACTTCCTTGAATTGAAAAGCTTCGAGCTCGCCAAGCTCCTCGTTAAAGGTCACATCCAGATCGAGCTTGCCCCCGTGCTTTTTCTTGATCGCCGACTTAATAGCCTCTTCCAGTGTTTGAATGAGCGTCTGGCGGTCGATTCCTTTTTCGCGACTCACTTGATCGATCAACCGCTTGAGTTCACTGGTCATGGTGTCTTATCTCCTCGCAACGTGAAGAAAGATAGGCCAGGCCACTTTGGGTCGACTACCTTGGGCTCTGTTGCTCTGAATCGAAGTAACACAGCCGCGCGCGTTCCAGGAGCAACAGCGGGACAGTGTAGGGATGCCCGTCGCACTCCATCTGAATTTGCTCGGCACTGATGTCTTTGAGAAGACCCTTGAAGCGACGGCGCCCGTCCAGGGGAGCGGTCGTGCGCACATCGATGATTTTCCCGATTGCGCCCTGAAAATGCTCGGGTTTTCGCAATGGCCGGTTCAGTCCCGGCGAAGAAACCTCCAGGTGGTAGGGCGTCTGGATCAGATCCGCGACATCCAGCAGGTCCCCAATCACCCGACTAACCTGCGCACAGTCATCGACCGTGATTCCGCCTTCCTGGTCCACGAAGAGGCGCAGAACCCACCCCATCGCTTCTCGCCGGTATTCGGCTTCAATCAGCTCCCTGCCATCCGCCATGATGACCGGCTCCACCAATTGGCGAATCTTCTCAAGCAGTTGTAAGGAGCTATCATCCTTGTTCGACAACCCTGAGCACTCCGGACCAAGAAACAAAAAAAAAGTGGGTGACAATACCCACTTCTCTCAGCAGACACGACAATAGTCTAATTCATGCTAGAATGAGGATTCCCTCAATGGAGAACCTGAAGTCCCGACACAGAATCTAGAGGTCTTGTCATCCACTAATCGAAGTACGGGTGCGCCACTCTCGCGACACCTAAGCCGCTACCTCAATAAGGGAAGCCTTCTCTCGGAGAAGGAGTACCCGTCGACTGGAGCGGGCGACGGGATTCGAACCCGCGACCCCAAGCTTGGGAAGCTTGTGCTCTACCAACTGAGCTACACCCGCGCAAAGTCTAAAGTGCGCAAATACTAAACAATGGCGAAACTCGAAGTCAAGCCAATTCTGTTTCGGAGAAAAGAGCAAGCAGCCGACTCTCCAGGCACCCGTCTCGGATCACTCTGCTGCATTGGGGAGGCCATGAGCCCGCAGCATGACCTCATCAAGCGTCGGCAAGGTCAATCAGCCTTCGTTTGGGCAGGGATACCGTGAAAACGACCTCGCTCTCTTTCTGGTCGAAGGACAGCAGGCCCCCCAGGCTCTTGATCAAGCGGTAGCACAGGGGCAATCCAATGCTCTGCCCTCCCTCGTCAAATGGGAGGAACAGCTGTTCGCTCATGTCCATCTTGATCTTGTCCGTCGGGTTTCGAAAATCGA
>CAZIEW010000061.1:0-2581 GCA_964538515.1 uncultured Syntrophobacteraceae bacterium
AGGTCAAGGATGCGATAGAGCGTCACCTTGTTCATGCGATGTCCCCGCTCGAGCGTCGCGAAGATCTCCTGAGGGGTTACGGGAGACGGGCTGTTCCCAAGGATCTCGACCACAATGAGACGGTGGGGCGTGGGGGAGAGCCCTCGGTCCTGCAGCAATGCTGCATAGGTGATCTCAGCGCACATGGCGGGTGCCTCGGATTTCAAGGGTATGCGAAAACAGCCACGCATCCTCGTCGGCAACGTCATAAGCAAAAGCTCTCGAAGTGCAACCGGATTGCCTCACCGACCAAGAAGGCCTGACCGCTGGGATTACCTTGTCAAATAACACAACTGGGTTTCACTCAAAAGCAAAAAACGTTTTGAACCCAATACCCGACTACTGGTTAAGCGCGAACGGGCTCAGCTGAGGTCCCCCTCGAGAGGTATGCAAACCGGTTGCAAGTGATCACCCGGAATAACAAGGGCCACTCCTGTGTCTCGGGGTCTTCCTGCTATCTCGACAATGACCTCTCGACGGTCACCTAAGAGTTGACATTTCTCTGGGGGCGGTGGTATGCGATATGTCAACACTGACATACTAGAAGACCTTCCAAAGCACACGCCAGGGGAGTAAACAGCATGCGAATGGTGAAGCTAAAGATCGATGGAAACGATGTCTCTGTACCCGAGGGAAGCACCATCCTCCAAGCGGCGAAGAGCGCAGGCATTCGGATTCCAACCCTTTGTTTTCACAAGCGAATGAAGCCAATCGGATCGTGCGGCATCTGCGTCGTCGAGCTCGAGGGAAGCGACACTCCCGTTACGTCCTGTGAGACGCCGGTATCGGACGGGATGTCGGTGACCACCCAATCGGAGCGGCTCTTGGCCATGCGCCAGGAGGCTTTGAAAGCCATCCTGGCGCATCATCCGTTGGATTGCCCCGTCTGTGACAAGGCGGGTGAGTGCTTGCTGCAGGATCTGGTGGTTGAGCACGGGGTTAGCGATGTTGCGGCACCGGTGCCGACGTCGAAATTCACGGCGCCGTATACCACGACGTTTCTTAAGTCATGGCCGTACCGGTGTGTGTCTTGTCTGCGCTGTGTGAAAGCGTGTACCGAAATCCAGGGCCATTACGCGCTTTCGGTGACGGAAGGACCGGATGGTCCACATATCACCTACGATGAGTCCAAGTGCGTCTCCTGCGGCGAGTGCATTCAGGTTTGTCCGACAGGCACACTGGTTGAGAAGAAGTCCGAGTATCGATGGCGCAACTGGGAAGTCCAGGAAAAGATACGGACCACCTGCCCCTATTGCGGCGTCGGGTGCCAGCAGCTGCTTCATGTCAAGAACGGCAAGATCGTCAAGGTGACCGGGGTCGAGGATGCCGAGCCCAATCAGGGCCGCCTTTGCGTGAAGGGCCGCTACGGCTTCGACTTCATCTATGCCGAGGACCGGTTGAAAACGCCGCTGATCAAGGACAACGGGCGGTTCAAGGAGGCATCCTGGGATGAAGCACTCAATCTCGTTGCCAAGCGCTTTAAGCAGATCATCGCCGAAAGCGGTCCGGATGCCCTCGGGGGAGTGAGCTGCTCCCGCAGCATCAACGAAGATTCCTACCAAATGCAGAAGCTGTTTCGCGCGGTTATCGGTACGAATAATATCGATAACTGCGCACGCACTTGACACGCGCCGACGGTCGCCGGGTTGGCGATCTCGTTCGGTTCGGGTGCCATGACCAATTCGTTCAACGAATTCGCACGGGCAAAGATGTTCCTGGTAATCGGGTCCAACATGACCGAAGCCCATCCCGTGGCAGCAACGTACGTCAAGAATGCGGTTTTAAACGGTGCGGAATTGATCGTCGTCGATCCACGCCGTCACAAGCTCTGCGACCATGCCTCCCTTCATCTTCCGCTGAAGGTCGGCAGCGACATTGCTCTTCTCAATGCCATCATGCACGTCCTCATCACGGAAGACATCTATGATCGGCGGTTTGTCGAATCCTGCACCATGGGCTTCGATGCCTTGAAAGAAACCGTGATGAAGTACCCGCCCGAGCGCGCCGCCGAAATCTGCGGCATCGAAGCGGGGCTCATCCGGGAGACCGCCAGACGCCTTGCGGCCGTCAAGCCCATCATGGTCTGCTATACGCTCGGAATCACCGAGCACACGTGTGGCGTGAACAATGTTTTGAGCGTCGCCAATCTGCAGATGCTGCTCGGGAACATGGGAACGGAGTGTGGCGGCGTGAACCCGCTCCGCGGCCAGAACAACGTTCAGGGAGCCTGCGACATGGGGGCTCTGCCGAATGTGTTTCCGGGATACCAGGCCGTGGCGAACCCCGATGCCCGCGCGAAATTCCAGAAGGCGTGGGGTGTGAAAGAGCTTTCGGGGAAGCCCGGTCTGATGATTCCCCAGATGATGGAAGGCCTGATCGACAAGCGCGTTAGAGCCTTCTACATCTTCGGAGAGAATCTGGCCAATACGGAGCCGGATATCCACAAAGTCGAGCACGAGCTTTCTTCCGCTGATTTCCTGGTTTGTAATGACCTCTTCGAGACGGAAACCACTCGGTTTGCGCACGTGGTGCTTCCCGCGGC
>CAZIEW010000061.1:2681-36510 GCA_964538515.1 uncultured Syntrophobacteraceae bacterium
GACGCGGAATACCCGTTCACGCTATCGACCGGACGGCGGCTCTACCACTACCACACCCGAACGCAAACCGGCCGATGCCAGGGCTTGAACGATCTTCTGGGTGAGGAAACCGCCGATATTTCCCCGGAAGATGCGGCTCGGATGGGAATCAAGCCCGCTGAGATGATCAAGGTGAGATCACGGCGCGGGGAGGTGATCGTCAAGGCGAGGATCACGCCGGAGGTCCCTCAGGGACTGGTGTGGATGGCGTTTCATTTTCGGGAAACTTGCGCGAACTGGCTGACCAATGCCGCGTTCGACCCGGTATCCTGGACGGCCGAGTACAAGGCGTGCGCAGTCAAGGTTGAAAGGCTCTGAAGAGAATAGGGCTCGTCGCTTCAGCACCGGCCGGTTGGGCGGTCTACCCTGAGCCGGCCGGTGCGGAAGCTCGATCCTGGCCATCGTGAGATTTGGGCTGGATAAAAAATCCCTCCCAGTCATCGAGTGGACTGAGAGGGACTTGTTTTGGCCCTTTAGAGTTACGCCTTGATCGTCACAGGAGCCCGGATGGGCAAGGATCTTTTCTCAAGCGGCTTTCTCGATTTTGATCGCACAGATCTTGAGCTCGGGAATCTTCGACACCGGATCAAGGGCACCGTTGGTCAGCTCATTCACGCAAGCCTCGTAAAAGTGGAACGGCACGAAGGCAACTCCGCGGTCCGTGATCTCGGAAACCACAGCCTTGATCTTGAGACTGCCACGCCGTGAAACAATATTGACGTACTCCCCGTTTGCCACATTGAGAGCCTTGGCGTCCTCGACATTGATTTCAGCCAGTGCCTCGGGATAGAGTCGATTGAGCGCGCTGCCCTTTCGAGTCATGGTTCCCGTATGGTAATGCTCGTAGACTCGCCCGGTCGTGAGGTAGAACGGATAATCCTTGTCGGGGACCTCGGCCGATGCCTGATATTCAATGGGGAAAAACACCCCCTCTCCGCGCGTGAACTTGTCGCGATGAAGGATGGGCGTCCCGGGATGCTCCAGGGTAGGGCAGGGCCAGGTCAAGCCTCCCTTTTCAAGCCGGTCGTAGGTGATGCCACCATAGCTGGGTGTGAGACCGCGGATTTCCTCCATGATTTCAGATGGGCTCGCATATTCCATCTCATAGCCCATTCTTTGAGCAATGCCGACGATAATCCGGAAATCCTCAAGCGCCTGCCCTGGCGGATCCAAGGCCTTGCGCACCCGGAGCACCTTGCGCTCGGTGTTCGTGAACGTGCCATCCTTTTCGGCAAAGCAGGTGCTCGGGAGAACCACGTCAGCCAGCTTGGCGGTTTCTGTCATGAAGATATCCTGAACCACCAAGAAATCGAGAGCATTCAGGTTCTTCTCCACATGATGGACATCGGCGTCGCTGAGCATCGGGTTCTCGCCCATGATGTAGAGCGCCTTGATTGCTTTCCCGCCCATGGCCGTCATCTCGGTGACCGTCAAGCCGACCTTGTCATCCAGCTTGCCGACCTTCCATGCCTTGGCGAACTTTTCCCGGACCGCTTGGTCGGTTACTGGCTGATAACCCGTGAAAACATTGGGGAGGCCACCCACATCGCAGGCGCCCTGTACGTTGTTTTGGCCACGAAGGGGATTGACCCCGCCGCCCTCAACGCCGACGTACCCGCACAGCATGGACAAGGATGCCAGAGACTTCACGTTGTTTGTGCCGGTGGTATGCTGCGTGATCCCCATGGCATAGAGGATCGCTCCTGGACCGCACGTTGCGAACAGCCTCGCGGCCGCAACGATGTCCTTGGCAGGAATCCTGGTGATGCTTGACACATAGTCGGGAGTATACTTCGCAACAACCGCCTTGAGCTCTTCAAAACCGGTCGTACGACTGTCGATATAGGATTGCGCCTGCAGCTTCTCGGCAATGATGACATGCATCAGGCCGTTGATCCAGGCCACGTTGGTTCCCGGCAAGGGTTGGAGCCAGATGTCGGCAAAGTCGACCAGCTTGATCCTTCTCGGATCGATCACGATCAGCTTGGCGCCATTCTTGGTGACGGCCTCGTGTACATAGTTGGCGATGATGGGGTGATTGGCCGTTGTATTGGTACCGGTGATCAAAATAACCTTGGAGCGCAGTACATCCTGGAGCGGGTTGGTCATCGCCCCGCTGCCGAACGTGGCGGCAAGTCCTGCCACCGTTGAGGAGTGTCAGAGACGGGCACAATGGTCCACGTTGTTGGTGCCGATGACCCCGCGCATGAATTTCTGGAAAATGTAGTTGTCTTCGTTGGTGCAGCGGGCGGATGAAAAGCCACCGATCGATCCGGGTCCGTGCTCCTCCTTGATCTGCGTGAATTTCCGCGCCACCAGACGAAGTGCTTCGTCCCAGCTGGCTTCGTGAAAGGCACCATCCTTCTTGATGAGCGGGGTGGTCAACCGCTGGTCGCTTGAGATGAATTCGTAACCGAAGCGTCCTTTGACGCATAGACTGGCTTGGTTGACGCTGGGGTCATCTCTTCCGGCTACGGCAACGACCTTGTTCTCAACGACGCTCAGCTCCATCTGACAGCCGCAGCCGCAATAGGTGCACGTCGTCGGAACCTTTTTGACCGTGAACGCCCTTGCCTTCACGGGGCTCAAGTTCTCAGTCAGAGCTCCAACGGGGCATACCTGAAGACACTCGCCGCAGGAAACGCATTTGTCCGGATAAAACTCAAGCCGGCGCTTCTCGTCTTCATCCTTGTAGCCAAGGGCACATGCGCCTTTGATCTCACGACAGGCGGTCACGCACCTGAGGCAGAGGACACAGCGGTCGGGCCAATAGCGGATCAGCGAGGTTGCATAAACGGGCTCGTATCGCGTTTGAGGAGGCTGCAGGTGCTCAGCCTTGACCCCCAGGTCAAAAACAAGATCCTGCAGTCTGCATTCGCCGGCTTTGTCACATACAGGGCAATCGAGAGGATGCTGCGCCAGGAGGCGCTTCATAGCATCCTGGCGAATCTGATGCAGCTGTTCTGTCTGAGTGGCCACGACCATCCCATCGGAAACTGGGGTTGCGCAAGATTCAACGGGCTTGTCAAGCCCCGATACTTCCACAACGCACAACCCGCAGGAACCGATTGGATTCAGCCTGTCGTGGTAGCACAAGGTAGGAATGTGAATGCCAGCGGTTCTTGCCGCTTGAAGAATGGTGGTATTCTCCTGGGCAAGGATCTCCATTCCGTCAATTGTCAGCTTCACGGAAGTCACGTCTCCCTGCATTCTTCAAAGTCTATCAAATATGAAATCATAGAATCGTGTCGGTATGTGAGTGAACAATGGACAACGTTAGAAAGTGAGGGCACCTCCTATCTCATGACCAGAAACGATTGCTTTACGAGCTCAATATACTTGGCGGGAAAGATTCCAAGAGAAAGAACCCCGTAGGCCGAAATAATGATTGCTGCAATGACCGTCGGAGAAAATGCCGGCGGCGTTGATGACGGCTCGGCCGAGGACGCAGGATCCTGCATGTACATGGCCACCGTGACCCTCAAGTAGTAATAGACCGACACGACGCTGTTCATCACACCAATGATAGCAAGCCAAATATATCCTTCTTTTACAGCGGCTGAAAAGATGTAGAACTTGCCCATGAAGCCCGCGGTTGGAGGAATTCCGGCGAGAGAAAAAAGGAAAAGGCTCATCGCCACCGCAGCATAAGGGTGATTGTGGGCAAGTCCTCGGTAATCCTCGATGAAGATTCGCTGCTCACCTTTTCCACCAAGAACCGTAATGACGGCAAAAGCACCGATATTCATGAGGGTGTAGGCGAGCATATAGTACAGAATGCTGGTGACGCCGAGCTCACCTGCGGCCAGGAAGGCAACGAGAGCATAGCCCGCATGGGCAATGCTGGAGTACGCGAGCATGCGCTTGATGTTGTCCTGGACCAGCGCAATGATGTTTCCCATGCTCATGGTCAAGACGGCCATGATCCAGATGGGTGCGGTCCATTGGGACTGGAGGGTGGGAAGTGCCTCCATGAAAATCCGAAGAAAGGCCGCAAAGGCGGCTGCCTTCGGCCCAGCGGACATGAAAGCGGTAATGGGAGCGGGGGCTCCTTCGTACACATCGGGTGTCCACATGTGGAATGGGACCGCAGCTGTTTTGAAGCCGAATCCTACAACGAGAAGACCCATGCCGATGATGATGACAGGAGACTGGAGCCCAGCCGCCATGATGTACTTGGAGATGGAACGGATCTCTGTTGTCGCGGTGGTGCCATAGATCAGAGCAATACCGTAAAGGAGAAACCCCGTCGCGAAGGACCCTAAGACAAAGTACTTGAACGCGGACTCGTTCGACACCATTCGGGTTCGCGTGTAGCCAGCAAGAACATAGAGGGATATGGACATGAGCTCCAGACCGAGAAAAATGGTGATGAGCTCGACCCCACTTGCCATGATCATCATCCCCAAGGTACAGAAGATGATTAGGGAATAATACTCTCCATACTGAATCCCCTCGTCCTCAAGGTATTTCATGGAAATCAAAATTGTAAGGACGCTGCCTATGAGAAAGGTAAGCTTGAAGAAACGCGAGAAGTTGTCCACGATCCACATGCCGTTGAAGGCATATTGTACCGATCCTGAAGAAAAGGGAGATGGCTGAGTATAAATCATGACTGCGGCAGCGAGAAGACCGGCCAACGTTATATACCCATAGAATTGCTTTAAACCAGGGATTCGCAAGGTCTGAAGCAAAAGCAGGGCACATGCAAAAACCGAGAGAAGCATTTCTGGATATAAAGCGCTCAAATTGAGTGTAATCATTACTTGTTCCATAAGTTATCGCCTTTGATCCACGGCAAACCGCTCATTAATATTGAACGCTACATCTTTTGTCCGTCAGCCTTAGCCAGAGCTTGCTTATTGACAATTTCCAATAGATGTTGGACCGATACATCCATCTTGTCCAAAAAGGGCTTCGGGTAAACACCAATCCAGACAATGAACACGATGATAGGAACGAGGTACATGTACTCGCGCTTGGTCATGTCAGGGAGAGTCTTGTTCTCCTGCTTGGTGATCTCGCCATACATGACTCGCTTGTACATCCACAGGAGATAAATCGCACCCAGGATAAGGCCAATGGTTGCAAGGGAGCCAAAAGTGACAGAGGCCTTGAAGGCACCGATCAGAATGAGCAGCTCGCCAACGAAGCCGTTCAGGCCGGGAACGCCCATCGATGAGAAAGCAACCAGCAGGAAAAGGGTGGCGAAGACCGGCATGACCTTCATGATGCCACCGTACTCAGAGATCAACCGAGTATGGCGTCTCTCATAGAGGATGCCGACGATCAAAAAGAGTGCACCGGTGCTGAGTCCATGATTGATCATTTGAATGATGCTGCCCTTCACCCCCTCTAGATTCAAGGCGAACATGCCCAACATACAGTAACCGAGGTGGCTCACGCTGGAATAGGCGACCAGCTTCTTGACGTCATCCTGAGCGATGGATACCAGCGCGCCGTAGATGATACCGATGACGGACAGGGCCATGACGAGGGGAACGAAGTCCATGGTGGCTTGGGGGAAAATGGGAAGACTGAAGCGCAGAAAACCGTACGTTCCCATCTTGAGCAGGACGCCTGCTAGAATAACGCTACCCGCGGTTGGTGCCTCGACGTGGGCGTCCGGCAACCATGTGTGAAACGGAAACATGGGAACCTTGATGGCAAAAGCCAGGAAGAAGGCAAGAAAGAGCCACATCTGGGTGCCGGCGGGAAGCCCCATGCTGTGATAAGTGAGGATATCAAAGGTATACACACCCGTTGCTTTGTAATGGGTGAAGTACAGGAAAAGAATAGCAAGCAGCATGAGCACGCTACCGGTCATGGTGTAGATGAAGAACTTGACGGCAGCGTAAATCCTACGGGGCCCCCCCCAGATACCGATGATAAAATACATGGGGATGAGCATGAGCTCCCAGAAGACGTAAAAAAGAACGAAGTCAAGGGCACAAAAGACACCGACCATGCCGACTTCGAGCAAGAGAAGGGATATCATGTAGCCCTTCACGTTCTTTTCGACGGCGGTCCATGTCGACAGAACAGCCAAAGCAGAAAGAAATGTTGTGAGCAGGACGAGCAAGATGCTGATCCCGTCGATGCCCATGTGGTAGGTGATGCCGAATTCAGGGATCCACGCGTGATGCTCAACGAATTGCATCTGCCAGGTGCTGGAGTCGAACTTGAAATAAAGTGGTAGTGAGACCAGGAAGGTGACGACCGTCGTAAGGAATGCCACCCGGCGGATCAGCTCCTGACGCTTGCCGTCGATAAAACAAAGGGCCAGGATACCAAGTAGGGGCAAATACGTGATAACCGAGAGTATTGGAAAGTTCGACGAATTCATCATTGTCTCATCAAGTAAGAGAGAAGGTAATATCCAATGATAACCACGCTGCCAACGAGCATCGTGACCGCATAACTGCGGACGAGGCCCGTGGCGGTAAGCCGCAATGTTCCCGCGAGAGATATGAAGAAGTCGGCAACACCGTTGACCGTCCCATCGATCCCTCGAATATCGAACACTTTCGCGAGAAAATTACACAGGGCCAGAGTGAATCGCGAGAAAAAGGTGTTGTAAAGATCGCCAACATAGGAGTCCGTCGTAGCAACGGGCTTGTTGGCAAACCACATGAACACTCTGCTCCCCTTCCGATAGAACCAGTCCGTATCCACGCTGATGGTAGGCTCCGGATCAAGCTTCTTGAGAAGCATGAAGAAGCCGAGCCCGGTGAAGAGCAGGATGCCAAGGGCGCTGGTCACGTGATCTCCCGTGTACGGCTCGAAATGGACGGGATAGGGAAGTAGAGCGTACAGCGGGCCAGGGAAGCAGCCGATGCCGATGCACAAGAAAGCGGCAATGCCCATGGCGATGAGCATGTTCAGCGGAGGCTCCTTGGCCTCAAGACCCGAGTCTTTGCCAAAGAACATATAATAGGGCAGTTTGAGACCGGTGTGGAGGAAGGTACCAGCCGATGCCATGGTGAGGAGAAGAGCCACAGCGGGACGATGATCATGGGCCGCACCGGAGACAACCATGGACTTGGTCACGAAGCCACTGAAGAGAGGAAACGCGGAGATCGCGAAGCCGCCAATCATGTATAAAACCAAGGTGATGGGCATGGTCCGGTAAAGCCCGCCAAGCTCGGTGAGCTTGCGGCGCCCCGTCATCTCAAGAACAGCGCCGGCACCCATGAAGAGTAGGCCCTTATACAAAATGTGGGCGAAGGCGTGAGAAACAGACCCGTTGAGAGACATGTCCGTTCCAATGCCCACGCCGGCCACCATGTAGCCAACCTGGCTGATGATGTGGTAGGCAAGAAGTCGGCGAGCATCGTTTTCAAGAACGGCGTAGACGACTCCATAGAGGGCCATGATGGTCCCCATCCACACGAGCAGCTCCGTGCCCGGGAAAACGCGAACGAGAACGTAAACAGCCGTTTTGGTGGTAAAGGCAGACATAAAGACGGAGCCTGTGACGGTTCCTTCCGGGTAGGCATCCGTAAGCCACGCATGTAGGGGAGGAACCGCTGCGTTGACGATCACGCCAACCAGCATGAGATAGAATGCAAGGCTCCCATCTTTGGGCAGGGGGCCGACCGCGATGGACTTCATCTGGAGATAATGGAGAATGATCCCGCCCAGGAGACAAACGCCGCCGAAAATGTGCACCAGGATGTATCGGTATCCGGCTTCAATGGCGGATTTCTCTCGGCGAGCGAAAACCAGATAGGCCGAGGCAAAGGCCATCAGCTCCCAAAAGACGAACAACGTGAAGTAATCGCCGGCAAAAGTAACCCCGACCGAGCCACCGACATAGAGGAATGCCGCCGTGTGCTGGCCGGAGTCCTTCACATGGAGAGCATACACCACGCCGATGAAGGACATGATCGTGAAAACCCAGCCAAACACCACGCTGAGCTTGTCGACCGCGCCAAAGGTTAACTGGACTCCGAGAAAGGAGTAAGTCCAGTAGGTTCCCGGTGTCATCGAGTAAACCGTGTACACCGCAAGCACCGGGGCGATCATCATCAAAGCCTGCTGAGCCCTGCCGCGAACGAGCGGGATGATAAACGCTCCAACAATGAAGAAGAGGGACGGGTGAAACCAATCAATCATTGTAATAATCCTCGTCCTGCATGATGCCGCACTGGTGCCCGATGAACTTGGAGACCAGGATGATAAGAACACAGGATACGAACCCGTAAAGAGCGCCCCAGCCGGGTATCTTGTCCCAGATGTAGATCGCGTGCTCTCGATGCACAAGGAAGTCGGATAGAAAGACAAGCACCAGCGCCAAATAGGACAGCTTCTTGAGCTGCTTCACATTGGCTGGATTTCCGACATAAAGGACCAGCCGCTTGATCATCGCATCACCTCCTGGGCAAGGCGCAAGAAGAAGTCTGGGTATATTCCGATCACCAGCGAAATAATGGCCGTAATGACCAAAGGAATCATGACCATGGGGATTTCCCGGATCTCTTCATGATGGCCGTGATCCGGATGGGTGTCATGGGGCGAGGGCTCTTCCTTTTCGAAGAAGGCCTTGTAAGTAACCGGGAGGAAGTAAGCGGCATTCAAAACGGTGCTGGCCAAGAGGACGACCAGGATGGGTATCTGGTGCGCCTCGATAGACCCGAGTGCCAAGTACCACTTGGTCACAAAGCCCGCAGCAGGAGGAACACCAATCATGCTCAACGAGCCGATGAAAAAGGCGGCCATGGTCCAAGGCATCTTCTTGCCGATCCCCGACAGCTGACTGACTTCCGTCTTGTGTGCGGCTGTATACAAGGATCCTGCGCAGAAGAACAGGGTGATCTTGGAAAACGCATGGTTGGCGATGTGCAGCATGCCGCCCACCATTGCGCTTGGCGTGAGTAGCACGGCGCCGAGGATAACGTAGGAAAGCTGGCTGACGGTCGAGTAAGCCAGTCGAGCTTTGATATTGTCTTTTGAAAGAGCGATGATGGAGGCTACCAATATGGTGAAGGAAACGACATAAGCCGCTGTTATGCCAAGGTTCATGCGAGCCATCAGGTCCACACCGTAGATGTGCATGACAACACGCAGAATGGAAAAGACGCCAACCTTCACGACGGCAACGGCGTGGAGGAGGGCACTAACGGGGGTAGGAGCCACCATGGCCGAAGGGAG
Source organism: uncultured Syntrophobacteraceae bacterium (assembly GCA_964538515.1). GTDB lineage: Bacteria > Desulfobacterota > Syntrophobacteria > Syntrophobacterales > Syntrophobacteraceae > CALBZH01. Next base: position 11,874 of record CAZIEW010000061.1, read on the forward strand.
CCAGTTGTGCAAAGGCATGACAGCGCCTTTGGCAAAGCCGTAGAGGAAAAGGAAAAACGTGACAAAGAGGAGGGTTGAGCCCGCCTGAGTCCTCAGGAGGCCGTGACTCTGGAAATCCGTGCTTCCGGCAACCATGTAGACGATGAAAATGCCGGCGAGGAGAAAGGTCTTGGACATGGTCAGCAGGTAGAGGAGATATTTTCTCGCCCCTTCGATGGCCTCAACCGTTTCCTTGTGCCCAACGAGAGGAACGGTCGCAAGGCTGAGGAACTCGTAGAACACGAACAACGTGATCAGGTTGGCGGAGAACGCGACTCCGATGGCGGAGGCGAGGCTGATGGCAAAGCAGGCGAAAAACCTGGTCTGGGCATGCTCCTTGTTGGTCCGCATGTACCCCATCGAATAGACGGTCGTAAGGATCCAGAGGAACGATGATACGGAGGCGAACAGGAGACCGAAGGCGTCGACGCGAAACTTGATATCGATTCCTTGGCAAAAAGTGACCAGATTATACTCGATGGTCTGACCGGCCAGAATGGTCGGAACCATGGAGATAACGATCAGAAACTTGATCACTCCCGCTAGGAGAGACCAGGATTCACGAAGGTTCGGCCGATCTCCAGTCCTCAAAATGAGGGGGACCGCAAGGAGCGAAACGAGAACGGCAAGCATCGGTTTCATGGATACAATCGTTTGCACGTCTTCATTAACCTTTGCTTAGATTGATGTCATCGACGTCTACGGTAGCTTTGTTCCTGAAAAGCGAAATGATGATGGACAGGCCGACGGCAGCTTCAGCTGCTGCGACCGTGATGATCATGAACACATAGACATGACCGTCCAGACTGTTCAGGAAGCGTGAGAACGCAATGATGGTCAAGTTCACCGCATTCAGCATCAACTCAATGCACATGTAGATGATCAAGGCATTGCGTTGAGTGAACACACCCACTGCGCCGATGGAGAAAAGCAGCGCACCCAACATGAGGTATGAATTCAGTGCAATCATAGGCTACAGTTCACGGTCTTGAAGGACGGGTTTCTGGTGCGGATCGTCAATCCTCCTCTTTGCCAGGATGACGGCACCGACAATAGCAGCTAGCAGTAAAAGCGATGCAATTTCAAATGGCAGCAAATACTCCGTAAAGAGCAGCTTCCCAACGGCCCTCGTGGTACCAAAGTCGTCCGCGCCGCTGCCCAGTGCAAGCACGGAGGCTTTGACCTTGACCAAGCTCGCAACCGCAACAAAGAGGAGCCCGAGAAGAAACGCCCCCAAAAGCTGAATGCCGGGGTGACTGCCGAGCCGGCCTTCCTTCTCCTCGACATTCAGGAGCATCATGACAAAAAGGAAGAGGACCATGATGGCGCCGGCGTAGACGATCAGCTGCAGGGCTGCAATCAGGTGAGCGTCGAGGAGGACGTAGAGACCTGCGAGAAAAGACATGGTGGCGATCAGGCTCATGGCCGCGCGAACCGGTCTCTTGTTGGTCACCATCAGCAGCGCGGAGACAACGGCGCCGATTGCGAAGATGTAAAACATCAATAATTGCATTTGGAGTATATCCTCCTGATGAAATCGAGGCGTCCCTGAACGCTCTCCTCGGACCGAAGGAGATCTTCCTTGGAATAGCGCATGGCGTTCCGATCCCTCTGAGCCAGCCCCTCGTATTCAGCGCTCATGACGATGGCTTCCTTCGGGCAGACTTCCTCGCAATAGCCACAGTACACGCAGCGAGACATGTCGAGGGTGTAGCTCATCGGGTAGCGCTCGGCATTGTCCTTTTCACCGGCCACAATGGTGATTGCGGAAGCCGGGCATATCTTTTCGCAAAGACCGCACGCAACGCACTTTTCGGTGCCGTCAGCCCGCGCGACCAAGACCGGACGTCCGCGATAGGCTGGAGGAAGCGTCACCCGCTCTTCGGGGTAGTAGACCGTGAAGACGCTGCGCTTCTTGCCCTTGGGAGGCGCAACGAAGCCGACCATGTTCTTGGCGAAATGCTTCGTCGTGATGCCGATTCCGCGAGCGATCTCAAAAACGTAGAGCTTTTCCCATAGCGTCATGTCGATCTGGCGTCTGACCTGTTTGGGCTTGAGAGTGGCCATCGGGACGCCCACCATGGGATGGCATTCAGCTTGGTCGGGCTTCTTCGTTGTGCTCATAGTAAAAGGACCAGTCCGGTGATTAAAATGTTGATGAGGGCAAGCGGTAGAATCATCTTCCAGCACAGGCGCATGACCTGGTCATACCTGAAGCGGGGAAGCGTCCACCGTATGGTCATTTGCAGCCAGATAAAAAACACCACCTTGGCGAAGAAGGTCACGATATTCGTCAGGATGGCGAGAATCGCGGCTCCATTGGGTCCGGCGAACTGAAAGAATTGGAGCAGCTTCTGGTCGGTCACGAAAGGGAGGTGCCAGGCTCCGAAAAAGAGCGTGGTGACAATGCCGGCGATGGTGACGATCTCAAGGAACTCCGCCATCCAGAACATCACGAACTTCAAACCGCTGTACTCGGTGAAATAGCCGGCCACGAGCTCGGACTCCGCTTCGGGCATGTCGAAGGGGGCGCGCTTGTTCTCTGCGATGGCGCAGGTGAAGAAGAGAATGAAGCCGAGAGGCTGCAGGAAAATACCCCACTTGAAAAAGCTCTCCTGCATGGCGCCAATTTCGGTCAGCTTCAGCGTCCCGAAGACCATGATGATACCGATGATGGTGAGGCCCATGGCGACTTCATAGGAGAGCATCTGGGCCGATGCGCGGAGGGCGCCGAGGAGCGACCAGTTGCTCCGCGAGGCCCAACCGCTCAAAACAACACCGTAGGCGGCAAGGGAGGACACGGCGAAGACGAAAAGGATGCCGACATCCAGATCGGCAATGACCAAGTGGACGTCATGGCCAAATACGGTATAGCGACCCCCGAATGGCACGACAGCGAATGTAACGATCGCTGGAACAAGGCAGATGAAGGGGGCCACGGTGTGGAAAAACTTGTTGGCACCCGCCGGAATGAAATCCTCTTTGACGAGCACCTTGATGGCGTCGGCCAGAGAGTGGAAAAGACCAATGGCCGTGAAACCAAAGATGTCAGCCCGATTCGCGCCAATTCTGTCCTGCATCACCGCGCTTTGCTTTCGCTCCACCCATCCGAGCACCGGAGCGAAGAAGCCGATGTTGACGCTAAAAATGAAGACGATTTTTGCTAAGGACTCGATCAGGTCTGCAATCATGGCTATCTATCGCATTCTCCGCCGATCATGTTGATCATGTCGAACGTGGGGACGATATCGGCGATCAGCCTCCCCTTCATCATCCTGGACATTGCCGCGGTGAGGGGAAAGCAGGGTGGTCGCACCCGGCATTTATAAGGCTTGCCGGTCCCATCGCTCACCAGATAAAAGCCAACTTCACCATTGCCTCCTTCCACGGCCTGATAAATCTCACCGGGAGGCGGCTTGATGCCTTCAATGACGGTCTTGAAATGGAATATGAGAGAATCGATCCTGCTCCCGATGTCGTCCTTGGATTGCCACCGGAACTGAGGCATATCGATATTGACGGGACCGGAAGGAAGCTGCTGGAAGGCTTGCTCGACAATCCGCATGCTCTGGAGAATCTCCTCCATCCGCACAAGGTACTTGTCGAAATTGTCGCCGGTCTCCCCGATGGGAACCTCAAAGTCGAAACGATCGTAGACCAGGTACGGTTGGGACTTGCGCACATCGTACGGCACGCCGCAGGCCCTCAAGCAAGGACCCGTGAATCCGTAGGCAATGGCCTCATCGGCCGGCATGCTCCCCACATCTTTGACCCGGTCAATGAAAATGCGATTCTTGGTCAAGAGCTTGTCGACGTCCTTCCAAAGCTCCCGGCACCTGGCAAACACCTGCTTGGTCTTCTCCTGGAAGCCGTCCGGAAGGTCGTTCTTGAGCCCTCCGATGCGCACATAGTTGGCGGTAACACGCGCGCCGCAGAGCATTTCGATGAGATCCCAGACAAGCTCGCGTGCTTCGACGAAATAGAGAAAGGCCGTGAACGCCCCTAGCTCCAAGCCGCCCGCGGCCACATTGGTGAGGTGGTCGGCGATTCGAGAAAGCTCGCTGGCGATCACGCGGATGTACTGACACCGTTCAGGAGTCTGGATCCCGATGAGCTTTTCGACCGCAAGGGCATACCCCACGTTGTTGATGAGGGGGGAGACGTAGTTGAGGCGGTCGGTATACGGGATCACCTGCTGCCAGGTGCCGTTTTCGCACATCTTTTCGAACCCCCTGTGGAGGTAGCCGATATCCACCTTCAGGTCGATGATCGTTTCTCCCTCGAGGGTCGCCAGGAATTTCACCGTTCCATGGGTCACGGGATGTGACGGACCCATGTTGATAACCATGTACTCGGTACCGAGATCTTTTTCGATGTCAGGCATGACTCAAACTATGACTCGTTAGAGAGTTAGTTGATGGGCCCGATCAAGGGCTGCCTCTTTTTGAGCGGATAATCTTTCCTCAGGGGATGGCCTTGAAACTCCTCATACAGGAGAATCCTTCGCATTTCCGGATGCCCGTTGAACGTGATGCCGTACATGTCGTAAACTTCGCGCTCAAACCAATTCGCACCAATCCAGACCGGAACGATGGAATCGATGCTGCAATCCGATTCGGGGACGCGCGCTTTGATTCGAACCCGCATATTGTGCTTGAGGGAGAAAAGGTGATAGACCACCTCGAAGCGAGGGTCCTTGCCAAGGTAGTCCACCGCCGTGAGGTCCATCATGAAATTGTAAAGAAGACCCTCGTCGTTCTTCAAAAAGGTGCAAATGTCGAGAATCGCTTCCTTCTTCACGACGGCGGTATCATCCCCTCGGTGGGAATGGGTCTCCACGATCGCGCCAGGGAACCGCTCAGCCAATTTCTTCAGGGTTACGCTTGGTTGCATAAACGCGCACTTTTTCTGGGGTTGTTTGAGGTCGATCAACACTTGTTGCGGGTGACGGGGGCCGCTCCTCTGGGCCAATCCGACCACTTTTCGTTGGCAACCTTTTCCTGGAGCTTCAGAAGACCATCGATCACCATCTCGGGTCGGGGCGGGCAGCCGGGAACATAGACATCCACGGGGATGAGGGTGTCGATTCCCTGGACCGTGGAATAATTGTCATAAAACCCGCCGGACACCGCGCACACACCAAAGGCAAACACCCACTTGGGCTCGGTCATCTGGTTGTAGACTTTCACCAGGATGGGAGCCTGCTTGTGACTGATGGTCCCGACAACCATAAGAAGGTCAGCCTGCCTGGGAGAAAAGCGCGGAAGAGCAGCGCCGAAACGGTCCAAGTCGTACTTGGGCCCGGCCACCGACATGAACTCCATGCCGCAGCAGGCCGTGACGAAAGGATAGAGAAAAAAGGAATACTTGCGGCTCCAATTCACCACTTCCTGCAGCTTTGTCAAAATCACATTTCCGCCGAGCAGTCGTTCCGGTGCGTCCATATCCTGCAGCTTGGCCATGATGTCCGGAGAGGTTTCTTTCGTTGTCGTTCCTAATCCCATTCCAGTGCCCCCCTCCTCCAAATGTAGATAAGGCCTACGGCCAATATGGAGATGAAGATCATCATTTCGATAAACCCGAACATGCCCAGCTCTCTAAAAAGGACGGCCCACGGATAGACGAAAACGGCTTCAATGTCGAAGATAACGAAAAACAGGGCCACTAGATAGAACTTGACGGAGAAGCGCTGCTTTGGAGAAACAATGGGGCTCTCGCCGCATTCGAAGGGCTCCATTTTCTCCGCAAACTTCTTCTTGGGGCCGAGCAGGCTGGTGGCGACCAGCATGCCGCCCGCCGTGGCCGCAGCCAACACAAACATGATCAATGTAGGGATGTACTCATTCATCGCATTGGTCCAGTTTCCGGAAAGCTGATAGCCCCCTGTGGGGGGAGCCCGTTCACGCGAAAAGGCACATGAGGAGCGGGTACCTCGAGCTGGAGCCGGCGTCATTGGGATATGAGCCACCGGCAAAAGGGCACTTCAGCCCACACATGCCCACCCGCTGCGGCCAGATTGTGATTGTTATCACACCATGCGCACTAAATAACATGCGAACTGGGACCACGAGCACCCATCTTCTGCCAGCGGAGTCTGGTCCCAGGTTTTTCCGTAGTGATTTATTTCTCGATGGCTGGAGGGTAGCAGTGACTCGGATGCTTGTCAAGGAGATTAATCAGCCGTACGCGACATTTTGCACAAGGTGGGAAGGACCTTTAAGGGGCCGGGGCAATGGTCCAGCGCAGGCCGCTCGGCTAGCGCGGGGAGCAAGGATTCGTGTGTGCCCCCGGGTCCGTCGTCCAGGGTTTCGCAGGCAGGGAAGGGAGATGGCGGCGGCAACAGCATTGCAGGCTCGCCAATTTTGCACAAAGGGACGTCGCTCGCGCTTTCCATTCGGAATGCCGTGAAGGAAGTTTTGGGGTCTATGGATGCGCTGCAAAAGGGATCACTGCCCCGATGGATGGAGCTGCAATCCCCTTTGCGAAGGAGGGGTGGGTGATTGGAATCCGTTATATTGGAGGTTGGACTCTGCAGGGGGAGGTGCCTTTGGGTCTGGCAGCACGAGGTGCTCCAGTCGCAAGGCTTTGCCCCGACTCATTGACTGTACCCGACCTCTCCGTGTATCTCTCGGTCAAGACCCATGATCTCTTCCTCCTCGCCAACTCTGAGGCCCATGGTCTTTTCGAGCGCGATCCCCATCACCCAGCTCAATCCGTAAGAGTAGAGGCCCACGACGACGATGGCGAGGACCTGGACAGCCAAGAAGCCGGCATTGCCGCTGAGAAGTCCCTGGGCGCCGATGGACGCGAAGAGTCCGGTCGCCAGAGGGCCCCAAATGCCCGTCACGCCGTGGACTCCGACCACGTCCAGGGAATCGTCGTAGCCAACCTTGAACTTGACGCGCACTGCATAGAAGCAAATGCCACCTCCGGCAAGACCGATCAGCATCGCCCACGGGGGGGTTACATAACCCGCGGCCGGGGTCACGGAGGCAAGACCGGCGACGATGCCGGATGCGAGGCCAAGGGCGCTAGGCTTGCCCGCGACCCACCATTCGATCAGCATCCAGGAGCAGGCGGCGGCGGCTCCCGCGATCATGGTATTCGCAAACGCGAGTGCTGCGTTTGCATTGGCTGCAAGGGCACTGCCGGCATTGAAGCCGAACCAGCCGAACCAGAGCAGTCCGACCCCGAGGGCCGTCAGGGTCAGGTTGTGAGGGACGAACATCTCGCTGGGGTAGCCTTTGCGTTTGCCCAGCAGCTGTACAATCGCTAGGGAGGATGCCCCAGAGGAGAGGTGGACGACAAGCCCGCCGGCAAAGTCCATGACGCCCATTTGGGCCAGCCAGCCCCCACCCCAAACCCAGTGGGCTAGGGGGTCGTAGACCAGCAGGGACCAAAGGAGAATGAACACCAGGTATGTGCTGAACTTCATGCGCTCGGCAATCGCTCCACTGATGAGGGCGGGTGTGATGATCGCGAACATGCCTTGGAACATGATAAAGGCGTAAGCGGGCACAGTCCCGCTCATGGAATCGACTCCGGTCCCGATCAGAAAAAACTGGCTCAAGTCTCCGATCACGGCGTTTCCCGGACTGAATGCGAGCGAGTAGCCAGCCACGATCCATTGAACGCAGACAACGCCCAAAGCGGAAAGGGAATGCATGATGGAGCTCAGCACGTTTTTGCGTTGGACCATTCCGCCATTGAAAAGCGCCAAGCCGGGGAGCATCAGCATCACCAGGGCTGAGCAAACGAGAAGCCATGCCGTATCCGCACCATTGACGGGCGTGGATTCGGCCGCAACAGCCGTGCATGCCGCAGCCAGCACGCACACTCCCGAGCTTCCGGCCAAGAGTTTCTTGAGTATCGAATGGGCCAAGATGGTTCCTCCTTCTGTCGACGAGGTTGATTTGGGGCGCGGAATTAGGTCCAAGGATATTGTCACCTTCGGTGTGCTTCCTAGAGATGCCCCTTGGGTTCACACAAATCCGAGGCGTCGGATACCCGCGGCGCTCGGGATACAGAATTGGCCTCGCCCGCATGCGGCTCCGCGCCCGAGTGTCATGTGGTCTCTGCAATCCAGGAAGCGTCCCGTTCGGGCCGAAGCAACCGATATGCCATTCGGTAATGCATAATACCGGTCCTTCCATGCCGCGGTTTGACGGTCGAGAATGCTCTTTCTTTCTTGGGATGAATCGAACAATTATGTAGATTGTTTCGCCTTAGGGCCGCAAATGGTAACAATACTGTTAACATCATGCGTCAGCTCGCTTTAGATCGCTTCATGAGGTCTGCTTGCACAAGAAATAAAACATGTGTTAGCGAGTGGTTACGAAGGAAGTGTCCGGGACTGGCCTTCTGCTCGCTTGTGGAGTGTCGATCGAAGCTTGACACGGAAATGTGCTTGATTGGGGAAGACTTCGCCAAGCTCTCGAGCTGGAGGCCACCTAAAGCCTGCCGGGTCGGCCTGAGAGCGCAGCCAATGATGTTGACTTTGGGACTGGGAGACTTGGAGAGAGGGCGTGTCTCCTCGTCTTCTGTCATCTCGCCCCCTGTTCGTCGCTTGATTCAACGGCATTGGCGACCGGGGGACGCCGCTGCACTGCGGGCATAGAGAGCCATTCCACGCGCATGAATCCCATGGTATGAGTATTGCTCGATCAGGCGTAGGCCCGCAAGGGCGAGTGAGCCTAGTGCTGTGTCAACTTTGTTTCGGAAGGTACCCCCCTTTGATTCCCCCTAGAGGGGGGTGTTCTCTTGCCCGGCATGATTTCTTTGACGGAGCATCAGGAGATGATGGTCGGCGTATGTCGAGAGGCTCGGCTGGCCCGGAGATCGGTTTTTTAGGATTCGCAAAGGGAAAGGAGAGGATCGGATGACGAAAATAGAGGCAATCGTTAAACCCTTCCGTCTGGGTGAGGTTCAGGAAGCGCTTCTGGCGCTGGGTATTCAGGGCATGACGGTCAGCGAGGTGAAGGGCTTCGGACGCCAGAAGGGACATGTCGAGATCTATCGCGGGGCCGAGTACCACGTGAATTTCGTTCCCAAGGTGTATCTCATGGTTGTGGTCGAAGATGCCCAGGCCGAGAAGGTGGTCGACGCAATTCAGAAGGCCGCGTTCACGGGCAAGATCGGTGACGGGAAGATTTTTCTGTCGCACATCGATGAGGTCATGCGTATCCGAACCCGGGAAACGGGAGAGGCTGCGCTCTGACCCCCGCGTGGTGGTTGGGCGCCGCGGGTCAGGGACCCTCCGGCAGGCAGTCTATTCAGCCTGCGAGCCCCTGAAGCCGGGAAACGTGTCCGTCCGTCGGTGCGATAGAGGAGGAGAGTGATGGGGAAGGCCCTATTGATCGTGGACATTCAGAATGACTACTTTCCCTCTGGGCGCATGGTCCTTGAGGGAAGTCCGGAGGCGGGCGAGCATGCCGGGATCCTTCTTGATGCAGTGAGGCACGCAGGCTTGCCGGTTCTGCACGTGCAGCATGTTTCGGTCCGACCGGGCGCTTCTTTCTTCCTGCCCGCTACGGTGGGAGTCGAGATCCATGAGTGCGTCCGTCCCCGGTCGGGTGAAGTTGTCATTCAGAAGCAGTTTCCGAACAGTTTTCGGCAGACGGGCCTGTTGGGTGAGCTGAAGGCGCGTGATGTCTCGGAGCTGATCATCGCGGGCATGATGACCCACATGTGTGTGGATGCGACGACGCGAGCAGCCTTCGATTTGGGCTTTCAGTGCATTCTGGCTCACGATGCCTGCGCCACGCGGGCCTTGACGTTTGAGGGGACGACCGTTCCCGCTCGACAGGTTCATGCCGCTTTCGTCGCGGCGCTAAGCGGCATTTATGCCGACGTCCGGACGGTACAAGACATTGTCAGACACCTCTAATCCCATTTCCTGAGGAAGAGGACCATGCTCGACTCTCTTCAAGTATTCCTGGAGGCTCTGGGGCTTTCCGAAGAGCCCATGGGGATGTTCTACACGGATGTTGAGCCCGAGGCAGGTTATGCCCCCAAAGAAGCCCCCTCGCCTTCCTTGGAGAAGGAGCAAAGGGGAAAGATCGACTGGGATGGGCTGTGGGGCGGATTTTCTTGTGTCATGGGACAAATCTGGCTTGCACGAAAGAAGCACACTGCTGCCTATTTCGAAGCCAGCCGCTTTGGGTGCGTGGGCGGCTCCTTCTACCTTGGCTTTCATAAGCCTCAGCTCGATTTCATTGCGCACTACGTCTCGACCGGCGTACCAGGGACTCCTGTTCAGGGGGAGCGGTATTTGTGCTCTCCGGAGGTTGCCCGGCGCTTCTTCGCTGAGATCGATCCACGAAAGGCTCCTGCCCGGTTTTGTGTTTTCAAGCCGATCAGCCATTTCAAGGAGGGGGAGACTCCCGAGGTGGTGACGTTTTTTGCGCGAGCCGAGGTCATGTCGGGCTTGTGTGTCCTCGCCACGTTCGTCACGGACGACTTCGAAGCCGTGGCCTCTCCCTTCGGCGCCGGCTGCAGCTATCTCGTGACATGGCCACTGCGCTATTTGGCTCAGGGGAGGCTTCGAGCGGTTCTGGCCGGCTGGGATCCCTCGGACCGAAAATACCTGAAAACCGATGAGCTGACCTTTTCCTTGCCCTACGAGATGTATGTCCGCTTCTTGGAGCGATGGAAGGAATCGTTTCTCGCAGGCGGAACCTGGGAGGGTGTCAGAAAGAAGATCGCTAGGAGCCGGCAAGCCTGGGGAGAATCAGAGTAGGGTGGGGCTGGCAGGGTTGTGTCCGCACCTGGAGTGAGGAAAGACAAGGTTTCCTCAGCGAAAACCCCTCCCCGCCCCGACGCGGCCCGTTCACCTGCCGTTCGGATGACTCATTAAACATCTGGCAAATTTTGTTCGATATTCTAAAAATCCTGACAAATTTCCAGGATGTCTCCATTTTTTCCCATACAACTATCTGGTTTCGCAGGTTTTCTACGCCGCGTGAATTTTGAGGTGGTCTCTAATACTGTTATAAGAGACCTGTGTAGCTCCGTCAGGCTGCTTAGGTTGAAGAGCCTATTAGTCGTGTCCCGTGTCGGGCGATTCTGCCGTATGCTCGGTATGCCGGATTACCAATGCCTATCGGAAATTTCCAGATGGGACTGGAGATAGGCGAATTTGAGATCTGCTTGCTGGGAGCGGTAGCATTGCTGATCAACGTATTCTTGATGGGGAGCGAATTACACCTGCGGATTGTTTCTGATTGAGCCTCTCTCCAATTCCTTAGAATGCGCCTTGCCAGGGAGGTGGCGGCGTGAGAGCTCCATGGAGCTGCGGCCCGAAAGGGCTGGTCTGTTCACACCGGCATTGGCTGACGACGGCGTGGGCATACCGGATGGGATCAAGATCTCGAGCCTGAGGTCATTGCGACTCCGCCTCGAGAGCGATCTCGCCGCGTTTCAGCTGCTGGAAGGGACCCCGCGCTTTGGAGAGTACAGAGGGACAATGGTTGAGGCGAGTTTTCGCGAGCGGCAGCGTTAGAGAACGAAAGACCATGCGAGCACGACGCATACTGATCGTCGAGGACGAAATCGTGGCTCTCGGGGGGGATTGTGCGATTCCGCGCTCTTGAGTATGGGAGAAAGAGAGTTGTCCGTTCTAGCAGAAAACGTTTTTGAGTACAGCCCGGTTGCCCACTGCATAACGTCGGGTGATCGCTTGTTGTATGCGAATCCTGCCTTCGAGGCTCTGACGGGGTATTCGACCTCCGAGCTCGGCTTAAGCGATATCTTCCATCTCTCATCCCAGCCTCCGGGCGTGATTCATTCGGTAGGCGACGCTGATTTATCTTCGTGGCTCGAGACCAGAATCATGACGAAGAGCGGACAAGAGAGGTGGGTGATTGCATCGTCTCGAGCGCTTGACTGCGTGCAAGGTGCTGCGGCCCTTTGGACGATAATGGACGTTTCAAAATACAAGCAGGAAATGCAGTCCCTGAAGCAGTCCGAGCTGAGGTATAGGGCTGCCTTTGAGTTTGCGCCCGACATGGTATTCCTCTATGGCCTGGACGGGACTATTCTTGATGCCAATCCCGTTGCGTTAAAGGCCATGGGCGTCCCAAGAGAAGGAGCCATTGGCCATAACGGACCCGATGAGTTCTGGGCGAAGGAAGACCGGGACAGATTCCCTAAGATCTTGGAGGAAACCGTCAGACGAGGCGAATTTTTTGATGAGATCAAGGGTGAGCATAGCAACGGCCGGAGCTGGTATGCCGAGAGCAACGCAAGAGTGGCAAAGCTGGAGCATGAGACGTTTGTGGTAGTAATCGTGCGAGATACTACGGAACGGAGAGCGCTGGAGGACCAACTGCGCTCAGCCCTTAGGGAAAAGGAAACGCTGCTTCGGGAGATCCATCATCGGGTGAAAAACAACATGCAGATCATTTCCACGCTGCTGAAGCTCCAGCTCAGGAACACCGATGATGAAACGACCAAAGCACTGTTTAGGGAGAGCCAAAACCGAATTCTGTCGATGGCCATGATCCATGAGAAGCTTTACCAGTCCGAAGGCCTGCACAAGATCGATCTCAAAGAATACATCGACGACCTCTCCAGGGAGGTTTTCACCTCCTATGGACTGGATGCGGAAAGAATTGCTCTGCGGGCGAATGTCGAGGACATCGCCCTGGGGATGGACACCGCCGTACCCTGCGGCCTCATCCTCATCGAGCTTCTCTCGAACTCTTTGAAATACGCCTTCCCCGAGGGGCGGCGGGGGGAGATCGTCATCGGGCTGCAAGCGGAGGGGGCCGATCATTTCACGCTGACAGTTGCTGACGATGGCGTGGGGTTGCCGAAAACGATCGAGATCGCTAGCCTGAGCTCCCTTGGACTCCGCCTGGTGAGCGATCTTGCCACCTATCAACTGGAAGGCGCCTTGCGATTCGGAGCAGGGCCGGGGACAAGGGTCGATGTGACTTTTCGGGAGCGGAAGCGCTAGAAGGTTGGGGACCATGCCGAAACGACGCATTCTGATCGTCGAGGACGAAATCGTGGTTGTCCGTGGGCTTGAAGATGCCCTGTGCAGTCTTGGCTACACGGTGTGCGGGTTTGCGGCATCGGGAGAACTAGCCCTATCCCTCGTCGAGAAGGAAAAGCCGCATCTGGCACTGGTCGATGTTCAGCTTCGAGGACAGATGGACGGAACCGAACTGGCAATCCTGCTCTCCAAGCGCTTCCACATTCCGGTGGTCTTTCTTACGGCATTCTCCAATCGTGAAATTGTTGAGCGAGCGAAGCTTTCGGGCCCTTACGGCTACCTCGTCAAGCCCGTGAGGGAAAGCCAGCTCAAAGTCTCCCTGGAGCTTGCCTTTGAGAGGATAAAGGAGGAAAGGGAGCGAATGACGGTGGACAGAAGCTATCTCAAGACCATTGAGCAACTGCGGGAGCAGCTTGCTCAACGGGTGGAGAGTCTGGAAGCCGCTTCCAGGAGACTGCAAAGGGCAGAAAGTGAGCTCCAGGACTATAGGGACAAATTGGATGCCTTGCAGAAGGAGCTCGCGGATCTCAGGCGCGCCTTTCTCGCCCTGGCTCGGCAAATGGAGCGGTCTCGTGAGGACGTGGAGCAGGAGATTGCGGCTTCCATCAGGGGAAGGATCCTGCCCATCCTGAGAGAGCTTGAGGCGGCTCCGTCCCTGGATCGCTGCAGGACGGAGCTGGAGATGCTCTTCCTTTGCATGAGCCACCTCTCGTCCGGTATTTCCAAGGACATCCCATGGAGTGCAGCTCTCTCAACCACCGAGCTCCGCATTGCCACACACATCCGAAACGGTCTCACCAGCGAGGAAATCGCCAAACAGCTTCATCTCTCCCTGGATACCGTGAAGACGCATCGCAGGAATATCCGCAAAAAGCTCAACCTCCGGAATACCGACACCAGTCTGATCACTTATTTGAAGGACTCCTCGGTCCAGCAATAGCTCACGGGCATCCGACATGAGATTGCCGACTTCTACGGCGAAATGCCATCGTGAGTGGGTATTCGGCTACCCACTTCCTACCTCTTCAGAATGCTCCTTGACCGCGTCGTAACATTCTAAGTTAATCGCCCAATCAGAACAGTCCCGACCTCTACCTCACCTCCTCCGGCGAATCTCAAGCTTGAGGAGAAGCTTTGCGATCCACTGCTGAAGCTTAGTTCGTGCAGGACGCGTAAACAGATAGGATCAGGTTGTGCGGGGAATTGGATGCGACCAGAATCTTGACAAGTCGAGAAGTGTCGGGTCACGAGCGAGCATGTCGAGGGATAGTGGGATTAGCGTGGCCCCTCGGTTCTCGGCCGAAGGTCTGGATAGGGCAATGGGGCCTTCTCCTGACGCCCGGTCGCAAATGGGGGGAGCACATCAAAGAGAGGAGAGGAATCATGAAGAGCTTTACATTGTTCTTGATGGCCACTGTTCTTCTAGTTGGGGGCGCACCTTGTTATGCCGGAGCGCCCAACGGCATGACGCTCTACGATAACTTCAATGGAAAGGCGATCAACGCGGACAAGTGGGTGGGCTATGAGTGGCTGTCGGATACGGCAAACCGAGTGACACGGGAGAGTGTTCGCTGGATCGAAGACCGCAGACTCCGTCTCGGAATCAGTGTCTCCGCATGCACGACTTGCCCGGAAGGCTCCTCTAAAACCGCCCAGGAACGCCTGGTCGCTCTTGACTCCACCATCGAGAATGCGACCGCCATTCAGGCAACCGTCGAAATCAAGCAGCTTGCTGTGGTTGGCAGCGATAGCGACGCCAATAAGGAGATCCCCGCCCAAGCCAGAATGCGCATCATGAAATTCTTTTTTAACAACACGGAGAATCCCGGGAACGCAATCGGCGACGTGTTCGCGTGGATTGGCGTCCGGAGAACGTCAGCATCAACCGATCCAGCGAGCACGTTGACGGTGACAGGAAACGTGAGCGTGTGTACGGATGAGACCTGCAGTGGATCTCTCACTTATGCTCAAGTGGACATCACAACACTAAAAATCAGCCCTGCGAGAAGACCCTCTACGGCAACCCTCTCTCTGGAGTGGGATGCTCAGAATCGTCAATTCCTGTTCAAATGCAACAACAAGACGCAGGGAATTCCTTACAGCGAGGATTGGGCGACCAGCCCTGCCTGGATCAAGCACATGTCCCTGCGGGCGGAAGGCACTGTGCCGAACGACGCGGCAGGAGACAGGCCCAAAGCTTCCATCGACGCATACATCGACAACATCTGGTTCAAGTAGCCACCACACCCTGGTACGCTTCCCTTCCTGGGGACTCGTCTCTCAAGAGCGCTCCCACGACAACGGGTCCCCAGTGTCTTTCCAGAGGCCGGCAGGAGTCTAACAAGAACGCGTCCACGCGTTCCGTAAGCTCCAATGGGGTAACGCCGCCTTCGATGCGGCGTCACGGTTATGATCGGCAGGCCGCCTATTTGTTGCCTGTCGCCTTAACGGTCATTGTCCGAAATGGCCTTTGACTGCAGGCGCATACGATCCACGAGACCGGCGAATGAGGAGCTCCGGGTGACGCGTGAGAAGGAGCTCCTGTAGTTTTCGACGATACTGACTCCGTCGATTTCAACGTCCCGGATCAACCATCTACCGCCTCGTTGTGTCAGGCTGTAGTTCACGGGAATGTGCTCGTTGGCTCTCATGATGACCGTCTGTACGAGGACGCCCTTGCCTTTCGCCGTGGTTTCGCCCGGATATTCGATGGTTTCCTTCTTGAGGAAGTTGAGCACCATCCGTGTGTATGAGTCCTGAAACAGCGTGGAAAAGAGGCGCAGATACTCGGATCGCTGGCCGGCGCTGGCCTTGCCCCACACGTCGGAAACAGACTCCCGAGCCATATCTTCAGTCACAAAGCTCTCGGAGATCAACTCCCGGATAAGGCGGGCGCGCTCTTTCTTGTGCGCATCACCCTCGAGGTCCGGGCGTGTTTGGATCTCCATTGCTCTCTCCAGCACGGATTTGACTTGTGCCAAGGCCCCGCTGGTGTCCTTTTGAGCCTGAGCACAGGGTGAAAGGGCAAGGAGACCAGCCAGGAACAGACATACAGCTCTCACGGACATGCTAATACCTCCTCCAGTGATACGTGGATCTTGGGGGTGTCAGAGTGCCAAGCAACGCCGGCAGGACCAGGATCGCGGCCGCAAGGACACAAAGGCTTCCCGTCCATGCCACGAAACCCAGACTGAAAATCCCTCGATGCCTGGTGATCATCAGCATCCCGAAACCGATGGTTGTCGTCAGGGCTGCGAGGATGACCCCTTTGGCCGTGCCGAGGGGCAGATGCCCCGGCTCGACGTTGCCTTCACGCCATCGGTGGATGATGATAACACCGTACTCGACGCCCGCACCAACAATTAATGGCATGAATACGCTGTTGGCCAAGTTGAACTGGATGTCCGCCAGGCCCATGACCCCGACGGTCCATAGGGTACCGAGAGCAAGGGGGGACATGGCAAGCAGCGATTGAGAAATTCTGCGAAGTGTTGCCAGGAGCAAGATGAGGACCGCGACGATGGAATAGGTGCTCGCCTTGACGGAGGCATCGCGGAATGCGGAGGAAAACGCATAGAGAGAGACAGGATCGCCGACGACGAGCTTGTCCACGCTTTGAATGTCCGTCACAAAACGTCCGAGCGCTCCCTTCTCCCATATGGATTCTTTTGGATAGATGCGCAGGAGGAGCTTGCCATCACGGAAAAACCAGTCTCGAATCGTTTGAGGCAGGTTTTCTATCCCCATCGGAGAGGTCGTCAATCCCTTTCGGAGAGCCCCCCACGTCTGAAGCAGGTCTTCTCGGAATTGCGTGCGGTACTCGAAGAAGCGCTCGAGAGCATCCGGACGCTTGCGTGCGACGGTGTTGATCTCTTCAATGAGCCCGCGAACCTGAGCCATGTCATCGACCAGCTTCTTGTCGGCTGCTTCTTTCGCGGCGCTCTCCGGTTTCATCTTAAATCCAACTCGTTCCAGAATCTTAATGAGCTCCGCGAGGTCGGCCGGTTTGTTCTGCAGCAGGCTCGGGCGGAGATCCGGCAGCAGGGGAGCCAGCGCCCTCAGTTGAGCGATCTTTTCCTCCTGGTCCTTTGGCAGCAGGGTGAAAATGCTCTCCACCTCCGACACCGAGGGGAGCTTCAGAAACGCCTGTGTCTTCCTGCTCACCTCATCGAGTGAGGATGCCAGGGTCGCCGCGGAGAGAACGGAGCGGTCCGAGTTGGCAATGAGCGCTTTTTCCCAGACAACCGATTCTGCGCTTCCTGCTTGCAGTCGCAGGGGATTGAGGTCGAAATGGACCTTCACCGTGCCCCAGAGGGAAAGGATGGAAAGCACAAGCGCTGCGATAAGGATCGTGCGGCGGCCTTTCGAGGTAGGCCGGATGAGGTCACGGCGCGGAGCTGCAGAGATGGCGGAGCGGAATCTGGGCATGGATGGAGGCAGAAGAACGCTCAGCGCGGGCAGAACCGTGAACGTTGAGAGCAGAATCAGAAGAATCCCGATTCCCGTAATGAGCCCCAGCTCAACAAGGCCACGAAAGCCTGTCAGGACAAACGGCAGGAATGACAACGAGGCACTGCATGCTGCGATGAAGATGCCCTTGCCCGAGTGCTCGGTCACGCTCTTTACAATGAATGCAGGGTCCGATTGATGACCGCTTTGCTCTTCTTCGTACCGCGTAAGCCAGTGGATGCCGTAATCGACGCCCAAGCCACAAAGCAAGGGTGCGAACACAACCGAAAGGATCGTGAGGTGCCCGATGAAGACCGTTGTCCAGCCGAAAGCCCAGGCGAGGCCCACGAGAAGGCACATCATTTGGATCGCGGGCTTTCGGAGTCCCCGCATGAAGAAGACCATCAATGCGAGAATGCACACCAACGCCAGCGAGGTGGCCCGGGCCATGTCCTGCATGACCAGACTGATCTCGTCGTCGTTGATGGCTTGCTGTCCCGTGACGCCTGCGGCAACATCCTGAAACTGCGATCGCACCTCCCCGATGATCTGACGCAGGCGACGCAGGGCCGTCTTGTCTCGCTTCGCGGATTCTTGTGGGTAGACGAACATCAGTAAATACCGCTTCCCCCCCTCCCAGAAGAACCCCTCCCTTTCCAGATTTCCGGGGTTATGTCGCAGCAAGGATGACCAGGGAGACGTGAATTGGGTGGACCCGTTCAGATGGCTCAACAGGTCCTGGAGGATCGTCCGAAGGAACGTGAGGTCAAGCTTCTCTTCTCGTATCCTGTCCGTCTGCAGGGCTGTTGGCTCGTCGAGAAAACCCGTGAAGAGCTCACCGACCATTCGGGATGCCATCTCCCTGTTGATCATCTTCAGAAAGTGGAGCAAGTCCTGATTGGTGGACAGGCTTTTGAGCAAGGAAGCGTGCTCTTTGAGGGTTTCGCCCAACTGCTGGATTTCCTGCTTCTCCAGGTACAGAAGGCTCCATTGCTTCAGGGTGTCGGGATCGATGCGGGAGATCACTTCCGCGAAATGAGCTTGGTCGCGCTGCAGGCGCTCGGTGAGCGTCTTTGCAAACGCAATGGAACGGTCCGGGCTGGACGATTCGACGATGACCGTGAAGCTCGACTTGTTGGACTTGAAAATATCCAGACGATCGCTCAGCGCGATCAGAGGATGGTTGGCCGAAATGAGCTCGAGCTGGTCCGCGACGACCTGAAGTCGCGTGGCCGTCACGTAAAGCGACAGCACGCAGGTCATGAAGACGACGGCCAGCGCAGTACGTGGCTTGGACAGTACCAGGGCCGTCCACCAATGCAGGAAGCGGGAAATCGCGCTCATTATCGGTCTATGCTTGTGACAATTCGTCTTTTGGGCTGATGCGATGCTTCAGATCTTGATGAGAGCTCCGGGATGGGAACCGACTTGGCAACCTGATGTCTTGGTGGCCGTGGGAGACAAACCTTGTGTCTTGCCCGTCCGAGCCAGATCGGACCACTGCGAGGGCCAAAACGATCCGGCGGGGCGTTGACTTTTGTAATGGCGGTCCTCCTGTCGCCCCGGTGGCAATGGGGGCCCCGGCGATTACCGCCTCGGGGCCCTTCAATTTCTCAATTCCGTGGGGGGAGACTAAGGCTTGGTCCAACTTGCTCTACCGCGTTAGCGACACCCCCTTCACTCCCCTCGAGGGGAATTAAAGGGAGGGGTACGCCGCTAGAGAAATGTGATAGAGCGCTAATGCTTCGTCAAAGAAGTTATGTCGGGCAAGAGAACACCCCCCACCCCCCTCGAGGGCGGAATCAAAGGGGGGGGCCCCTGCGAAACAAAGTTGGCGGAGCGCTAAGGGTTCGTCCACGCCGTGTCCCCGATGGCGTAGCTGAGGTTAGCCAACGCCACGTGGTAGTTGTAGAGGGTCAGAAGGTATTCACCCTGATTTTTTCCATAACGGTCGATGGCATCGTACATGTCGCGAGCCGATCCCACTCCCAGATCAAAATTGGAAAAACTCGTCACGATCCATTTGCGGGCCGCCACCGCAGCCTTTTCATAGGCCTGATAGGAAGCCTGATTTTCGATCACTTCGTCATAGTACTTGGCCACTTCGATGGGAATATTCTGCTCGGCGCGCTCCTGGCTGGCCTGAAGCTTCTTGTAGCCAGCCTCCTCCTTGCGGACCTTGGCGCGGGTGATCCCGAAATCAAAATGCCAGTGGCCTCCCAGCACAGCCCCTGCCTGAGCGTGATTGAAATCATCCGGGAAATAGGAAATGTCCATTCGATCACGTCCCGGTGCGCCGGCGAAAGAGCCGTAGCCCGCGGCGAAAATAGACGGATAAAGATCGGCACGGGCTGCCTTCACCATGGATTTCTGGGCTTCGATTCCGTGTCGGAGCTGCTCGAATTCAGGACGATGGTCGAGGGCCAGTCGGACGTGCTCTTCCTTCGAAGCGAGTGCACGGGTGTCTTTGGGGAGCTCCTTCAGATCCAGCTTAAACTCCTGGCCCGCGGGATAGCCGATGGTCTGCTTGAGCGCCATGTAGGCGGTCTTTGCGCCGGATTCCGCCTTTGCCTTGAAGGCCTGAATCTCGCCCTCCAGGGATTCGATCCGGTACAGGTCGTTTTGATCGACATTCTTGGCTTTGAGCTGCAGCAACCGCTCGATCCGGCGCTTGGCGTCCTTGTTGAAGTCCTCGGCGTCTTTGGCCGCATCCTGGCCCTGCTGGGCTACCAGAAGGCCGAAATACATCTCTTTGACGGTGCGGACCAATTCGTTGCGCTTCTTGTCCTTGGCCGCGCGCTGGGCTTCGAGTCCCTTGGCTGCGGCTTTGATGCTGTTCGAAATCTTACCGAATGTAAAGAGGGGTTGAACCAAGGCAAGCTCGAGCCGGCCGAAGATGCCAATGCTTTCATGGTCTTGGTCCACCAGCTTGCCCGGGTAGGCGCCATTATTGGATCGACCATTGTTGACTCTGGCCGCATTCGTGCGAACGATCGGTAGATCGGCGTCCTGCACCGGCCCTGTGATTCCGAGCACGTCCAATTGGGCCCACCTTCCTCCCTTGGCCTGATCCAGATCCGCCTTAGCCGAGGCGATGTCCTGGTCGGCCTCGCGGAGCTCTGGACTTCTCTCTAGCGCCATGCCGATGGCGTCGTCCAGACTCACGACGCCGGGTTTGTCGCCACAGGCGGCATCTCCCACGAAGACCGTGCCCGATAAGAGCAACGCCGCCCCCAGTCCAACGAAAAATCGCCCCATTTTTCGTTTCATGCTCCCCCTCTTTCCCCCGGAGTTTTGGTGTGATTGAATATGTGTGATTCGGACAAGTTAGCACACCATACAGCAGTTTCTCGTAAATTGGAATACAAAGATCGAACGAACGGGTCAGTATCGTCTCCCGACATTGACAGAAGGCCTTCGGATTTGCTAGCTACAAGCCGGTTTCAACTTCTTTCGAGGCGGGTGGGGAGGGCGGGATGAGCGAAACACGTCTCATCGTCAATGCCGATGACCTTGGGTACAGTCGGGGGATCAACGAGGCGATCGTGCGATGCGCGCGGCAGGGCTTTCTACGAAGCGCGACGATCATGGCCGGTGGGGAAGCCTTTGAGCATGCGCTTGCGCTCGTCCGTGGGGTCCCTCATTTGGGCATTGGTGTGCATCTGACGCTTACGGAGCTTCGGCCCGTCCTTCCTCCGGCCGAGCTTCCGGGCCTCTTGAACGGGGCTGGAGCGCTGCACGCCACGGCAAGGACACTTTACCCGTTGCTTGCGATCAAACGGACCGTTCGGGAGTCGCTTCGGCGCGAGCTCAGCGGTCAAATGGAGAAGGTCCTCGCCCAAGGCATTCACCCCACTCACGTGGACTCCCACAAGCACTTGCACGCGCTTCCGGTTATCCTGGACGTCGTCTTGGAAGTTGCGGGGCGATTCGGGGTCCGGTGGATTCGCAACCCATTTGACGACACACCGGTGTCATCCGTTGTTCGCGCTCTTCACCGGAGGAACCGCCGAGCGTTCAGGGCTCAATCCCGAAGGGCCTTGGCGATCCGCGTCTTCAAACCCCTGTTCTTAGCCCGTGTCCGTCGAGCAGGCATGGCCTCGCCCGCTCATTTCTACGGCGTTGGACTGACGGGCCTGTGGCATCCGAATGCGCTGGCGGTGCTCGCGAGCCATCTTCGGCCCGGGGTCAGCGAAGTGATGTTCCACCCGGGAGATTGTGACGCGGAGCTTCGGGGGAGGAGAACGCGCCTCCTTGATCAGCGCGAGGTGGAGCGGGACCTTCTGTTGTCCGAATCCATGCGTGATGTGATTCAAGCCCATGACATATCCTTAAGCAGCTATGGAGAGATTGCCCCGTGACTCCCTCAAGAAGACAGGCTAACGAAGAAGGGTCGACGTCGACAGACGACAGGCCCCTTCCGGAGGTTTCCGTTGTCATACCCCTGCACAATGAAGCGAGTACTCTACGGGAGCTCCATGAGCGGGTTTCGAAGACGATGGGTCAGCAGAAGCGCACCTGGGAGCTGGTGCTCGTGAATGACGGCAGCACCGATGGCACGGGGGAGATCCTGGATTCGCTTTTTGAATCCGACCCCCGCGTTGTTGTGGTGGATCTCCGACGCAACTACGGTCAGACCCCGGCCCTCAAAGCGGGCTTCGACCACGCTCGCGGCGACGTTGTGGTGTCCCTGGATGGGGATTTGCAGCATGCGCCCGAGGAGATTCCTGCCTTCTTGGACAAGATCGAGGAGGACTTCGACCTGGTCTCGGGCTGGAGGGTGAGCCGCTCGGATGCCCTCCTCACGCGCAAAATCCCTTCTCGCATCGCCAACTGGCTTATGGCTTACGTTTCGGGTGTTCAAGTCCATGATTTCGGAACGACGTTCAAGGCTTATCGTCGGGAAATCCTCGATGAAATCCCCCTTTATGGGGACCTGCACCGATTCGTGCCGGCGCTCTCGGCCATGAACGGCGCCCGGATCGCCGAGATTCCCATCAAGGATCTCGGCCGTAGCACGGGGAAGTCTCACTACGGGCTTTCCCGCACCTTCCGAGTGATGTTTGACCTGCTCACGGTGGGCTTTCTGCTCCGCTACCTGACGCGGCCCCTTCATCTGTTCGGGAAGCTCTCTCTCGCCTGCATCGGCTCAGCCGCACTGATCGGCTTGTTCCTGCTTGCCCGGAAAGTGATCGAAGGGGTTCATCTCTTCCACGAGCATGGTCCGCTTTTGCTCCTATCCGCAGTGCTTCTTCTAGCCGGCATGCAGTTCCTGGCTATTGGGCTTCTCGGTGAAATCCAGTCCCGCACCTATTTCGAGGCACAGGACAAAAGGATCTATAGCGTGAGGACCGTGAAACGGCGGTCGGACTTCCCGCCCGATGAGCTTCGGGGAGGGTCTGCCTGAGCTCAAATGATTCTGAAAAAGGTTGGCAGGAGGTGGGCTTCGTGAAGCTTCTCGATCACCGCGAGCGCCTCATAAGCAAAAATGAACACAAATCCGTCCAGAAACGCCCGACGATACCGACGAGAATCCACGACGTATTCCGCAGGCTCCTGGAAAAGCGACCACTTCGGAAAGAACCTGGGCGTTCTGCTCATGTACTCCAAATAGTCGTGACCATAGAGGCCAATGAGCTTTCGTTCTTCATGTATCACGACCAACGGGTAATAGACGGCAAAGGTCATCAGGAGGATGAAGAGCACCGTCAGGCTCTCAGCCGAGAATCCAACCCCGATCGCCCCAAGAAGATTAAAGAAATACAAGGGATTTCTCATCACGGAATAGGGGCCCACCGTAATGAGCTCTCTATTCTTATAGCCAGCAATGTACATGGATGTCCAGATCCGTCCCATTGTGCAGGATAGGACAAAAAACAGCCCCAGTATTTCAAAGATCGTATCGATAAGTCCATCTGGGTCCCACGTATGCTCCGAAATGATTAATAAAAGGGCTACAAAGCAAACAACGATCTTTGACCCCATCAATCGATATCGAGAGGCAACATAATCCAGTCTTTTTGTAAAGCCTTCCTTCATGAGATCCAGCAGTCCTTTCAGGGATTCCTCTGTGCTGTCTTCATCTCCATGCGGTTGTCAGCCGCACCCGTTGACGGCCACCTTCCCGACTCCACCTCCAGCCGACAGACGATATTCGAAACTGGGGTGCCTGGCAAGGAGTGCGTCATGGGGATGAGGAGAGATAGCACGAGGATCAGCCCCAGGGCTTCGATCCGCTCGGGCTTTTTGAGGAACACGGAATTGATGAGCACGGGATCTTCCAGGAAGCTGAAGTTGTGCTCGATGCCGTTCTGGTCCTTGTAAGCCTGGAGGACGGTTTGGCCGTCGTGAGGGATGTCGCTGTTCGGGAGCCCTTCGGGCGGAACGTTGGTGATGAGAACGAAGTAGCCGGCCTGTTCACGCAAGACGTCGATGGCCTCGGGTTTTTGCACCAGGGTCCCTGTGATTGCATGGCGCGTCTCCTTCAACGCTCGGCTGCCATCGGCTTTTCGCTTTCCACGAGCATAGAGTGGTCTCTCCCCTGCAAGGAGCTCGATCTCGTGGCAACGAAGGGTTTCTTTTTGAAGTCTGGCCATGGCTGCCTGAGCGTCCGCTTCGCGGAAGTAAAGGGTCTTATCGACCTGAGCAAGCTTCTTGCTCCACGTGGTCCGCTCCTGTTTGACCTCCCGATCCAGTCGCTTCTGTCGGCGCCGGTCATGAGCGCTGGAGTGAACGACGACGGCCCGCAGGGTTTTCTCGTAGAGGGACACGGCGGTCTCATGGCCGCGGTAGCGGACACCGGGACGGTTTTTGGTCGGCACGGTTGCGGCCAGTGCGGATTCAAGAAATTCACCTCAGCCTCACCACCGGACCTGCGGAATGTAAGCTGAAGGGTTGAGAAGGTGCATCAATGGGAGCTCATTCCGGTTTCTTCGTCTCCAGTTCCCGGAGCAACCGCTGGGACTGAGAATGGTCGGGGTCTCTCGACAGGACCTCCTTCAGCCGCCTGGCAGCCTCCTTCCTTTCTCCCGATGTGATGCAAGCCAGTGCGTAGCTGTATTGCAGCCGGATGTTTTCGGGTGTTGTTTTCAGGCCTCGCGCAAGGACGGCCCTTGCCTCGTGATGATCCCCAATCCTGCCCAGTAGCTCTCC
>CAZIEW010000062.1:0-35175 GCA_964538515.1 uncultured Syntrophobacteraceae bacterium
TGAAACACTGACCTCGGTCTTACCGTCAGGCAGTATCCCGAGGTCGCCCCCCCGCGGGGGCGTGGATTGAAACTTCAGGGCGTTGTCGGCCAGGTGCGAGTACCTCGTCGCCCCCCCGCGGGGGCGTGGATTGAAACTGATGGCCGGAGTGATTACCACCGTCACCGTGCGCGTCGCCCCCCCCGCGGGGGCGTGGATTGAAACACCTCGATGATCTTGCCGGTTGCCATCCACATCTCAGTCGCCCCCCCGCGGGGGCGTGGATTGAAACAAATCGGACTCGTCGTTTGGGGAGGCTACCCGCCCAAATCGACCACAAAGACGCAGCGATGCCCGTCAGATTGCCCGCGGCGACTTTGCGGCGGAAGCCGAGACATGGGGCACCATGAAGCATCACATGCACATGATCGCGGACGCGCTTGCAGCGGGGATTGCGAAACAGTTTCCCAGGAAGTTCTGACGGGACCGGCAGTCGTAGGGGCGGGAGGGATTTTCGGACTTCCCTCACGCCAATGATGGCCGACCCAGGACTCCCCTTCTGTTCTTTGCCCACGAAGAGAACCCTCCGTTCCGGAATTCCCTGGCACGGTGAGCGGGCTCAGACCCCACCGGCTTCGGACAGCAGATCGACATCCGGGGGGCATCTTCAGTTCCGCACTTGCACGACCATGGAATTTGACTGCGACTTTCTGTCGGGAAAAAGGTACGTTGTGGGAGTCTATGGAATGGGATGGACAAGCAACCCATCAGGAGGAGGATCATGAGGTATCTTGTTACGTGGCTGACCCTTTCGGTGAGCGTGCTGGCTGCCGGAATCGTCCCGGGCTGGGGCGACGATATCGGCTGTCTGGATACAACCTTCAAGCTGTTGAGCCCCAACGATTCCGTCTGTGTTTCCGCCTTCGAGGACCCGAAGCTGCCTGGCGTCACCTGCCACATCAGTCAGGCCCGGAAAGGGGGCTGGGGCAGCGTGGTCGGTCTCACCGAAGACCCATCGCGCTTTTCCATCGCCTGCCGCCAGACGGGGCCCATTGCGCTGCCGGACAAGCTGCCCGAGCAGGAGAGCGTCTTCAGCGAGAAGACCAGCGTGTTTTTCAAAAACACCAAGGTCGTCCGCATGCTCGACAAGAAGCACAATACCCTGGTCTACCTGGCGGTCAGCAGAAAGCTGGTCGAAGGAAGTCCGCAGAATTCCATCTCGACCGTGCCCATCATGCCCTGGGGTGGAAAGTAAGTTGCTCTCGTCGATGAAGGCAAAACATCCGGAAAGGACGGGTCATGGAGGAGACACCAGCTTCTCTCAGCCTCAGCATGCTGACCCTCATGGTTGTCGGTGACGTGGTCTTTGCCGTCAGCGGAGCCCTGACCGCGGGCCGCTATCGCATGGACATCGTGGGGTTCGTTCTCATCGGCACCATCACCGGAATCGGCGGAGGCACGATTCGGGACCTCCTCCTCGGCCGGACGGTCTGGTGGACGCAAAGCCCTGAAGAGCTGCTCCTGTGCGTTTCCGCGTCGGTCTTCACCTTTTTCTTCCTGCCGGAGACCATCGCACGCAAGAGGTGGCTGACCTGGTCGGATGCGCTGGGGCTGGCATCGTTTGCGGTTGTCGGCTGTCACGTTGCCTTGAGTCGTAACGCTCCCTTCGCCGTCGCCGTGTTCATGGGAACGGTGACGGCCACAGGCGGCGGAGTCATTCGGGACATTCTCACAAACACCCAGCCGATGATCCTTCGCGGCCAGCTCTATGCGACGGCAGCTCTGGCTGGAGCCTTCGTGTACGCCATGGTCGCTCGATTCTTTTCGATGACCGGGCCCACGGCTGAATTGGCGGGATTTCTGACTGCCTTCGGACTTCGTGGGGCGTCCATCGCTTGGAACATCCGCATCGGCCCCCCCGGAGAGTTTCTCCGCATGGGCCCGGAAGAGGATTCGAAATAGGCAAGCACGGTCACCGCAAGCCGTTCGTGAGACCCGGCGGCCCCGCAGAAACAGCGTGAGCCAGGCGATCCGCCCCGCCCAACCGGGGAATGCTCGCCGAGACGTCCCCGACCGGTAACCTGCAACCACCCCACCTGCTTCAAGTTTGGAACGGTGGGAAAAGTGGTGCCGCCATACGAAGTGAAACCGTCCCCGGTTGGAAAAATTCTCGTCAAGGGCGAGAATGTCATGCCGGGTTACGATAAGAAGTCGGAAATGACAGCCGAAGCCATGGAAGATGGATGGTTCAAGACGGGAGACGTCGGCGCCTTCGATGAAGACGGGTTCCTAACGATCACGGACAGGCTCAACGACCTCATCATTACTTCAGGAGGCCAGACCATCTCTCCCCAGCACGTGGAGTCGTCCATCGCGGAGGACCCTTTCATCGAACAGATTGTGGTCATCGGAAACCGGAGGAAGTTCCTGAGCGCTTTCATTGTCCCAGATTTTGAGGCCCTGCAGCAGGTCGCCAAGAAGCGCGGTCTGGGGTTCTCGACCCGGGGAGAGCTCCTCAAGGATCCCTGGATTCTCGATTTCTACAGAGAGCGAATCGGAAGCCACTCGAGAGGCTTGGGCGAGCATGAAAAGATCAGGAAATTCCATTTGCTCTCCCGTGAACTGACCCAAGAGGCAGGCGAAATCACGCCCTCACTCACAGTCAAACGGAAGTTATCGGCGAAAAGTATGCGAGTTTCATTGAATCCATATACCAAGAGTCCTAACTTAGATCTTGGAGTATCCGAAATGAAAACATACATCTCAAGAATTCACTTACAGCCACTCTTATTAACAATAGCATTTATTTTATTATCAGGTTGTCAAGGAATAAAGTATGGATTAACTACTAGAGTAGTCAATGAAATTGATCGTATTGACCTAATCAACGTTAATGATAACAATCAAGTTTGGCAAAGGTCTGATTTGTTGATTGACTACAGTTACGTGATAAGAAATGGGGCGTTGTCTCTATCTGGAAATTTAGCATTCGCCAACCAGATTAAATATAATTTCCCAGTTATTAGAGGTTTACACGTGGACATCCTATTCGTCGATTCTCAAGGGAAGATTTTGTCCGTCTCAGGCATATTAAGCGGTAATGGACTGGATTCGAGTGACCCGCTTCCCTTTTCTGTTGTGATACCCGTACCCGATCGAGCCACTTCGTTTGCCTTCAGTTATTCTGGAGATGCTGTCGGGGACGGTGACGATGGGGGGAGCTCCAACAGTTTCTGGTATTACCCCTATCACTGAGTCCCCCCTTTATCCAAGTCACCTCTGCAGAGGCTGCGCTCAACGCGGCGCGGATCTGGAGGCAGGCGATGGCTCCCTGGCTGCTTCGATCCATATTAAGGATCCTCAATGCTTGGATCATGTTGGCATTCATGGTCTGTTCTCCAACGGCCATGACAACGGCCCGAGCGTTCTCCGAGCATTCGCTTCAGGATGATTTAGGCCTAGAGTCGGATCAACTGTCGGGCGCATTGGGGCGTGACATCAACTTGGCAGCGAGCGCTCAGAGCGATCAGCCCTCTGCGAGCTCAATTTCGGAGAGTCCCCAGAGCCCCCCTGCCTCCCCAACCGCAAAGGATTCCCTTCGAGGGCTTAACCGGGAAGTGGTCCGTCTCTACCAGCAGGGCAAGTATGGAGAAGCGCTCGGGCATGCCCTGAGCACATGCGAAACGGCCCGACACGATCTCGACGAGGACGATCCGGAATTGGAAGCCTGTCTGAGCAATCTGGCGCTCATTTACAAAGCACGAGGCCAGTACGGCCAGGCGGAGTCGCTGCTCAAGGAATCCTTAGAGATGTCGCGGAAGACCCGCGGCGAAAACAATCCGGATTTCGTCACGGGGCTGAACAACCTGGCCAATCTGTATGCGGACACAGGCCGATATTCAGAGGCTGAGCATCTATACCTGCAAAGCCTGGAGATCATTCGGGCGAACGCCGGGGAGGCGAGCTCGTTCATGGTCAAAGGTCTCAACAACCTGGCATCACTTTACAAGCGGATGGGCAACCTGGTTGCGGTGGAGCCACTGTATGCAAAGGCGCGCGACCTTCTTGCGGCGATGCCGGGAGACAACCAGGCGGACCTGGCCGTCGTCCTCAGCAACCTGGCTCACCACATCTGCCTGCTTGGAAGGTACTCCGAAGCCGAATCGCTTTATCGCCAATCCCTGGAGATCAGCCGCAAAACGCTCGGCGAGCCGCATCCCCAGGTTGCCCGCACCCTTAACAATCTCGGCTCGTTGCACGAGGCCATGGGCCGGTACGCGGAAGCCGAGCCGCTTTACCAGGAGGCCTTGGCGGTCCTCACCGCCAGCTCGGGTAAGGAGAGCCCCGACGTGGCTGCGGTCATGAACAACCTTGCGGGTCTCTTCAAGACCATGGGGGATCATGCGAAAGCCGAGATCTTTTACCGCCAGGCCACCGACATCTGGCGCGCGGTGTTGGGGCAGGACCATCCCCAATTCGCGTCCGGTTTGAGCAACCTGGCGGATCTCGACTATCAGATCGGGGATTTTGCAGCGGCGGAGCAGCTTTATGAGCGCGCACTGGCGATCGAGCGATCGAGCCTGGGCGAGGTGCACCCGGATGTTGCCCTCACCCTGCAGAACTTGGCCGTGCTCTACAAAACCACAGGCCGTTATCAGGAGGCCGAGCCGCTCTATCGGCAAGCGCTCGAGATCTGGAAGACCTCGCTGGGAGACCGGCATCCCAATGTGGCCCTTGCACTGCACAACCTGGCGGCCCTCTACCATGGCATGGGTCGCTACGCGGAGGCCGAGCCGCTTTACCGGCAGGCGATCGAGCTCAGAACCGCCACACTGGGTGAAGATCACCCCGACGTAGCCGGCACGGCGAACAACCTGGCAGCGCTCTGCGCGGCGACGTCGCGCGAGAACGAGGCTCTTGAATTGATGAACCGGGCTCAGAGCATCAACGACCATCTGATCCAAAACGTGGCGGCCATCGCCTCCGAGAGCCAGCGGTTACAATATCTGAGTCGTATCCGAGGTGAGATGGATGGTTTTCTGTCGCTGATCAGCCAGAGCACGCCGCCCTCTCCCACGGCCGTCGCGGATGGACTGGATCTGGTACTCAGGCGGAAAGCGATTGTCGCCGAGGCCGCGGCTGCAGAGCGCGACGCGGTACTCGGCGGGCGGTATCCCGATCTGGTGCCACGCCTCCGGGAGCTCACCACGCTGCGCCTGCAGATTGCCCGAAAGATGATGTCCGGTCCCGGGCCGGAGGGACCTGAAGCCCACCGTCAGCTTCTGGACGGGTGGCAGGCCGAGAAGGAAACGTTGGAGGTCACCCTGGCGAGCAGGATCCCCGAGATCGGGCTCGAAAGAAGGCTTCGGGAGGCCGACCGACATGCCATCGTCAGGGCGCTCCCCCGAGGCGCCAATCTGGTCGAGTTTGTCCGCTTTGACGTGTTTGACTTTAGGGCCATCGCCGCCCTGGGACAGCCCCTCTGGAAGCCCGCCCGCTATCTTGCATTCGTTTTGGCTGCAGGAGAGCCGGAGAGGGTCGGCATGGTCGACTTGGGTCCGGCGGAGCCCATTGACCGAATGATCTCCGATTTCAGAAGCGAAATCACCGGAAGACCTGAAGCGCCCGCTGCCCGAGGGATTGCCGCCAAGACGGAGCCCATGGCAGCCTCGGACATCGCAAACCGTCTCCGGGCGGCAGTCCTCGATCCGCTCATACCCGGGCTGCAGGGACAGAAACAGCTATTCCTGGCCCCGGACGGCGACCTCTATCGGCTGCCCTTCGAAGCTCTGCCATTGCAGCCCGGGCGCTGCCTGATCGATGAGGTCCGCATCAGCTATGTGGGTGTCGGGCGGGACCTGTTGCGCTTCGGATCGGTTGAATCCACAAGGACCGGGCTGCCCTTGATCGTTGCAGACCCGGATTATGACCTGGCAACCGATCCGCAGGGGGTATCGAAGGCGCCAGTCCAGACGTCGACGCCGCTGCGGCGGGAGCTGTTCCAAGCCGTTCGACAATTCGATCGCCTGCCCGGCACCCGCGCCGAAGCCGAGCGCGTTGCCGCCATGCTTGGCGTGAAGCCCGTGATGGGCAGCCCGGCTTCCAAAGGCCGACTTGCAGAGGCTCATTCACCGCGCATCCTCCATATCGCGACGCATGGATTCTTCCTGCCGGATCCTGAGCACCGCTCCGGCCAGAACGGGTGGGAGCAGGACTGGCCAGCCAACCGGCGAAATCGCGCTACCAACCCGCTGGTGCGGTCCACGGAGAACCCGCTTCTGCGCTCGGGGCTTGCGCTCGCCGGGGTCAATGCATGGCTCCAGGGCAGGGCCTCGCCGGTGGACGCAGGCGATGGGATCCTGACCGGAGAAGAGGCGTCGGGGCTGGACTTGCTTTCCACCGAATTGGTGGTTTTGTCGGCGTGTGAAACGGGTCTGGGCGACATTAGGGTGGGCGAAGGGGTTTTCGGACTGCGACGAGCCTTCCTCCTGGCAGGTGCCAAGACCCTTGTCATGAGCCTGTGGATGGTTCCCGACACCCAGACCCAGATGTTGATGGACAGGCTCTACCAGAGGTTACTGGCAGGAGAGCCCCGGGCAGACGCTCTTCGCGAAGCTCAGCTAGCGGTTAAAGCCGAATTTCCCGAGCCGTTCTATTGGGCGGGTTTCATCTGTCAGGGCGATCCGGCCCCGCTGCCAGCACGGCCACAGAATCCCTAGATCATCCATGCGAGCTGGGACGGTTTCCCAGAGCCGCGGCGTTCTGGAGGGGGAATCGCGCGATGATTCTCGAGCTGTTGGAATACCTCATGACCTCCTGCTCGAAGACAGCGAGGTCCATGGGTTTTCTCTCCTCATCGCTCCAGGTGCGGGCTCGCTACCGGCGCTGCAGGCAAGCGTGGGCACCCCACATCCAGCAAACCCGGCATGTCATTTTGGAGGCGGCGGATCGGTGCCGGCGTCACCGCAAGGCAGTCGTGCTGGGAGCCGGTCTGCTGCACGACATCCCCTTGAAAGAGCTTTCGGGGCTGTTCAATGAAGTCGTGCTGGTGGACATCGTTCATCCTTGGCTGAGCCGCCTTACCGCGCGGCGATTCAGGAATGTAACGCAGCTTTCCGCGGACATAACGGGCGTGATGGAACCGCTCCGGCAGGCTGTCCAAATCCCCGATGCTCCCCTGCCGGTATCGCAGCCGCAGCTCTTTCTCGATGACCCCGAGCTCGACCTCACACTCTCCGTGAACCTCCTCTCCCAGCTTTCCCACATTCCAGGCGACCTCCTGGACGGACGACGCGAAGGAGCGACCGTCGACGCGTTCCTCAGACACCTGATTGAAGCCCACCTGGACTACTTGTGCAGACTTCATGGAGTAACGGCCCTGATCACCGACATCGCGATGAGACGCGAACTGCGGCAGGAGTCTCTGGTCGAGGAATGGGACCCTTTGTACGGCGTGAAGCTGCCGCCCGCCGAATCCTCCTGGCAATGGCATCTGGCTCCAAGCCCCGAGATCGGACGCGGCATCGATCTGTTCACCACGGTCGCGGCATACACCGATTGGAAGGGAGCCGCCGAGGACGACCCATAACAGCCGACGGCTCCTGGCAGCAGAACGGGAGGAGCGATTAGCCGGCGGCTCGGAGCCCGAACGCCCATAACTGAGTCCTCATCATCAATCCTCTTGCCCTAGTGGGGTCAGCTCCCCAAGGATTGAGCGCAGCTTCCCCTTCAGTTCGGGCAAATCCCGTTGGACGACTTGCCAGACCGCATCGAGGTCAATGCCGAACTACTCGTGAGCAAGGACATTGCGCATGGCAACGATGTGCGCCCAGGGGACCTCGGGATGCGCCGAGCGGATTGGCGACCCAAGCTTGGAGGCCGCTTCGCCTATGATCTCAAGATGATGGACGATCCAGGTCTGTATGAGCTCATCCTGCTCGGAGGCTTCCCGCCCTTTCCTTGCATGTCGTTCGATCTTCTCGATTGCTTCCAGCATGTCAAGGATGCGCTCCTTGTCGTCTCTCATAGCGGACGCGCCTCCCTGAGCACCTGCTCGCGCATGCGGGCTTTGATCCCTTTTTCGCTCAGAATGTCCACCTTGCAGCCAAGCAGTTCCTCCAATTCGAGCAAGAGTGCGGCGTGGTCGAGAAGGCTTCTGCCCGGCTCCATTTCCACAAGAAGATCGAGGTCGCTCCTTTCATCGTCATCGCCCCGCGCCACGGATCCGAAGACCCTCACATTGCGTGCGCCGTGGCGTCTGGCCGTTTCCAGGATCTCGGTCCGTCTCTTGTCGAGTAACCCGCGAAGCCTCGTCGCCATCGCTTCTTCCTTTTTGATCCATTGACCCGTCAAGCCAGGAAATTCCCTTGATTTCCTTCATGGTAGTGCAATATGCATGGGATCCGAGCTCACCGCTCCTGTGGAGCTCCGAGCATTTCCCTCACGATAGATAATCCGCCTCGCTTCTTGAACGAAAACTTCGGAAGGCGCTGCATCGGCTTCTTTCAGACTGACCGGCCCTGATGGCCATTACCGACCGGGCAAGCCACCACGCTTGTCCTGATGCCGGCTACTCATGCCGCAGCGCGTCAATGGGATCGAGACGGGCGGCCTTCAGGGCCGGGAAGTAGCCGAAGATGACGCCAACCGCGGCTGAGAACAAGAAAGCCAGGAGCACGATGCCGCCGTTGAAGACGAAGGGAACGCGCAGGAGCCCTGCCAGCCAGACGGAGCCCGCGAGGGCGAGGGCGATGCCGCACAGACCGCCGAAAGAAGAAAGGACAACCGCTTCGACCAGGAACTGCAGAAGCACTTCACTCTCGAGTGCCCCGATCGCGAGGCGGATCCCGATCTCACGCGTGCGCTCGGTGACCGAAACCATCATGATGTTCATGATCCCAATCCCCCCGACGAGAAGGCTGACCGCCGCCACGGCGCTCAGGAGGGCGGTCATCATCTGCGTGGTGCCGGTGAGCATCTTGACGATCTCCTTCATGTCCATGACGTTGAAGTTGTCGTCATCGCTCGGGGAAAGATGGCGGCGCTCCCGCAGCAAGCGACGGATGCCCTGTTGGACCTTTTCCGTTGCAGCACCTTCCTCGACGGAAATCTGGATCATGCCCACATCCTGGCTCCCGGCGATGCGCCGCTGGTAGGTGGAAAGTGGGATCACGACCAAATCGTCCTGGTCGGTCCCCATGGTGCTCTGCCCTTTGCCCTCCAGGAGCCCGATCACCTCACAGGAAAGCTTGCTCCCGGCACTGCCGCTCGTGCTGCTGCCGTTGTCACTCCCGCTGCTTCCGGTGCTCTTGCTGCTGGATCGACTGCTGCTTTCGCTGGCGGTAGTGCCGCTGCTGCTCGTGGTGCTGCCGGCGCTGCCATGCAGCCGAATCCTTTCCCCGATGGCATCCTGGCCTCCAAAGAGCTTCTTCAGCACCGTCTCGCCAACGATGCAAACCGCGGCGCCGCTGCGCACTTCGCTGTCACTGAAGGGTCGGCCCGACCGGAGAGTCCGGTTGGTTACCTGGAGATAGGCGTTGTTGCTCGCCATAACCTGGGTCGACCAGTTCTCGTTTCTGTAAATCGCCTTGACCGACTGGGATGAAACCGGGGCAACGGCCTTCACCGAGCCCACATCGCGTGCGATCGCCCTGGCGTCCGCTTCCTTGAACGGCACGCTCCCGGTGGACTGACCCGGTCCGAGCCGCTTGCCGGGCGTCACCATGAGCAGGTTGCTGCCCATGCTGGCGATCTGGTGCCGGACCTGCACGGTGGCTCCCTCGCCGACGGTCACCATGATGATGACGGCGGCAACGCCGATCACGATGCCCAGGATGGTCAACACCGAGCGCATCACGTTGCGCCGAATCTCACGCAGCGCCAGGAGCAAGGTGCTCCAAAGCATTACGGCTCCTTTGTGTTGGGCTCATCGGAGGCCACCAGGCCATCCCGAAAGCGGACAACGCGCTTACAGTAGGCCGCCATTTCCGCCTCGTGGGTGACCATGACGATGGTAACCCCCTGGTCGCGATTCAATCCCGTGAGGAGCCCCATGATCTCGTGGCTGCGGACCGTATCCAGGTTCCCCGTCGGCTCGTCGGCAAACAGGACAGTTGGCCGGGTCACGATGGCACGGGCGATGGCGACCCGTTGTTGCTGTCCTCCGGAGAGCTCCCCGGGCGTATGGGACTCCCATCCTTTGAGGCCTACGATTTCAAGCGCCTCGCGGGCGCGTGCTCGCCGCTCGTGGGCGGAAGCGCCGCGATAGATCAGCGGAAGCTCCACGTTCTCCAGCGCCGACGTCCGGCTCAGCAGATTGTAGCCCTGAAAGACAAACCCAAGATAGAACCGACGCAGCTTCGTGCGCTGGGCCCGGGTCAGGCGGCTCACCTCGATGCCCTTAAACCGGTAGATACCCGCCGTCGCCGTATCCAGACAGCCAAGAATGTTCATGGAAGTGGACTTGCCCGATCCGCTCGGTCCCATCACGGCTACAAGCTCCCCTTCGAAGATGCGCAGATCGACTCCGCGCAAGGCATGCATGGCCGCCTGTCCCGTCCCGTAGACCTTCGTCACGCCCTGCAGCTCGATGAGGGGTTGGTCAGCCGTTTGCGAGGAGAGCATCCGCATCACTCCCGCGAGCTCACGGTGTCGACCACCACCGCCATGCCGGGCTGGACCTCCCCACCGACCACCTCGGTCATTCCGCCGCTTGTGGACCCAAGGATCACGGGGAGCGCCGCGAGCTGCCCTTCCCGCAAGGTCCAGACGCGCTGCTGCTTCTTGGCCGCATCGTCTTCGGGCGGTTGCGCCCCTTGGCTCGGCGGGCGAGGAAGGAGCGCGCCAACGAGGCCGGTCGACGGCTTCTTCTCCTGCTGAACGGGGGGCACGAAACGAAGCGCCGCGCTCGGCACCAGGATCGCCTTCTGGATCTTCTTGACCACGATATCCGCCGTGGCCGTCATACCCGGTCGCAGGGACAAATCCGAGTTGTCGACCTGCAGCACGGTTTCATAGGTCACGACTCCCGAAGTCGTCGTCGAGCCAAACCGTGCCTGGACAATCCGTGCCTCGAACAACCGGTTCGGGTAGGCCGCCACGCTGAACGTGGCACTCTGGCCTTCCTGGATTTGCCCCACGTCGGCCTCGTCCACGTTCACGATGAGCCGCATCTTGGTCAAATCCTCGGCCAGCGTGAACAGCACGGGGGGATCGAGCGTGGCGGCCACAGTCTGGCCGGGCTCCATCTTCCGTTTGAGAACGATGCCGTTGATGGGCGATCGGATGGCCGCTTTGGACAGATCCGTCTGGTTGGCATCGAGGGTGGCCTGGGTCTGGGCAACCGCGGCTCTGGCGCTCGCGACATCGGCCAGAGCCCGATCCAAAGCGGCCTCCGCCGCATCGATCTCCGTTTGAGACGGCACCTTGTTGTTGCTCAGCTCCTTCACGCGCTGCAGCTGTGCGAGCTTGCTGCGCGTCTCCTTGACCGTGGCCTGGGCCTGCAGCACCTTCGCTTTGGCGGATTCCAGAGCTGCTTTGGACTGCGTCACCTGGGCCTCGAGCTTCGAGGTGTCCAGGCGTGCCAGGATTTGCCCGACGTTCACCTTGCTGTTGTAATCCACTTCCATGGTTTTGATGATGCCGGAAAGCTCGCTGCTCACATCCACCTCGTTGGTCGCCTCCAGGGTTCCTGTCGCCGTGACGAAAACGGTGAGATCCCCGCGCTCGACTGCCTGGGTTTTGTAGCGCACGGCCGAAGCCGAATTGGAGCCGTTCAGGAAGACAAGAGCCATAGCGACGGCGGCTACCGCCACCAGCAGCGCTGCGGCAAGCCGTCGCTTGGACCGTGCCTCGTTGCCCGATGCACCGTCGACACCCAAGGTCCGGGCAATGTCAGACGGTTCCTTCCCGTTTGCTTTCATCTACTGCTCCCGTGTCCATCCACCTCCGAGGGCTTTGTACAAGCGCACCAGGTTGGCGGTTACGTTCCCGTTGCTGATGGCCAATTGCTCCTGGAACGACAGCAGAGACCGCTGTGCATCCAGGACATTGGTGAAATCCGTGAGCCCCGCTTCGTACTTCTGCCGGGCCAAATCCGCCGCCTGCTGAGCCGCCCGGGTCGCCTGGCTCAACGCTTGCCGCCGCTGCTGAACCTCGGCGTAGGCTACGAGCGCGTTTTCCACTTCCTCCAGCGCATTGAGGATGACGGCCTCGTACTGGATCAGGGCCTGCTCCTGAAGAGCCGACTGAACCTCGATATTCTGACGGATCGCCCCACCCTTGAAGATGGCCCAGCTGATCCGAGGCCCGCCGGAGAGCGTCAACAGACCGGTTGTCGGATTGCTCAGTGAAAGGGTCTCCAACCCGATGGAGCCGCTCAACGTGAGCTTGGGGTAGAGGTCTGCCGTGGCCACGCCAATTCGGGCCGTCCGCGCCGCCAGCTCCCGCTCGGCCTTCCGCACGTCGGGCCTGCGACGCAGGAGGTCCGCCGGCACCCCGACTGCAACATCGAGGGGCGGCACGGGGATGGGCTTCGGCTGATCGAGCTCCGCGTGAACCTTGCCCGGCTGTTCCCCGAGGAGCACCGCAACACGGTTCATGGCTTCCTCGAGGCCGGTGCGCAAGACGGGGATCTGAGAGCGCGTGTTTTCGACATTGTAGCGGGCTTGCTCCACCGCGAGCTCATCGCTCAAGCCGGCTTGAAACCGCCATTGCGTCAACTGATACGTTTCGTTCTGAGAATCGAGGTTGACCTCCGCCACGTGGAGTCGATCTTGAGTGGCTCGGACATCGAGATAGCTTAGAGCCACTTCGGCGAGCAGGGAGACCAGGACGTCCCGCAGATTCTCCTCGCTCGCCTGAAGGTCCCCTTGTGCGGCTTCAACGGAGCGGCGAGCGCCGCCGAACAGATCCAGCTCCCATGCCGCATCGAAGCTCGCCGTATAAAGATCGCTTGTCTTGCCGCTGCCCGTGTCTCTGCTGTTACGAATCGTGGCGGCTGAGGATGCCCCTTCAAGCGTGGGCAAGAGGCCGGAGGCCGCAATGCCACGACGGGCGCGGGCCTCTCGAACCTGTGCCCGGGCTTTTTTCAGATCGAGGCTGCCCGATGCGGCGCGCTCGATCAATCCGGACAGAATCGGATCGTCGAGAGTGGTCCACCAGGATGCCAGGGTCCCGACGTCCGTTTCCCCGGTGCCATGGGCCTGAAGCTGGGTTCTCCATTCCGGGTAAACCGGGATGTCGGGGCGCACGTAATCCGGTCCCACCGAAACACAGCCGGCAGTGAGCATGACCAGAGTGACTACCAGGACTAAGGCTCCACAAGGGAGCAGGCACGAGCGAGCAGACTCACTGGTAACGTCTTTCAGGCGATGGCCTGAATCCGGCACGATTGCCATCAAGATTTAAGATCCCTTCTGTAGCGTGGTTATTCGGACCGCCCTGCCGCGGCGATCGCTCGGATGCCGCCGAGGGAAAAACGAGTGATTCCGTCCGCAAGATCGATGATCTGCGGCCGATCCAGCTGTTCAAGACCTGCGAGCTCCATGAACTGCCGGACATGAAGCTGAAAGATGCACTGCCCGATGACATTCATCCTGCCAAGCTGGACCGCATGCTCATCGGGATCCTGGGATGGATTCTCTCTGCGGAGCAGGTCCCGGACGATGCCATCCAGGTATTCATCCATGGGCCGGATGATCGTTTCCGCCACCCTGCTCAAGATCCCGCTTGGATTGGCGGTTTCCTGCGCGAGGAGTCTTCCGTGCCATGTTGGGAACCCGTCACCCAGCCCGCGCAACAGAAAGGAACGGATAAAGGCCCGAAATCGCTCTTCCGGCGTCGCTCCCGCCCCGAGGCCCCAATCGTGGGGGTACTTCTCCACGGCCCACTGGTGGGAATACTCGAACACGGCCTCATACAGCCCTGCCTTGTCCCGAAAATGGTAGTTGACCGCGCTCACACTGGCATTGGCACGCTTGCAGATCTCACGGATGGTCGCGGCTCGAAAGCCGCGCTGGGCAAAAACCTCTCCCGCCGCTTGGATCAGCCGCTTCTTCGTTCCTTCATCCCAGACTGGACGGGCTCTCATGCGTCCTCCGCCAAATAAGACCGGCACCGGTAACAACATCCGTTCGAAACACGTGCACTATTATTTCGAACATTTGTTCTAATCTGTCAACGGCTATGTTGCGGCTTCTCCCACGGAAGCGGCGCCATTGAAGGCCCACTTCCCGTCATGAACATGCCCGGAGAGCCCGTCTCGAAGGGCATCGATGCCTCAAGGGGTGGAATTTCCGTCGCTGCGCTGTTATACTGGGGGGCAAGTCGAGCCGGTTTCGCCAATTCCCATGTCTGTGATTTGAATGCTCTGCAACGATTGAGCTCATACTGAAGTCGAACGGACGCCGTTTTGACGGCGAAGACTTGACTCAAGGAAAGCGGACAGAGGCATGCCCAACCAGCCTATTAAAGATGAGCACCCGGCCAAGCAGGCTGTTTCCCCTTCCAAGGACCATCCGCGCATCCTGTTTGCGCCTGATCTCATCTATCCAAAGATCTCCGGAAGTGAAGCGGCGTGGTTCGCTCTCTATGTCCAGGTGAACCACGAAAAAGAGGTTTACAAGCGGGTCGAGCAAAAGGAGATCGAGTGTTTTCTGCCGCTGCTCGAGACCTGGAGCAAGCGTCGTGACCGGCGCAAGAAGATCCACCTTCCGCTTTTTCCGGGCTATGTCTTCGTCCGCACCGTGCTCGACAACTACACCAACGTGAACATTCTGAAGACACCCGGAGCAATTCACATCCTGCGCAATTCGGAAGGGCCTCTTCCGATCCCCGACTTCCAGATCGAGAACCTAAAGACGGTCTTGAACACTTCGGCGGAGGTCAGCCTGCATGCGTATCTCAAGGTGGGCGAATGGGTGCAGGTGGTGAAGGGGCCGTTCGCGGGGTGCATGGGGATCCTGCTGCGGCAGAATCCCAAGAAGGGTCGCCTGGTGGTGAGCGTGGACCTTATCCAGCGGTCGGTCAGCGTCGAAATGAATGTGGAAGACGTTGAACCGGTTGAGCCGCCACCACCCTCCCCGACCGTCCAATGATCAACCGACCGACCCCGTCAGCGTGCCGAAA
Source organism: uncultured Syntrophobacteraceae bacterium (assembly GCA_964538515.1). Lineage (GTDB taxonomy): Bacteria > Desulfobacterota > Syntrophobacteria > Syntrophobacterales > Syntrophobacteraceae > CALBZH01. Next base: position 15,106 of record CAZIEW010000062.1, read on the forward strand.
AGAGGTGGACCTGCACGTGAGTGCCCTGATCCAGCCCCTCGACATGCTCGGGGATGACGATGTACCCGTCCGCCCTGGCGAGGATCCCAATCATCGCCGACTTGCCAAAAACGGGCGCGGCCACGGCCTCACTCCCCTGCACCGACACGGTCACCGGCAAGTAATCCGTTCTTCCATGCACTGAAGGCGCCTGACGGGTCAATACGGCGGTGAGCGTTCCGGCGCTGACGGCAGCCCCTTTTGAGCGAACGATCCCCTGCAGCCGCTCAAGGGACGGCAGCGCAAAGACCCGACAGATCATGAGGGCGGAAACGGGCTGCCCGGGAAGCCCCCAGAAGATCTTCTTGCCGATGCGTGCAAGGATGGTGGGCTTGCCGGGGCGAACGGCCACACCGTGGACCAGGAGCTCGGCGTCGGGGAAGCTTTGCAGAATTCGAATCGTGTAGTCCCGAACGCCCACGGAGCTCCCACCTGAGAGCATCACCACGTCGTGGTCCTCCAGGGCGGTGCGACAGGTCTCGACCAGGGATTCGAGCGAGTCGTTCACCAGCTTTCGCAGCCCTACCACGGCGCCGCATTCCTCCACCTGGCCGGCTAGCGTCACCGTGTTGATGTCACGGATCTTCCCCATGGGAACGGACGCCGTCTCGACGGGCACGACTTCATCTCCCGTTGACACAACGGCCACGCGCGGCCGCCGATGCACTCGAACGCGCCCCTGCCCTACGGCCGCGAGCAGCCCCAGATCCTGGGGCCTGAGCCGCCATCCTTTGGGGAAGAGAACGTTGCCAAGCGGGATATCCTCCCCCACCTGGAGCACATTCTCGCCAGGCGCAACGGGTCGCGTCACTTCGATCGTTTCCGGATCGAGAAGGGCCGTGTATTCGACCATCACCACGGCATCGCTCCCCTCGGGAAGCATGCCCCCGGTCGGGATGGCGACAGCTTTCCCCGACCTCACGGCCGTCGAAGCTTCTGCCCCCATCAGCACTTCGCCGTCTTTCTCCAGGAAGGCCGGCAAGCTTTCGGAAGCCCCGAAGGTATCGCGGGCTCGCACCGCAAACCCATCCATGGTCGCGCGGGCAAAATGGGGCAGCGGCTCAGGAGACCGCACTGCTTCCGCAAGCACGCGGCCTCGAGCCAACGGAAGATCTACCTCCTCGGATTCGAGAGGCTCGAATCCATCAATGATCTCAAGGACTTCTTCAGCCGTTTTGACTTTGAGAAACTCAGCCATGTCGCAAGCCATCTTTACTGCAGTGCGAAACCGTGGATGAAAAAGGACGAAGGCCGGAATCCAGCGGTTTCAAGAAGCGCTGGATTCCGGCCTTCGTCCTTAGCGTCAACTTAAGGAGCTGCACAGCAACTCGGCAGCATAGACCTGCCCCCCCGCCTCGTCGAAACAACGTACGCTGTGACCATAGCACCGTTTACAGTGCCGCGGTTCCAAAAGCCGTGGAGACGATTGCATCAGGTCAATTCGCAACACAAGGCGTTCCGGTCGGGCTCCAGCACTAGTGCTCCGTCAAAGAAGTCATGCCGGGCAAGAGAAGACCCCCCACCCCCCTCGAGGGGAATCAAAGGGGGGTGGACCTTGCGAAACAAAGTCGACAGGGCACTAGAGGACCTTCGCGAAGGCCTCTTTGGAGATCTCACCGAGCTTGCCGAGGTTCTCGACCACCGTGATGCCCGCTTTGCGCATGGCTTCGATCTTGGCCTGGGCCGTTCCGCTGGAGCCGCTGATGATGGCGCCGGCGTGGCCCATTCGGCGTCCCGGAGGTGCGGTGAGTCCGGCGATGAAGCCAACAACCGGCTTCGTCACGTTCTTCTGGATGAATTCCGCGGCTTCCTCTTCGGCCGACCCGCCGATCTCGCCCACCATGACAATGGCCTTGGTCTGGGGATCGTTCTGGAACGCGGACAGGCAGTCGATGAAATTGGTGCCGTTGACGGGGTCGCCGCCGATCCCAATGCAGGTGCTCTGACCGATTCCCTGCATGCTCAGCTGATGGACCACCTCATAGGTGAGGGTGCCGGAGCGGGAGACGACGCCCACGGGGCCCGGCTTGTGGATGGGGGCCGGCATGATCCCGATCTTGCACGCACCCGGCGTGATGATTCCGGGGCAGTTGGGCCCGATGAGGCGCGTCTTGGAGCCCTTGAGCGCCATCTTCACCTTCATCATGTCGAGCACCGGAATGCCTTCCGTGATGGCGACCACGACGTCCACCCCGGCGTCGATTCCTTCCAGAATGGCGTCCGCAGCGAAGGGAGGCGGTACGAAGACCATGGCGGCGTTGGCTTGCGTCGCTTTCACGGCCTGGGCGAGCGTATTGAAAACGGGAATGCCTTCGACGTCCTGGCCGCCTTTGCCCGGCGTGACGCCCGCGACGACGTTGGTCCCGTAGGCTTTACATTGCAGCGTGTGGAACTGGCCCTCTCGACCGGTGATTCCCTGAACCACCAAACGCGTGTTTTGATCCACCCAAATGCTCATGTCGTTCCTCCCTTATGCTCTCGCGATCGCTGCAACCTTTTGGGCGGCATCCGTCAGGTCTTTCGCGGTTGTGATGTTGAGCCCCGATGCATCGAGGATTTCTCGACCTTTCTCGACGTTGGTCCCTTCCATCCGAACGACAAGCGGCACCTTCACGTCCACCTTCTTGGCCGCGGCCACCACGCCGAGGGCGAGAACGTCACAGCGGAGAATGCCGCCGAAGATGTTGATCAGCACCCCTTTCACATTGGGGTCGCTCAGGATGATCCGGAACCCGTTCTCGACCATCTCTTCGTTGGCTCCGCCGCCGACATCCAGGAAGTTCGCGGGCTCGGCGCCGGCCAGCTTGATGATGTCCATGGTCGCCATGGCAAGGCCCGCACCGTTCACCATGTTGCCAATGTTGCCGTCCATCTTGATGTAGTTGAGGTTGTACCTGGAGGCCTCGATCTCGAGGGGCTCCTCCTCGTCCAGATCGCGGTAGCACACCACGTCCTTATGCCGGAACAGGGCATTGTCGTCGAAGTTCATTTTCGCGTCGAGGGCGATCAAACGCTTGTCCTGCGTGATGATGAGCGGGTTGATCTCGACGAGCGAGCAGTCGTAGTCCATGAACAGAGCGTAGAGCTTATTGACCATGGGGACGAAAAGCTTCATGAGATCCGGGGTCAGGTTGAGGCCGAAAGCCAGCTGGCGGCACTGATAGGGCTGCAGTCCGAGGAGCGGATCGACCTGCACCTTGATGATCCTTTCAGGCGTCTTGGCCGCGACTTCTTCGATGTCCATTCCGCCCGCTTCGCTCACCATGATCACCACGCGCGCCGTGGCCCGATCCGGGAGCATGCCCAGGTAAAGCTCCTTTTCGATCCCGAGACCTTCCTCGACGAGGAGCTTGCGCACGAGCCGCCCTTCGGGGCCGGTCTGATGCGTGACGAGGGTCATCCCGAGGATGCTGCCGGCGATCTGGTCCACTTCCGCCTCGGATTGGGCGAGCTTGACGCCGCCACCTTTACCGCGCCCACCGGCATGGATCTGGGCCTTGACCACCACGGGAAAGGTCCCGAGCTCCCTGGCGACCGCCTTGGCTTCGTCCACACTGAAGGCCGCTTTCCCACGAGGGGTGGGAATGGAGTACTTCTGGAACAGCTCTTTCGCCTGATACTCATGGATTTTCATGTTGTTTACCCCGCTTGCGCTTGCACGTTGCACCGTATCAATGAAACCCGCCTCTCCGCACGGGCAGACCATGCGTCCACGAAACCTGCCTGTACGAACTGAATATTCCTATAATGAATGAGTTCACAATGTCAAATTGTTCCGCCCTTCGTCCCTCAGGAGGATCCAATGGCTTGACACCCGCGTGCCGCAACGGCTTCACTCGCCGTCAAGTGATCCGCCCCATGGACACGGGCTCCATGGACCGGAAGCCGGCGTCCTTGAGCTTGACGGTCCTTTGCCGGGTGTTATATAGCTCCAATCCGTGGGTGCGTCGGTCGCGCATTCAGCACAACTTTCAGGAACATACCCTCTGTGAGTGCCAAATACTTATCGAGCGGTGCGCTCGGAAAAGGAATGGTCTGCAATGGAGCTTGAACCGGTCATCGGACTTGAAGTCCACGCACAGCTGATTACGAAGAGCAAGATTTTCTGTGGCTGCTCGACGGCGTTCGGAGCGGACCCCAATACTCACACCTGCCCCGTGTGCCTGGGCATGCCTGGGGTGCTGCCGGTCCTGAACCGTGACGTGGTGGAATTCACCATGAAGATGGCCCTGGCAACCCATTGCCGCATCGCGCCGTACAGCCAGTTCGCGCGCAAGAACTACTTCTACCCCGACCTTCCGAAAGGCTACCAGATCTCGCAGTACGAGCTCCCCCTGGCCGAGGGCGGCTGGGTGGAGATCCAGACCGAGGATGGGGTCAAGCGCATCAGGCTCCATCGCATCCACATGGAGGAAGATGCCGGAAAGCTCGTCCATGATGAATTTCAGCCTGTCAGCTACGTGGACTTCAACCGCACCGGCGTTCCGCTCATGGAGATCGTGAGCGAGCCAGACATGCACACCCCGGAGGAAGCGGCCGCCTACCTGCGCACGATCCGGGAGATCCTGCGCTACCTCGAGATCTGCGACGGCAACATGGAGGAGGGCAGCATGCGCTGCGATGCCAACATCTCCATGCGACCGGTGGGATCCGAGAAGCTCGGCGTGAAGACCGAGCTCAAGAACATGAATTCCTTCCGCAACGTGGCCCGGGCCCTGGAGTTCGAAATCCGAAGACAACGGGCTCTGCTCGAGCGCGGTGAGCCGATCATCCAGGAGACCCTTCTTTGGGATGCCGGCCGGAACATCACGGTGAGCATGCGGGGCAAGGAAGAGGCGCACGATTACCGCTACTTCCCTGACCCCGATCTGGTACCCATTGCGGTCGACACCGAGTGGGTGGAAGCCGTTCGAAAGACTCTGCCGGAGCTGCCCGACAGCAAGCGAGAGCGTTTTGTGAGCGAATACGGCATCCCGGCCTACGACGCCCAGGTCCTGACAGCATCCAAGTCGCTGGCCAACTATTTCGAGGAGGCATCGCGCCTCTTCCCCAACCCAAAGAGTGTCAGCAACTGGATCATGTCCGAGCTCATCCGGGAGCTGAAACGCGATGAGCGCGAGATCGAAGCGTGCCCGGTGACCCCGGCACACCTTGCCGAGCTCCTCCAGTTGATCGACACGGGGGTCGTGAGCGGCAAGATCGCCAAGTCGGTGTTCGAGGAGATGTACCGGTCCGGCAAAGCCCCCAAGGTCATCGTGGAGGAGAAAGGGTTGGTCCAAGTGAAGGATGAGGGCGCCATCGATGCCCTCATCGACGCGGTCCTGGCCGAAAATCCAAAGGAAACCGAGGATTATCGAGCAGGAAAGGAAAAGCTTTTCGGCTTTTTCGTGGGGCAGGTCATGAAGAAGAGCAAGGGCAAGGCCAACCCGCAGATGGTGAACGACGCCCTGCGCAAGAAACTGAAGAGTTAAGGAGATGTCGAGAGCATGGCACAGCAATGGTTCCCGCCCATATACTGGGATGGCGACGCGGTCGCCATCCTCGACCAACGGATTCTCCCGCATCGGGAGGTGACGATCCGCTGCAACACGCCGCAGCAAGTGGTGAACGCCATCAAGACCATGGCCATCCGGGGCGCCCCCGCCATTGGAGTCGCCGGCGCCATGGCCCTTGCCCTGGGAGCGCGCACCATCCTGGCCGCGGACGTCCAGACGTTTCAGACCAAGTTTGTGCGGCTCTGCCAGCAGGTTCGTACGGCCAGACCAACGGCCGGCAACCTGGCCTGGGCGGTTGAGCGGGTTTACTCGGTTCTCGTGGAGAACCCAGGGGCGAACGTTGAAGAGCTCCAGCGGCTCATCCGTGAAAAGGCCGACGAGATCCTTCGGGAGGACGTCACCACCAACATCCAGATCGGCAACTGGGGTGCCAAGGTCATTCCGCGAGGCGCCCGGGTCCTCACCTACTGCAATGCGGGAGCGCTGGCGACCGCGGACTACGGAACGGCGGTGGGCGTGATCCGGAGCGCTTTCGAAGGCGACTCCTCGCTGCACGTTTATGCGTGCGAGACACGTCCCTTCCTGCAAGGAGCGCGACTGACCTCACTTGAGCTCCATCGGGCGGGCATTCCCGTGACGTTGATCACGGACAACGCGGCGGGAAGTCTGATGCAGCAGGGGCAGATCGATGTGGTCGTCGTGGGAGCGGACCGCATCGCCGCGAATGGGGACACGGCCAACAAGATCGGCACCTACACCATGGCCGTTCTCGCCAAGACCCACGACATCCCGTTTTACGTGGCGGCACCGAGGTCCACGATCGATCCGAGCATCGCGAACGGCTCGGAAATCCCCATCGAGCAGCGATCGCCCAAGGAAGTGACTCACTTCTTCGGGAAGGCGGTTGCACCCCAAGGCGTGCAGGCCATCAACCCCGCTTTCGATGTAACGCCCCATAAGTACATCTCGGGGATCATTACGGAAGTGGGTATCCTGACCAAGCCATTCGGCAAAGCCATCCGGAACGCCCTCGAAGCGTAATCAGACGAAGACCCCCCGTTGCTGAACCGGGGGCCACCTCGATTGGGACCAGCACCGTCAAAGCGGGGACGCCGCTGCGCCGCCGCGCCCCTAAAGACCACCGGCGGCGCAAGGCCGGTCCTACCTCTGAAATCCGAATCGGTTCCAGAACTCCCGGCGGAATCGTCTGGCCGTGCTCAAATAGACGGTCGCAATATGGACGTGCTCGAGATCGTCCAGCTCGGTCGTGACCCAGTCCCGGACATTGTCGAAGCTTCGAAACCACCGCCGAAAGTCGTCCATGTCGATGAGCTTGGGCGGTTGGATGATGAAGCTGCCACCTCCGAACTGATGGTGGCGCTTGCCCTGGATGAGGGCATTGTATTCCGCCGTGTTGACGCCGACCACGGGGACGAAGTTGTCGAAGGCCCGAACCAGTGCCCCCGTTTTCCAATGGCCACGCAGGATGGGAAAGAGACTGATGTTGAAAACAACGTCCACCCCTTGGTCCGCCAGCATCTTCCCTGCTTCCGGCTGCCCCCAGAAATCGATGCACACGGGCACGCCGATTTTCCCGAAATCGGTGGCAAACGACCGGAATAGGCCATCACCGGCGGAGATGCCAAGCTGAGTCCGCTCGAGCGCCCCCACATTGCGCTTGCGCTGGCGACCGATCACATAGCCCGATCGGTCGAAGACCGTCGCCGTGTTGAACAGCTTGCCATCCTCGCTTTCAACCAGGCCCGCGATGATGAAGCTCTTGTGCTGACGGGCGGCCACACCCAGCTCCTCCTCACCCATATAGGGGAAGTATTCCGGAAAACAGATGACATCCAGCTGCTCTCCCCGGCATCTTTCAAGGAGCTGCAGTGCATGGCCCAGATTTCTAGGGTCATCGAACGTCGGATAAGGCTTAGGCTGAACCATCGCCACACGAATTGTGTCTTTCATAGCTTCTCCCTGACCGGGAAGCGCTCTCAACGCCAGGCCAGCTCAGCAATAAACGGGAAATGATCCGATGGATACCTTCCACTCACGTGATCCCGCAGGATCTGAACGGAAACCGCTCTGAGCTCCCGGGTCGTAAGCACCCAGTCCATGCGGCATTTCTGTGGAACGCCACGAAAATCATGGTGCGTCATGCTACCTTCGCCTTCCGGTGGTCCCAGCCCCACCCAGGAATCGATCAGCCCGACTTGAGGACTTGTCAGGAGTCGGTACACGGGGGAGCCCGGTGCATCGTTGAAATCCCCTGTTAGGATTACCGGCGCGTCGCGGGCCGTGACCCACTGAGCGATGAGTCGGGCCTGCTCAAGACGAGCGACGGCTCCCATGTGATCCAGGTGCGTTACGGCCACCCAGAGCTCCCGCCCAGCCAGAAGGTCCTTGAAGCGGCCGAAGCTCATCATTCGGGGGAAAGCGCTGTCCCAGTCCTTGCTGCGATGCTCCTCCGGGGTATGTGACAGCCAAAACTCACCCCAGGACAAGGGCTGCATCCGTTCTGATCGGTAAAACAAGGTCGGGTACTGGCAGGAAGGATCATCCGGCCGTTGGGCTGCCACCATCCCGTAGGCAGAAAGGTTGTCCAGTAGAAACGCCAACTGGGCCGGGGTTCCCTCTTGGGTCCCAAGAAAATCAGGATTGTGACGCTCGATCACGGCCACAGCCACTTCCCGGCGTCTTGACCAGCTGTCGTCGCCGTCTCGATCGTTCTCAAATCTCAGGTTGAAGGTCATCACTCGCATCGCGCAGGAGCTCCCTCTCTGTTGCATCTATCCAAGCCGGACGGCGTCGGAGTCGTCACCCTTTTAACGAAATCCCCCCTCCGAGATCAACCCTCGAATGCAACCGAAACACCGTGTGCTGCGAGGATTCCGGCCCCCTATTGTGATGATACTCACATTCTCATGGCCCTTCTTGTGCGATAATTCCCTCTAATCTCAAGGATTTCGGTGGGTTCCTTTTCCCTTGACAAGCCGCTTTTCGAGCGTTTAATAAATCGAAATTTGTGAAATTTGGATTTTGATCGGCCGGCGTCATGGGGAACGGCCACCATCACTTCACGCATGGTGCAGTTGAGGCAATCGTATGAACGAAAACAAAAGCGGCGGTTCAGGAAGCACCCTGGGGATCATCGCGTTCTTCGCGGGTCTCATCGTGTCCTTGATTGTCGGGTGGGTCATCTTTCCCAACCTACTCTACTCCCAGAAGACTCAGCCCGTGAATTTTTCTCATGTGGCCCACCAGGACACCAGCTGCGAAGACTGCCACGTTTTCCGCGACGACGGCACCTACGGCGGGGTCCCGAAGCTCGCCAAGTGCAAGGAGTGTCACGAATCCCAGATGGGTGCGACCAAGGACGAGCAGATTCTCGTCGAAGAATACGTCCAGAAGGACCGGGAGATTCCCTGGAAGATCTATGCCTACCAGCCTGACAACGTCTATTTCTCCCACGCCGCTCACAAGGGCAAGGTGGAGTGCGTGCAGTGCCATCGGGACGTCGTCAAGGAGGAGAAAACCCCGGTCTACTTCGAGAACAAGCTCACCGGATATAGCAAGCAGACCATGAAAATGGACGTGTGCGAGAAATGCCATGCCGACAAAGGCGGGAGCAACAACTGCGAGATCTGCCACAAGTAGACCCCATACACGGCATCCATCGGACGTGGCCGCCGTGTTGAACGGACATACGGTTCTGAGGAGAGGATAAGCGGCATGAAAGTGGGCAGGAGAGCGTTCTTACAGTTTACGGCAGGCGTTGTGGGCGGCAGTCTGCTGACTCCCATTCCCTGGAAGCTGGCGGACGATTCGGCGATCTGGAGCCAGAACTGGTCATGGCGACCGTCTCCCGAGCGCGGAGAAGTCACTCAAGCAGCCTCCACGTGCGTCCTGTGCAACGGGGGATGCGGCATTCGCGCCAAGCTGGTGGACGGGAAGCGTGCGATTGCGATTGAAGGCAACCCTGCTCATCCCATCAACCGGGGAGGCATCTGCCCCCTCGGAGCCGCAGGAGCCCAATTCCTCTACGCCCCGTACCGCTTGTCCAACCCCATGAAGCAAACGAAAAAGCGTGGCGACCCGGGTGGGTTTCAGCCTATTGCGTGGGACGAGGCCCTGAAGGAGCTGGGCTCGCTCTTGTCCAAGCTCCGTTCCGAGGGGAACGCCAACGCCTTGGCCTGCATCACCAGTGCTCGGCGCAGCAGCATGGATGAGCTCTGGCAGCAGTTTTTTGCCGCTTACGGCTCCGCGAACCTCTTCAAAATGCCCACCCATGCAGACAGTCGGGCCACCGCCGCATCGCTCCTAATGGGAAAAGCGGCCGACGTCGCCTTTGCTCTGGAGAAGGCCACCTACATTCTGAGCTTCGGGGCGAGCTTTCTCGATGGCTGGGGGGCTCCAGGAAGGGTCCAGGCCGCCTACGGCTCGTGGAGATCAGGGAATGCGGTGAAGCTCGTCCAAGTGGAATCCCGCTGTTCGATGACTGCGGCGAAAGCCGATCGCTGGGTTGCGGTGGCTCCTGGTACGGAAGCCGCGCTGGCATTGGCCATCGCCCACGTCATGGTCAAGGACAAGCTCTTTGATGCTGCCTTCGTGGAAGCCAACGTATTCGGATTTGAAGACTGGACCGATGGGGCGGGAAAATCCCGGAAGGGATTCAAGTCGTTGTTGCTGGCATCCTACGCACCCGAGCAGATCGCCGAGCGCACGGGAATCGAAGCCCCCCGCATTCGAGAGCTCGCCAGGGAGTTCGCCTCCCAGAAGAATGCGGTCGCCATCTGGGGCACGAGTCAGAGCAACGTCGCCGAGAACGTTTATCACGACCTCGCTTTCCTAGCTCTGAATGTCCTCAAAGGAAACCTGAGGGCGGACGGACTTGTGAGTTTGGTTCCCGACGTGCCCTTTGCGCCGCTCCCAGATGTTCAGTTGGACAACGCGGCCCAGGCCGGCATCCAAAAGAAGCGCCTCGATCTGGCTCTGACTCGAAGCGCCCCCTGCCCGAGCAACGGCCTATATCCTTTCCTGGACGCTCTGGCCAAGGGCGGACCTTATCCCATTGACGTGCTATTGGTTCACGAGGCAAACCCGGTTTACAGCCTGGCGGAGAATCAGGTTCTTGAAACGGCCCTGGCCAAGGTCGGAACCGTGGTCTCGTTCTCCTCCTACATGGATGAGACGGCCCAGCAGGCGGACCTGATCCTTCCCAACCACATGGCATTCGAACGGCTGGATGACGTCATCGGGCTTCCCGGGGTGCCGGCTGCCTACTACGCCATAGCATCTCCGATCATCAAGCCGCAGCTCGACACCAAGCATGCGGGCGATGTGGTTCTCGGCCTTGCCAAGACCCTGGGGGGCGCCGTAGCCGGATCGCTCCCATGGCCCTCTTACGAAGCGTACCTCAAAGAGCGGGTGAAAGGGCTTGCAGCCAGTGGAAAAGGTGCTTTGGCCGATTCCGCGTCGGCCGACATCATGAAGCCGCGAGCCGGTGAGTCTGTCAAAGCCAACTACGGCGACGCGGCCGGGTTGTGGAAAAAGCTCGCGTCGGGTGGCTGTTGGTACGACGCTCCCGCTGACCCTCTCAACGATCTTTCGACCGCGTCCAAGAAGATCGAGCTAGCCTGCCAACTGCTGCAGAAGAAAGGGTTGACCTTGGACGAGGATGCGGTCTACCTCCCCCATTTTGCGCAGCTGTCTCCTTCCGGAACCGACAAAGACTTTCCGCTCCTGCTCGTCGGCTACGAGATGCTGTCCCTGAGCAGCGAGTATCTTCCCAATCCGCCCTTCATGACCAAGACGCTCTGGGATTTCGTGCTCAAGGGAAATGACTTGTACGTCGAGCTGCACCCACAAACGGCAAAAGCCCAAGGCATGGGAGAAGGAAGTCGGGCCGCTCTTCGGACACCTCAGGGAGAAGTACCCGTGAGGGTCCACATGACTCCCGCAGCCCGCCCGGGTGTCGTCTATGTGGTGAACGGGCTCGGTCATAAGGCTTACGACGAGTACATCCAAAACAAGGGGGCAAATGCAAACCGTGTCATCGAAGTTCAGGTCGACCCCATAACGGGCCTGGGAACCGCCTGGGCTACTCGCGCTCAGCTCGTCCGGGTCTGAGCCGGACAAACGAAAGCGGTCAATGCTTGAGGACGGCTTGGTAGCGCGATGACCGCTCACCAAAGGAGCAAGCATTCGACATGCTCGACCAGACCGGCGAAAATCAAGTCAGTGTGAAGCGTGTGAATTCAATACAGGGAGAATGAATCTGTGAGTGACAAAGCACATGCACAGAGTGGCGTTCGATACGGCATGGCCATCGATTTGGATAAGTGCACCGGGTGCATGGCCTGTAGTGTGGCTTGCCAGGCGGAGAACAACATCTCCTTCCGACCCGATGAGTCCAACAAGCTGCGCTCCATCACATGGATGGAAGTCTATCTTCTCGACAACAAAAAGGACTATCCAGACTACCAGTTCACGTACCTGCCGCGTCCCTGCATGCACTGTGACGCGCCTCATCACTCTCCTTGCACCTTCGTCTGTCCGGTAAACGCCACCACAAGGGATGAGCATAACGGGATCGTGACACACATCTATCCCCGTTGCATCGGCTGCAGGTACTGCATCGTAGCCTGCCCATACCACGCACGCGATTTCAACTGGTGGGACCCCAAGTGGCCCAAATCCATGGAAGCGATGCTCAGTCCCGAGGTGAGTCCGAGGATGCGCGGGGTTGTCGAGAAGTGCACCTTCTGTCATCACCGCATGTTGAAGGCACGCTCCAAGGCATACAACGAAGGCTCCGATCCCGATCAGATCACGTATGCTCCGGCATGCGCCGAAGCTTGTCCGACAGGGGCGATCACCTTCGGAAATTTGCACGATCCGCAGAGCCAAGTTGCCAAGCTGGCCAAGGATCCGAGGGCGTTTCGTCTTTTGGCCAAGCTCCACACGGAGCCGAAGGTGTTTTACCTCAGCAAATACCAATGGGTACATAAGTTGTCAGACAATGGCCTCGGGGAAGCTGCCCACTGATTGCCCGGCTTCGAGGTGCCCAAGTGGCCTCCGAAGCGATCACGATAGTAGCCGTAGAGATGGACAACCCTCTCAGGTCATCTGAGAGATCTGAAGCAAGGGGATGAGAATGGACAAGGCGTTAATTCCCGACGGGTTGAAGCGATGCCCATTGCCGGTATTCAGCCTCTGGCTCCTGGTGCTCCTGGGGATCATCGGCTGGGGAGTCTATGCAGGAGTCGTTGTGCTGGTGAGCGCACTGAACGTCACCGGCCTGAATGATTACTTCGGGTTCGGGTTTTATATCACGATCGACCTCGCCATCATCGCATTGGGAGCCGGTGCGTTCTTCTCCGGCTTCCTTTACTATGGCTTGTCCCGTTACTTCCCGGCTCTCAAGGAATTGCACAAAATCATCAATCTGGCTGTGATTGTGGGTTTCGTTTGTTACACAGGCGCATTGGCTGTGCTCTTACTCGAGATCGGCCAACCACTTCGCGGCTGGTTCGGATACTGGCATGCAAACGTCCACTCCATGCTGACGGAAGTCATCTTCTGCATCTCCTGTTACGCTATCGTCCTGGTGATCGAATACGTTCCCATCATTCTTGAAAACCGGAAGCTGGATGCCATCAGGCCACTTCATGTGTTTGGTCACACTCTCCACGAGATCATGGCGATCTTCGCCCTGACCGGTACCTTCTTGAGCTTCTTCCATCAAGGATCCTTGGGAGGCGTTGCAGGGGTTTTGTTTGCCCGACCGTTTGCCTACAGAACCGGGTTCTTTGTTTGGCCTTGGACGTTTTTCCTGTTCATTCTTTCGGCCATCGCTTCGGGACCGGCATTCACCGCCCTGATTTGCAGAGCCATTGAAAAGGTAACGCGCAAAAAGCTGGTCGACGAGAGCGTCTATGAGCTGATCGCGAAGATCGTTGGGCGGCTTCTCCTTGTGTATATCGTTCTCAAGATCGCCGACACGCTTTACTGGGCGCTGGTCCTCGCGCCGGATTTTGGCTTGAAGCTCACCGATTTTTACAAAGCACCCTATGGAATGTGGCTGCTCGTCACCGAGATTCTCATTTGCGGGGTCATTCCCGCCATTGTGCTCAATGTTCCCGGGGCGCGAAAGAGCTCGACAATCGTTTTCCTCGCTTTCTTCATGGACTGCACGGGGATCGTCATCAACCGTTTTGTCATGACCGTTCAGGCGCTGGCGGCACCGGTTATGCCATTCGATCGATGGGAAGTATACGTACCGACCATGTACGAATGGGCGCCCGGGATCGCCATGCTGGCATACTGCGCGCTGGTGATCTCCCTTTCCTACCGTTACCTCCCCGTGTTTCCCAGGGAGAAGGAGCTGAATCCTTAAGACCCGAAAGGGCATCTCAGAGGCAGCTGGCTCCAGCTTGCCCGCTGGAGCTCGCGCTGCGCGGAGTTGCCGGAGTCCGGCGCAAAGAGGCGAATCCTAAGGCCCATGGATTCGCTTGTTTGTTTAGGGGCAAGGCAAGATGCCCCGATCCACCGGATGGTGACCTTCAGGACGGAGCCAATAGGCAACCATTCGCGGTGCAAGACCGGTAATCCTTGAAATACTCGCCGCACAGGTTATCATGGAGCCTGCCCTGCCGATGAAGGGGCGGCATCCGACACGTTTAAGGGGCATTACCGCCCTGGGAGCGTCGAGGCCAATCTTGTGGCCCGTCCTCGGTGGGGGGTTTTTAATTGACATGCACATCCACCGATGATAGCTTGTGCAAAATATTAACAATCTCATGATCGCTTGTGATTTGGGAGCTATGTCGCACAAAGTTGGCCTTTTGGATGTTTTCGAGGGAAAGCAGTATCAGAAGGTGATTTTACTGGTTAGTGTTTTAGCCTTCCTGCTTTTGGAGCTTTTGATCTACATGGCGGCTGCGGGTCAAACCGGAACCCGCTCCCGGCTGATCGTCCTGGACGGTTCGGGAAACAAAATTTTTGAAACTTCCGGCACAACCGCCACCAAATATCAGCAGTTTGAATTTGAGAACAACTACGGCCCGTGGGCCAACTACCAGAAAAAGGTAGAAACGGAATCCTTGCCGTTTCCCTTCCGGGCATGGCTTTCCGCTGCGGTCGGCATACCCGTTGGATTGATACTGCTGGTAGCATTCCTGGTGCGGACTTACATCGCACTCATGTACGGAGACGAGCGCGAGACAGGCGAGGATTCCGACGAGCCCCTGGAGACGGGGAAAGGCGTCGGGAATCTATTCGGGGCTGTTCGGCGCGTCACAGTCTTCCACATTGGCTTTGTTACGGTCATTGCTGTCCTTCTTTTCTGGATCGTACCCAATTTTCTGCAGGATTTTGCCCGGGTCAGTGTTGCCACTATCCGTGATTACAAATGGTTTTTCCTGGGAGTGTCCATCTTTTTGGCGGCGATCATCACCTGGGTGATCTACTTGCGCTACAGACTTTCCAAACAGATGCTGGAAAACCAACTCCACGTGGAAAAATATCGGCTCGAAACTCAGCTGCTCGCTCACAGAGAGACCGCAGGCCTTCTGCCGAATCCGCTGAAAGAGGCAGAGGAGCCTTAGGCACGCTCACTACGGAAGGCTATCCCCTATGTGGCTCAAAGATATGTTCTCCAATCGGAAAAACGGGAACGACAAGACAGAGCGCGACCCTTTGGTAAACCGTGGTGTGATGTATCTCTACAGCATCCTGGGGGCTCAGGTGCTGCTTGTCTTCGGTATTCTAGGGGTGATCATGGTGTTGGGGCAAGTGCTCGCCACCCCATTTTGGGTTTTTTTGGCGACGGGAGCCGCCGGAATCTGGGGGTTCATCTTCATTTACCGAAAGACCATGCAACAACTCCAGAAGGTCCGGGAAGCATTCTCACGGATGGACCTCTCCGGCCGCAGTTACGAAATCAGCGTTATGGGTGGAGTCCTCACGATGCGGGTCGAGCAGCATCCGCAGGCTACCTTGCTCGAAGCCCCCGCCCGCCCGCCCGTGATCGAGGCTGAGACGATCAAGCCGCCTGCCATTACGCAGTAGGATTGAGCTCCGCAGGCAAGGCGCAAAGGGTCTCCTCTGTGAAGCGCTTGACGACAATCGTGTCGCGCTTCCAGTTGTCGTCGTCCCGCCTCGGATGATCGAGATTGTAATGCAGCCCCCTGCTTTCCTTGCGTTCAATCGCGCTTCGCAAAATCAGCTCTGCGATCAAAGCCAGGTTCTGTAGCTCAACCAGGTCATTGCTGATCGGGATGTTGGGGAGGTGCTCTTTGATTTCAAGCCGGATCTGGGCCATGTGCGTCCGGGCCAATGCAAGTCTTTTGTCCGTCCGAACAATCCCGACATAGTTCCACATCAGCCGACGAATAATGTCCCAGTTATGGGCAATCAGAACCATCTCACTGTGCAGGTTCACACGCCCCCCGTTCCGGGGGTAGCACCTTGGAATATCAGGAATCGCTCGCGATCGCCAATCAGCGACCTGCGTTGCACACTGGGCTGCTGCCTCATGGGCAAAGACCATGGCTTCCAGCAACGAGTTGCTGGCAAGTCGGTTTGCACCATGCAAGCCGGTGCATGCGCATTCTCCGATGGCGTAGAGATTCTCGATGGTTGTTCGCCCATGAGCATCTGTCAGAATTCCCCCGCACATATAATGTGCGGCAGGAACGACGGGGATCGGATCCCGGGTTATGTCGATGCCCAACTGCAAGCAGCGCTGATAGATATTCGGAAAACGGGTCATCAGGAAATCTGACTTGCGATGGGTAATGTCTAGATAGACGCAGTCATCTCCCGATTTCTTCATCTCCGTATCGATAGCTCGAGCCACGATATCACGAAAAGCCAAGTCCTTCAGCGGGTGATAGTGCTCCATGAAGGCACGCCCTCGCTTGTCGATCAGCCTGCCACCTTCTCCCCGCACAGCCTCTGAGATCAAGAAGTTCTTGGCGTGGGGGTGATAGAGACACGTCGGATGGAACTGCACGAACTCCAGGTCGGCAAGACTGGCCCCAGCTCGGTAGGCCATGGCCGGACCGTCGCCCGTCGCGACATCCGGATTGCTCGTATACAGATACACCTTCCCGGCCCCCCCCGTGCAGAGCAGGACCGCATGGGCGAGGAACATGAGAATGTTCTGACTTGAATTGTCGAGGACATAGGCTCCCCAGCAGACGTCCCTGCTCCGAACGTCGACCGACCCGGCTCGGATCGCGTGGTGCTCCACGATAAGATCCAACGCGAGATGATTCTCGAAGATATGGATGTTGGGGTGCGCCTCGGCGGCGGCGACAAGCGCCCTCTCCACCGCCCTACCCGTCATGTCTTGGGCGTGAACGATGCGGTTTCGACTGTGCCCCCCCTCGCGCCCCAAATCATACTGGGCGTTCCCTCTCGGATCCGTATTGAAGTTGACCCCCAAGGCCATCAGCTCCCGAATTCGTTCAGGACCAGAGAGTACAACCTTCTCGACCACGTCCTGATGGCAGAGACCGTCGCCCGCATTAAGCGTATCCTGGATGTGGAGCTGGAAGGAATCATCCGGACCAAGAACCGAAGCAATACCACCTTGCGCGTAATTGGTGCTCGTCTCCAGCTTGTCCTTCTTGGTCACGATGGCAACCGATCCCGTATCGGCCACTTTCAAAGCGAAGCTCAACCCAGCGATACCACTACCGATGACCAGGAAATCGAACTTGAAGTCCATGTGAGGGTTCCTTAATCAGCTGCAAAGTAATTCAATATACTCAATACGTGACCTTCATCGACGCGCAGGTTGTCGAGGAGCGCTCCTTGACACTCCGTACCATATTCGATAAGAAAACTCTTGTAAAGCAACCTAACTGCCGGAGGCAGCCCGATCACATCTATCCCATTGGAATTGAAACGAGCCATGCAGACGCAATTCCTACCTACTCCGTATGACGGAATCCCCGGCGAAGCAATCCGGGTTGTGGCCTTCGACTGCGACGGCGTATTGTTCGATTCAAAGGAGGCGAATGTTCGCTTTTACACCCATGTCCTGAGTCACGTCGGAAAACCTCCGGTGCGAGACGACCAAAAGGAATTCATCCACATGCATCCGGTACGGGTTTCACTCGGCTTCCTCCTCGGGGAAGGCAAGGCATTTCAAACCGCTTGGGAATACTGCCAGTCAATTGATTTCTCCGCCTTCAACAACTATTTGATTCAGGAGCCGGGACTTCTCCCTTTACTTCAAGGCTTACGACCTTCGCGTCGGATCGCAATGGCTACCAACCGCACCATATCCACCCGACAAGTCTTAGTCCATTTTGGCCTCGACCCATACTTCGACTTGGTCGTGTCGGCGTCGGATGTCGAACGGCCCAAGCCTCATCCCGACTGTATGATTAGAATACTCGATGCCTTCGATGTCGCTCCCAGCCAGGTGCTCTATGTCGGGGACTCTTCCGTCGACGAGGAACTGGCAAGGACAACGGGGGTTTACTTTGCGGCATACAAAAACCCAAAGTTGAAAGCCCACATGCACGTTGACCATTTCCGAGAGCTGCATTCCATCCTCGGGATTCCGGAACCGGGCTAAAATCGAAGACGCGATTCATCCCTGTACGCTTTCGGGGCTTCCAGAGCGAACCCACCCGACCACGAGGGTGATCCCATAGACACACACAATTCAAAGCAGGATGCGCTCCTTTCTCCCGAGCCGTGCTCCCGTCTGATCAGCCTCGGAACCGTTCATCACGACCCACAGGGATACACCCTTCTCAAACAGCATCTCGACAGCCTTCAGCCCGACCTGATTTTGCTCGAGCTCAGTCCCTTCGGCTACCGATTTAGGAGGCGGAGGCAGCGAGAGTACCTGAGATGCCTCTTGGACAATTTGAGGATCGCTGCCGCAAGCACGGAATCGACGATGCGCCAGGCTTTGCGCCATCCCGAGATTGCTGCCATCCGACGGCAGCTTGCCTACCCGTACGAGTACAGGGCTGCGCGATCCTACATTCACCGCCGAGGCGGCATCGTTTCCCTTGTTGACTACTCCCCGTTCAGTATGCGCTGCATCCTGCACTGGCCAGCGCTCATTCAAGCTCAGAACCTCATCCAATTGTTGCGCCTACCAATTGAGCGGCTTTCGGTTTCCGGAAGTTATCGCGTTGCGCGAGGAGCACTGCAGGATCCAGGGAGCCAAACGCCGTCAACGCGAGTCCCTCTCACCGATGAAGACCGCCTTCTCTGGGATTTGCGCGAGTACTCTATGGCACAGAGAATCCGAAGGCTGCTTCACACCAAGCTACCGCAGAAGCCCGTTTTCATTGGTGGTTGGACTCATCTGGCCAGCTTCTCATCGCTTAAGACACTTCGGACGTTGCTCTCCCTTCCGCAAGCCCAGTGTCGGCTCCTTCGAGATGAGATGTGATGCGTCCCGCCCAAGGAGAAACGTTTAGGGAGAGCAGAGACCATTGCGAGAGCCACTGAAATGTGTTAATGGTTGGTCGGTATGCTGAGTGATCAGTAACCTTGGTCGTGCTAGGTGGGGAGTCAGCGGCTCCCTGTAACCCGAAATCCGCTTAGCGGGGCTGAACTCCCGTTGAAGGGCTTACTGGAGTCATCCGTTTCAATTCCTTGTGTCCATTGGACACCTCGCAACAGACGAATACGAACCCCGTCAGGTCCGGAAGGAAGCAGCGGTAAGTATCACCGCCTGTGTCGTGGTTTACTCTAATGTGATGCTTGGTTGCGGACGGGCTGGCTCAGGGTGGTTCGACAACGGGTGCACGGCCAAGGTCTCTTCCATAAGGTTATCGCCGACCCACGGCAGTCTCGTCCCGCCAGCTTCAACAATGAATCTTACTTCGTCAATCAAGAAACCGATTGCCCCCCACAATCTGCTATGCCAAAATGCATCTGGGCCGAGGTTCGTTTCACTCGTCCTGTCCTTTGAAGCGTGATCCGGCTGACCTATTCCACGCGCGAGCTCAACCAGGACCATAGTCCATAATCCACCCACAACTCATACTTGATTGTCTATTCCCACAGGGAGACGCCCATGAGCGAAAGACGAGTCAGGATCTTAATGGCGAAGTTCGGCGAAGGATATGAATCTGCCGTCATGAGGCTAGCCAGAGCTTTCAGTGAAGCGGGCTTCGAGGTCATCTATACCGAGCTCCAAGACCCTGCAGCCATCGTTGCTTCGGCTATCCAAGAATCGGTCGATCATATCGGAATCACCACACTCCCAGGGGCCAATATCGAGAGTTTCCGAGCTCTATTTGAGCTCCTAAAGCAGGAAGACATCAGCTCGGTTCGTGTCACTGCCGGCGGTTTTTTCGAGGAAGCTGACATTCCCCATCTCAAGGAGCTTGGTGTCGTAGAGTTCTTCCCAAAAGGCACCACCTACGACGAGCTCATTGACTGGGCCTCGAAGCACATCCAGCCGGTGCCTCTCTGATGAATGGACAACTGAATCGCGGGCGGGGTTGAGGGGTTGGAGTGGCAGGAGTGGCGGATGGGTTGAGAAACG
>CAZIEW010000063.1:0-34778 GCA_964538515.1 uncultured Syntrophobacteraceae bacterium
AGGGGGACCCCACCCCCTCCCTGGCTGCACTCGCCATCCCTGGAGCCGATCCAAATCCGTGTGCTCTGGACAGCCAGACCACGCCCACTCTAGCATCGACATGCAGACCGTCTTGTCAGGAAAGCTTGTGTCAAAGCGTCAGGACAATTTGAAAAGGGTTGTCGTGGGTCGAGGGCTCCCTCTACCCTTCTTGGGACGGCTGGAAGGGGCCGATGCTGACTGCCATCACTCGCCCAGGCAAAGACTTACCAATTCAAGCAACTGGCTGCGGCTAAAGGGCTTTGGCAGATTATGACCGGCACCAAGAGCCTCGGCGAAATCGAGTGCAGGAAACCCCTCAATTTTGTTGTAGCCTCCAAATATGGCAATAATTGCAGGCGGCTGGCACGTCAGGCGGTAACTGCTCAATAGGTGTAAGTCGGGATTTTATCCCGACAGGCTACGGGTCAAGGATGCCGTGTTGAAAACCCGACCTACAGTTACGCGGCGATACACACGCTTGCCCACGGTTATTGGGAAGTTAATGTAACTCAACCCCTGTTACTGGAACAGCTCAGAGAAATCGGTATCGACATCTCAGCCGGCCACCCGAACAGTATCCTGACTGAGAACAAAGGGGATTTTCACCAGGAGAAGGATGACCTTCTTGCAGCAGCCCTTGAGGTCCCCTCCTATGTCAACGTGGACGACACGGGAGCACGCCGTCAGGGCAAGAACGGTTACTGCACCCATAATGGCAACGAGTGGTTCTCCTGGTTTGAAAGCACGGGGAAAAAGAGCCGAACTAACTTCCTGAGACTGCTCCGGGCCGGACGCACAGATTACGTGATCAACAGCGACGCCGTCACCTATTGGGAATCGCATAAGCTGCCGCAGCCAGTCATTGAGGTTTTGGCCGCTGGCGAGCGAAGCATCATTGCGGATGATCCTCATTGGGATCAATACCTCCATCAAAAAGGCATCAAGGCTGCCAGACACATCCAGGTAGCCACGGAAGGCGCTCTGTTTGCCAGTATCATCGAGCACGGCATATCGAGAAAGTTGATTATCGTCAGTGATGATGCGGGTCAGTTCAATGTCCTATTGCGCCCTCTGTTGGATACATGCCGAAAGAAGCATCAACAAGATCACTCCCGTAAGCGAGAAGGGCAAAGAGGATTTGGAGAAAGTGCGGGGCAAGCTCCGGACACTCTATGCTGATTTGAAAGCCTACAAAGTGACCCCTCATACGCCCGAGGCGGAACGCATCGAGCAGCTCTTCGATGAGATCTTCACCACCCAAACCCACAGCGCTTCGCTGAACAAGGCCCTCAAGCGAATCCACGACAACAAAACCGAGCTTCTCTTGGTACTCCGATATCCTCAAATCCCGCTACATAACAACCTGAGCGAAAACGCGATACGAGAGTATGTGAAAAGACGTAAAATAAGCGGAGGAACACGAAGTGAAGCCGGCCGACGCAGTCGGGACACATTTACCAGTTTGAAAAAGACGTGTCGCAAACTCGGCATTTCCTTTTGGGAATTCATCAAGGACCGACTTGAAGAAACGGCACATCGCGGATCGACGTGAAAGCGTGGCAAGACTCCCAAGCCGTCTTCCCGGGTGCTTGTCGGCGGGAATCGAGATTTTGGACAGCCTGGATCCCCGCAAAAAGCCTGCGGGGATGACTGAGGAAGCGGAATGACGGCTGTCGGGTATTCGCAGGATTAGAGGTTTGTCACGCCAATCCCCGATGAGCCACCATACCTCCGTAACCGAGCCTTCGGATTGAATGCCTCCCCTACAGGGATGACGGCTGTGAGCCCGAGATCCACAGGTCTCCAAGATTGATTTCAATCTCCCGAAACGGTTCGGCTCGCATTTTGTCGTTTTCGCCATAGCTCTCCAGCAAGCGCCACCATCCTCCGGATTCAAGTCTGTAGACATCCAGGGTTTTCATCATGATTGGGTCGATGATCCAGGCATAGGCGACTCCATATCGGGCATAGATGGGCATCTTCTCCCCCTTGTCGAAGCTGGCCGTCTTTGGGGAAAGAATCTCGCAGATCCAATCCGGGGCCACGGATATCCAGTTATGATCCTCCTCGACAGGGAATCGCTCCTTCTTCCAGCCCGCGAGATCCGGAACCATCGTGTCTTCTCCCAGCCTGATTTCCGGCTCGATAATGATGATCCAGCCACCAGGTCCACCACCTCGTCCAAAATCATAAGGAGGGATCAATTCGCTTCCCAACCTTGACGCAGCTAGAGTGTGTCGCCGCGAAGGCCTCGGGGTAACGATCAGTTCCCCGTTGATGATTTCCCCGATCATACCTTCAGGGATACTGTAGAGATCCTCATACGTCGCTTTCTTTCTTGCGGGCTCGGCCATTGGCATTCTCCTCTTTGCGGAGGGGAAGACCGCCTCCTCGGCGACTTACCCCTTAACCTTTCTAAGCTCGAAAGGAGGCTTCCTCTGCAGATCGAGATCGATTTCTCCCACAAAGTTGATGTGGTGGGTCATGGTCGAAAGGATCCGCTTGAGATCCGCCTCTGAAGTCAGCTGGCTGCGCCCCCGGAGGATGTGCTCGATCGCGAGGGCGTCCCAAAGCACGATGGCGTCTTGAACGACGGTGAGAAACCAGAAGACTTCCTCCTGGTCTTCGATCGTCTTTTCACGGATGAGATCTCCGAAAACCTGGACTTCGCCGGTGAACTTGTTCCAGTGCTCGCGCCTCGAAGCATGCGGAACGACGAAGCGGCGCAATTCCATATCTCTCCCATAGCGCAGGAGATACAAAGACCGCTTGAGCTTCCCGAGCTCCTCAAGTCCCTGAGCCGCTGGATGTTGCGGCTGCATGGCGAGCTGGTTGAGGACAAAGAGCGGCTTGGCGGATCCTGCTTCAATGGAGGACAGGATCCACATGAAATCCTGCCATCCCTTATCGATACGGTCGAAGCGGATCGGGCCGGCGATCGCTCTCGGGATGTTTTCATAGGAGCTTCCATCCCCGGCGCTGTCACAGATATTGATGAGAGGATCGTACCCGGTCTGGCATTCCATGGCCCCGCCGAGCATATGGATGCCCTCGGACACGTTGCACAGCAGCGCCTGTGTGAAGAGGCACACGCAGCTCGAAGTGACGTGCTGATAAAGCGGCGTGCTTTTCCCGCTCAAGTAGCGGTGGTGCCGGCGAGCAATCCGGCTGTTTTTCAGGGTGCGCACCTGAGTCGAATCGGTCAGGAGCACATGGACGTCGCCGAGGCGTTCGGCCATGGCCGTCTGCTGGTAGGAATGCGCGAGGATGGCCGCGGCTTCCATGAGATGCTCCGTGGCCGTGTAGCGGCGACGGGCATAAACGATCCGGCTCTTGTCGATACGCAGAGCCCGGGAGGCTTGGACGGGACCGCAGTTGCACCCGTAGGCATAGAGGGCCGCCAGCACGTGACGGATCCTTTCCTCTTCGGACATGTTCTGGCGTCCGGAGGCAGGTTTAAAGGCATCCATGAATCCGGTCCAGCGCTGGCAATCCAGGAGGAGGTCGAGGATGGAAACCTCCGGGAGCGATTGAGAAAGCTCGTCTCTCAGCCGCTTGATCCGGGGAGGGAGCGACTGCCCGGGCACGCGTGAATATCCGAGTGTCCCATGCCGGTTGACCCAAAACGTCGCTTTCAATGCCTCGTAGTCTCGGTCGAAATACTCCAGGTCCTCGCGCAGCTGGTCGCGGAGCGGCCCGTAGTGTGTCTCGGCGCTTGAAGGGTGACCGAGCCGGGCGAGACGGGTGTCATAATGGGCCAGGAATTCATCGCGGGGAAGCAGGTGATCGGTCATGGGGGCGTGGAGCCTGGCATCGGCAAGGGCCATGGTCCCGTTTTTGAGGCCTTGAACGGTCGCATCCGGCAACCCGAGCTCATAGGGAACCTTCGAGACTCGAGCGATCTGACCGGTGCGCACAAAGCGACTCACGGCCCGGGCTTCCCACGGGGAAAGGAGAAACCCGGTCGGACAATTCTCGACCGGCAGTTCCGTTTGGTTTGCGCTGGCATGCTCCCTAGCAAAGGCCTGCGCCCTTGGAACGGTGTTGTCCGTAGTCGTTGAGCGAAGCGGCATCAACCGATACCAGTCCGGGAGGAACCGTCGCAGCGTTGGATAGTGATCCTCGATCTTGGAAAGGTATGAAGTGCTGCGGTTCTCGATGTGCTGGAGCCCCTCCAGGATGCTGAGATACTCCTGGCGGCTCTTATACTGATGAACGCCGTACCAGAGCTCTTCGGGATTATGGCTTCTATCAATGATCGAAAGGAGGTCTGAGAGCGTGAGCTGGTGCGAATCCAAGGCGGCCGCCAAGGCCGCTTGCCTCATGTTGGCGTATTCCTTGGCGCTTTGCTTGGTGTGCTCCCATACCCGGATCGCCATCTCGGCCAGGGCATCCGGGAGAGAGGCACGGCGGTCAACGAGAAAGCAGAGGAGCAGTGCTCTGCGTCGCATGGGGCCGAGCTGGCGAAGCTCGGAAGCGGCATAACGACGCGCAAGCTCCGCAAATTGCTCCAGCTGGTAACGGGTGATGGCGTAAAATGAGATCTCCTTCGGAAAGAAGGATCCAAGTTGCTCCAGCCGGAGTAGCTCCTTTGAAAGCGTGCTTGGCTTCGCTTGAGGGGCGGGGGTCTTCAGGAGATCAAAAGGAGTCCTCCCTTCCGCTCCGGCAAGGAGCCCGTCCAACCGCTCGGAATCCTCAGCGGTGAGGCCCTCACCCATGATCGCAAAGGCGTTCTCCATGGCCTGATTTACGGCACGGTTCGCAACGGATTGGACCATGCGCGAAGGAGGGATCTCGACGCGGCATTCCCGAAACCGTTCGATCACCGCCGTGACAAGGATGGCGATGTCGCCTTCCTTCTTGGCCAAACCGGCTTGCAGCCACTTCAAAACCGCATCTACATCCTGGCGTCTGAGAGGTGAGAGCCCGAGGAAGCCTCGCACGGTGGAGAGGATGCGACTCTTTTCCGCCCGGTCGATCGAAAGGATCCTTTCCAGGTCGCCATCGATTCCGAGCTGTTCCGCTATGCTTCGCCTGAACTGACGGGGGAGCTCTCCCGGCTGGAAGTGGGAATGGCTCAGGGCGGCCACGGCCTTGAGGTAGAGGGCGTGCAGATATTGGCTCCGCTCCCTTCCCTGGCGGGCTTCGAAAGCACGCTCCTCGCTCTCGAGGGTCGTGATCTCGGTTAAAAGATCTTCGTCCAAACTCGAGGGAAGCCTCGGGTAGAGGACAAGCCGACGTGGGTGAGCTCTCCGCGAAAGACGGCCTTGCGGTTGGCTATTCTGGCCGGTCGTCGAGGGCATCGATGCTCCTTAGGATCTCTTCGTCCAGAGTCTTGGCATAGCGTGCGGTGGTGTTGATGTCGCTGTGGCCGAGCACCTTTTGCGTGGCGGTGAGCTTGCCGGACTGGGCATAGAAGCGCAAGGCGAAATGGTGCCTGAGATCATGGGTCGAAAGGTCCTCCCGGCCGGCAAAGCACAGGTACTTTTTGACCAGGTACTGCACGCTCGGGACGCTTATCCTCCGTCCCCGCTCGGAGACAAAGAGCGGGTCGGACCCGGCGACGGGGCCCCGGCGCTCGATATAGTCCTCGATGGCTTGGCGGGCGGTTTTATTGAGGGGGATGGTGCGCTCCTCGCGCCCTTTTTCGCTCCTGACCCGGAGCCTGGCAACGGTCTTTTGGATGATCACATCATCTCGCGAAAGGTGGACCAGCTCGCTCACCCGCAGTCCGCACTGCAGGAAGAGCTGCAAGATGGCAAGATCTCGATGGCCGTTTCTCCCGTTGAGATTGATTGCGGAGACCAGTCGGCGAACTTCCTCCGTGCTCAAGGGGGGCTCGTGCTCGGAGCGAGAGATGCGGCAGGTTTTGATATCCCGTGCGACCAGGCGCGGGTGCCACCCCTTCTCCAGGAGAAAGCCCGAGAAGGCTCGAAGAGCGGCTATGTGGCGATTGACGGAGGTCGCGGTGAGATGTCGGTCGTAGCGCAAGAAGTTCACGAATGCCTGAATGTCCGTCTCTTGCATGAGGGCCACATGGGGACCGGGCTTTTTCAGGTGATCCCGGTAAAAACAAGCGAAGGCCTTCAGGGCCGAGGCATAGGTGATAACGGTGCTCTCGGAGCGGCCACAGCGGTAAAGATCGTTCTTGAACGCGGCTACGGCCTCATCCCAGCTCTCCGGCAAAGGGACTTTCAATGGAAATTTTTTCTCGTCTGACATTTCGGCCTTATCAGGGGCATGGGAGCGTCCTCGGTCTTGGTCGGTTCCCGGGGTGTCCCTCGCTGGAGGGGGCACACATGAAATAGAATACACTTTCTAATCAATGTTTTCTATGTAAAGTTGCTGAGGGCTTCTCGAGAGGAGAAAATGAGATCCAAATCGGATTTGGTCATGTATTATGAGGACTTAAAAGTATCAACATGCGGGGCCTTTCCGAGATACAAGACCTGTTGTGAAGCTTAAGCGACTTCGACTGACCGTGGCCCTTGAAAAGGGCAAGGCGTCCTTTTTCCCTTCCTTTTGAATACGCAAGCCGTCCATATGGAATTTGACCATTCCTTCGGGAGAGAAGGTGTGAGATATATTTCTTTTCCCGAGCTCAATAAGGTTGGAGGCCACCAAAACAGACTGATACCCCGTCCAGGTCTCCCCAATTTAAAGGATTTCTTGTAAGGCGGTCTGGTCCGACCCTCGGGCCAAGACCACACCCGGCACAATAGCCAGGGAAAAAACGGCAGCGGCCAACGTAATGACCCACAGCTTCTTCATAACCGCACTCGTTTCGCAGAAACCATTAGGATTATCCCTTCGCCCCGTCCCAACACTGCCGGGACCTCGCTCCTCCACCTCACCCCCGATCACCCCGTTGAGCGTCGCCACCAGGTCCGCCTGGGCGGACCCCCAGCACCCCCACGTCCTTCCCGCACTTGAGCTCCACCACCTTGCCCACCTCAATCCGCTCGTGAAAGCCCCCTCACCCCAGCCCTTTCCCCAAGATGGGGGCGAGGGAGCTCAAATCCCTCGTTGTCGTCTTAGACCTCTCCCCCCGATTCTCTCTCGTCAAGAACCTCACGAAGGGACCGTGCCAGGTCGTCCAGGATGAGGGGCTTGGCGGTCAGCCTCGAGATACCGGCTGCTTTCAGTCTTTCGGGCGTCACCGTGCCGCTGAAGCCGGTGCAAAGGATAATCGGGATGTCCGGTCTTATCTGCCGGAGCGCCCGTGCCAGCTCGAGGCCCGTCATCTGCGGCATGGTCAGGTCCGTTATCACGACGTCGAATCGATTCGGATCGGCGCGAAACGCTGCCAGGGCTTCGATGCCGGATGTTCGGGTCGTGACCTTGTAGCCGAGGGATTCCAGGAGGTTCAGGCTCACAACGGCAAGACCGATCTCGTCGTCCACAAAGAGGACGCCTTCCCCCTTGCCCAAGGGACGGCAAGTCGATCCCGGCACCGTGGGAGCCAGGCAACTGACCGTATTCTGAAACTGCGGGAGGAATACATGAAAATTAGATCCTTTCCCCGGCTCGCTGTAGACGGTGATCAGCCCCCCGAGCCCTTCGACGATTCCATGAACCACCGCCAGTCCCAGGCCCGTCCCTTCTCCCGGCCCCTTCGTTGTGAAGTAGGGATCGAAAACCCGCTGCAACGTGGCTGAATCCATGCCATGACCCGTGTCACCGACACTGAGCCGGACGTAGCTCCCTGGAAAGACCGAAGGGTAGCGCGTGACGAAGTCCTGGTCGAGCTCCACATCCACCACGCTCAGCTCCAAGGTGCCGCCGTGCTCACGCATGGCATGGGACGCGTTCGTGCTCAGGTTCATGATGACCTGCCGGATTTGCGTCGGATCAGCGAGAATCATGCTCTGGGATGCGATGTTCTGCAGGATTTCTATGGAAGAGGGAAGGGACGCCCGCAGCAGCTTCAGGGTTTCCTCCGCAAGGTGGCTGACCTGGACCGGTCGGCGCTGTTGCTCTCCCTGGCGGCTGAAGGCGAGAATTTGGTCGACAAGCTCCTTGGCACGCCAGCTCGCCTTGCGAATGTCCTCCAGGTAGCGTCGGGTCTTCTGCTCATCGTGGGGCTCGATGAGAGCCAGATCCGTGTAACCGAACAAGATGGAGAGGATGTTATTGAAATCGTGGGCGATTCCCCCTGCGAGCGTCCCGAGAGCCTCCATTTTCCGGGCCTGTGCGAGCTGCCGTTCGAGTCGTGCTTCGTTCGTGACGTCGCGCTCGATGACGACACAATTGAGGATGGAGCCTTCACGGTTGCGGACCGGGGAGATGGAGGTCTCCACTTCGAAGGCGCCCCCGGCTTTCCGCCTCCCTGTGAGATGTCCGTACCAGACCTGCCCCGAGCTCAGGCATTCCTTGATTGCGATGCGGAACGCAGTGTTATGGTGGTCGCATTCGAGGCTGTCGAGCGAGCGTCCCAGGAGCCCGCTCGCCTTGGAATCGCTGATGCCCTCGAAGGCCGGGTTGGAATAGAGGATCTTTTCATCGCGATCGATGATGAGGATCCCTTCCGTGGCCTGTTCGATCGCCGCGACCAGTTGGGTTCTTTCCTCTTCGGCTCGCTTGCGGTCCGTGATGTCGATCCCCAATTCGAGGATCAGCTTGGAGCCGTTGCCGTCCCTATGGCAATAATGGTGCATCTTGTAAGTGCGGCCGTCGGAGCGGGTCCATTCGAAATCGACGGGCTCCTCGCTTTCAAGAACCTTCGACACGGGACACGGATCACACGGGATGTCGCGTTCACGCAGAATCAGGTGACACGGTCTTCCGGCTGGATCCCCGAACGTTTCCCGAAAACGCTTGTTGGCGAAAACGATTGCGTGGTCGGGAGTCCGCAGGTCGACAAAAGCAGGGAGCTCGTCCAGAAGGGAATAGAACTTCTGCCGCTCGCTTTCAAGCAAGCTCATGAGGCGGTTATTCTCCGAAACGTCTCGAATGATGCCTTGATAGCCCGCGACAGTTCCGTCTTCGTTGAGCTGGACGGTCGAAGTGACGAGGCAGTCCATGGGCGTTCCATCCTTCTTGAGAAAGACAATCGGGTAGTCTTTGACAGCCTGTCGTGATTCGATCTCTCCCTGGAATACACTCCTGGTCTCCGGGCGTGCATAAACGGTGAGTACTTCCAGGCCGGTCATCTCCGCCCGGGAGTACCCGAAGAGGTCCAGTGCGGCTTGATTCACATCGACGAATCGCCCTTGTCTCGAGCTGAGGTAGATCGCATCCTTGCAGCTTTCGAAGATCGACCGGTATTTCTTTTCACTCTCGAGTAAGGCTTCCGCGGAGCGCTTGATCGAATATAGGAGGGGTTTGATTCGAATGATCCCCATGAGCATAAGAAAAGAGGTGATGAGTGAAACCGCTTCAGCAGACAATTCAAGAGAATTAAGAAGATTGGCTGATATTATATGGATGAAAGTGATAGAGCGGCGCAAGGCCATAAGAAAGAGTCCGGCTGAAACAAATACCCATGCTGATCGACGTCCTGTGATTGCAATGAGTCGTAGAGCCATGATAGCTGCTATAAGTTGCAGTAAAATGGACGCAGCGGTTAAGCATACAATAACCATTCAGAATACCTCTTATTGTCCCAACCATGATGATTGCACGAAAGAACGTCGGCCGCGTTGAGCAGAAGAGCTGAGAACGAGCACAGAGGAGCCCTGATCTTAGGCTGAGGATGCAATTCTAGCTGAGAGAAGCAAGGAAGTGTGACAGGCGAGCTTGATGATTGATGTCGGAGGGGCTTGATACGTGGGCAGGAACCGGCGGGGTTGCGTCTGCACCCAAAGATGGACTGCTGGCTTAGCTCCTCTGGCTGTCAAGCGACGTGAGGCCGTGCTGGAGGGCGAACTTGACGAGACTCGCCAGGTCCCGGATCCCGAGCTTCTGCATCATCCGGCTTCGGTAGGTCTCCACGGACTTGACGGAAATGAAGAGGATCTCCGCTATCTCGGGGTTTGACTTGCCCTCGGCGAGCAGGCGGAGAATTTCATGCTCCCGGGCGCTCAACCGTTCCAACGGGCTTTTTTCGGTGGAGATCTCCCGTAGCTGCACGTAGTCCTGGATCATGGTCTCCGCGATTGACGGACTGAAATAATGCAAGCCGGAATGGACTGTGAGGACCGCTTTCACCACTTCCTCACCCGCCGACTCCTTGAGGAGATACCCTTTGGCGCCGGAGCGCAGTGCTCGGAAAATGTGCTCTGAAGTCGAATGAACGGAGAGGATTACCACTCTGGCTTCGGGGCAGCTTTGGCGGATGCGCTGTGTCGCCTCGATGCCGTCGAGCTTTGGCATGGAGATGTCCATGACCACAACATCCGGCTTCAAACGGGCGACATCCCGAACGGCTTGGAGACCGTCCGCCGCGTGGCCGATGACTTCAATGTCGCCTCCCGCTTCCAGCAGCATTCGAAGCCCGTCACGCACAACCGCGTGATCATCCGCCAAGAACACCCTGATGTTCATGATGCCGCCTTTTCAAGCGTAACCATCACCCGCGTTCCTGCGCCGGGCGCGGTCTCCACTCGAATTGCCGCACCCGCCGCCTCGGCTCTCTCCCGCATGCTAAGCAAGCCGAGCTTTCCTCCCGCGACCAGTGAGTCCTGGGCGGTGGCGTCGAACCCCACGCCGTCATCGGAAATGCACAGGGCCAGTTGCTCCCCGGTGGCCGTCAGGCTGACCGTTGCCTCGCGGGCATGGGAGTGTCTGATCGCATTGGTCAGGGCTTCCTGCGCGATTCGAAACAGCGCGATCTCACAATCCCGGCTCGGGCGAAAGGCCATCTCCGTCGACTTCATGGACAGCCTCATTCCCGTTCGCCTGGAGAGCTGGTCGCAGTAGCACTTGAGAGCGGTCGGGAGTCCGTACTCACTGAGACCTGGAGGGTGAAGCTCCGCCATGACATCTCGAATACACTCCATGGTGCTGCCGACAAGGCTGACGCTGTCGGCGATCCTGGCCTGGACCTGCTCGATGCATCCGGGACTCAGACTACTTCGAATGAGGCCAAGGTTGATGCTCAATCCCGTGAGGTTTTGCCCCACCCGATCGTGGAGCTCCTGGGCGAGCCGTTTCCTCTCGATCTCCTGCAGGTTCTGGAGCTTCGCGGCAAGGGCCCTGAGCTCCCCGCTTTGACTTTTGATGCATTCGAAGAGAGCTGCGCTCTTGACCGCCACCGCTGCCTGATCGGCCACCCTTCCCAAAGCACTTCGCATCCTGTCCAGGTCGAGCCGGCTGGTATTCCATCCCGCCAGGACGATCCCAACGGTCTCACCTTTAACCTGCATCGGGAGCGAAATATAGCCTTTTCTCTCGGTGCGCGTCTGAATCTCCCGTGCGTCGGAGCGGGATACCCATTGGGATATGAACGAACCGAGCGTATCGCCGATCACCGTCTCGCCTTTGAGGACCCGACCGAGGAAGGGATTCTGCTCGGCGACACACTTCAACCTTCGATCCCAGAGGGCCCCTTTGGCTGTTCCTTTCAGGTATTGATCCATGATGCTCTCGAGGTCGGGAGGGTAGAGGA
This sequence comes from uncultured Syntrophobacteraceae bacterium, assembly GCA_964538515.1. GTDB lineage: Bacteria > Desulfobacterota > Syntrophobacteria > Syntrophobacterales > Syntrophobacteraceae > CALBZH01. Next base: position 11,570 of record CAZIEW010000063.1, read on the forward strand.
CAAAGCCGGTGAGGACCTGCTCAGACGCCACGTAACGAGCGGCAAGGGCCATGTCGTAGCCGATGTTCACGACGATTCCTTCGGCGATGGCGCGCATGACCGACGGGAGCTCTTCCAGCTGTAGGAGCTTGTGGGTGATGCATTGGAGATTGTGAAGCTCAGCGACCGTCTGCTCCAGGGTGCGCTCGGTCCTCTTCCGCTCGGTGATATCCTGCAGGGAGGCCACGCTCTTCTTGGTCCCCGGAATCATGCTGACCGTCGTGAGCAAATCCCGTAACCTGCCTTTCCCATCGGTGACTCGGATCTCGTATTGGCTGGGGACGAGGTCGGGATTGATCCTCCGGAGGTCATGGTACGTCTTGAGGCGCTCCAGGTCTTCTTTGTGGACAAAATCGGTCCAGCTCCGCTTACCCTCGATCTCCCGCTTCGACCGGTTCAAGCATTTCTCGTATTGGGCGTTCACCAGGGAGATGGTCGTGTCCTCCTCGACGAGGATCATGCCGGTGCCGGTGTTCTCGAAGACGGTTCTGTAAAGGTTTTCGGAATACCGCAGTGCTTCTTCCATGCGCTTCCTGTCTGAGATGTCGAGCATCACTCCATGGAGGAAGATCGGGTTTCCGGACCCATCCCGGACGACTCTGGCCTCGTCACGGATCCATCGCATGGTCCCGTTCGCATCGAACAGCCGGTATTCGGCACAGAAAGGTCCCCCTTCCCGCATGAGCTGCTTGAGCTGTGCGACGAGACGCCCCCGGTCGTCCGGGTGCACGATCCTTGACTTCAGCTTCCTGTCAGTGATCGACTGCTCCTGGGTGAAGCCCAACATGGGCTCCACCTGCGGACTCACATACACGGTCTTGAACTGGTCGCCCATGGCGATGATGTAGGTGATCGCCGGGATCTGCTCCACAAGCGTTCGGTATTTTGCTTCGGATTCACGCAGCTGAGCTTCGATTGCCTTTCGTTTCGAGATGTCGCGGTTGATGCCCCGATAGCCCGCGAAAGCCCCCTCGGCATCAAACAGGGGGACCCCGCTTGTTTCCAGGATGACGGTTCGCCCATCTTTGTGGACATGGGGATTCTCGATGTTCAAGAAGGGCCGCCGGGAGGAGACAAAAACCCGATACTCCTCGACAGCGCGCTTCGCAACTTCTGGGGGCATGAGATCCCACGGGGACTTTCCAAGGACGTCATGGGGGGCATGCCCCAAAACGGACCGGACTTTGTCGCTCACATAGGTGAAGCGATCGTCTCGGTCGATCTCCCAAACCCAGTCGCTGGTTGCGTCGATGAAGGAGCGGAGCTTCGCCTCGCTTTCCCGAAGGGTCGCCTCCACACGTCTGCGCTGTTGGACCTCCTGGTTCAGCTGGCTGACTGCCGCCTCGAGATCCCTCGTCCGCGCTTGCACCAGGTCTTCCAGGTGCTCCCGATGCCTGCTCAATTCCTCCAGGGCTCGCTTCCATTCCGTGATGTCGCGGACAAGCGCCAGGATGTGCAACCGTCCGTCGTCCGATTCGACCACCGAAGTGGAGACACTGATGATGCGCTCGCTGCCGTCCGCGCGGGTGATCGTTCCTTCCACGCCCTGAAGGTCATCACCCAGATACACCCTCAGCAGCCGTTCACCCGCCTGAACCCGACTGCCGGCATCGGCAATCAGGCATTGCTCCCAACCGCGGCGGTTGATTTCCTCCAGGGTGAACCCGGTGATCTCGACCATGCGGTCATTCCAGATGGTGAACTGCATGAACGGGGATTCCGGACCTTCGTGGCAAACGCAAAGCCCCTCGCTGACGTTCTTCAGAAGGGAGTGGCTGAACGCGTAGGCTCGGCGCAATGCTTGCTCTCGATCCCGCAGGGCCGCTTCCGTCCGCTTGCGCTCGGTGACATCTGTCACAAAGCCGTCGTAGAGGAGCACATTGCCCTCGGAGTCGTGCATGCATCTCGCATTGAGGGACATCCAAAACGTCTCGCCATCGCGCTTCCGGACTTCGGACTCAAAGCCGAGAAGATGTCCATTGGCTTGAATTTGCGCGAGAATTCTCTGTCGATCGCCTGGGTCTTTGTAGAGCTGCTCTCCAATGTTGTGGACTTCCGAGATCATCTCCTGCGGGGACTCGAAGCCGAACATCCTGGCAAAGGCCGGGTTTACCGTGAGATAACGCCCCTCAGGAGTACTCTGGAAAATGCCTTCCATGGAATTTTCAACAATGTGACGATACTGTTCCTCGGATTTCCTGAGCGATTCCTCGATCTGCTTCCGCTCGGAGATGTCTTCAACCATGCCTTCATAGTGGCTGACTTCACCCTCATCATTGCGAACGACCCGCACGCGGGCCAAAACCCATCCCGTGGTGCCGTCCTTCCTGCAAACCTCGAGCTCGAGTGAAGCCTGATCGTGATCGAGAATGGTCTGGAGATAGTGCTCAACCGTGTCCGGATCCGCATAAACCTGTTGGCGGATGTCCTGGATGGAGTCTTTCAGCTCCTCGGGGGAAGCGTAGCCCAGGATTCGTGCGAGCGCCTGATTGGCCTCGATGAAGCGTCCGTCCGGTGTGTTCTGGAAGATCCCCACCAGCGCGTTTTCAAAAATATTCCGGTACTTTTCCTCTGCTTTTCGGAGAAGCTCCTCCGCCATTTGGCGCTCCGTGCTCCTCTGCTCCAGCATCGAAGCCATGGTATCGAAGGCGTTCGCCAGTCTTCCCAGCTCATCCTGGGTATGAGGCAGTCCCGTCCGCGTGCCCATCTTGCCGCTCCCCAGTCTGAGGGTGGCCACGAGCAGCTGACTGATGGGCTTCAGAAGGGTGTGGTGTCCAAAAAACCAGGCCAGAGCGAGGGAGGCCAGACACAGCACTCCCAGAAGGGAAAGGCTTCGCAGCATCTCCAGGTTGGCCTCCTGGAGAATCCGCTCCTTCGGAAGCCCAACGGTGATGTGCAAGTAGGGCGGCGCGCTCTCGCTGAGGCGAAGCCGCTTGAACGCATAGATTCGCTCAACGCCGTCGTACCCAGTGCCCTCGAAGATCCCATGGTCCGAGTCTCCAAGGATCCGTTTCAGAGCGTCATCGGGGAGCGGCTTGCCCACAAGCGTATCCGTGCTTTCCGGGTGGCGGTACAATCGCACGCACTTGTGGTCTGAGATTGTCACTGAAGCCCCCTCGGACAAATGGAGCTGCTCCGTGAACGACAAATACGCGCTCAGCTTAAAACTCGCGATTACGATTGCCCTGAGGGTCTTGTTAAGGTCCAGTACCGGATACGCGTAATTAATGGACTGAACACCGCTCACTCTTCCAATGATGTATTCACCGGCCGAAAAATCATGCGTTGCTATTACATCTTTAATGTGCTTCCGATCTGATAAATTGACAGTCCATGCATTGAACGGAACTGAAGCGGCAAAAAGATTTCCATCTGGAGTGCATGCTGAAATGATAGAGTAGAATGGAAATTGATTATTCAGAGCCAGAAAGATCTTATTACAGGCTTCTACGTTGAGCTCCCTAACTTCAGGAAGTTGAGCCAGAGTGGTCAGCATCTGTCGTGTGCCCGCGGCAATTTGCTCCTGTTGTGCAGCAAAGCTCTCCACAAGCATTAATGCTCGCTCTTTAGCCGAATTAATTTCATGATGACGGTGACCGATTCCAGATAAGATAACGAGTGCAAAGGCGGGTATGAATAAAATGGATAATAATAAATATAACTTGATATGTATCTTACATGAGGCGAGAACCTTCTGGAGTAAGCTCATAGTGACGGCTCCTCATATTTCGATGCGCCAAGTGTTTACCGGTCGGCGGGCTTTTCATGCGATCGAGCTCGAGCGATAACTTGCCTGGCAAGACCTCATGCTTTTGGTGAGTGTATGTGTACCTCCCGCTGCGGAAAAGGGATTTCGATGCCGGCATCCCGAAAGCTTCCGGCGATCGCCTGGCCGAGCTCACTCGTGACGGACAGCCGATCCGCCACATCGGCGATCCAGACGTGGAGCTCGAAGTCGAGGCTGGATTCTCCGAACCGCACGAAGAGCGCCAAAGGCTGTGGACTTTTGAGAACCAGAGGATTTGCCAGCGCAACCTCCTTGAGGATTCCCAGCACCAGGGGAATGTCGGTCCCATAGGCCGCTCCGACGGAGATTCTGATCCTGGCCAGTGGATTGGAAAAGGTCCAGTTCGTCACCTTTTGCGAAATGAACTGGGAATTGGGGACGATAAGCTCCGCACGATCGAACGTCTCGATGACCGTTGAGCGCAGTCCGATCTTGCGAACCCGTCCCGATTCATTTTCCACCACAACCATGTCCCCGATCTTAATGGGGCGCTCAAAGAGCAGGATCAAGCCGCTGATGAAGTTGTTCACGATATTCTGGAGGCCGAAGCCGATCCCGATTCCCAAGGCTCCGCCAAAGACGAAGAAGCTCTTGGCGTCGATTCCCACGAGGCTGAGGCTGACGAGAAATCCGAGCAATATCAGGAAATAATGAAGCAGCTTCTTGATGGCGTCCCCGGCCCCTTGGTCCACTTGATTGCGGGGAAAAACCTCGGCTTCCAGAAATGCCCTCAGAAACCAGGAGATGGATGCCGCGAGGTACAAGGCAAACAGGGCGAGAACGATGAGTCCGACGCTGAGGGACAGCCCTGCGATCTCGGCTCGGGACTCAAAAAGCGTTGCCCATGCCTGGGAGGCAGACGAAAAGATCCCCCAGGCCTGAGTCAGCAGTAAAACGGCGAGGCCCCACGAAGCAACTCTCAGAAACACGGTCAGCCGGCGGGCGAGCTCCCTCCCGTACCGGCTGACAAACCGCATGCGAGCGACGGCGGGACGACGCAAGCCCATTTCCAGGGCGAACACGCTCAACCGGTAGGCCAGGCGAACGCCTATCACGATGAAAACCGTCCACGCCGACGCATAAAGCACGCGCTCGGCAAGCTTGCCAAAGCCGAGGAACTGGGAAAAGAACGACACTGCCGAGGCGGCCGCACCCAGGAGGAGCGCCCATGAGAAACCGTCCCATCCGCCCGATAGGCCGCGAGAGTGGTTGCGGACCCAGAGCCCAGTCGTTAGGAGACCCGCCAGGCTCAGCCCAAGCAAGTAGAGCCGATACAGCGGGGTGGAGAACGCGACCATCTTGAGCACTTCGGAGCAAATGAGCAGGGATGCCAGGATGAAGAGGGCTCGGCGTCGCTTTCGGTCTTTCTCGTCCGCGGACGCGAGAATGCTCGAGGAAGAAAGGATCAGGGCCTGAGAGATGACGTTCCAGGAGCCCGCGAGATCTCCGGAGACAATCCATCTCGATGCATGGGAGACAAGCAGCCCGGCCGCCCATGGGTGCCTGAAAACGAATCGCCACTGCTCGGCTTCTGTTTCCTGGTCGCGCAGACGCAAAATGGTCCAGGCAGTCAGGAGGGTCACAACGACGCGCAAGAGGAAGATCCAGAAATAACCGGCGAGAAGGGTCGACTCGGTCCGAAGCAGCTTCGACCAGTTGTCGCCAAGGGTCTTCCACTGGCTCGAGTCGAGCTGTGCGAGAAACGCGCGGCTGAAGAGGATCGGCTCAACCTGTTTGAAGGTCTCGCTACGCAGCTTGGAGAGCGCCGCCTCGATCGGATTGCCCAGGGTCAGGGTGGTCTCAATGAGCTTGCGAGCCCGTTCCTGGAGTGCCAGCAATTCGCCCGATGCCCGCGAGAGCTCCCGCAGGACTCCCTTGATGAATTCGGAAACCTTCTGGAACGTATCGTGAGGCAGCTCGGCCTGCGATTCCTCCAAGTGCTTTTTCCACTCCAGCCAGTACTCCAGCTTCTCCTCCCAGTCCTTGCGAAGGGTCTCCAGATCGTGGAGACGAGTCGAAATCTGAAGCAGGAGTCCTTCGCAATCCTTGCGCTCCACTTGCAGGATGACCCTGTAGTCCGTCAACCGGCTGAAATCCCATGTGCCCGGGTCTCCCATCTTGCGGATTTGGCTGGCCAGTTTTTCCAGTTGGACCTCCGCCTGCGAGAGCTTGTTCTCGACAATGGCGGTGTCGCGGAGAGATCGGATCCGGTCCCTTGCGGCCATTTCTTCACGGGCCAGCTCCGAGGATCTGGGAATGACCTCCGCCAGCCCCGGGTATTGTCGTCCTGTGCCGGGGGGCTCCTCTTTCTTTTCTCCCCCCGCCCCGGATTCCGGGCTCGTCCCAGAAAGGATGGAGACCGGACTCAAGGCGGATCCCTTGGTCGGAGCCTGCGCGAAGAGAGCCTGGGGACTGCCAAGGAGGAAGAGCGAAAGCCAGAGCGAGAAGCCCGAGAGCAATATGGCTCTTGATTTGATCAAGCAGATGCCCATTGAGTCTCCGAAAGGCCGGCCGCGCGGAGCCTGGAGCATGGATGACTCTTCCCTACCGCGTGTCACGCTGGCTGGTATTGTTAGAGGCGGCAGTCATTGACTTCTGAATATTCAGAACAGGAGTTTTAAGAGTATCAAATAGGATGCGTGCGATGATTTCATTTCCTCGATCCCCAAAGTGATAGGAGTCAAGAAAAATCTCATCATCCTTGCCGTATCTATCAAATGCCTGAGACAAATCTAAGAAGTGAAAATTGGTAGCGTTCACTCGTGGGAGGGTTTCGCGTATCAATCCATAACACTTATTGAAATATTCAGTAACATCGGTTGATTGTGCCTTTGATTTGGATAGGATTTTATCCTCCCGCGCAGAGAAAGGCTTTTTCGAAACCGATAGGGTCGGCTGAAGCATGAAATAGTACGGAACGGTTTTCCGAGAAAGGATGTAAGCGCTCAGCTCCACGTTTTTTCGAAGCCTTTCAGCAACGAGCTTGGCATCGACGAGACCTTGGCCTTTCTGAACAATATCATGCGACAGAGGATGGCCACTCAGGTCGTATGACATGTGAACAAGCTCCCGGTAATGAGCGTCCATGTAGGTGCGGAACCACATGACGTTTGCCCCTCGTGCTCCCCAGTGGACATCATTGTTTCCGGAGAGAGAGATGACCAGATCCGGCTCGAGCTCGCTGATGCGGTTCTCGATGAGGATTCGCTCCTGGGTGGAGGCCCACGCGGGATTTGCGGCAACAATGACCTCGCAGCTCATTCCATTTGCAGGGGCAAGCTCGCGGTTCAGGAGTGCTTGAAGAAAGCCCCCTATGGTACGGTTCAAGTCCGGGGCTCCCGCCCCATACGCCGTCGAGCCGCCCGTTATGAAGATCCGGCAAAGGTCAGGAGGTTTTGGAATCATCAGCTCGTGATCACAGCGGAATCCCATGGAGTTGATCGTCGCTCGGCTGTTGTTGTCCGGCATGGGAGCGGAACCGACGAAAGGGGCGGGAATGTTCTGTGGGACCCAGGAGTAATGATCCAGATTGGCCAGCGCATCAGCGGGGTCTTTGTAAGCAAGATGCAGCTCGGTGTGCAGATTCTCGGCACGGAGAAGGCTGCCAACCGTTCTGGTATCGGCCTGTTGGTTGACAGCTGTGACTATCTTTCGGATGGCCAGGTGACGCCCAAGCAAGACTCCGCCCCCCCCAAGCAGCACCAGGACCAGTGCCGGTACGAGCGCGAATAGGATCTTCTTGGCTGCTGAAGATGATGTGGCCATGAGACTCCCCGTTTTATCGATCCTGATGTCGGTCCATCAAAACTGCCTCTCGTAGCTCGATGGATCACGCGCCGGCGTTACATCTTGCCAGTAGCTCACGACCTGCCCGCGCCGAAGTGCGAGCTTGTCGCGCCCGAAAAACCGCATGCACAATCCCATCGGGGTGATCATCCCGTAGTAAAAGAGCATCATGAGGAGTCGGCTCATGATGTTGCCCATCACGAAAGCGATTCCCATCCAGGCCCAGTAGACGGCAAGGGCTGCCCTCGACCCGCTCAAACCGAGCAAGCCCGTCACTCCGCCCGTGATCCAGAGGATCAACGGCGGGAGTCCAACCGTCCAGTCTTGCCAGTGGCTTGAGTAGGCAGATTTCAGATAAAAGAGTGATCCAATCAAGCCGAAGCCCACAATCATTGACCAGCCGAACTTGCGAAGCTCACCAGCATCCGGTCTCCAGTTGATCTCAATGAATCCCATGTTGATTCTCCGTCTCTTCCGGCGGCTATCTCGCTACCCATTAGCATGACGATGTCCCGCGGAAATCGGTAAAGCATACGTCTCAGAAATCAGACAAGAAGGGGTCTGATTGAGAGTCAATCTTTAAAACAGAGTATAGATAAAAGGCGCAGCTCCGGTGGCGCCAAGAGCGATGAACAATCCGAAAAGGGCTAATACAATTAGGATAGGCACTATCCAGTAGGCTTTATTTTCTTTGATAAATGCCACAAATTCAGCAAATATACTGTTTCTCTTTGCCATATGCTTTTCCTCGCTTTTTACTGAAATAAAGTGTGCTTCGTGCTTTTGATCTCTCTCGGCTAATCCAATTTAAACTGCTTTTTATATTCTTCCGCTCCCTCCATCGGGGGCTGCTCGCTTTTGAGACACAAAGCATTTTCCAGAACAAGCGCGTCCATGTCCGTAAACATGAAGCACCGGTAGGCGTCTTCAGGCGTACAGACAATGGGCTCGCCGCGGATGTTGAAGGAGGTGTTCACGACAATACCATATCCGGTCTTCCGGTCGAGCTCTTTGATGAGCCTGTGGAAGCGGGGATTGGTCCTCGCATTGACGGTTTGGATGCGGGCCGAATAGTCCACATGGGTGACAGCCGGTATGTCGGAGCGTTGAACATGAAGCTTGTCGATGCCAAACAGAGCGTTTTGCTTTTCGGACATCATCATGCGGCGCTCACCGACAACCGGTGCGACAAGCAGCATGTAGGGGCTCTCAACGTCCAATTGAAAGTATTCGGACACGCGCTCCGCGAGACAGCTTGGTGCGAAGGGGCGAAAGGACTCGCGGAATTTGATTTTGAGATTCATCGTCGACTGCATCTCGGTTGAGCGCGCGTCACCAAGGATGCTGCGTCCCCCCAAGGCGCGAGGTCCAAATTCCATTCTACCGGCAAAATGTCCGACGACTTTGCCGGCGTCGAGCATCTCCGCAATCTGCCTGCACAGCGTCTCCTCATCCAGGATCTCATACCTGGCGCCGACCGAGTCAAGGTATTCCTGTATCTCGGCTTGCGTGAAGCGAGGGCCGAGGTAAGACCCCATCTGGCTGTCGCCGGGAACGGGGGTGCGGGGATTGTCAAAGAGCTGATACCAGGCGAAGAGAGCCGCCCCGAGCGCGCCCCCCGCGTCTCCCGCGGCGGGCTGGATCCAAAGGTTCTTGAACGGACCCTCGCGGAGCAGGCGACCGTTACCGACACAGTTCAGAGCCACTCCTCCAGCGAGGCAGAGGTTCTCCAGGCCGGTTTCCGCATGAGCATGCCGTGCAATTCGCATCATGACTTCTTCAGTCACTTTCTGCACGCTCGCGGCAAGATCCATCTCCTTTTGGGTTAGCGGGCTTTCCGGCTTCCGGGGCGGACCGCCGAAGAGCTTATGGAACTTCCTGCTCGTCATGGTAAGGCCCGCGCAATAGTTGAAATAAGACTGGTCCACCCAGAACGACCCATCTTCCTTCAGGTCGACGATCTTGCCCAAGATATCGTCCACATACCGGGGCTCACCGTAGGGCGCCAGTCCCATGACCTTGTACTCTCCCGAATTGACCTTGAAACCGGTATAGTAAGTGAGCGCACTGTAAAGTAATCCAAGAGAATGGGGAAAGCGGATTTCCTTCTTCAGCTCGATCTTGTTGCCCGCCCCCACTCCCCAGCTGGTCGTTGTCCACTCGCCGACGCCATCGAGCGTGATGATTGCCGCCTCTTCGAACGGGGATGGAAAGAAGGCACTTGAGGCATGGGACTCGTGGTGCTTCGTGTAGTAGATGGGACCCTCGTAGGCATTGCCGAGTCCCTTGTCGATCTCCTGGGGAATCAACAGTTTTTGCCTGAGCCAGAGCGGCATCGCGTGCGAAAAAGAGCGCAGGCCTTGGGGGGCAAAAGCCAGATACGTTTCAAGAAGACGTTCGAACTTCCGGATCGGCTTCTCGTAGAAAACGACCGCATCGAGCTCAGCCGGTCCTATGCCCGCCTCCTTGAGGCAATAATTCACGGCTTCAACGGGAAATGCATGGTCGTGCTTCTTTCTCGTAAAGCGCTCTTCCTGCGCTGCGGCAACCAGCTCACCGTCGCATACCAGCGCTGCGGCACTGTCGTGGTAGAAGGCCGATACTCCCATTATTCTGATCAAGGTGAACCTCACTGTCTTAGACTGCGGCAGAAGCAATGCTCACTGAGTGCGATAGGATGGATACTTCACGAAGGCCTTGCGGGTTGTCAAGGATTTGTGGGGTGCCTGATTTGTCTTCACACTGCACGCATTCGAATCACTCTTTGAAAAGGTCGGTGGAGAGGTAACGCTCACCGGTGCTCGGGAGGATCACGACGATCTGCTTGCCGGCCGATTCGGGCCGCGAAGCAACCTGGAGCGCCGCCCACACGGCAGCCCCGGACGAGATGCCGCACAGGATCCCTTCCTTCTTGGCCACGTCTCGGGCCGTTTCGAGCGCCGCCTCATTGCTCACCTGGACGATCTCGTCCAGGATGGCGGTGTTCAAGACGGCCGGTACGAACCCGGCCCCGATGCCTTGAATCTTGTGGGGGCCGGGATTGCCGCCCGAGAGCACGGGAGAGTCCGCCGGCTCAACGGCGATGGCCTTGAAAGAAGGTTTGCGGGCCTTGATGACCTCGCTCACGCCGGTGATGGTCCCCCCGGTTCCGACACCGGCCACCACCATATCGACTCCCCCTTCCGTCGCCCGCCAGATCTCTTCCGCCGTGCCCCGCCGGTGGGCTTCGGGATTGGCCGGATTGGCGAACTGATCCGGCATGAGCGCGCCTGGCGTTCCACTGACAATCTCGTTCGCGACGCGGATTGCCCCCTTCATGCCCTCGGCCGCCGGGGTCAGCACCAGCTCCGCCCCCAGGTGCTTCAAGAGCTTCCGCCGTTCAAGACTCATGGTCTCCGGCATGGTCAGGAGCAGGCGATATCCCTTGACGCTGCAGACGAAGGCGAGGGCGATTCCCGTATTGCCGCTGGTAGGCTCGACGATGAGGGTCTTTTCGTGGATCAATCCCTGCCGCTCGGCCGCCTCGATCATCGATGCCCCGATGCGGTCCTTGACACTCCCCAGGATGCTTCGAAGCTCGAGCTTGGCCAGAATCGTCGCGCCCAGTCCCTTCCCCATCCGGTTCAGACGGACGAGCGGAGTCCCTCCAAGGGTCCAGATGGCGCTCGAATAGATCCGGCTCATGTGACGGCTCCTCAGTGTGACGCGTTCTTGAAGACCAATTCGGGCTTCTTGAGAAAAACCTTGGTGTCCGGAGGTACGGATTCGGTGATCCACACATTGCCTCCGATTACCGATCGGGCCCCGATGACGGTTTGTCCTCCCAGGATGGTGGCTCCGGAATAGATAATGACGTCGTCTTCGATGGTCGGATGCCGCTTCTTGTCCCGCAGCAGGGCACCCGCGTCCTTGGGCAGCGACAGAGCCCCCAGGGTCACACCCTGATACAAGCGCACCCGCTGTCCGATTTCCGTCGTTTCTCCGATCACCACCCCGGTTCCGTGGTCGATGAAAAAGCTCTCCCCGATGTGGGCGCCGGGATGGATGTCGATCCCCGTCTTGCTGTGGGCATATTCCGTCATGATCCTGGGAATCAGGGCCACACCCTGCTCGAAAAGCTGGTGGGCTATTCGATACACGGTGATTGCATACAAGCCCGGATAACTGAAGATAATCTCGTCAAATCCCTTGGCGGCTGGATCGCCTTCGAAGGCTGCCCGGACGTCCGTCGCTAGGACCGCACGCAGCCGGGGCAGGTCCTTCATGAAATTGATGGCCGCCTCTTGGCCGCGGTCTTCGCACCGGACGCACGGGAGCTGGTGCCTCCGGCATTCATGCCGAAGGGCCAGCGCGATCTGCTCGGACAAGGATTCGAAAAAAGCGGTCGCTTCCTGGCCCAGGTAATACGCCAGGTTCACCTGATCGAGTCGCGTGCGGATGAAGTAGCCGGGGTAAAGAATGCGGAAGCCGGCCTCCACTAGCTCGATGATCGATTCACGGGAGGGGATCGGCTCGGGTCCCACGTGGTCAAAACAACCGTCGCCCCGGCAGGTGCCCACCAACCGCTCGACGACCGCGGGAAGCTCTTCCCTGTGGCGTCGGGAGCTTTCCTCATCAAGCTTGCATTCGTCTGATTTTGGAACGGCATCATTCATGGCTTCACCCGCTGGTCAAACCGCCTTGCACGCCCGTGCGACCTCGGCGGTCCAGTAGGGCGAAAGTGCTCTGAGGTTTTCGATGATCGGGGGGAGCTTCTCGATGACGAAATCGATCTCGTCTTCCGTGTTGTAAACGCTCAGGCTGAAACGAATGGAGCCGTGCGCCATCGTGAAGGGGACCCCCATGGCCCTGAGCACATGCGAAGGCTGGAGACTGCCGGACGTACACGCCGATCCGGACGATGCGCAGATCCCATACTCGTTCATCATGAGAAGTATCGACTCCCCCTCGATGAATTCGAAGCTGATGTTGCTCGTGTTGGGCAATCGATTGACGGTCTCCCCGTTGACACGGCTCCTGGGGATCGTCTCGAGGATCGTTTTTTCCAGCTTGTCTCGGAGCCGCTTCACCCGCGTGTTCTCGGTTTCCATGTTCCGGTCGGCCAGCTCACAGGCCTTTCCCAAGCCGATGATGCTCGGCGTGTTCTCCGTTCCGCCCCGCCGGCCCCCTTCCTGGTGGCCTCCGATCAGAAACGGGGAAAACTTCGTTCCCTTCCGGATGTAGAGCACCCCGATCCCCTTGGGGGCATGCAGCTTGTGGCCCGAGAGGGCCAGCATGTCGATCGCGTTGTTGCGCATTTGGATGGGGATTTTGCCCACAGCTTGGACGGCGTCCGTGTGGAAGAGAATGCCTCTCGCTCTCGCGATCTCCGCCGCCTTCTCCACGGGGAAGATCACGCCCGTTTCGTTGTTGGCCCACATCAAGCTGACGATGGCGGTATCCGGCGTCAGGCTTTCCTTGTACTGCTCGAGGTCCAAACGGCCCTCGGCATCGACCGGAAGCTCGGTCACGCGGTAGCCCCGCGATCTCAATTCCGCGCAGAGCGCCCGAACGGCCGGGTGCTCGACTCGGCTGGTCACGATGTGCCGCTTATCGGGCTGGGCCAGTAACGCGGCTCGAATGGCCGCGTTATCGCTTTCGGTTCCGCAGCTGGTGAAAACGATCTCCTCCGGGCTGGCACCGAGCAGCGCCGCAACCTGCTCGCGGGCTTTTCGGATCTCCCGGGCCACTTGCCCGCCGAAGGAGTGCATGCTCGATGGGTTGCCATAGAGCGTGCTGAAATAAGGGAGCATGACTTCAAGGACTTCGGGGGCCACTTGAGTTGTTGCGTTGTTGTCGAGGTAGATCGTTCTCACTGGCTCACCTCCTCGACAACCAGATCGGAAGAAACCAGCTCATGGAGCTTGGTTTCCACGAAGAATTTCAGTGTGCGGTTGGCGGCCTGGCAGGAGGCGCACGCCCCACGGGTCGCGACCAAGACGCGGTTTCCGATCACGTCGATGAGCTCGATATCCCCGCCGTCCAGCTTGAGGGAAGGGCGGATCTCCCGGTCGATGGTTTCCTCGATCATCCGGATCTTCTTGATATTGGACATGGCAGGGCGCGCAACGGGCTTTTCGACCATCTGGCCCAGCACTTTGTTGATAATCCCCTGGATGGCATCGTGGCAATTGCCGCATCCCCCGCCCGCCTTGGTGTAATTGGTGACTTCCTCGATCGAGGTCAGGTGGTTTTCAAGGACGGCCCGCTCGATTTCCTTGTCGGTGATCCCGAAGCACTGGCAGACGATCTCCTCGTCGGCCGCTTTGGTCGGAGACCCCTTGAAATTGGCGATGGCGGCTTCGAGTGCCTCACGCCCCATCACGGAGCAATGCATCTTTTCCTGGGGAAGCCCCCCCAGAAAATGGGCGATATCTTGATTCGTGATGCGCTCCGCTTCTTCCACGGTCATGCCCTTGATCATTTCAGTCAGGGCGGAAGCCGACGCAATGGCGCTCGCGCACCCGAATGTCTTGAATTTGGCATCCGTAATCCGGCCCGTTTCGTCCACTTTGAACATGAACTTCAGCGCGTCCCCGCACGCAATGGATCCGACCTCGGCCACACCGTCCGGATTATCGATCTCCCCGACATTGCGGGGGTTCAAAAAATGCTCTTTGACCTTGTCCGTATACTCCCACATACCCTTCTCCTAAGTCTTGATGTCGCGACACGATGCGCGATGGAAAGTGCCTCAAGCCAGTCCTCTTCCCCGAATGTCTATAGCAGGCCTGTGCCGCGAGTACAACGGAATAGGCCCAATCCCATCATCCCGATTGAGGATGCTTTTGCCGCTGATTACCGATATGCTGTAGCGCCTACAAGATAAGGCTTCCCCTTTCGGGGAGCCAGATGGGGGTCGCCTTCGAGCAGAATTCCCTGTGTGTCCGGCTCTTGCGGCTGGTGGAGGAGAATAGGATGTTCATCGAGCAGTTGGAAGTGGGTCATTTCGCGGTTTACGCATACGTGCTGGGATGTGAGGAAACTGGGGAAGGGATCGTCGTGGACCCTGCCGACGAGGTCCAGCGCATCCTCGATCTGGCCACGGCGAAAGGGATTTCGAAAATCAAGTCCATCGTGTGCACGCATGCGCATGCCGATCACACGGGGGGCAATCGACTTCTGAAGGAGCTGACGGGGGCGGAGATCGTGGTGCACGAAGCCGATGCCGAGCGACTGGCGAACCCTTCGGAATTCATCTTGCAGATTTTTCAGTGCGAAAAGTCACCGCCGGCGGACAGAACCGTTGTCGATGGGGACAGGATCGAGCTCGGCCGGGAGCACCTGACCGTCATCCACACCCCCGGGCACTCACCGGGCTCCATATGCCTGTATGCCCCCGGATACGTCATTACGGGAGACACCCTCTTCGTCGGCGCCATCGGTCGATGGGATTTGCCCGGGGGCTTCTACCCCCAATTGATCGGCTCCATACGTGAGCGACTGCTCACCCTGCCCCTTGAAACCGTCGTGCTCCCCGGGCACAACTACGGTAGTGCGCCTCGGTCCACCATCGGGAGGGAGGCGCGAAGCAATCCGTTTTTGAATGGAGAAGGCTGAGCAGGCGAAGGCAGAGGGGCCAAACCCGTTTCAGGGTAAAGAAGAGCCGCAAAGGCAGGCGCCCGGTTGGGTCAGACACTCAGGAGCGGGTCCGTCAAAAGGTCGTACAGCACCCCGTCCACGACGACGCTGAACTCGTTTTGCCCGATTCCGAGGTGATCCAGGCTGGTTGACAGGATCGACGAATCCATCCGCTCGATCTCCTGTCCGGTCATGACGCGGGACATGACCAGATCAGCCACGTAAACGAGGTGAGCCAGGTCCGAATGAGCGGAGGCGTGCTCCGGGTGGTGGTGACAGGCGATTGCGGTGAGCAGGTTGTCAGGAAGGTCCCACCGCTCCGCAAGAAGGCGCCCTGCCTCCTGATGATTCATCCCAAAGGAGTCTTCTTCCAGGGCGACCAGCTCCAATTCCTCGGACTGCGCCCGCCAGTAAAAAAGAGGCGTCGTCTCCTGGACGAACTGGTCCAAAACGACCTTCCCGATGTCATGGATCAACCCCGCTGTATAGGCCAGGTCCGCGGAAATTCGCCCGGTTAAGAGGGCCAGTCGCTGGCTGATGGTAGCCGTCCCCAGCGCATGCCTGAACAGTCCTCCCTTGCAGAGCGAGTACCCCAGCTCCGAGGACGAGAAGAATCCGACCAGACATCGGGAAATCACGAACTGCAGCAGTCGTTTGTCCCCAAGGATGACCAGTGCACGGTCGATCGAGTCGATCTTCCGCCCGGAGCCAACGACGACGGAGTTGCAGAACCGGATGGTCGTCGCACTGATCACCTGGTCCTTGGCAACCTCCCGAGCGATTTGCCGGGTCGAATGGCGCTGCTCCCCCACCATGCGGATAATCCGCAATGCGGTTTGTGGAATCGGTCGGACGTGATCGATACGGTTCAGCAAGTCCTCCCGGGTTGGCTTGCGAAGCGACGGCTGACAGAGGGCCGGAGGGGCCGGGGAAGTGGGAAGCAGGAAATGGATATCGGTTTCGAGATCTTTGAGATTCAGGGTCATGCGACATCCCAGGCTACCGCCGATCTCGCTCTTCAAAATAGGGATCTTGTAGTCGTTCAGAAAATCAATCACATATTCGACGGTGCGTCCCCCGATATCCGTGAGGGGGTCCGGCGCGGAGGTCTCCCCAAGGAGACCGCCTCCGGCGACACAGGCCTCGAGGCGATCCACCTGAGCACCCTCCTTGAGAAGCGCGGCAAGGAACAAGGGGAGCCCCGTGGTTGCATAGGCTTCGTTGGCGAGGCGGGAATCGACCCCCGGAGGCTTGGGAAGCAGGAGATGCAGCAAGCCCCCCACCTCGGCTTGCCTGTCCCGAAGCGTCAGGCCGATGCACGTCCCGAGGAACGCCTCGAGGATCTCGTCCTTTCGCTTGTGCACGGCAAGGCTGCCTGATGGGACAAGCCGCCTCCTCGGCAGTGAAGCTCCAATGGACCGATGAACCGCAAAAGTCTGCTCGCAATGGGAGGTCATGCCGCTTTACCTCGTTTTCGGGAAGTGTCCTCAGCCATGGAATGCAGCCATCATGACCAAGGAGCGGGCAGTCATGGCGCTGAGTGGTGAGGTTGAATTAAGCAAAAGCTGCGCCAGTTTGATGGCGCCAATTTTTTTTCGCTCGCTACCGGCGGGCATCGACTACTTTTTTGCGATCGCGACCGAGCTCATCAAACGGACATCATTCTGTCACCGTTTTGTAACATTTCCGGCGTAAAACCCTTGCCATGGAAATCCGGATTCTATGTGAAGAAGGGCGGCCTCGGACCGGGCGTCTTCCCCACCACTGGGAGCGGAGATGAAGGGCGAGCGGTCTAGCCCCTGATGGGCTGAGTAGGAAGGGAATGAATGCGAGAGACAACTCTTGAAGGAGAAGGCACACGATGATGGCAAAGCGTAACGCAAGAAGAGCTCTGTGCTTGATGGCCCTGCCGCTGGTTTTCCTGGCGGCCTTGCCGGCATCTGCGGTTGAGGTAGACAAGAACCTGAGCGAGTACAAGCCGGTATCCGGGGTTTCGGGGAATATCAAATCCATCGGGTCCGATACGTTGAATAACCTGATGACCCTTTGGTCGGAGGGGTTTCGATCCGCCTACCCGAGCGTCAAGATTGAGATCGAGGGCAAGGGCTCCTCAACGGCGCCTCCCGCTCTGATCGAAGGCACGGCCCAGTTTGGCCCCATGTCGCGGGAAATGAAGGCCCAGGAAGAAGAGACCTTCGAGAAGAAGTTCGGTTATAAGCCGGCGAAGGCCCGTGTGGCCGTGGATTCGCTGGCGGTCTTCGTCCATAAGGACAATCCGATCAAGTGCTTGACCCTGCAGCAGCTCGATGCCGTTTTTTCAAAGACACGCAAGGGGGGAGCCCCCGCCGATGTGACCAAATGGGGTGACTTGGGGTTGAAGGGCGAGTGGGCTGACAAGCCGATTTCGTTGTACGGCCGCAATTCAGCATCCGGCACCTACGGCTATTTCAAGGAAGAGGCTCTCTTCAAGGGTGACTACAAGGATACCGTCAAGGAGCAGCCCGGCTCCTCCGCCGTGGTCCAGGGCGTTGCCTCCGACAAGTACGCCATCGGCTATTCGGGTGTGGGCTACAAGACCGCGGACGTACGTGCCGTCCCGCTCGCGGTCAAAGAAGGCGCCTGTTTCGAAGCCACGGCGCAGAACGCTTACAGCGGCGACTACCCGCTGGCCCGTTTCCTTTATGTCTACATGAACAAAAACCCGAATCAGCCCCTCGACCCGGCTCGGGCGGAATTCATCCGCTACGTGTACTCCAGGCAAGGGCAGCAGGTTGTGGTCAAGGATGGGTTTTATCCGATCTCCAAGGAACTGGCCGACCAGGAGTTGAGTGCGCTCGGTATTAAATAGTTCTTGTGATTGCAAGAAGACAGGTCGTTGGCGAAGGGCGGGGATCTCCCTCCTTCGCCTGCACCATTTTCCCGGCAGCGCATCCATGCCAACGTCCCGGTGACATAGAAATCGATGGAACGACAACCAACAGACACCTCGTCGAACAATTCGGAAGCATCCCCGAAGGTCGTTGCCCTTCAAAATCGAAGATCCAAGAAGGCCAAGCGATCCGTCCTCCTTATGGATAGAATGGCCGACCGAACCATCAAAATTGGCGGCATCTTCGTCATCGTCGCCGTCTTCGGGATTCTCGTCTTCTTGTTCAAGGAAGTGCTTCCCTTGTTTCAAGGGGGGAAGGTCACGTCGAAGAGCTCGTATACGGTCTCTGGACTCCCCACAGGCCCGCTGACGGTGGTCTTGGACGAGTATCGGACGATCGCCGTTGCCATGGGGGCGGACGGCGGTCTTGCCGCCTTCCATGCCGGAACCGGCAAGCCGCTCCACGTTCCCGCGTTCGATTTTGGGGGCAAACGGGTTACGGCTGTCGCGAGCACTCTCGAGAGGGACTCTCTGGCGTTCGGGTTCGAGGATGGAACCGTTCGCTTTGGCAAGGTCTCCCTCCGAACGGATGTGCAGCCGGAAGACCGAAGGCCCGAGGCGCTGACCCCCCTCGACGCGCGGGATGCCACGGACGGAAGCTCCATTTACTCAGTCGTTCCGGGCCACCAGATCCGGCGTGTTTGGGTTGAAACGACGCTCGAAAGCGAGACGCAGGGGTCCTCGACGGGAAGTCCGATCGTCGCGCTGGATTACCGTGTCAGCGGGGTTGCCGAGCGGATGACGCGTGCCGTCGTGGTCATGGATGCCAAAGGCGAAGTCGGCATCAGCATCGGACAGTCCAAGCTCAATCTGTTGACACGTCAGGTCACGACCACGTTCGACAAGGCCGTGCTTCCCGCCTTGCCCCCGGATGCCGAAATCCGCCGGATCCTCATGACGCAGAAAGGCGACCGCGTGTACTGCGCGGATGCCAAAGGCCGGATCTTTCGATACAACACCCAGAGCCTGAGCAGCCCCGCACTCGCGGAGATCGCCTCGGTGACGTCGCCGGGGGTGCAGTTGACTTCCCTGGGCTTCCTCGCCGGAGAACAGTCGCTTCTGGTCGGCGGTTCCGACGGATCTCTGTCGATCTATTTCTGCCTGGCAAGAGACAACGCATCGACGCAAGACGGCTTTGTCCTGGTCCGGGCCAGGGAGTTTGCTCCCCAGAAGGCGCCCATTCTATCTTTCGAGACGAGCCGGCGCGGCAAGACCTTTGCGGCCGCGGACGCATCGGGCGGGATCACGGTCAGGAACGGCACCAGTCAGGAGACGCTCCTGAGCCTCCAGAGCGGTGATTCCAGGTATCGTGGGTTGGCGCTCACCCCCAGGCTCGATGGACTCTTCGGGATCCAGGATGGCGGTGCGGCAACGCTCTGGAAGCTGGACATCCCGCATCCTGAAACCTCACTGCGCACTTTGTTTGGGAAGGTGTGGTACGAGGGCTATCCCGGGCCCAGCTATACGTGGCAGTCGTCGGCTGCCTCCGATGAGCTCGAGCCGAAGCTGTCGCTCGTGCCCTTGATTTTCGGGACCATCAAGGCGACGGTCTATTCCCTGCTGTTTGCCATTCCCATCGCGCTTCTCGGGGCCATTTACACCTCGGAGTTTCTCCATCGCCGCGTGAGGGCGATGGTCAAGCCCGTCATGGAAATGATGGCCTCTCTGCCCTCGGTGGTTCTCGGGTTCGTGGCGGCGCTGGTGCTGGCTCCCATCGTCGAAACCTGGATTGCTGCGGTTCTCCTTGCCTTCGTTGTCATGCCCTTCTGCCTGGTTCTCTCCGCCTATGCCTGGCAGTTCCTGCCTTCCAGGCTCGCCATCCGGCTCCAGGGCATTCCCAAGCTCATCCTGATCCTCGCGACAACCGCCGGGGGCATTTACCTCGCCTACCTTCTCGGACCGGCCTTCGAGTGGCTCTTTTTCAACGGCAGCTTTCTGCTCTGGGTCAACGGGAGCGGAGGCAGTGCCACGCCCATGCTGTTCCTGATCCTGCTTCCCGTCACGCTGGTGGCGGTGACAATGCTGGGTGAGCGGGTGTACGGCAACCGCTTCAAGGGCTTCCTTCGGGGAGCGAGCCACACCAGAGCTGCTGCGCTCTCATTGGCCCACTGGGCAGGTGTCGTGGTCGTTGCCGTCGTTGCCTCGTTCGTTATCGCCAAATTGCTGACGGTGCTGGGAGTCGATGCCAGGGGCACCGTGGTTGGCACCTACGTGCAGCGGAATACCCTCGTCGTCGGCTTCGCCATGGGATTTGCCGTGATTCCCATCATCTACACGCTCGCCGAAGATGCCTTGAACGCGGTCCCCGAGCATCTGCGGGGAGCCAGCCTGGGGTGCGGGGCCACTCCCTGGCAGACCGCCGTTTGGGTCGTGCTGCCGACGGCGGTCAGCGGGGTTTTCTCGGCCATCATGATCGGCATGGGGAGAGCGGTCGGGGAGACCATGATCGTCGTCATGGCCACGGGCAATACGGGCATCATCGATTGGAACATCTTCAACGGTCTCCGGGCCCTGTCGGCCAACATCGCGGTCGAGCTGCCCGAAGCCGTCAAAGACGGCACCCTATACCGCGTCTTGTTCTTGACGGGGTTGATCCTGTTTGCCATGACGTTTGCCATCAACACCCTTGCGGAGATCATCCGACAGCGTTTTCGCAAGCGAGCGAGAAGTCTCTGAGCGGTCGCCGAGGGATTGCGGATTTGGGAGTTGGGCTCGAAGGCTATGAAGATGAGTGAGCATTTGGCGTTGGACAGCTTGAAGATGAAGATGGACGCAGCAAAGCCATTGACGAAGTCGGGTCGCTCGACGCGAGAGATGCATTCGGACCTCAGTGCACGCGGGGAGCCCTTTCTCTGGGGTTTTGGCGGGGCGTTGGCGTTGGGCATGATGATGGTCATCGGGTTTCTGGCTCTGATTGTCGCCAACGGTTTGACGACCTTTTACCCCAAGCCCATCATGGTTGTGACGCTCAAAGACGGCTCCAAGGTCGCGGGGGAGCCGACGCGCACGGAGCTTTACAAGCTTCCCGCAGGCCATTCTCTGGAAAAGAGTACCGGAGAGGGTGGGACGGAATCCGACATTCCGCTCGGGTTCGCACGCCGGACGCTTTACCGAATCGGCAATTTCGATCTTTACAACGAAGACTTCAAGTGGGTGAGCCATGACGATGTGGTGAGCAAGGAGGCTCCTGAAGACATCTATCTTTTCGAAAGGCTGGAATGGGGACCCTTCATCGGCTTCATCCGCTCAATGGATCTGGATGGTGAGCAGATCCCCTTTACCGATGACGCCTCGATACGACTGGCTGAAAGCGTTCGCCAGGCCACGGATCGACTGGGGCGCATCAAGCGTCTCGAACGAGAGGAGATCGGGGCCGTCAACCACGAAATGGACAGAGAAAGGCTGGCGCTCAAGCGGGTGGCCCTTGACGAGGGCGAGAGCAGCGAAGCCTATCGGTTGGCGTCGGAGCATTTCGCCGAGCAGACCAAGAGGCTCCAAGGGCAATACGACCTGCTCATGGACGAGGCACGGTCCGTCAAGGCGGAGGATGCTCGGTACACGCTCACCTTGGCCGATGTTCATGGACGGGAGAAAGTCCTGCCGCTCTCACAAATCGTCCGGTACCTTGCCCCCAACGATCTATCCGTGCCCCAGAAGCTGGGGGTCTTCTTGTCGAGATGGGGTGAGTTTCTCACGGCCGAGCCCCGGGAGGCGAACACGGAGGGCGGCGTGATGCCCGCCATTTTCGGCACCTTCGTCATGACGGTCCTGATGGCGCTGGCCGTGGCGCCTTTCGGCATTATGGCCGCCCTCTACCTGAGGGAATATGCCAGGCAGGGCCGACTGGTCTCCGTCGTGCGAATCTGCGTGAACAACCTAGCGGGCGTTCCGTCCATCGTTTATGGCGTGTTCGGCCTCGGGTTTTTCGCCTACATCTGCGGAGGTGCCATCGATCGGATCTTTTTTCCAGAGCGGCTGCCAAATCCAACGTTTGGGACGGGCGGGATCCTGTGGTCTGCTTTGACGCTCGCCTTGCTGACCGTTCCCGTCGTGATTGTTGCCACCGAGGAAGCGCTTGCGGCCGTTCCGCAATCGATGCGGGAAGGGTCCCTGGCGTGCGGCGCATCCAAATGGCAGACGATCCGCTACATCGTGCTGCCGCGTGCCATGCCTGGCATCATGACCGGTTTGATTCTGGCCATGGCCAGGGGCGCCGGCGAGGTGGCTCCCCTGATGCTGGTTGGGGTGGTCAAGCTGGCCCCGGAGCTGCCCATTGACCACATCTTTCCCTACATCCATCTTGAACGAAGCTTCATGCACTTGGGATTCCACATTTTTGACGTGGGATTCCAATCACGGAACTCGGAAGCCGGAAAGCCGATGGTGTATGTGACGACGTTCCTGCTGATCACGCTGGTCGGCATCATGAATGCCACCGCCATCTATGTTCGCAACCGGTTGAAGAAGAAGTTCATCGCCGGACACTTCTAGGAGGGAACAGTCGCAGTGGCTGCAGTTACCCAGGCAGGAGTCAGGAAGCTCGCGTCTCAGAGCGACGAGCAGACAGTGTACCACGTCAAGGAAGGTCAGCACGGGAACCTGATCGAAGTCGAGGATTTTTCCTTGTTCTATGGCCCGAGTCAGGCGCTGTTCGGTATTTCCATGGGCGTTCAACAGGGAATCGTCACGGCCCTCATCGGTCCGTCCGGATGCGGCAAGTCGACGTTGCTGCGGTCTCTGAACCGCATGAACGATCTCATCGATGGCCTCCGAACCCAAGGGATCGTCCGATTCGACGGCACGGATATCTACGCGCCCGACATCGATGTCATCGGGCTGCGCAAGCGGATGGGGATGGTTTTCCAGAAGCCCAACCCATTTCCCATGTCCATCGCGGAAAACGTGACGTACCCGCTCAAAGTGGACGGTGTCTACGACAGGCGGGTCCTCGCCGAAACGGTCGAGAGGGCCCTCAAGGGAGCTGCGCTCTGGGAGGAGGTCAAGGACCGGCTCAAGGACAACGCGCTCGGGCTTTCCGGCGGCCAGCA
>CAZIEW010000064.1:0-32860 GCA_964538515.1 uncultured Syntrophobacteraceae bacterium
GAGACCTCGTGCCAGGTATTCGCAGAGCCGAAGGCTAGGAGAAGGTCAAGAGCCTGCCCCGGACCTGATCCGGGGGCGTCATCGTGAGGTGGGGTCTGGGGGAAGTCCAATCCCAAAGCGCGGGGCGACGAACAGGAACCGGAAATGAGGTGTGGTACGGTCGTGACGAGGGGGCACGTCACCTCGAAGTCCTCCATCTGCGGTTGGGGCGTGCTTTATAAATCCGGCGTTCACGCGTGGAAAGCTCTGTGTCTTACCCCGGGAGGTCTGCACGGTGTTCCGTGCCCCAAGGTATGGCTGACATGATGTGGCACCGCCGGGAAACCAGGCGGCAAACAGAGAAAACAAACCTCAGCCTGAAGCCGGAGATAGAACTGAGGCTCGAGCAATCGCGTTTGATCGCCGTGCAGGAGTCAGCAGAGATAGTAGTGCGGATGCCAGGCAAAGCTTTTAGGCCTATTGTTCGGCGAGAAGGAGGTGTCTTTATGGGTGTGGATGACCTTTTGCAAAAGCTTAGAGAAGAAGAGCTGAAGCTCGAGGAAGAAAGACGGAAACCAGAAAAGCTCCGTGAGGATATTGACCGGCAATCGCAGCTCGTGGAATTACATGAAAGACAGATTAAAGGTACTCTCGAGGAAATCGACAAACTTAAATCAGAAATCGGTAAATTAGACTCGCGAATAAAGGCTGGTCGGCAAGAAGAGAAGAAATTGTACATCCTTCCTTTGATCGCAGTTATCCTGTTCGTAGCGTTTCTCGTTTATCGCGGATGGGCCGAGAAGCCCACTGTTTCGATCGACTTTAATGTGGGGGAAATTATCGGTGGTTCATTGGTGGGAATTGGTGCTCTTATAGCGGGAGTTACCTATGCATACCGGCGCACATTACGCGGCGGTGAGTAGGTTGTAACTGCCCTATCAGGGGAGGCCGAAGGAGGTGTTGAACCCAGATCATGTTGACCGCTGGAACCGGGCGTGGGCCAAATCAAGTTGTCAAAACCAGCAGTGCGTGGCTGCTCGATTGCCGCCCTCACCCGTGCTCGGTGGCGGCCGAACCAGCGGTCGAGCGGCCCTCGCATGCGCTCGGCGGCCGGCCATTGCCTTAGATGGACAGCGGCCAGTGGCCGCTCACTGGAAGCCCTTGCAAATGCTCATGTCAGCGGATCATGTATGCGCATGGCACATGCGCATAAGGAGTGGACCGTGCAGGAGAGTCTCTATAATGCCCATGCCCCGAAGAAATCTACCAATCTCAGCATCAACAGCGACCTCCTTCATAAGGCAAAAGAGCAGCGCATTAATCTTTCGAAGGCCTTAGAGCAACGCCTCAGCCAGATGCTGCTGGAGGAAAAACGCCGGGAATGGCGAGAAGAGAATCGCGATGCCCTCGAAGCCTACAATTGCCGCATCGAATCAGGCGGTGTGCTCAGTGACGGTTTGCGGAAATTCTGATGGCACAGTGTGATGTGTTTGAAAACCCCAATGAAGCAGCCAATCAGGCAGTTCCTTTTCTGCTCGATGTTCAGGCTGACTTGCTCGATGCCCTTTCAACACGTGTGGCCGTCCCGCTTGTAGCGGCTTCTGCTATGGGTAAAGCCGTCAAGCATCTTAACCCTCAATTTGCAATCAGAAACACTGTAGTGTTCATGTCCACAGCGGAACTGGCCGGTGTTTCAGTCCGATCGCTTGGAGAAAAGGTCGATTCACTCAAGGACCAACGCGACGAGATTGCGGCTGCACTTGATTTCCTTGTCACCGGCTTCTGAAGCGGCATCTGACATCGCCATGCAGCGGGACACCATACCCGCGTGTGGTTTTGCAGCGGATGCCGTGGAGTGCGTCGGCCACATGGGTCTTGTCAGCTGAGCAAGGAGCTCCGTCTTTCATTTCGCGGTCGGGCGGCCACGTCGTGCATCAGAATCAGTGCTGCCTGCGGAAGTTTTGTGCCAGCTCGAGCCCGCCGCTGATGATTCATTCGGGCGAGCTTTGTAGACAGGCGAGGGCAACTTCTCAATCACCGTGGGCAAGCGTGCGTTGCGTCATTGTAGGTCGGGTTTTCAACCCGACATCCTTGATCGGCAGCCTGGCGGGATAAAATCCCGACAGGCGCCTATTGAGAAGGTGCAAGCGAGGTACCCGACACACCGGGTATCGAAGAAGATATTCCATAGACCGGTTGCGGTTTCCATGGGAAGGAGGGCTGCGTGGGAGACACCCGCAATGACCAGACAATAGACGACTGTCAAGAAGGCAGACTGGCCAAATTTTGCCTGGATCACGCATCGGTTTGCGCCTTCATGGTGGACCAGGAGGGCCGCATCCGTTACGCTAACCTCAAGGCTTGTGATTCCCTCGGCTACTCGCAGAAAGAGCTCCTGAATTTGTCCGTCTTTGACATCGATTCCGTCGCCAATCGGGAAAAATGGCCCTCCCTGTGGCAAAAGCTGTGTGATGACGGCTCCACTGCTTTCGAGAGCCGGCACCACCGAAAGGATGGCACGGTTTTCCCGATTGAAGTCACCGTAACGCTGGTTGAATTCGAGGGCCGTCGCTATTCCGTGGCCCTCACTAAGGACGTCACGGAACGGGAGCGGCTTTATGAATCGTTGCGCGTTACCCGGTTCATCTTCGACAAGGCTCCCCTCGGTATATTCCTGATCAAGGACGGTGGGCATATCGCCAACGTGAACGAGCATGCCTGCCGATATCTCGGGTATACGAAAGAGGAGCTCTGCCTGATGCATGTCCTGGATATCGATTGTGGGTATTCTCCGCAGGAAATCGATCAAATATGGGTTCGGCAGCAGCAGAAAGAAAGCATTGACACATTCGAGACTGTCCACCGAAGAAAGGACGGCAGCCACATTCCAGTCGAAGTCAGCGGAATCGTATTGGATTTCGATGACGTACCCTATAGCGTCTCTTTTGTTAAGGACATCTCCGAGCGAAAAGATTCCGAAAGGCAACGACTCAAAATGGAAGCGCAGATTCGCGAGGTCCAAAGAATTGAGTCCTTAGGAACCCTGGCGGGCGGGATTGCCCACGATTTCAACAACATTCTGGCCGCAATTTTAGGGTATGCCGAGCTGGCGCAGCTCGAATGCCCCGTGGATTCTCCACTCAGGAGCTATGTGTCCGAAATCGCTAAGGCAGGCCATCGCGCGCGAGAACTGGTGCAACAGATCCTATTGTTTAGCCGCCAAGGGCGTTCGGAAAAAGGGCCGTTGGTTGTCAGCCAGGTCGTCAATGAGGCTCTAAAACTCATCAAAGCGACCTTGCCGGCGAATATTGAAATCCTGAAGAACCTCTCGCCGGATCTCCCACCGGTATTCGCGAATGAAATCCAAATCCACCAAATCGTCATGAACCTGTGCACCAATGCGTACCATGCCATGAAGACCACGGGGGGGATGCTGGATGTGAGCCTCACGGCTGTTAGCATTCTGGATCAAGATGCGCGGAGCCATCCTGATATGAAGCCGGGCAGTTACATCAAACTATCCATCGGCGACAACGGCTGCGGCATTGCGCCGGAGACGATCAATCGAATTTTTGAGCCCTATTTTACCACAAAGCCCACCGGTGAAGGCACCGGCCTAGGGCTCTCCACGGTGCATGGCATCATCAAGGACCACGGCGGCTTCATCAAGGTGTACAGCGAAATGGGTGTCGGAACGACCTTCCATGTCTTTCTCCCGGCAGCCGTTACGGCGGAAGAAACGGCGGTCATGCATCCCGAGCAGCTCCCCGCGGGCAGTGAGTGCATCCTATTGGTGGACGATGAACAGGCGCTGATCGACCTCAGCCGGGATTTGTTGGGACGTCTGGGCTACCGGGTGGAAACCAGGGCAAGCCCCATCGACGCCATCGAGGCCTTCCGGGCCAATCCCCAGAAATACGATCTGGTCATCAGCGATATGACCATGCCGAAGATGACCGGGGATGAGATGGCCCGGCAAATGAAAGCTATCCGACTCGATATCCCAATTATCCTGTGCAGCGGATTCAGCGACCGGATCCACGCCCAGGCAATGGAAGCCATCGGAATAAGCGCCGTGCTCATGAAGCCTGTCATCTATGCGGATTTGGCGCATACCGTCCGCCGGGTTCTGGATGCCTGCATCATCAGCGGCGGAGGTAATGGCGTCCAGCTGGATGAGGAGATATCCGTAACGGGTCTTTCGTCGGGCGTTCGTGACAAGACCCAACCGGACAGGAAACTGAAGGAGCTGGGCTGGAGCGAATGGTTCGAGGAGAGGGTGCAGTGCGAATCAACGGATACGATCGCTCGCGTCGCGGCTGTCGACCGTGATCAGCTATTGGTCGTGGATCCCACAGGCGGTTACAGAGCGAAATTGGCCGGGAGCTATAGGCACCGTCATCACTTGCCCCATGAGCTGCCGTGCGTGGGCGACTGGGTATGCCTGAGAAAGCCGTCAGGCGACGACGTTGGGGTGGTGCACGCACTCCTGGAGCGAAGGACTTCGCTGCGTAGGAAGTCGGCGGGGAATGTCATCGAGTATCAGATGATCGCGGCGAATGTGGACCTCGTGGTCATCGTTCAGTCGTGCCACGTTGATTTCAATCTGAAGCGGTTGGAGCGCTATCTCGCCATGGTGATGGATGGTGGCGCTGAGCCTTACGTGCTGCTCACCAAGACAGACCTGGTGGATCCGGCTGTTCTGGCTGCGCAACGGGCGCAAATACGCTCTGCCGGCATCACCGCCCCAATCGGCGCCTTGAGCAATCTGACGGGGGATGGCGTGGATGATCTCAAGGCACGGTTGCTGCCTGGAAAGACGTATTGCTTCGTTGGGTCATCAGGGGTTGGCAAGAGCACGTTGATTAACCGGTTGATTGGCCGCGAGATGCTCGAAACGAAAGCTGTTAGCGCGACAGGCGAAGGGCGGCATACAACGGTTCGTCGTGAGCTGATTCGCCTCGAGGGTGGGGCCCTGGTCATCGACAACCCTGGCATGCGTGAATTGGGCCTTCTTGGCGCGGAAGGCGGCTTAGGGAATTGTTACTCAGCCATTCCTGCCCTGGCATCCGGTTGCCGTTATCGAGACTGCAGTCATACGGGCGAGCCAGGCTGTGCGGTACTCGATGCCGTGCGCTCCGGCCAAATCAGTCGGGAGCACCTGGAGAGCTTCCTCAAGCTGAGGGAAGAGTCGGAGCGCTACCAGATGTCCTATGCCGAAAAGAGAAAGAAGGATCGTGATTTTGGCCGCTACCTCAAGTCGGCAAAGAAGGACTTGAGAAAGGAGTAGTGCGAGCTGCGCCAATGAGATAAAAACATTCCATTGTGCTTCAACCCGTTGATGAGCTCCGATGGGAACCTTCCCAAGGGGTGATGCTCCCATAAATACCCGCGCACCAGCGCGGCGTTTGGCTCTTCCCGTCCACAGTTCAACGCGAGGACTGGGACCATAGAGAGCAAGGACTGCCTGACCCTCAACGTCTGGACCGCGTCGAGACCTCGAGTCTCCGGTCAATCCCGGGCCGGTATCCATTAGGGACGGCGAGACACGAAACAAGGGGGCCGCGGGAAGCACCGAGTGCTGCAGAGGCCTTCTTCAACCCGGAGATGCCTGTTTGTCAGTATCTCCCCGTCCCGGTATCTCCGCGTTTCTTTGTCACCTCACCTCGCCTTATCGCCCGGTTGAACTTTCTGAAAAGGGAGGAGCGTTTATGAAAACAAGACACATCAGCTATGGGCCAATTTTCGTTGTTTCATTATTTGCTTTCATTATTTCCAACACCTATTCACAAGATCTATGTTTGGCACGAACAAATCATGAGCCAATCACGCAGCAATTAATCACAATGGTTGATCACAATGTAGAAATAAAAGATATGTTGATTAGATCAATTGAAATGGCTAGAATAATTAATCCTGATAAATTGACTAATCCGGCGCAGACATTGGAAGAATACTATAGCTTTGTTGACTGGGCAGCGAAAGCCATGCCGTGGTCAATTATTAAAAATCTACCATATTCTAAATTATATGATCAGATCGACCAAAGCTTGGATTACTTTTATTTTATCAATGATCAACCTCTGCCAGAATTAAAAAATAAAGGATACTATAATAATTCGTTGCAATACCATGAACCCTATCGGACATGGCTCATTCAGTTCACGAAAGAATGGGGGCTGTATTTAAGCTCCCCCGGGTCTTGGAAAGATGAGTATTACAGGAAAGCCTTGGAAGATGAAAAGTTTGGATTGCAGAAGGGTTGGTATGAAGATCCTTCACGATGGCGAACATTCAATGAATTTTTTGCACGGTATCTGAAGTCACCGGATAAGCGTCCGATTGCCTCCCCGCAGGATCCCTCCATCGTATCCTCCCCGGCCGATTCACAGCCTCAAGGGGTGTGGAAGATCGACAAGCGCTCGAACATTGTGCATAAGTCCGGAGTTAGAATCAAATCTAATGTATTCAAATCAATTCCTGTCCTTATTGGCGAAGATAGCGCGTATGGGAAAGCATTTGCCAACGGCACGCTAACCCATACATTTCTCGATGTGAACGACTATCACCGCTATCATTTCCCGGTTAGTGGCATTATCAGAGAAGTTCGAATAATACTAAGCGACGATGCCGTGGGGGGTGTTATCACATGGGATCCCAAGGCTAATAAATATGTTCTCGATGCAAATACTCCCGGATGGCAGAATATCGAAACACGTGGCTGCGTCATTGTCGAAACGGAAAAGCATGGTTTCGTAGCGCTCTTGCCGATTGGCATGTCTCAAGTATGCTCAGTTAACTTTGAAAATACGGTCAGGGTCGGCAATACGGTTAAGAAGGGAGATATGTTGGGATATTTCTTGTTCGGCGGTTCGGATTTTGTGATGCTTTTTCAAGACAAAGTTGAGTTCAGACTAACTGTACCCAAGGAGAATGGCGGTAGTTGTCGACATCTATTAATGGGTGAAGAATACGGCACACTCAGCATAAAGTAGCAAGGCGATTCGAATCGGCAACGGGGGGAACTGGGAGGAGATTCAGTCGTTGTCGACCGTTGAGCGTGTCTCGAAGCGAAGGCCGCTTGGAGCTCCCCATGAAAAACCTCAATTCCCGGAAGGTGTCCGGCGGCTCCACTTAGAGGAGACGCCCACTGATCAGTTGGGTGTGGAGGTCAGTGGTGATCGAGTGAGGAAAGGGGGGGCATGCAGGCTCAGCTGGATTCGGCGGAGCAGGAAAGCCGGGGTATCAGAGCCGCCTTCGGCATCGAGCAGACGTGCGCATGGCGGCGATCGGGCTGTTTTGGAATCGAATCTTTTGATCTTTGTCAAGGACTAGTTTCCGCGGCGCGTTATGATGCTCCCCGAAGGCGCGATGCTCCTTGGGCTGGTTGTGGCTGGTGTCTGCCTCTTTGCAGGTGGACTCGGAGTGCGGTTGGCCCTGAGGTTTACCCCGAAAACGCCGTCGGCCCCTGAGCGCGCTTCGAAGACTTGCCCGTCGACTGGACTTGTCCCCACTGCAGGGCGCCCAAGAGCGAGCCCGTGAAGCAGTGGTAGTGCTCCGTCAAAGATGTTCTGCCGAGCAAGAGCCCCCCAACCCCCTCGAGGGAGGAATCAAAGGGGGGTGTGCCTTGCGAAACAAAGTTGACAGAGCAGCAGGAATGTGGACTTCAAGTCAGGGAGGAGAAGACGATGTTTTGCTACCAGTGCGAACAGACGGCAAAAGGTGTAGGCTGTGAGAAGATGGGTGTTTGCGGTAAGCAGCCCGATGTTGCGGCCCTCCAGGATCTCTTGACCCATGCCATGAAGGGGCTCGCCCTCGTCGCAGTGGAAGGGCGCAAGGTCGGAGTGAACGATCGTGGGACCAACGTCTTCACGTGCGAGGCCATGTTCTCGACGCTCACCAATGTGAACTTCGACCCCAAAGACATTGCGGCCTTCGTCCAGCGCGCCGTGGATCTGCGGGAAGCGTTGAAGGCGAAGGTGAAAGCCGCCGGCGGGAAAGTCGACTTTGCCGAGGACGCAGCGACCTTCACTCCGGCTTCGACCGTCGAGGCGATGGTGGCCCAGGGCGAGAAAGTGGGCCTGAAATCCGATCCGTCCGTCAACCCGGACATTCTCTCCTTGCAGCACACGGTGCTTTTTGGTCTTCGGGGCATCAGCGCTTATGCTGATCACGCCCAGATCCTCGGCCAGGAAGACGACAGCGTGTATGGCTTCGTCCATGAAGCCCTTGCCGCCATGATGGACAAGAGCTTAGGGCTCAACGACTGGGTAGGGCTCACCTTGAAATGCGGCGAAGTGAACCTCAAGGCCATGGAGCTCCTCGATGCGGGCAACACGGGCGCCTACGGACACCCGGTGCCGACCAAGGTCCCCCTGGGACACCGGAAAGGCAAGGCCATCCTCGTTTCGGGCCATGATCTGAAAGACCTGGATGAGCTCCTCAAGCAGACCGCCGGCAAGGGTATCGACATCTACACCCACGGCGAAATGCTCCCGACCCACGGCTACCCCAAGCTCAAGGCCCATCCTCACTTCTACGGCCACTTCGGCACGGCATGGCAGAACCAGGCCAAGGAATTCAGCCAGTTTCCGGGCGCCATTCTCATGACCACCAACTGCATCCAGCGTCCCCAGGCTGCCTATGTCGAGAACATCTTCACGTCAGGCATCGTGGGATGGCCGGGTGTCCCCCATATCGGAAACCGCGACTTCACTCCCGTCATCCAGAAAGCGCTGAGCCTCCCCGGGTTCAGCGAGGATTCCAACGGCAAGGATGTCATGGTCGGTTTTGCCAGGAATACGGTTCTGGGCGTGGCCGATAAGGTCATCGAGGCTGTGAAGGGCAAGGCCATTCGCCACTTTTTCCTGGTCGCGGGCTGCGACGGTGCCAAGCCCGGCCGGAATTATTACACGGAATTCGTCGAGAAAGTCCCCAAGGACTGCGTGGTGCTGACCCTCGCCTGCGGCAAGTTTAGATTCTTCGACAAGGATCTCGGGACCATCGGCGGTCTTCCGCGGCTCATGGACGTAGGCCAATGCAACGATGCCTACTCGGCCATCCAGATTGCGGTCGCGCTCGCTCAGGCTTTCAACGTGGGTGTGAACGACCTGCCCCTGTCGATGATCCTTTCCTGGTACGAGCAGAAAGCCGTGGCCATCCTCCTCACCCTGTTTCATCTTGGGATCAAGAACATCCGTCTTGGGCCGTCGCTCCCTGCCTTCGTGACCCCCAACGTGCTCGATGTACTCGTCAAGAATTTCAACATCATGCCTATCAGCACGCCCGATGAGGACCTGAAGGCCATTCTCGGCTGATCCACCGGCAAGTGGGGGAGTCTCACCGATTCCCCCACTCCGCAGCCTTGCAGCGGACCTAAGAGCGGGAGCGGTCATCGCGTCTTTCGGATGCATGAAGAGGCGGGCACAAGGAGGAGTCCATGCCATGGGATCGAATGGATCAGCTGTACCGGGCGATCGTTGAGAGCGCCCGAGATGCAGTGATCACCGCGGATCGGGAAGGGCTCATTCGCTTGTGGAGCACCGGCGCCGAGCGGATGTTCGGGTTTTCCAAGTCGGAAGCGCTGGGGCAGAGCCTGGATCTCATCATCCCCGAGCCCCTTCGGAATCGCCACTGGGAAGGCTATCGCACGGTGATGGCGGAAGGCCGGAGCCGTTATGAGTCGGATTTGCTGGCTGTGCCGGCCTTGAGGAAGGATGGGACTCGCATCTCGGTGGAATTCACCCTGGTGCCTCTCAAGGACGAACAGGGTCGACTGGAGGGAATCGCTGCCATTCTTCGCGACGTGACGGAACGGTGGAACCGCGACAAGGCCCTGCGGCAGCGTCTTGCGGAGCTCGAGGCCCGATGGGGGACGGCTGAGGCCGAGAGGCAGACGTGACTCTCGGAGAAAAGGCAGGCTTTCATCGTCGAAAAAGCAGTGCAGAACCGTTGGAGGACTCATTGCCATGAACAAGCGGACAATCAAGGATCGAGTTTACTGGATGGGGGCCATCGATTGGGACAGGCGCCTTTTCGATTCGCTCATCCCACTCCCGGACGGCACCACCTACAATGCCTACCTGGTTGTAGGCAGCGAAAAGACAGTCCTGCTGGATACGGTCGATCCGCCCATGGTCGATGGTTTTATGCGGCAATTGGACGGGATCCCCACGATCGATTTCATCGTCTCCCACCATGCCGAGCAGGACCATTCGGGATCCATCGCCCGAGTACTCGACCGATTTCCGAGGGCCAGGGTGATTTCGACGCCCAGGGCCAAGGGGATGCTCACCGACCTGCTGGGGATCTCGAGCGACGCCATCGTCACCGTCGAGGACGGCGAAACCCTTTCGCTGGGCGACAAGACACTCAAGTTCATCCACACGCCCTGGGTGCACTGGCCTGAAACCATGGCGACCTACCTGGAAGAAGATCATATTCTTTTCAGCTGTGATTTCTTCGGCTCCCACATCGCGTCCTCGGATCTTTTCGTGACCGATGAGGGGCGTGTGCTCGAAGCGGCCAAGCGCTACTTTGCGGAAATCATGATGCCCTTTCGGAGCACCATCGAAAAGAACCTCGAGAAGCTGGGTCACTACAAGGTTCAGATGATCGCACCCAGCCACGGACAGATCTACGACAAGCCGTCCTGGATCATGGGCGCCTACCGGGAATGGGTGCATGGGGCACCCCGCAACTCGGTGGTTCTGCCGTACGTCTCGATGCACGCAAGCACGAAGTCCATGGTTGAGCATCTGACATCGGCGCTGGCCGACCGCGGCGTGCGGGTTGAGCTGTTCAACCTGGTTGCCACGGATATCGGAAAGCTCGCCATTGCTTTGGTCGATGCAGGGACCATCGTCGTCGGTACGCCGACCGTGCTTGCGGGACCTCATCCTCTCGCCGCCTACGCGGTTTTTCTCGCCAATGCCCTGCGGCCCAAGGCGAAGTTCCTCTCCATCGTGGGCTCTTACGGGTGGGGTGGGAAGACCGTGGAAACCCTGGCCGGCATGATCCCCAACCTGAAGGTCGAGGTGCTGCCCCCCGTGCTGTGCAAGGGGCTGCCATCATTGAGTGATTTCGAGGCGTTGGATGACCTGGCCGAGGCGATTGCGGACAAGCACAAAGAGAGTGGCTTCGTGTGCTGATCGAGCGGATTTTCATCGCAGGCGCGGAAGAGCTGAAATGGAAAACAAGACGGAGAGCCGGGAGATTGACCTATCGAGAGTTGGTTTGACCGATGCGGACGTCTATGAAGCCATGAAGTCCATGTCAGGCTACCTGGATATCACACCGGTGGATTTCAAGGAGCTTTACTGCATCGCCTACAAGCATGCCGCGGAGCGGTTTGCCCGGTCCATGACGGCACGCGACATCATGGCCGCGACGGTTGTATCCGTGAGCCCTGAGGCGCCCCTCTCGGAGGTGGTCGAGACCATGAGTCAAAACCGGGTGTCCGGTGTACCCGTGGTCCATGGGGATCGAAAATTCTTTGGGGTCATTTCGGAAAAGGACATCCTCTACCAGTTGATCGGTGAGACGACGGGTATAGAAGTCTCCATCCAGCGTTTTTTGGGGAGAAGAGTCCAATGAGTGCCAGGGAGTTTCTGTCGACCTTGCGTCATTTTCGACGCAGCCAGACCAATGAATGCGGGCACGAGCGCCCCCTCGCCGACGGGTGGGGAGAGGTCCGATGCGGCGGGCGTGAGTGGGAAGACCTCTACCGGCGGCGGTGGCAATACGACAAGGTGGTTCGCTCGACCCACGGGGTCAACTGCACGGGGTCCTGCTCCTGGAACGTCTTTGTGAAAGACGGGATCATTGTGTGGGAAACCCAGAAGGTGGACTACCCGAAGGTGGGCGTCGACCTTCCGGCCTATGAGCCCCGAGGGTGCCCCCGCGGCGCCACCTTTTCCTGGTACGTATACAGCCCGATCCGGGTGAAGTATCCGTACCTGCGCTCGACCCTGCTGCAGGTATGGCGGGACGCGTTGAAGATGCATGGCGACCCGGTGGCGGCCTGGAAGAGCATCATCCGCAACCCCGATAAGGTCGCACGTTATCGGCAGGTGCGGGGCAAAGGGGGATTTGTCCGGGTCACTTGGGATGAAGTCAACAGACTCATCGCGGCTGCCCTGGTCGCCACCATTCAGGATTACGGGCCGGACCGGATTTTCGGCTTTTCACCGATCCCCGCCATGTCCATGGTGTGCTATGCCTCGGGCGCCCGGTTTCTTTCCCTCATCGGCGCGTCCATGATCAGCTTCTACGACTGGTACTGCGACTTGCCGCCCGCCTCCCCCCAGATCTGGGGCGAGCAGACGGACGTTCCCGTGAGCGCCGACTGGTTTGAGTCATCCTACATGATTGTCTGGGGTACCAACCTCCCCATGACGCGCACCCCGGACGCGCACTTCTTCACCGAGGCCCGCTACAGGGGGACGCGAGTGACGGCCGTGGCCCCAGACTACGCCGAATACGTGAAGTTCGCTGACACCTGGCTTCCGGCACGGGCAGGGACCGACGGGGCCCTCGCCATGGCCATGGTCTTCGTGATTCTCAAGGAATTCTACCTCGACCGACGGTGCGACACCTTCGCGGATTACGCCGTGCGGTTCACGGACCTGCCGTTTCTGGTGCGGCTGCGTAAGGATGGCGACCACTATGCGTCGGACCGGTTTCTGAGAGCCTCGGACCTCGAGCTGGACGTGAAAAACAGTGAATGGAAGACGGTCATCTTCGATGAAGGCTCACAGGATTTCAGGGTGCCCCACGGCAGCATCGGCTTCCGCTGGGGAGAGGAAAGCCAGTGGAACCTGCATCTCAAGGATTCGGTTGGCAATGGAGACCTTCGGCCGGCCCTGAGCCTTGCCGGCGAAACGGAGGACTGGGTCCCGGTGGCCTTTCCTCTGTTTGAATCCGGCGAGCCGGGAATCAAGACAGGCATGGCTCCCGTTCGAAAAGTGGGGCAGGGTGCAAAGGCAATTTGGGTAACCACCGTCTTCGATCTCCTGGCCGCGCACGTCGGGGTGGACCGTGGGCACGGAGGCGATGTGGCCGCCCACTACGACGATGCCGTGCCCTACACACCGGCCTGGCAGGAAGCCATCACAGGGGTTCCACGGGCGGACGTCATCCGGGTGGCCCGCGAGTTTGCGGAAAACGCCGAAAAAACCCGTGGCAGATCCATGATCTTTCTCGGAGCGGGCACCAACCACTGGTATCACAGCGACACCATCTACCGGGCCATCATCAGCCTGGTGACCCTGTGCGGCTGCCAGGGGGTGAACGGCGGAGGCTGGGCCCATTACGTCGGTCAGGAAAAACTCCGTCCCCAGGCGGGCTGGTCTTCCGTTGCCTTCGCCCAGGACTGGGTGCGACCCCCAAGGCTCCAGAACGGGACTTCCTTCTACTACATGGCAACAGACCACTGGCGGTACGAGAATCTGGACCTTTCAGCGCTCCGCTCCCCCGTCTATCCGCCGTCCAATGGGCTGAAACACCCGGCTGATTTCAACATCCTGGCGGCTCGGCTGGGCTGGCTGCCGTCTTACCCCCAGTTCAACGCCAACCCGCTCCAGATCTGCGAGGAAGCCACGGCGGCCGGGGCGGCTGACGATGGGGCCATCGCCGCCCACGCCGCTGAAAAGCTTCGAACGGGTTCTCTCCGATTCGCCGTCGAAGATCCTTGCCATCCGCTAAATATCCCGCGAGTACTCTTTCTGTGGCGCGCCAATCTGCTCGGAGCGAGCGGCAAGGGGCACGAGTATTTCCTCAAGCACCTCCTGGGGATCGACCATGCGGTTCTGAACGACGAGGGGCGATACGAGAATCCGAAAACCCTAACGATCCGGGGAGCCACGCCGCAAGGCAAGCTGGATCTGCTGGTGACAACTGAGCTTCGCATGAGCACGAGCGCGCTGTACGCCGATGTGGTGCTCCCCGCGGCAGGCTGGTATGAGATGCACGACCTGAGCACCACCGATATGCACCCGTTCATCCATCCCTTCAATCCGGCCGTCGATCCCCCGTGGGACACGCGGACCAACTGGGACCAGTTCACGTCCATTGCCGAAGTCTTCTCACGGCTCGCCGAGAACCACCTGGGGATACGAAAGGACCTGGTCGCGACCCCGCTCTTGCACGACTCCCCCGGCGAGATCGGGCAGCCTTTGGGCCAGGTGAAGGATTGGCGTACGGGCGAAGCCGAGGCCATCCCGGGGAAGACCATGCCGCAGCTCCAGGTCGTCACGCGGGATTACCCCAACACGTTCAAGATGATGACGGCTCTCGGGCCCCTGGCGCGCGACATCGGGGTGGGCTCCAAAGGCATTGCCTGGAAGGCCACTGAGGAATACGATGCTCTCAAGGAGCGTGTCGGCACAGTCGAAGCGATCGGTGTCGCGGCGGGGATGCCCAGGCTCGAAACGGGGCTCCAGGTGGCGGAGGCGATCCTCGCTCTCTCCCCGGAAACCAACCCCCACGCGGCAGCCAAGGCCTGGGATGCTGTGAGCCGGCGAACGGGCCTGGACCTCACGCATTTGAAACCGGATGGGGAGCCCTTCACCTTCGCCGACTTGGACGCCCAGCCGCGCAAGGTCCTGACCAGTCCCGTCTGGAGCGGGGTCGAATCCGAGGAGCGGACCTATTCGGCCTTTGTCATCAACATCGAAGAGAAAATCCCCTTCCGGACCCTCACCGGACGGCAGCACTTTTATCTCGACCACCCGTGGATGCTCGAGTTCGGGGAGGGGCTTCCCATCTACCGACCGCCTCTGGACATGAGCCTGCTCGGGTCGACCGACGTGCGCCACCCGGGGCGAAACGGCAAGGAAATCGTGCTGAACTACCTCACGCCCCACTCCAAATGGTCCATTCACAGCACCTACTCGGACACGCTGACCATGCTCACCCTCTTTCGCGGCGGGGAGGCCATCTGGATCAACCACGAGGACGCGGCGACCATCGATGTGGCGGACAACGACTGGGTGGAGTGCTTCAACGTGAACGGCGTCGTCATGGCCAAGGCGGTGGTGAGCCACCGGGTGCCGCGCGGGAAGGCGTTCATGTACCATGCCCAGGAGCGGCTCATCAACACGCCGGGCTCGCCCCTGTCCGGGAAGCGGGGCGGCACCCACAACAGCGTTACGCGCATCCTCATGAAGCCCACCCAGATGATCGGGGGCTACGCCCAGCTGAGCTACGGCTTTAACTATTACGGCCCCACGGGAGCCCAGCGCGACGAGGTCATCGTGGTGCGGAAGGCGGAGGAGGTGAGATGGTATGAAGATTAGAGCCCAGCTGGCCATGGTGATGAACCTGGATAAATGCATTGGCTGCCACACCTGCAGCATCCCGTGCAAGAACGTCTGGACCAACCGGAAGGGGGCCGAATACATCTGGTACAACAACGTGGAGACCAAGCCGGGGATCGGCTATCCCAAGCGGTGGGAGAGCCAGGACGTCTGGCAGGGCGGGTGGATGCTCAAGGGGGATGAGCCCCGACTGCGGGCCGGCGGTCGCGCTTCCAAGCTTCTTGGAATCTTCCACAATCCGGACCTTCCTGCCATCGACGACTACTACGAGCCCTGGACCTACGACTACGGGAGCCTCATCTCGTCCCCCGAAAAGAAGCACCAGCCGTCGGTGCGCCCCAAATCGGTCCTGACGGGCGACAACCTGCGCATCCAGTGGGGTCCCAACTGGGAAGACGACCTGGCGGGCACCCATGTGACGGGCCAGGACGACGTGAATTTCGAGGGGCTCGACCGGGAGGCTTACCTCCAGTTCCAGAAAGT
This sequence comes from uncultured Syntrophobacteraceae bacterium, assembly GCA_964538515.1. GTDB lineage: Bacteria > Desulfobacterota > Syntrophobacteria > Syntrophobacterales > Syntrophobacteraceae > CALBZH01. The sequence continues at coordinate 15,780 of CAZIEW010000064.1, forward strand.
CTTCATGATGTACCTTCCACGGATCTGCGAGCACTGCCTCAATCCGGCGTGCGTGGCATCGTGCCCGTCCGGGGCGTTGTACAAGCGGGAGGAAGACGGCATCGTCCTCGTGGACCAGGAGCGGTGCCGGGGCTGGCGCTATTGCGTTTCGGGCTGCCCTTACAAGAAGGTCTATTTCAACTGGAACACGGGTCGCTCTGAGAAGTGCATCCTCTGCTACCCCCGGACCGAAGCGGGGCTCCCCACCCTGTGCGCCGAAAGCTGTGTGGGGCGCATTCGATACGTGGGGGTGGTCCTCTACGACACGGACCGTGTCGCGGCGGCAGCCTCGACGAAAGAGGACCGCGACCTATACGAGGCGCAGCTTTCCATGTTTCTGGACCCCAGCGATCCCAAAGTGCTGGAAGCCGCGAAGCAAAGCGGCATTGCGCAAGGCTTCCTGGACGCGGCGAAGCGCTCGCCCGTCTATAAACTGGCAGTGGGATGGCGCCTGGCCCTTCCCATCCATCCGGAATTCAGAACGCTTCCCATGGTGTGGTACGTACCGCCTTTGAGCCCGGTCGTGGGACACACGGACCCGAATAGCGCCGCACCCGAAGAGATCCTGGACAAGATGAGGATACCTCTGCGCTACCTGGCGAACCTGCTCACGGCGGGAGACGAAGCCCCGGTCCGACGCGCCTTGGGGCGGCTTGTTGCCCTCAGGCGCGCTCTGCGCTCCGAGCGCCTGGACGGCGTCATGGACCGTGGAGTGCTCGAAGCCGTGGGGCTCGATGAGTCAACGGCCCGGGAGATGGTCCATCTCCTGGCGCTGGCCCCCTACAAAGACCGCTATGTTGTCCCCGCCGGGCATGCCGAGCAGGTATCGAAGGTGCACCGAGCGCAGGGAGCCGCGGGTTACCCTGCGTCGTGCCTGGAGTGAGCCGTGACCAGTGAAAAACGCGTCCTGCTGAAAGCCATCGGGTGCTTGCTCGACTATCCCGACGAGGGTTTTGCCAATCGGCTGGATTCCCTGAAAACGGTCTTGAGGGCTCTCCCCCCATCGGCAGCTCGCGAGCAGGTTCTTGAGGGAGTCGGGCGCCTCGCCGCCATGGCCCCCATCGTGCTTCAGGAAGAGTACACCCGGCTGTTCGATTTCAACCCCGGCATGACTCTGGAGCTTACCTATCACAAATGGGGAGACGAGAAAGATCGGGGCGCCGCCCTGGCCGGGCTGCAGCAAGTCTACGCAGATGTCGGCTGGCAGTCTGCCACCCGCGAGCTTCCGGACTACCTGCCCCGTGTGCTGGAATTCGTGTCGTTGGCCCCCGACCAGGTCGGCCGCCGTGTGCTGGATGACTACCGGCATGAGCTGGCCGCCTTGGCGGATCGTGTGGCTGCGACATCGACGATATACGGTCCCATTCTGGACGTGCTTCCGCGGGTGGCCTTGGATGGAAGCCTCGGCGGGCCTTGATGGAGGAGAGGATCATGACCTTCGACTGGAACCTTCTGGCCTTTCTGGTTTTTCCTTACCTTTCTCTGGCCGTTTTCGTGGTGGGGCATGCCTACCGGACCATGACGGACCCCTTCCACTGGAACGCGCGCTCGAGCGAGCTGCTGGAAAAACAAAGCCTCCGGTGGCCCTCCCTTTTGTTTCACTACGGGGTGATTTTCACCTTTATCGGGCACTTCGGAGGGCTGCTCATTCCGCAGGCGGTTTACGACCACTTCGGCATCGACGGGCAGACGCACACGCGGATCGCCCAAGTCCTGGGGATGCTCTTCGGCGCGGCGGCCTTGCTGGGGAGCGTCGGGCTTCTATGGAGGCGAATCACCAGCAAACGACTGCTTGCGACCTCCAGCGTCATGGATGTGCTGACGTCCCTCCTCCTCCTGCTGGTGATCGGAATCGGGACGTTCAATGCGTTTTTCGGGCACTTTTATGTGCTGGACTCGGTCGCTCCGTGGATCCGCTCCATCGTGACCTTCAGACCGGAGCCGCGGCTCTTGGCCCACGTTCCCTGGGCCTACCAGCTGCACATCCTGCTCGCCTTTTCCCTCTTCGCCCTGTCGCCGTTCACGCGCTTGATCCACATTTGGAGCGTGCCGGTGCCCTATGCCTTTCGAAGCCACCTGGTGGTCCGAAGGCGGTGTCCGGATCTTGCTCAAGCCCCACGGCCGATTCGTGAGTAGGGGAGGAGTGAGCCGATGCAGGAGACAAGCAGGCCGTCCGGCTGGATCGGCCAACGGATCGTAGACGGTCTGTCTGATTTTCCCCCCGGTTACTTTGCCATGGTCATGGCGACAGGGATTGTCTCCATCGCCTGTCATCTGCTGGGATATCAGCTGCTGTCCCGAGCTCTGGTCTGGCTGAATATCCTGTTCTACGCCGTTCTCTGGGGACTCACGGTGCTGCGTTGCATCTTCCACCGGGATCGCATCCTGCGAGATCTCGGGGACCACACCCGGGGAACGGGGTTTTTCACGACCATCGCGGCCACATCCATCCTCGGCAGCCAGGCCGTCATCATCGGGCACGCTCCCGGCGCAGCGAAGATCCTGTTGGCGGCCGCCATCCTCCTGTGGTTGGTGCTCATCTACACGGTGTTCACGCTTCTCACGGTGCAGCCTCAAAAACCCAGCCTGGAGCACGGAATCAACGGCACCTGGCTGGTGGCCACCGTTGCGACGCAATCCGTCTCGATTTTAAGCGGCCTGCTTGCTCGGGAAATGGAATCCGGCCGTGAGCTCTGGCTCTTTCTTTCCCTGTGCCTGTTCTTGATCGGGGCAATGCTCTACCTCATCATCATTGCCCTGATCTTTTACCGCTTCATGTTTTTCGAGCTCACCCCCAAGAGCCTCGGCCATCCTTATTGGATCAACATGGGCGCTGTCGCCATCACGACCCTGGCCGGGGCCACCTTGATGGCCAACAGCGCTGAATCGCCCCTCCTGCACAGCCTGCTGCCCTTCACGACCGGTTTCGCGCTGTTTTTCTGGGCGACGGCGACTTGGTGGATCCCTCTGCTCCTGCTGCTGGGGGGCTGGCGCTTCGTCATTCACCGGGGCGGATTCGACTACGATCCCCAGTACTGGAGCATGGTGTTCCCCCTGGGCATGTACACGACCTGTACGTTTCGTCTGGCCCAGGTCGCTCACCTGGATTTTCTGATGCCCATTCCCCGGTTCTTCATCTTCGCAGCGCTCCTGGCATGGACGCTCACCACCTTGGGACTCAGCCGGCAGCTGATCCGGTTCTGTTGCGCTGGTCCCCCTCCGGGAATCAAGACCAGGGCATCCTGACGGTCGGAAGTCGAAGAACCCGGCTCTCAGGCAAGACTCGCCTGGGATGCAACAACCTAATAGCTCTCTTTTTTGACAATCGTATCCACCCATTGCCCGTCCTTACAGACCAGGCAATACCCTTCGCAGCAAACTTCAGAACCGTCTGGATGCACAGAGCCATCGGAACGGCAGTCCTTCTTATCGTTGAGCTCCATGATTCACTCCTTTCCCTGTCCGGAATGGAATCCTTTTCGCGTGTCTATCTCTCAATAGAAGGTCTTCGTCTCGGAATTCCGTCACCTCCCCTGTCACGTCGCCCTTGTCACCATTTGTCTTTTCGCCTACGCTCTCAAGGTAATCAACATATCGGGCAACTCAATGACTTGGATAACATTTCGTGAGATATTTGTAATACTCCGGAAATGACTATATGATTTTCCATATCACCGAATCCTTCCGGCGCGCGTGGGGGAGTGTGCCCCCTTGGCATCTTTGCTGCGCTTTCGATATCATGTCTGATCCCAATGCGCCCAGATCAACGGGTCAGGGTGAGAAGTGCGGGCGAGCTAGCAGAACTTGATGGACACGACAGTGACATCTCGATCCGCCCGGCTATGACGTTCTCGGCTAGCCCAGTCTCTTCTTCTTTCCCGGATTTGCTCGCTCGAGTCCAGGCCGCTGTGCAGCCCCTGAGTCTTTCGAAGGATCTTTCATCCCTCGATTCTGACGCAAAAAGGTCTATATTGGAGAGACCGGAATGCGCTTTCCGGAGAATTGACAGAGAGGAGCGTGCCATGAAATATGTTGCTTGTTTGAACAGGTGCATGTTCGCTGGCCTGGAAGGGGTCATCAACGAACATATGAACATGATCGTGCTCGGTGGCGTCGTTGGCGGGTTGCTTGGCCTTCTCGGACAAAGCGTCGCCTGGATCGGGCTCGGAGCCGGGGCAGGCGTGATGCTTGCCTTCTTGTACGGATCCATCCCGCATACGACCGACTGTGTCGACAAATGCCCAGTCGAGTAACGTCCATATGCACATGATCAGGCTATTGGCTCTCGATTGATGCGCTTCCATGGCGCGGCCTAAATGGACGTATCTGGGGGATTCATGGTCTCGGTTACCGGAATCCCTCAGACGTTCCGCTCGCCACCTCATCAAACAAAGTCTTCGATGCCATGAAGTACCGGGCCGCAGTGAGCGGGCGGCTCTCCGGAAGAAATAGAGATCTGAATCCCGACACTGTCTGCGCTGCTCCAAAGAGGGGGAATGTGCTTGCGGGAGAATGGCTTCGCTTGAGCTGAAAGGACAAGAAGGAAAATGCGCTTGCTGTTCTGGTATTGTGAGCGATTTGCTTGGACACCGACCCTGAGGACCCTGGACGACGTTCCGGAGGCGGTGCCCATGACCCTCGAGAAAGCGGTTGTGGCCTTCATCCACGTGGAGCCGCCCGACATGGAGGAAGGGAATTCGGTCGAAACCAAGCTGGTGAAAAACGCCAAATGGCTGGCCAGGAAGTGGGAAACCCAGAAAATCGTCTTGCACTCATTCACCCACCTGGGAGAGCGAAAAGCGGATCCGGAGGACGCGAAGGGTCTGATCGATCGCGTGCAGAAGCGATTGGAAACGGCGGGGTACACAGCGGTTCAGACGCCTTATGGTTACTTCAACGACCTGTCGATCGACGCCCCGGGGCATCCCCTGGCGAGGATATACAAGGAGTTTTAGCGGGGTGACGCGGCCTATTCCGTCGACGCGAAAATCTGTCACGGCCTAGCATGCCAAAAATCGCACGGTACTCTCATGGTGAAGGGCAAAACCAAGTCTCTGGTGAAGGAGGGCGATCATGTCAAGACTCGAGACGATTGGCGATTTGCAGACGACGATCTTTGAAGCCATGAAAGAGATGTCGGGCAGTATCTTCAAGAGCTGGGACTACTCCAAGGAAGAGGAGTCCGCCGGGCAGTACCCGGAACATCTTGGCGGCGATCTTGCTGATTTTGCTGCGCTTATCGAAGCGGTCGAACCGCTGAGCCTGGCGAGCGGCACATTGACAAAGATCCGGGAGGAGCTGGTCAGTGACATCAAGAACCTTCGAAGAAGCGATGACCCTTTAGAGTTTTTAAACAATCTAAGAGAAGTCCTGCAGATCAGCGCGCTGCAGGAGGTTCCCGTTGTCCTTCAGAGTCTTGCAAGAACCAGTGTTGACTTGGCTCTTTCTTTTCGTGTCGCATTCTGGCGCCTTCCCAACCAACCGCGATCGGAGTATCGGAAAGCTCTCCTGGAATATTTCTTTAATGAGGGTGGCTACAAAACAGTTTCCGGAAAGTCGGTTCAGGCCCCAGGGTTCTTCCGGACCCTCGACGAAAAGCGCGCATCCTCCGGGGACGACTCGGATGAGCCAAGAGCCATCAAAACAATGCTCAGAGACCTTGAAAAGCAGATAGGAGCCGTACGGGAGCTCATCACGGCGGAACGCTTCATTCGAGACACATCCCGTATCTGTGTAGAGGTCACTGGAAACCAGCAGTATGATCTCAAGGCCCGTTATGAAACCCTGAAGAAGACGCGAAACGGCAAATTCGTAGGGTGGTTCGACGCTTTCGGTAACCTCGCCGAGGCGTTGGTTTTGTCGGCGGCAGAAACGATCTTGTCGGGTGCTGGAAATCTGCAATTGAACGAGAAGGTCGTATCGGCGCTCGCCACGTTCTGCTCGGTTTCTGCAAGAAAGGCAATGGAGCATGCCTATCTGGAGGCGATTGAGATCCCATTGACCGTTCCTGGAACGCTCGGCGGCAGTGATGCTCAACCCGGTGGACCAGGAAAGCCCGTGCCGGAAATCATGATCCACCCCAGGATCTCCTATCTGGATGACGGTCGTGTGGTGTTGGCTAGAGGGTCCATCGACGACATCGGAGCCAAGACGTACAACAAGACGGCCAACGTTCCCGGGAGCTACGTGGTCGATCTGCAAAACGATCTCACTGCACTCGGGTTTTGTCCCGGTTTCGCGGATGGCTTTTTCGGCAGCCATACGGAGCAGGCACTTCGAACCTTTCAAGAGGCTGCCCTCGGAAGCTCCAGGCTGGTGAACGGGCTGGATGTCACGGTCGCGCCCAGCTACACGGGACAGGCTCAAGGAGAGTGTGACGAAGCCACTCGCAAGGAGCTCGTGGTCTGGCTTCGGAATGGCTACTCCGCGTCTCGGCTCCTCCCGCCGGTCTGGTCACATTTGGCAGAGCCCTTGGAGCAGAACGGGATCCCATTCGCCGAGCCAAACTCAGGGCTGTTCTGGCCGGTTTGTACCAGCCATCCGCGCGGGCGTGAGGTGGCTTACAAAGGCGTGAACGGTGTCACTTACGGCATGAACGGGCGTCGTTTCCTCGCTGATCGCTCTCCTGACCGATTTCATGTGGGAGTAGACCTCTGGGGTAACGATGGCGACCTCATCGTGGCGTGCGAGGATGGCAAAATTGTGAACCATTATCACTTCTATCGTGGGGTTCACGCGCTGTTCGTCCAGTGTGACTCGGGGCATGTCATCAACTACGGGGAGGTGAGGGAGGCCTCTTGGAGTGAATTCGGCCTCGGTATCGGCTCGCGTGTCCAGGCCGGTCAGCCCATCGCCGTTGTGGGACGGATGACACATGATTCCATGTGCCACTTCGAGATGTATACGGAAGGAACCAAGGAAAACTGCCGCTATTACATGGGAGCGCCGCCGCCTGCGGCCCTGCGCAACCCGACGCGCTACCTGCTCCACCTTGCGGCGAAGCCAGCACCGCAAGCCATTCGCCCGGTGCCCGCCGTTGTTCTCACTCCGCTCGACTCCGTAGCACAGCCCTCTCCCGGGGAGGTGGTTGCCGCGCCATCCCAGACTTTGACTCGGATCGACGGCATGAATTTCACGGAGCTCGATCGGTTTCACAGCGCTTTTCCCGGTGGGGTGCAGTGGCGCCTCACACGCAACGGAATCGACATGGAAGAAACCGGGATCGAACGGACTCCGGGGACCCCGAGCACGGTCACCAGGATCTGGAATGAGTTCGGCGATTTCATCAATCGGTGGGCTGGCTTCTACCAGATTCCCTGTGTCTTGATCGTGGCAACCATTGCCACTGAATCGGGAGGCAATCCCGATGCTCTTCGAAAAGAGCCGGGCTTTATCTCGGACGCCGAAACTCCGGGCCGCATCAGCCCCGGCCTTATGCAAACCCTGATCTCCACGGCTCGTGAGAGTTTGAAGAAGCCGGACATTGATCGGGACTGGCTGCTCGATCCGAACAACTCGATCCAGGCTGGAGCCAGCTACATCGCAGGACAAAGAAAGCAGACCGGGTATGACCCTCCGAAAGTGGCCTGCGCCTACAATGCGGGAAGCGTCCGCGAAAATGCAGAGCCCGGAAACCGTTGGAAGATGCGTCAGTTTCCCTTGGGGACAGGAGAGCACTGCGACCGATTCGTCAAATGGTTCAATGACGCCGTTCACGTTCTGTCGGAACACCCCAAGAAGCCCTCCGTTCCCTACGATGTCTACTTTGTCTAGGTCGCTGGTAACGAGCGCATTTTGCCATCGGCGTCAGACAATCACGGCTGCCTCGTGCTTCGCGTCAGTTTGGTGAGCTCTCGGTCGAGCGCGTTGGAGAAGCTTTGTTTCTCACGCTGGCCAAATGGCTTGGGACCGGGTGTCGTCCCGCCTGCCTCGCGGATGTCTTGCATGAAGTTGCGGATGGAAAGCCGTTCCCGGATGTTTTGCTCCGTGAACAGCTCGCCGCGGGGATTCAGGACGACGATGCCCTTGGGGACGAGGAGGGAAGCAAGGGGAATATCCTGTGTGACCGCGAGATCGCCGGGCTGGGCTTGCTGGGCGATGTGCTCGTCGACGGCTTCGGGCTCGACCTCGATGCGGACCGAGCTGAGATAAACGGATTCAGGGAGGCTGATGCGCTTGTTGGCAACGAACACGGCGATAACGCCCAGACGCTTGGCCGCCCGGATGATCAGGTCTTTGACCGGTCCCGGGCAGGCATCCGCATCGACCCAGAGCTTCATAGGCGATACCTCCCAAAAGGCCCCTCCCAGAAAAGGACGCCGGGTCGGCGACCAGCCGGATCGCCTCGTGGGCCGCCGCTGTACGAGCTAGTACCGTGACCGGCGCTGCGGTTTTTTGCTGGCGGGCTTGGCCTGGCTGATCTTGATGCTCTGCTCTTTGACCTTGCTTCCGTTGAGGGCTTTAATGGCCTTGTCCGCTTCCGAGTTGTTGGGCATTTCAACGAACCCGAAGCCCTTGGATTGTCCCGAAAACCTTTCCTTAACGATGTTCACGCTCGCCACTTCGCCGTACTCGGAGAAGAGCGACTTCAAGTCATCCTCAGTCACATTGTAAGCCAGATTGCCCACATAAAGATTCATTCATTATCTCCCTTAAAAGAACAAGCCGGAGAATCACTCCGGCTTGCTCTTCCATCGTATGAGTGTCGGGTGCTATGATTTTAAAATTTCGTTAAAGCTTTTTTACCTGCGTAGCCTGAGGACCTTTGGCGCCCTTTTCCTCAACGAAGCTGACTCGGTCGCCTTCGCTCAGTGACTTGAAGCCGGAACCCTCGATGGCGGAGTAGTGCACGAATACGTCATTGCCGCCGTCTTTCTCGATGAAGCCGTAACCCTTGCTCTCATTGAACCATTTGACTCGACCTTCTGCCATTTGCTTGAATCCTTTCGGTTGTTCTGGTGGTTGTTGGGGCGCGCTATTTGGAGCTGTTTCCTGAACCGTATCACTGGCAAGAAGACCGATTCACGAGCAAACCCGAAATACCGACCGCCTATCGAGAGTCCGTATTATAGTGGGCGCGAGCCTAAAGAGCAACAGAATATGTCGGTTTGCCGGCAAGGTTTTCCGGGATCCCTGGAGGCTGCCCGAAAGCTCCGAAGGGCTGCCGATCGTGAGCCGCGTGGAATCCGCCCTTCGGTCTTCCGTGCGGGGTGCGGGAGCGTTCTTCCAAAGGGACGATCTCTCATTGGGAAGCATTGTCCCAAGTCTGGGGGGCGATCGAGGGGATTGCTCACGCAAGTGACCAAAATACCCCAATAAATCGTCTCGACATCGGTACATAATTCAAGTAGCCTAATGGGCACCGATTGCCTCGATGAGCAGTTCCGAAGAGGAGAGGAAGGATGAAAGATTATTCAGCCCAAGAAGAGCTCGTCGATTCCTACGTCAGGCAAAATGACATCAAGGCCGCCGTGAAACTGCTCTGTGGAATGATTGTCGAGAGCGCACGGAGCAGGGATTTCGTACAAGCGGACGCTTTTCGGTCGAAGCTCCTCAAAGTGGACGCCTTTGCCCTTCCTGAAATCCTCGAATGCACGGACATCATTGAAGAGGAAAAGAGGCAGGCCATCGAGGAGAGACATTCCAGTCTCTGGGCGAGCCTTTATGGGAAGCTCAGTCCCTTGGAAGGAAATGCACTCTACTATGCTTTGAAGAAGGAAACCTACGAGGAAACGGAGGCCATCTTTCTGCAGGGCGAGCTCCATGCGAGACTGTACCTCATCCATCGTGGTCGTTTGGCTTTGATTTGGCGAGACGGCGAACGGGAGACGATCATTAAAGAAGTGAGACCGGGAGAGGTGGTCGTCGCCGATGGCTTCTTTTCGGACAGCGTTTGCACGGTATCGCTTGTCGCACTTTCCAAGGTTGAAGTGGCCTACCTCGAGAAGGCCGCTCTGCTCAAATGGCAAACGGAATTTCCCGCGATCGAGAACAAACTGGCTGACTTCTGCAGGGGCAGCCCGGATATGTCGATGCTGGTCAAAAAGCGCGGCGTCGATCGTCGAAGCTACAGCCGAATCCGATTGCGAGCAACTGTCGGGGTCCATCTGCTAGGCGAAGCCGGGGCGCCGATCGGGAAGGCTTTTCGAGGGGAGCTGCTGGATATCTCGCGGGGAGGGACAGCGTTTCTGATTCCCGTCCGCAAGCGTGAAACCGCAAGGGCGCTCTTGGGGAGGAGGGTTGCCGTGGCCTTTGCGATGCCGCAACCGAATCCGACTTTCAAGGCGATCAAGCGCGGGGTGATCGTTGCGGTAACCCATTTCCCGTTCGAAGGACATTATCTGCATGTGCGGTTCGACGAGCTTCTGAATGAAAGTCAAGCAGAGCTGCTGTTGCTCTTGCCTCGCGATCAGTCGGCTACCGACCAGGAGGGCTCCCGATTGCGAAGCCGACCCCAAAAGTCAGGGTGATCGCGCCCGAGCCACATCTTAGGCAAGGGGCTTCGGGTAGTTTCCCCTTGCAATCTCTCGGGGAGCATGCTAACCAATACGCGCTTTTCAGCGCTTATGCTGTAAGAAATTGGTGCGACTCAGAATGGATTGAGCAGTTGACCTTGGCATACCGCTAACATGTCCCGATTTAGGAGAAGGAGGAAAGACCATGAAAGTTTTCTTGGGAGGGATCGCCGCCGCGTTCCTGGGGCTGATCGGAATCTTCGCTTTTTTTGGCCCGTTCTTGCACTTGCTGGCTGGAGCCGTTCCTCTGATGCTGTTGCTGGGTGGCGCGATGGCCGCTTACCTCGGCTATGATGAGGTAAAAGACAAACTCCCATTCCCCAAGAAGAAGGAAGAAGGCGCTGCCGCTCCTGAGTCCGGATTCAAGGAAGAAGCCGAGAAATACAAACAAGAAGCCGAGCGCCTGCGCGCTGAGCTTGAGAAGGCGAAAGCCTCCAGCTGAGAGGCTGGTCGGTAACTTGGTTAAAAAAAAACCGCCTGTTCAGGCGGTTTTTTTTTATTTCATTGTCGTTATGGGTGGGCTGTGGCCCAGTTCGCACCCCATCCCATATCGACCTTGAGCGGCACGGCCAGCGGCCACACTCCCTCCATCTTGCTCCGGACCAGCGCCCGAGCTCGATCCAGCTCCTCGATCGGTGTCTCAAAGACCAATTCGTCGTGAACCTGAAGCAGCATCGCGGTCTTCATGCCGCTCTCGAGAAGCGCCGCATGGATTTCGATCATGGCCTTCTTGATGAGGTCCGCCGCGGTGCCTTGGATCGGCGTATTCACCGCCAGTCTCTCCCCCTGCTGTCGAATGGCATGGTTGCGGCTCTGGAGCTCAGGAATGGCACGACGCCTGCCGAGCAGCGTCTCGGCGTACCCACATTTTCGTGCGAGCGCGATGGAAGCTTCGATATGAGCTTTCACGCCGCTGTAGCGCTCAAAGTACCGGTCGATGGCCGCCTTGGCGATTTTCTGCGTGATCTTCAAGCGCTGAGCGAGACCGAAAGCGCTCATGCCGTAGATGATCCCGAAGTTGATCATCTTGGCCTGGCGGCGCATTTCCGGTGTCACGTCCATGGGAGTGATATTGAACATTTCGGCGGCCGTGTGTGCGTGAACGTCCCTGCCGGACAGAAAAGCTTCCCTCAACCGCTCGTCTCCGCTGTAATGAGCCAGGATTCTCAGCTCGATTTGAGAATAGTCCGAGGAGAGAAGAACATGCCCGGGGGCAGCGACAAAGGCCTCGCGGATCTTTCGGCCTTCCTCGGTCCGGATGGGAATGTTCTGAAGGTTCGGGTCCGAGCTGCTCAGTCGGCCCGTTGTGGTGACCGTCTGGTTATAGGACGTATGAATGCGGCCGGTGCGGGGGTTGATGAGCTTCGGCAGGCTGTCGACGTAGGTCCCTTTGAGCTTGGCGAGACTGCGGTAATTCAGGATGTGCTCGGGTACGGGGTGCTCGAGAGCCAGCTCTTCGAGGACGCCCATGTCCGTGGACGGGCCGGTTTTAGTCTTTTTGACGACTCGGAGGCCAAGCTTTTCAAAAAGAATGTACGCGAGCTGTTTGGGGGACTGGATGTTGAACTCCTCCTTGGCGAGGTCGTAGATCACCGCGGTTTCGGCGTCCAGGGCCTTCTGGAAATCGATCGACAGCGCTTCGAGCTTCCCCGGCTCGACCAGGATGCCCCGAGATTCCATCGCCGCGAGCACCTCGACAAGGGGCATTTCGATGTCGTGAAAGAGGCTCCAAAGCTTAAGCTCTTCAAGCCTTTGCCGCAGAACCGGCTCCAGCCTCAGGAGGGCCTCGGCTCGTGAGCAGGCCGTCAGGGCAGAGCCCGTGATGGCGTCGGATCCCTCCCCAAGGGCGGGGGGAGAGGCGGGGTCGAACCGTTCATCGAGGTACTCGGCGACGATGCGGTCAAGCTTTGGAGATTGCGTTCCGGGCTGAATCAAGTAAGCCGCAATCATGGTGTCGAAGAGGGAGGCGGGCAGCTTGAGCCGGTTTCTTTCCAGGACCATCGATGCGGATTTCAAATCCTCACCAATCGTAACCATGCCCTTCTCTGCGAGCAGTGACAGGATGTCTTTGATGGGCGTCCCTTCAGAAAAGGCTGCGAAGAACGCGGCCCCTTCAGCCGTGCAAAGGGCAATGCCTTCGAGGTCCGATTCCATCGGTCCCCCGGGAGTGCCGACGATGTCGAGGGCTAACCGCTTCACTGTCTCGATCTGGGCAGTCAGCTGCTGAAGCCGGCCGGCGGAGTCAATGAGGGTGGCCTTGAGCGACTTGACGGCTGATGCCTTGGATGTGGAAGGGGGAGCGTCGGCCATCGTGGACCGAATGGCATCCAGCAGCCCCTTGAAGGACAGGTCCTCATACAGGTGGACAAGGTCTTCCTTGAGAGGCGGCTTGGGCTGGTATGTTTCAAGCGATTCCGCGAGGGGGATCTCCTCTCTGAAGGAGACCAAATCCCGCGAGAGGTATGCCGACTCCTTTCCGTCCATGAGTTTTCGCTTCAGAGACGCGGGGCTGATCGTATCGATCCGCTCGAAGATCGCGTCGAGAGTCCCGTGCTGCTGCAGGAGCTGTTTGGCCGATTTCTCGCCGATGCCTCTGACTCCGGGGACATTGTCCGAGCTGTCTCCAACGAGTGCGAGATAATCTTTGACCTGAGCTGGCGTTACCCCAAGCTTCTCAAAGACGGCCGCTTCGGTGAAGAGACGGTCCTTCTGGGGGTCCCACTGGAGGATGTCGGGGTCGTGGACCAACTGGTGGAGGTCTTTGTCTCCGGAGACGATGACGACCTGGAAGCTTTTGTCTACAGCCCAGTGAGCCAATCGGGCAATGAGGTCGTCCGCCTCGTAGCCGGTCATTTCCAATTGGGGGAGTCCGTGGCAGCGGACCAGCTCCTTGATGTAGGGAATCTGGACCACGAGGTCTTCGGGCATCTTCTGCCGAGTGGCCTTGTAATCTCTGAACAGCTCGTGGCGGAAGTTCGGGCCCGGTGCATCAAACACCACGCACACATGGGAAGGAGCCTTGTCACGCATCACCTTCGTGATCATCTGAGCGAAGCCGTAGATGGCCTGAGTCGGCATACCCTTGGCGTTGGTCAGCCTGCCGAGGGCGTAAAAGGCCCGGTAAATGTAAGAGCTGCCGTCGATGAGATAAAAGCTCCTGCGGGTTTTTTCCATCGCTGCTCTCATTCGTCCCGTTTGTTGAGGAAGTCCTGCAAATTGGCGTGATCCCCCGACTTGGAGTGAAGGGGGGGCGGTAGGTATTCGAGATTCACGTGGCTCATGGCGTGAAAGATATTTCCCCGCACTTTCCTGTTGCCGTGGTAGAGCTCTCCAAGCAAGCGGCGCACTTCTCCCCGCTTGTTGCTCCCGGCCGAAGGGCAGGGATTTGGAATGATCGGAAGTCCCATGCGCTCCCGAAGCTTTTCGACCTTGGATGCGGGAACCAGGGCAAGGGGGCGGATGACGGTGACCTCACCTCCGAAAAATGGCTGCCTCGGGACCATCCCGGCGACCTGTGCGCCATACAAGATATTGATGAAGAAGGTCTCGATAAGGTCATCCTGATTGTGTCCCATGGCGATTTTGGTGCAGCCGAGCTCTCGGGCCTTGTCGAACAATGCAATCCGGCGAAGGCGGGCACAGAGGAAGCAGGGATTTTCCCGGTTCTCCGGTCCGTGCGCCCGTGGGCCGTGATCGGTTCGCAGGATGGCATACGAAAATCCCTCGCGCTTGAAACAGGATTCGAGGGCGTCTGCGGAAGGCGGATCGAAGCCGGGGTCAACGTGCACGGCAACCAAATCGTAATGGCCGGGAATGCGCTGCAATCGCTCGCGCAGCAGCCAAAGGAGCAGCATGCTGTCCTTTCCTCCCGAGACACCTACGGCAATGCGGTCACCGTTCTCGATCAGCCGGTAGCCATGGATGGCTTTGCCCAGAAGGCGACGGACCTCTTTGTCTAGAAACGCCATGCCTGCAACCCGCTTTCTTCCTGCGGCGTGTCATCCCCGCCCGTCGAAGGCCTGCCCCTGGTTGTTCAGGTGCGCGACGGCTCGTTTGATCCCGGCGAGCGTGAGGTCCTCCATGTGAAAAACACGGCCGATATGGCGAATCGTGCTGCTCTCACCATCCCAGCGGGACTTGGGGATGGGATTGAGCCAGACACTCGCAGGAAACGTGGACGCCAGCTCCTTGAGCCATTCCATGCCGGGGCGTCTTTCGGTGTTTGATAGATCCAGGATCGACCCGTAGGACGCCATCAGCTCGGAAGGGGCCATGTTGGCGTCGCCAATGAGGATCAGACGTGTGCTCTTTCGCTCGCTAATGAGCTTTTCCCATCTGACCGGGATGGTCCTCGGCGGATCGCTGTAAACCGTCCCATAAATGCAATTGTGAAAGTAGTGAAAGTGCACATCCCGGAACAGGTCACGCAGCTTGTTGAAGATCGTCTTGACGAGCGCGATGTAGGGGGTCATGGAATAGCCGCCGTTATCCACCATCACGATGAGGCGAAGCCGGTTTCGGAGCTCGCGTCGAAAAATGAGCTCGATCTCGCCCCCGTTGGCCGCTGTCTTGGCGATGGTCTCGTCGACATCGAGCTCGGTTTCGGGGCCGGTTGGCCGCAGACTCTTCAGCGACGTCAGGGCCTGGCGGAGGTTTTCGGTCGATAGGGCGGCATCTTCGCTGTAGTTGATGTAACGACGGTCGTCGATGACCTTCTGGGCGGACCGATACATGCTGCGGCCATAGACGCGGACTCCCCCGGCGAGCTGGCCGCCGTGCCCGTAGGGTGAGCGTCCGCGGGAGCCAATCCAGCGGTTGCCCCCGTGGTGCGCCTCCTTCTGGGCGAGGACGGTCTCCCAGAAACGGGCCAATAGCTCTTCCGTGTCGAGCTCCCGAATTTCGTCGAGCGAAAGGGTGCCGTTTTCAATCTGCTCCTTGAGCCATTCCTGAAAAGGCTTGCCAGCGAAAATCTCCTCCCAATCCAGGATGCTCCGGCCTCCTTCCATGCCGAGGAAAAACGCCGCGAAGACGCGCTCGAACAGGTCGTAGTGCTCAACGCGTTTGACGAAGATGAGTCGTGAGAGCAGGAAAAGATCGTCGAGATTCGCGGCAAGGCCGCGTCCCAACGCGTGATACAGCTCGAGAACGTACTTGACGCTCACGGGAATGCCCGCGTCCTGAAGCTGGTAAACGAAACCGATCATGAGTTCATTTTCTATCCGGAGTTAACTGCCCCAATCAGAGCCGTGACGACCGTCGGATGCCCTTGAATTTCAGAAGGTCTTCGGTCCTCTTGAGCAAGGTCCCGATGTGAACAACGTCCTTGCCCGCTCCGGGCGCCCGGTCTCCCTTGGATCGCATCGCGCCGACCCAATCGAGCAGCTCGGCCGTTGCCGGGGGTTTTTCAAAACCTTGCTCCCGAAGCCGGTAGAAGGACGTGAGGCTCGCTTCGAGGAAAGGCTGCGGGATGTCGGGGTAATGCAGCTTCACGATTGCCGACATTTCGTCGGGCGTTGGAAACGGGATGTAATGGCAGAAGCATCGGCGCAGAAATGGATCCGAAAGCTCACGCTTGGCGTTGCTGGTGATGATGATGATCGGGGGCCGCGCCGCCGTGACCTTGTGGTTGATCTCCCGGATGACGAAGGAGCGGTCTTCAAGCACGTCCAGAAGGTTATCCTGGGTGTCCGAGTCGGTCTTGTCGATCTCGTCGAGGAGCAAGACCCTCCGGTCTTCGGCGAGAAACGCTCGGCCGATGGGCCCGAAGCGCAGGTAGTCCCAAATATTGTTGACATCGCGCCCCGTGTCACCGCTGCCGAAGCGGGAATCGTTGAGTCGCAGCACCGTGTCGTAGACGTAGCAAAGCTCCTCCCCCTTGAACGTGGATTTGCAGCGGGCTTCCTCCATGCTCAGGTCCAGCGCCCGGGATATTTCGAACGCGAGCTGGGTCTTGCCGGTGCCGGCTTCTCCCGTCAACAACAGGGGTTTTTCAAGGGAGATGGCGATATTGACGATCTCACGGAGCTCGGGGTTGAGGTAGTAACGGTCGGTTCCCTCGAAGCGCATGGTCATTCTCTCCATCTGTGGCGTGAGTGGGGTCATGGACCGGGGACGACCGCACGAGAGTCTCCCCGCTTCGCTATCATAGTGGAATGAGCCTGGGTTGACAATCTGCAGCAGCCCCTTGAGCCTCATGTTCCGCACTCCCGTTCGGCTCGCTCGGTGCGCGGTCCAACGCATGCGCGAGCTCCTTCACGTTTCCCGATCCAAGTTGTCTGAATCTGGGAAAAGTGTTGACATTTCGTTAACAATCCAAGCTCCTCAAGAAGCCGCGATTTATAACCTATCGATATCATACCTAAATAATCGTATGGGAAGCCGGGCACGCGTCTTGCTCCAACCACCGACAACACAAACGAAGGAGGGTGACATGTGGGTTTCCTTGCACATTCTGGTTGGGTTGATCGTCGGGTATGAGGGGTTTTCTCTTTTGTCTGAAAATGCTCTCCCCGGTTGCGCGGCTCTTCT
>CAZIEW010000065.1:0-32786 GCA_964538515.1 uncultured Syntrophobacteraceae bacterium
GAGGGGGAATCAAAGGGGGGTGTACCTTGCGAAACAACGTTGACAGAGCACTAGACAGTTGTTCCCGGCTGTCTCGTCTCCTCTACTGGTGTGGATTTTTCGTTGTGAGGCGTTGAAGTGCGTGCGTGAGGGCAACATGGCGAGATGTGAATCGAATCTAGGGATGGCTCAATTTGGAGCACTGGGTGTGAAAGGAAAGACTGGGTGGAGGCCGGGGGCTGCCGTGGGCATTATCGGTGGACGGGGGGAAATGGGGCAGCTGTTTGCCCGGTTCTTTGCCGACAAGGGATACACCGTGCACGTGGCCGACATCGGGACAGAGCTTTCAGGGAAAGACGTGGTGGCTCGCTCAGAGGTCGTGCTGTTCGCCGTTCCGCTGCACCAGTCCGTTTCCATCATCAGGGACCTTGTCCCTTATACCCGCCCTGAGCAGTTGCTGCTCGACGTGACCAGCCTCAAGACGCGGCCTGTTCAGGAAATGCTTCGTTCCGAGGCCTCCGTAGTGGGGCTGCACCCCATGTTCGGGGGGCGGATCGGCACATTTGCCGGACAGACCCTCGTGGCGTGTCCCGTTCGGGTGCAAGAGGACGACTGGAGGGGGCTCCGCGATTTGTTCGCCAGAGAGGGCATTCTGGTTAAGGAGAGCTCCCCCGAAGAGCACGATCGTATGATGAGCATCATTCAGGTGCTCTTCCACATGACGACGATGCTGACCGGCCGAGTGCTGCGCGAGTTGAACGTGGACATCGCCGAAACGCTGCATTACACGAGCCCCAGCTATCGGCTGGAGATCAATCTCATCGGCCGGATGTTCGCTCAGAGCCCTGCACTTTACTCGGCGATCACGCAGATGAATCCGTACACGGGCGAGTTGCTGAGGCTGTTGAAGAACGGCCTCGATGCCTATGAAGAGTGGTTTCGGAAAGAAGATCTGGGGGCCTTCATCGCAGATTTCGAGCGCAGTGCACAGCACTTGGGCTCGTTTTGTGGGGGAGCTTACGAAGAAAGCTCCGCGTTTTTGGACTGGATCGTTCGTGTCTCGCAATCTGACGGCAGGTCCGCGTGCAACGGAGCCGCCCCTCGGCCGGTCGCGAAGGATGAGTGAAATCTGGCCCAAGACTACTGGGATTGTCGGGAGGTTTCTTTCAAGCTGTCGAGGCACAGCTTGAGGCATTTCTCGCAATCCGAGGTGCGCTCCCCGTTCTTGCAAAAGCGGGCGAATCCGTCGAACCAGTCGAGACCCGTTCGTGGGCAAGTCTTGATGAATTCGACGAAATGGACCAGTCGCTCCATGGCAACCGGGTCGATGGCGTGCTCGATGCGACAGGCGTTTGCTTCCGCCTGTGCTTGGTCCAGCTGGAGGGTGTCCATGAAAAAGGTCTTGAGCGTATCGTGCCGGTGGATGATGTCACGCGCGATGGTGCGACCTTCCGCGGTCAGCGTGATGTAGCTGTACGGGCTGTAGTTGATCAGGCCGCGGTGGGCGAGTGCCCTGAGAGCGCCCGTCACCGAGGCGCGCTGCACGTTCATCTGGTCCGCGATGTCCTTGGCCCGGGCTACGCGGTGGGACTTTTCCAGATGGAAAATGACCTCGAGGTAATCTTCCAGGCTGGCTGAGAGTCCTTCAGTAGCATCCAGAGCCATCGCAAATGCCTTTCGGTAACGGTGTTCCAACACCTTACCCGTTTCATGGTCTTACGTCAAGCGACTGGCGTCGCGGCTTCGCAGCTTTCGCTTGACACTCGTTCAGCCTGCTGGTACGAATTCCAGCTCGAGCGAGGTTCTCCGGATTCCCAATGTGGCCGTGAAGGCCTCACCTGTGATCCCGCTCCAATTTTCGTCATGAGTCGTGTGAATTGGGCCATGAAGGCTTTGCTCCGCAGTGAGGGGGGAATGCTTTCGTGGCCTCTTTTGTTTTGAAATGCAGGGCGCAGCGAAGGGAGGAATGACCATGTGTGAAGCCAACGCATACCTAGTCAAAGACGGGAAAGAGGAGCTGCTCATGGAAGCGGTCGATGTGCTTAGGCCCGAATCCGAGGGGGTCTTTCTGCAGGGGATCTTCGGAGATCAACGGTGGGTCAAAGCGCGGATCAAGGAGATGAATCTGGTGGATCATCGGATCCTCCTCGTGGCCGAATGAATGGGAAAAGGGAGTTGACGTTGCAGGGAGCTCCGTATGTGAAGCGAGGAAGCGCAATGCTTCGAGTGGCGGTGGTTGATGGTCAGGGAGCCTCTTTTGGAGCTGCAATCATCAAGAGGGTGCGGCAAGCATTTGCGGAGGATGTGGAGATATGGGCGTTGGGAACCAATGCCATCGCCACGGCCCAGATGCTGAAGGCCGGGGCGAACCGTGGGACGAGTGGGGAGGGCGCCGTGTGCCATTGTGTCCATCAGACAGACGTCATTGTGGGCTCCATCTCGATCCTGATCGCTCACTCGTTCATGGGGGAGTGCTCTCCCCGCATGGTCGAGGCAATCGGCGCGTGTAAAGCAATCAAGATGCTTCTTCCCCTCACCCAGGAGCCGGTGATGGTGGTGGGGCAGGTGGCGGAGCCGCTGCCGCATTTGATCGACACCTTAATCGAAAGGATGCTCACTCCACTTGTACACGGGAGGTCGTGATTCAAACCGGCCAGGGGACGCCTTCGGGCGTCCGTCTGGAAGGAAGGCCTCGCGTGCGTCCCCCGTAGTGAAGATTCTATGGGCAACCGAGTTGCAGAAAATCCAAGCGGCGAAACCGTTGATATAGGTATCTAACCTGCTGTTATAAAAACAATTAGAACTTGCATTTAGCATCTTGCCTAATGCTGAATAGTTGCATATGATGCAGTTGATTCCCATAGTAATCGCTGAATCGCTTGGACTGTTGCAGACGGATTGCGATTTCGTTTTTGGGTCTAGGAGCTGAGCAGCATGGGCAGGAAGCGACTCTTGAAGGCGGCGAAGCTGCTGGTTGGACTGTTGATCACCGTTACGGCGAGCCCGATGGGTGCAGCAACCTCCCAGCCCGAAGTGAGAATCCTTGCGAGCACGTTTCCCATCTATCTCTTCACTCGGAACATCGTCAACGGGGCTCATGGTGTGGTGGTGGAATCGATGCTTCCGGCCAGCATGGGCTGCCCCCACGATTATGTCCTGACACCGGGAGATATGGAAAAGATCAGTCGGGCGAAGATCTTCGTGGCAAATGGGCTGGGCCTTGAGGAATTCCTTGGTGCCCCTTTGGAGCGGGCCAATCCCGACATGGTGCTCGTTGACAGTTCCCGCGGGATCCGGGATGTGATTGAGGGGGGAGACGAGCACGCGGATGAGGTCGGCGTGGCTTCCACGCACAAGCACGGGGAGAGGGGGCAGCCGCAGTCAGGCTCGGACGCACACCGCCATGATCCTGGTGAAGGCCGGCCTCACAAACATAAGGGTCCCAACCCGCATCTTTTCGCTAGCCCACGCATGGCCGCCAGGATGGTTCAAAACATTGCATCGGCTCTCGCTGACGCAGATCCTTTGAACGCGGCACTCTACACCAGCAACGGTGCGGCCTACGCAACGGCCCTGGACGCTCTTGCCGAGGAGGCGCGGATCATGGGAGGCAAGCTCAAAAACAGACGGGTGGTCACACAGCACGCGGTTTTTGACTACCTAGCCCGTGACATGGGGCTGGAAATCGCTGCGGTGGTGCGGGAGGATCCCGGGATGGAGCCGTCTGCCGCCGAAATGCTGCAATTGGTTCGCGTTATCAGGCATAAAAAGGTTGCGGCCTTGTTCACGGAGCCCCAATACCCGGCCAAAGTCGGGGAGACCGTCGCTAGGGAGGCCAAAATCCCCGTGGCAATTCTGGATCCTGTAGCCACGGGAGCCGAAAACGCCCCACTCGACTACTATCAACAGGTCATGCGGAAGAACCTGGAGATCCTCCGGAAGACTCTCGGGCTCACCGGAGACTGATCGAGAGCGATCAGGGCCGATCCCGTGACGAGCGCTGTCTTCGCCTTTGCCCCCCTCGAACCGGGCCGCCGCGCCTCCCGCCGACGACACAATCCGTTCCTGCCGGCGATGCTTTTGACAGGACTGGCGAAAGCTGATAAGAAGCCATCGCGGCCGCATCGATTCAGGAATCCCCCTGAAGCGGACCCAATTCGCCTTTGGAAAGGAAAGAACATGGACAGTCAGCAGCCCGGCGGTGCATCCCGCCCCCCGGTCGATCCCCTGAAGCCGATCCTTGAGCTTCTCAGAGGGGGCGACCCCGACCGTATCTGCAGTCAGTACGGCATTAGTCGTGCGGATCTGAACGAGCGACTTGAAGCCTTCCAAGCGTCCCAGAGAGAACAGGCTCTGGTCGACCAATTGGTCATGCAGGAGGTCGGGCGCAATGAGCCCTGCCCGTGCGGCTCCGGGAAAAAATACAAAAAATGCTGTCTGTCCAAGCAGGAAGAAGCTCGAAAAGCCATCCCGCTTGACCGCCTTCAGAGCATTCGAGAGCTGGCCAAGGCCCGCGAGCAGTTGAGTAAAGACATCGCTCAAGGGTTCGACCTGCTGGTCAAGGAGGATTTCGTCAGAGCGCGCAAGCTTGTTGAGCGGTTATTGGCCAGTTTTCCCGAAGACGATCGGTTGCACGATATGGCCGTCAGCATTGCCCTGGCCACTGGCGATTACGACGGCGCCCACGAGAGGTGCCGCACTCGCTGGCAGGTGGCGGTGGAGGAAAAGGAATTTTACGGGGAGCACGGCTTTCATCTGCGGGCGGAGCAGGATGGCCGGAAGCATGTTCATTTCCACTCGCCCTCAACTTGGCTTGAGATGCTGTGGATCTCCCAACGCGCCCGGGCATACCGCACTCAATATCCGCAGCAGGGGCGGGGGGATCTCGCCGGCCTCGTGGCACAACTGAAGGCTGCGAACGATCCGACGCGCTTTACCGGCCGTCAGACAGAAGGTTACGAGGAGCGCAAGCAAGCGCTTGCCCCCGTGCTGTCCCAGCTGGAGGCCGCTGGGGAGGCCGCGATCCCATACCTGCTTCCCATGACCTATGTGTTTTCGTGGGCCAGTTTGTTCGTCCCCGAGCTGCTGCGTGCGTGGGGGAGTGATGCGTGCTTGCGGTTGCTCGGTGAGCTTTCCATGTTTCGACTTCCCTATTTTGCCCACATGTGCCTCACCGGCCTGGAGAGCGCCGGCGAGCGTGCCGTTCCGATCATCGACGAGATCCTGGAGCAAAATGCCGCTTTCGACGAGCTCAAAGTGGGACTCCTATCCGTGCTGGGAGAAATCCGGACGCCTGAGAGTTTTAAGATCCTGGTCCGGATGATCGACCACGAGGATCTCGACCTCGTGAGATGGGCGGCTCGATCATTGGAGCAGCACGAGAGCCCCGACGCCGAGGCGCACCTCGTGCGAGCCAAGGAGCGACTGGACGCGAGCAGTAAGATAGGAGGTGCCATCCGTGATTTGGCGAGCGGGGGGTAGGGAGCACCCTCCCTTCCCTCGATGGTCATCTCTTTGGATGAGGGAACGTTTTGATCCGGCAACGGGTTTGGCCGTGCCGCCTTCCACGGCGACACGGTGCGATTCCGGACTGTTGAAAGCTTCCTGCAGCCTGGTGCTCTGTCAACTTTGTCTGGCAAGGTACACCCCCCTTTGATTCCCCCTCGAGGGGAATTAGGGGGGTGTTCTCCTGCCCGCTAAAACCTCTTTGCCGGAGCACTGGGACAGCGTGGCGGAATGTTTTCATTCCGCCCTGAAGGGGGAATTGACTGGTCAGCCAGTTTAAGACTTTCGCCGTGCAGGACTAGCTTCCCTGCAGGATGCGCTCCAATCGAGGGAGGGGAAGGCCACGCGATGAGCACAAGACCAGTCAGGGTGCCTTCCTATGGGGTTCTGCTCACCACATGCTGTGTGGTGACGCACGTCTATTACCTCGGGTCCTACATGAGAATCCCGGTGGTGCCCTTGTTCGCTCGCTCCTTGGGGGCAACCACCGCTCAGGTCGGAATCATCAACGGCACGTTTCTCCTCATGGCCGGGCTCCTCTCGCTTCCCCTTGGGATGTTGTCCGATCGCATCGGGCGCAAGCTGCTCATCCTGACCGGGCTCCTCATTGCGTCGTGTACGTCGTTCCTGCTTTGCATCAGCTCCGCGCCGGTGGGCATGATGGCCATCTACCTGGTATTCGGAATCGGACTGGCGGCTTTTGCACCGACCATGATGTCCTACGTGGCCGATTTCTCGCCGATAACCCATCTGGGTCGTTCGTATGGCTACTACACGATGGCGCTTTACGCTGGAATGAGCCTTGGGCCGGCCGTGGGAGGGCTGATGGCCGAGAAGACAGGTTATAAGGCGGTGTTCGTGGTCTCGGGTGTCATCATCCTGATCACGTTGGGGATCGTTTTCTTTTTCCTGCCGCGTGCGCGCCATATCGTTGCCCGCAGGCCCGAGCGGCCACCCGTCGGGACCATCGCGCGGGGTCTGTTTCGAAACCGCCGCCTTCTCGCGTGCTGGATGGTGACCATCGGATCGTGCCTGGCGATGGGAACATTCATCACCTTCGTTCCTCTCTTTGCAAAGGATCAAGGAATAAGCCTGGGGCAGATCGGCTTGATCTTCATGGTCCAGGCGGTCTTCAGCGCGCTGTCACGAATTCCCTTCGGCCGCCTGATCGACCGGGTTACACGCAAGGACCCCCTCGTCGCCATTGGACTCCTGGGATTGACCGGATCCATCGGAGGCGTGGCGTTGGCATCGTCCATTCACGTGTTTTTCCTTTGCGCGATGGGGGCGGGGGTCAGCATGGGACTCGCCTTCACGAGCGTCGGAGCATTGATACCGGAAGTGGTGAGCGCCGATGCGCGGGGCTTGGCGATGGGAGGATACAACAGCGCGATCTATCTCGGCATGATGATGGGGTCCCTCGTGATGGGCCTCCTCATCAGCCGAATCGGCTTCTCCGGGGCCTTCTATCTCGCAGCCTTGACCAATGCGGTCACGATGATCGCCTTTCAGCTGCTCTTCAGCCTGGCTCGCTCTTCGGAGAGGATCGGGGCCTGAGAAAGGGGCGAGCGAATGGGGTGGATGAGCTCGCCTGCAGAGACGACCCGGTTGACCAGTCCGATCCGGCATGGCTGAGCCCTTGAAAAGAGAATCTGATGGAGACAGGCTGCCCAAGTCTGACCGCACTGCGCGTCGCAATGCGTCGTGCCGCACACCAGGTCTTGGATGACCCCAAGATATTCGATGATCCTCTGGCACTCCGCGTGCTGGGCGTCGCCGATCCGACGTCCGCGGGACAAGATCGGAAGTGGTTGGAGGAAACCCCGTTGTCGCGCGTGCTTCGTGCCTCGTTGGCCGCGCGAAGCCGATACGCGGAAGACGAGCTCCGCGGCGCCATCGAGCGGGGCGTCGGTCAGTACGTCCTTCTGGGGGCGGGTCTGGACACCTTCGCCTACCGAAATCCGTTCCCCGATGACGTCTTGCGTGTTTTCGAAGTGGACCATCCGGCTACTCAAGACTGGAAGCGCGCTCGATTGGAGCAGGCTGCAATCCGGATCCCTCACACCCTGACCTTTTCTCCGGTCGACCTCGAGTCGCAGACGCTCGAAGAGGGACTGCGGCAGACAGGCTTCGACAGCACTCGCCCCGCTTTTTTCTCGTGGCTCGGAGTCACGATGTATTTGACAAACACCGCGGTCACCGAGACGCTGCGATACATCGCATCCATGCCGACCGGAAGCGGGGTCATCTTCGACTATCTGATTCTCCCGTCTTTGCTGAATCCCGCGGAGCGCAAGGTCTTTGATGCGCTCGCTCACCGCGTGGCTCTTGCCGGTGAGCCCTTTGAGACGTTTTTCGATCCGGCTGCCCTTACGCATAGCCTGCGTGACATGGGATTCAATCGGCTTCAAGATGTGGAGCCCGAAGAAATGGATGCCCGCTACTTCGAAGGGCGAACGGACGGCCTGAGGATGGGCCGGCTCGCGCATCTCATGAATGCGCAGACATAGGAGTCACTTCTCAATAAGTGTAGGTCGGGATTTTATCCCGACGAGCCACAGCGAGGACGTCGGGATAAAATCCCGACCTACAGCCTTGCCGTTACCCACACTTATTGAGAAGCTACAACATAGGAACCCTAAGGGGCTGACCGCCCGCCGGGCGGTTTGCCGGCGGGTGCGGACAGCGCGGGCTCGATGAGGCGATCCTTCCAGAAGGGGCTGGACAGGCCTTGCCGGAAGGCTTCCAGAGCTTCGGGTGAGGAGTGGATGCGCAGGTTGCTGTAGGATTCATCGGTGTTGCGCCAACGTTCGTGCCAGTAGACGGCTGCTTTGACGCGCGTGTACTCGGTTTCGATGGCTCGGAACGCCTCGCGAAACCATTCCGCCTTGCTCCCGGACTGGGGGAATTCGCCGACTCCCCATTCGGCGATCACGACCGGCTTGAGCGGATCCAATTTGCACAGTTCCCCATAGGCGTTGTCGAAGACCTGGTGGAAGGTTAGCCAGTCATCGTCGGCCGACTGTTTTCCGTAAGCGCTCAAGCCGAGCCAATCGACGTATTCGGGGCCCGGGTAGTAGGCGGGCAGGGTATTCCAGGGCTCAAACGGTTGGGAAAAGTTGTTGGCATGGAATCCCCACAGAACGTTTGTTGCGCCCTTCGCACGCACCCGGTCCACGACATAGCGGAAGGCTTCCTTGTAAATCTCCGGGCCGGACATCGACCGATCTGCAGCGGTTGTCGCTCCGTTGTAGTAGCAGCCGGACCAGGGGAACCAGCAGCCGTTCATCTCAAGGCCCCAAGAGACAAGGATTGGTTTTCCGTGGGTACGTGCCGCATCGGCCCATGCATCGATGTAATCATTCCACACACCCGCCAGAATGGCGTTGAGGCCGAACCTGTCTGGGCCGACCTCCTCCTTGTACGGCCGATCCCAGGGAGACCAGAAGACAAGCGGAAGAGCCTGGTGCCGCGCGATGATCGTAAGGTTTCGGGTGGGAAAGGTCTGCTCCCCCCAGAAACTGGACGACGCGACGATGGTCATTCGTTTCCCTGTCAGTTTCTCGAACTCGTCGATCGTATCCAGCGTGACGGCGTCTTCGGTCAGCCCGAAATCGATGTAGGCGCCGGCATAGGCTCCGTTCTCCGGGAAGATCCCATGAGCAGAGGACTCCCGTGAAGGCGGATCGACGGTCCGGTCCGAACAGCCGGCTACGAGGCTGGTGAAGATCAGCGCTCCAACGAGTGCGGCCACGAACGGGACTGAGCGGATTGAATCTCGCACGATCGGCATTCCAGGGATCCACCTCAAGCCTGGCTCGGCACGGAAGCGGTGCGATCGAGCTTTCCCCAGGTCACCCAGGCGCCCTTGGCTGCCTTGACGATGGATTTCCAGATGACCCAGCTGAGCAGCGGTCGGTAGATGAAGCGCATGGGGATGATGAGCAGAGCCTTGCTCATCCGCTCGCCCTCCATCCTGCAGGCCAATCCTGCCAGAAAGATGTCCATGATCAGAAAGGTCACGAAGTAGGTGAGGATGGTGTCGCCCACACCCATAAGGAGCGAGCAGACAAGAAGGAAGTCGACCAGCGGCGTGATGGTGACCAGGAGGATCTGAAAGAACCACACGCTCGGCAAACTGAACCAGCCAAGAGCCCCGAAATGCGGGTTGAACACCATGTCTCCATGTTTCCAGAGGCACTGCAGGGTTCCAAAGGCCCATCGGAAGCGCTGCTTGACCAGTGCTCGCACGCTCTCAGGAGCCTCCGTCCAGGCGACCGCGGCCGGCACGTAAGTCACCCGGTGGCCTTTGCGATGCAAGGCAAGGGTGAGGTCGGTGTCTTCAGCCAGGGTATCCGTGCTGATGCCGCCCACTTGCATAACGGCGCTCTTCCTCAGCGCGCTCACGGCACCCGGGGCCACCGTGATGCAATTGAGCTGGTGATAGGCACGACGGTCGAGGTTGAATCCGCAGATGTACTCCAGAGACTGACACCGAGCGATGAAAGTCCGGAGGTTGCCCACCTTGGCGTGTCCCGAGACGGCTCCCACTCGGGGGTCCGAGAAGGGCTGGACCAAGGCTCCGATGGTTTGGGGGGCAAACTGGGTGTCCGCGTCCAGAGTGACCAGGATGTCGTAGGAAGCTTCGGCGATCGCGGCGCGCAGCGCCAGAGCCTTGCCCTGGTTTGGCTGCCGGATCAGCCGGATTCGTGGATCGGATTCAGCAAGCCGTTCCACGATGGCTGCGGTTCGGTCCTTTGATCCATCGTCCACGACAATGACCTCCATGGCACCGCCGTAGGCGGTTCGAAGCAGATGCTTGAGGGTCGCCTCGATGACTTTCTCTTCGTTGAACGCGGCAAGGATGACGGAGATCGGCGGCTGGTCATCGCTTGCAAGGGGCGCCACCCTTCGATGGGTGTGTCGTGAGGCAAGGATCGTGATGACCAGCGTGCGGAGAATCACCAGAATCGTTGCCGCGATCATAAACGACCACAGGAAAGCCTCGACGTTGTAAAGGACTCGGAATCCCCCCTGGCTGACCAGACGAGCGAAGCTTTCCGGACCGGATTTAACGGTCGGCATCAGCTCATCGGGCTCTTTCCCGAGCATCTCGCTCAAGGTCACGATCCTGTCGCCGCGCTCGTAAAGATAGTCGATGATCCGGGGAAGCGCCTCGACGGTCTGCCTGCGGTCCCCGCCCGCGTCGTGGAGCAGGATGATCGTCCCATCCGCCTTACGCCCCTGCTTCACCTTCTGTACGATGGCCTCCACCCCTGGCTTGGCCCAGTCCTCCGGGTCAATGTCCTCGGTGACCGTAATGTAGCCCAGGTCCTGGGCCAGTTTGACAGGAGTTACCTCCGCGGGGTCGTGAGGTCTCGAGTCGGCACTGTAAGGGGGGCGAAACAGGATTGTCGAACGATCGGTGATCGTTTCAATCAATCTCTGGGTCGCGTTGAGCTCCAGCCGCGCTCGCTCCTCGGAAATGACAGCCATGTTGGGATGGGTGTAGGAGTGGACCCCAATCTCGTGCCCTTCTTCCAGTATCCTTCGGACCAGCCCCGGATTCGCTTCCATGCGCGATCCGACCAGGAAAAACGACGCCTTGGCCCCTTTGGCCCGGAGCACGTCCAGGATCTTGGGCGTCCATTTGGGATCGGGGCCGTCGTCGAAGCTGAGGGCCACGGTGTCCGACGCCTCGGCTCCTTCATGGTAAAGGGTCAGGTAGCTGGGAAATGTTTCATAGGTGACGGTGACCCGGCCGGTATCGTCTATGAAGAGCGCCCTGCTGCCGTCCGAAGTTTCTTCGTCCACGGTCACGAATTCGCCGCGGCCCACATGAGTAATGGCTCCTGCCGACCGAAGCGGTCGCAACTGGGCGAGATCTTCGGGGCGAATGGTTGCGCTTCCGGAGAGCTGCTTCAGCATGGGCCAAATGGCGGGGTCTTCGTAACCCAGCTGGGAAATGGAAATCCCCGTGACTTTCTGTCTGCGGGTGGCCATCAGTTGATTGACGAACGTCGAAGCATCCAGGAACCAGACTTTGTGCTCCGTCCCACCGTCTTCATAGGAAAATTGGGGATTGTAGAGGGGGGCTTCCGATTTGCATTGGGTCAGCCCGACTTCGTCGCCGCGGCTCATGACGTCCGGAAATCGGATGGTCTCCGCCCTCTTGGCGCCCTTGGCCCAGTCATAGCCGTAGGACCCGATTTCCACAACGCACTGCTCGGGGTCAACGTATTCAAGCAACGTTTCGAGCCAGCCTTCAAACCACGGTTGAGACGCGATGGGGCCGGGGGAATCGTTTTCGGAATTCTCGTCGTGGAGGGTCGCAACGAAATGATCCACACAAGGAGCCAGAGCTTCGAGGTCGAAGCTCTTGAGCTCGAGACCGACCGGCACATACAGCCAGAGCTCCATCCGCTCGTGGTGAACACCATCGGCGATTCTCTGGATGAGAGCGGTCACCGCCTCCACGTAGGTCGGGTCAACGATGCCCCAATCGATGACAAGGCCCCCGGCCTTGGCTTCCTTGAGCTTGCCGACGAGCTGCCCGACGAAACGGTCCTGGCGGGCGATTGGACCGTTCGCCAGCCCCTCGATGGCCTCCGGCTGCCAGACGTCCTCGATGAGATTGTCGAGCACGGGCAGGAACACGATTCCCTTGCTCAAGGCATAGTCCCGCACCCTGAGGTCGGGATGAGACACCAGGGTCCCAGATCCGTCGGCAACGCTGAGCCACTGGCTGATGACATGCGTCAGCTGGGCACCGTTTGCCCGAAGCGAGTCATAGCTGTATTCATCCCAGGCCACGTAGAACCCTGCGACAATGCCCTGATCATGCTTCTGTGGGGGGGCAGACAAGGCAGAGCGCGATGCATCACGCGACAGCTTTCCCTCGGGATTCGCGCTCTTGGAGTATTCCCGCCAGATTGGTCTGGGGTGAGGTTGGGGCTCCTCGGCGTCTTTTTTCTGCAACTCATGCAACCGTGCCTGCAATTGCGATATGGAGGAAGAGAGCCGTAGCTGAGGAGCCACGAAGAGCGATTGAATGAACCACACCCCGCCGCAAAAGGCCAGCACCGTGAGCAGAAGGAGAAGCAGCCTCAGTCGAGGCCAGCGTCTTCCCGCCGAGTCAAGGAAAATGAACTGCTTAGGATCCTGTTCGAGCATATGTCCCTTGTGAGTTGAACGTTGGCGGATCCTGACCTATGGAGTCCGCCGGGAGCGACGCGGCACTATATAACATAGGGACGGCTTGGGGATCGCGAATAATTATTGGGTGACAAGTCGGCTCACGTCTCGCCGGACAAGAAGGGACCCCCCGGAGACGGCGATTGCGGAGCCGAGAGAAGTATACTCAGTCCCTTTCGTCTTTCAAGGGTCGCTTCGAAAACCGCGGGAATCAGGCTTGTCGGCCGCGGTGCAGTCGAGGGCGGTCTCACCCGGCTTGGCCCGGAGGAGCCCCTCGGGCTTCGCCCTCGAGGGGGATTGTGAGGACAACCCTGCAGCCGTGGCCGGGGGACGACTCGATGGATACGTCGCCTCCCTTGTGGTGGAAACGCTCCCGGATGCTGAAAAGACCGTAACCGTCCCCGGAGCGGCCGGAGAGGCCGTCCGTCTTCGGTTCGAAGCCAACCCCGTCGTCTTCAACCGAAAGGACGAGCATCCGGTCTCGCGATTCGCTCTTCATCACCACGTGAGAAGCACGGGCGTGCTTGAGCACGTTGTTGAGGAGCTCATTTGCGGCCCGGTAAAGCAGCACTCGTGTGTCCTCGGGCAATGGCTTTGATTGCCCGTCGTCGGTGTAGGTGACATCCAGACCGTGTCGCTCCCGTATCTGCTCTGCGAGGTAGTCGAGGGCTGCCTCGAGGCCGATCTCATACAAGATAGGCGGGCTGATCTCAAAGGTGAGCGACCGAGTCTCCTCCAGGGCCTGGACGACGTATGCACGGATTTCGCTCGCAAGTGCGCCCGCTTCGGTGTCGGCCGTTGCCTGGATGAGCATCCCCAGCTTGATTTTCGATATTCCCAAGAGCTGTCCCACGCGGTCGTGAAGACCTTCGGCGAGTCGGCGCCGCTCGCGCTCTTCGGCGCTGTTCAGCTCGGAGGCCATTGACCTCAGCTCAGCCTCGTAGCGCAGTACCTGTGCAACATGGTTTTCGAGCGCCTCGGCCATTTCGTCCAGGGCTTGCGCGAGAGCCCCCAGTTCGCCCCCTCGATGAGGAAGCCCTGTGCGCGCCTCCATGTCGCCTCGGGACAGCCGCTGAGCCGTGAGCACCATGGTGTGCACCGGTCGGATGATGAACGTGCTGCTCCCGAACCAAACCAATCCAAGAGCCAAGAGAGTGAGTGCCCAAACCCCGGCGAATTGGAAGGCCAGGGCTTTATTCGCCTTGTTGTACAACGCGGACACGGGGACGCTGATGCTGACGAAAAGGCCCGTGTCGACCGTGCTCGAAAGGGGTGCAAAGGCATAAAGGGAGTCGGTCTCACGCGAATCTCCCGCTTCAACGGCTCCCGTTCCCGACCGAAGCATTGCCCCGAGGAGAGTGTCCATGGTCTTTGGGCTTACGCTGCATTCCTCCCGTGATGGCAGACAGTTCAAAAGGCTTCCCCTGCGGTTGATCATCAGAAGCTTCACCTGCTTGGGCGGCTGAAGGTGCGCAATCAATTCGCTGAAACGACTCAGGTCCACGGTTGCAAAGACAATGGTTCTGACTGGCTCGTCTCCCCTAAAAATTGGGTAGCTGATGGCAAAGCGACTTTCACTCTCCTCACCGGGATGCAGCGGCCCCATGGAGAAATCCCGTGAGCGCAAGGCGTGCCTGAACCACGGTTCTTCCTGGAACGTTGTGTCCAGTGGCAGCTGTCCTGAACCGCAGCGAAGGACGCCTTCGCTATCCAATACCCCGATGCTGGTGTATCGAGGGTATTCCTCAATCAGGCGGCCAAGGAAATCAGAACAGGCTCCGGTGTCGGTTGGCTCGATTTCCGGGGTTCTGGAAAGCGTGATCAGGAACTGCCGAGTCCGTGCGATGAGCTGCTCCTGGTCGCTGGCCACCAGAGTCACGAGCCGAATGAAATCCTCGGTCATTTGCGCTAAGATCAGTGATCGCTCATGAAAGGTGGAGGCAAGGATCAGCCCGGTTGCCAGCAACATTGTCAGCAAGACCAGCGATGCCAGCCGAGCTCTTAGGCTTCGGAAGACGGAAGGTCTCATCGCGGCACGGTTCTCGGGTCTTTCCGGCGCTGAGCCGGTCTTGAGTAGAAGCCGAAGCGGGACGCGGCGTCGCTTCGGAAGCCGATTTGACTTTCAGGATACTGACTCATGCGATGGTCCTCAATGAAAAGCTGCATCCGAGCCCTTCTTCTCGCGCTTGTCTGTAACTCTGTATTGGCGGGAGGGGCGGTCGGTCTCGAACCTCCTGACGAGAGCGCGGGCCGGGACATCGTCGATTTCCCAGACTGCGTCTACTGCGGGATGCACCGGCAAACGTACGCCCACAGCCGGATGCTGGTCGCCTACGCCGACGGCGCCAGGTTTGGTGTCTGCAGCCTCTACTGCGCGGCCCTGAACCTCGTCATCCAGATTGACCGAGCGCTCGAAGCCGTTTGGGTGGCCGACTACCGCTCAAGAGAGCTCATTCGGGCCGAGGACGCCTGTTGGGTCATCGGTGGAGCCAAGCCCGGCGTCATGACCAGCAGAGCCAAATGGGCATTCAAGGACAAGGCGGACGCCAACACGTTCATTTCGGAAAACGGGGGTGTCATCGGGTCTTTCGATGAAGCCATGCGTGCCACCTTCGAAGATATGTACAGAGACACCAGAATGATTCGTATGAAGAAGCAGATTGGGAAGATGGCCCCGGAGTGACGCCCCGGTGCTCACGTGACCGCGCTGGAGCAGGGTCCTGACGGGCCGGTCGCGGGTCGCGCCCGTGAGGGGCTATCAGCCGTCGAGCGTCGTCAGGCCTTCCCGCAGCGCGTACTTGATCAATTCCGCGAGATTGCTGACGTTCAGCTTGCTCATGAGCTGCTGGCGGTGCGTCTCCACCGTCTTGTTGCTGATGTTCAGATGGGCGGCAATCTGCTTGACCATCTTGCCCTCGGCAAGAAGCTGGAGCACCTCCCGTTCCCTTGGAGTCAGCAGGGAATAGGGGGACTGGTCGTCGGCCATGGTGTTGCTCACGAAGTCCCTGACGATTGAGCCCGCGATCTGCGGACTGATGTAGGCCCGCCCCGTCATGACCACTTCAATGGCTTGAGCCAGCTCTTCGAACGCACAGTCTTTGAGGAGGTACGCGGACGCTCCGGCCCGGAACATCTCACCGACGTAGCGTTTGTCGGAATGCATCGAGAGGGCAAGAACCTTCACATTGGGCGCTGCCAAGCGGACTTGCCGAGTGGCTTCGATGCCGTTGAGGTCCGGCATGCCCACGTCCATGACGACCAGGTCGACGTCGCCATCCCGGACCATACTGACGGCGAGACGGCCATTGTCTGCCTCGCCGACCACACTGACGCCGGGAAGCCTTTCGAGCATGGACCGGAGTCCATCGCGCATGATCTTATGATCGTCAGCCAGCAAGATCCTGATACTCATGACTTCGTTCTCTCCGATTTAAATAAGCGGCCTGCCCATGGTCTACGTCGAATTACAATTCATTACTCTCACACGCACCTGGAGATCAATCATCCATTTGCTCCCTTGGAATCATCCGAATAGGAACCTTAAAATCAGGGATTTCCTGATAACTCCGGCGTACAGTTGCTGATAAAGTGAGACGACGATCTTGGTTTGGGCCTTGCCCGACCGAATCCGTGCACGCGCCTGGCGGCCTCTCGGCATGAACGGCATGTCGGCTCCGCTCCTGCGGAGGACCCTGTTGGCTGCCCGCACTCAACATCGGATCAACACCCTCAAACAAAGGAGACGCGCATGAGTAGACGAAGCAGTTGGACGATCTTTCTACTGATCCTGAGCTTGGTGATGGCATCGGTTTGCCTGGCTCAGAAGGCCCCTGATATTCTGCAGTATCCCTCGTGTAAATACTGCGGGATGGACCGCGAGCA
Organism: uncultured Syntrophobacteraceae bacterium; assembly: GCA_964538515.1. GTDB lineage: Bacteria > Desulfobacterota > Syntrophobacteria > Syntrophobacterales > Syntrophobacteraceae > CALBZH01. Next base: position 16,561 of record CAZIEW010000065.1, read on the forward strand.
GTTTGCCTACAGCCGATTCCTGGTTGAATACGATGATGGAAGCACGTTCGCTGCCTGTAGCATCCACTGCGCGGCGGTGGACCTTGCGATGAATATCGACAAAATGCCAAAGTCGATGAAGGTCGGCGACTACAACACCAAAGGCCTCATCGATGCGGAAGGGGCTGTCTGGGTGCTTGGCGGCAACAAGCCGGGGGTCATGACCAAGCGGGCCAAATGGGCCTTTGGGAGCAAGGAAGACGCCGAAAAGTATGTCAAGGAAAATGGTGGCGAGGTCATCACGTTCGAGCGTGCCATGCAGGCCACCTACGAAGATATGTACGCCGATACAAAGATGATCCGAGAAAAAAGGAAAGGCAGGCGCATAGACCCGCAGGCGACCGGGGATCAGCATCAGCATGGGCCTAGCCACCAGCACGAGCAGCCGAAGAAGCAATAGCAGCCGTTCACATTTGGGAGGTCTGGTGTGGCCTCCCCCCCCTCGTCCCTGATGCCTTCAACATCATCCATCAGCCCCGATGCTCAATCACGCGGGGCGTCGGCGCATCCAGACTTCCCAATGATTCAGCTTGGGGAAGTAGAGCGCTGCAGCCACGAAGCTCAAGGCCACCATGACGTAAAACTCATCCCGAATTCCTGTCGCCAAGAACAGGACAAGCCCTAAAACGGCTGGGATTTCCGTCATGACCAGACTGACGATTGTCGCCGTACGCAATCGGCTCAGCCTGGATTCGGTGTCGGGGCCGGCTCCTTTGAGGATCGCGTTGCGCACCAGCCGAATGGCGATGAAAGCGAGCAATGCTCCGGCAAGAAACACGTCCTTCGGCGGCATGGACTGGGGCGCGAAGCCGGAGAATGGCTGATTCTGGTACCGGATGAGCTCGGCGACGCCCAGGACCATGAAGATGCTCACGATCATGGCCCAGGCCACGGCAGTCACCGGCCTGATTTCCTTCTTCAAGTCAACAGAACTTTCCATCGTAGATCTCATTCCTCCTTCCACTTGAAAGCGTGATCGTTCGCCAGACGCCCTGAGATGAGTATGACATGAACAGGGTACCAGGAATTGCGACAGGGGAAAAGAGATCGAAGACAAGAGAGCGAAAACATGCTTGACGGCTGAAATGAATTTTCCCTATTGTGGCATTATTTACATAGAGGTGGGGGCGTTCAGGGCGCTCCACCGGGCTCACTGGGGTAATCCCAACATACGCACTACCAGGGGCAAGCACGAATTGCTTATCAACTAGCAAGAGCTATCCGAGCCTCCATATCCAGTTCGAAGCGCCCATAAGGGTTGATGTGCTGAGTCAACAACGGGCTCAAGGCCGCAAGATCGCAGTTCGTCATTCGTTCCAACCATTCCAGATCGCCGAGCACCTCCTGAATCATGAGCGTATTGATGTAGACCGGGCTTGCCTGGAGCAGGTGTAGGCAGAGGAGCCCGCTCTCTTGATTTTCACGTTGGTTCGTGGCCAGCTCGCCCGCCTTGCCGTAGAAGATTCTTGCATCCGCTTTTGACTAGCCGGCGTGGGAGAGATTCCATAATCCCGCCAGGTCGATTTCCACTTCCGCAAAGGGCACCGCACGAACCTTGTCGTCCTCGACATAGCTTCCCAACAGAACCCATCTGCCGTTCTGTAGCTCGAAAACATCCAGGGTTTTCGCAACCGGGTCCACCAACCAGAGGTGCGGTACTCCATGCTGAGCATAAACCGGCATCTTCTTGACCTTGTCGAGACGAGCGGTACTTGGCGATAGAATCTCACATACCCAGTCCGGTGGCACGGAAATCCAGTTGTGAGGCTCCTCACCGGGATATCTCTCCCCTTGCCACCCGGCCAAGTCGGGAACCAGAATGTTTTCAGCAAGTCCTATTTCAGGTTCAACAAGGATAATCCACCCACCAGGTCCACCACGACCATAGCGGTATGGCGGCCCTATCTCGATCAATATTGATGAGGCTGTTTCGGTATGTCGGCGCGAAGGCCGCGGAGTAACAAAGAGCTCACCATTGATGATCTCACCGGTCATATTTTCCGGAATGTTGTACAGATCTTCATATACCGCATGCTTTCTCGCTGCTTCAGACATGGGTTCTCTCCTATTTTGAGAGCACCTCAACGCGAGGATCCACTCTCTGGTGTTCTGGGTGCCATCGGTCCCGATGACGATCTTTGCTCCCTGCTCAACAAACGGGAAAGATCGCACGCTAAGGAGAGCAGAGCAGGCGAGTGTAAAATCCCCTAAGCCGTTCTGGCAGACCTCAAAAGACGCGAAACAGTAGCTGGATGGACATTGAAGAGTCTGGCAGCATCCGCTGCTGTCTTCTGACCGGAATTAACCAACTGCACGATTTCCTGCTGCTGCTGTTTCTTGAGCTTTGGACGACGACCTCCAACACGGCCTTGTTTCCGGGCCGCCTCCAGGCCGCTTCGTGTACGTTCACGCAGCATCGCACGTTCGAACTCCGCAAACGCTCCTACGATTTGCATCATCATGCGGCCAGCGGGCGAGGTGGTGTCGATCACTTCAGTCAGACTGCGGAAATCAGCCCCGGCCTGATCGATTTTCTCCATCAGACTCAATACGTCCTTTAGAGAGCGGGATAGACGGTCGAGTTTCCAGACCACCACCACATCGCCTTTGCGGAGCTGCCCCAACAAGCGATGCAACTCCGGCCTGTCCCATCGACCCCCAGAAGCCTTTTCCTGAAATATCAGTTCACATCCTGCGGCCTTCAGTGCAGCGATTTGCGCTTCCGTATCCTGATCCTGAGTCGAAGCACGCGCGTAGCCGATATGCATCATTCCCCTCTCGTTGCATAAACTTATTGCGAATTAATAGCATTTTGCAATATCTTTTCGCAACGTTCAACGGCTTAATTTACGGTAGCCCAGAATTCGTTGCATAAACGAACGTTTCCGCTTGGAAATCCGTAGCGCCTGTTCAACTGGGGCGTCAGGCAGGCGTAGCACAGAGCCGTCCGAGCAAGAGCACGTTGTGGGCGAAGATGGCGCTTGCTAGTTGATAATCAATTCCTCGTTTGCCCCTGGTAGTGCGTATGTTGGGATTACCCCCACTGTCGAGAGAGACGTGCTGATGGGACGGAAGGCAGAGACCTATGCGGTCGTTTTTGGTCATTGCGGTCCCATATTGATCGCGATGGGAGGTTGCCTACTCGTTCCGCTGGCGCTCGTCATCGGGTGCGGCGAGTACAAGGAGAGCAACGGGACGACACTGGCGTTTGTGGCTCCGGCTGCGATTGCCCTTGTGGTTGGTTATGGGCTGAAGCGTTCTTTTTCCGCTCACAACACGAGTGTCCATCAGGCGGTACTGATCTGCAGCGTGGGCTGGCTCCTCTGCTCGGCCGTAGGGGCTGTTCCGTTTGTGCTCGGGATCCACAGCAGCTACCTGGATGGCTTCTTTGAAGCCATGAGCGGCTTTACCACCACGGGAATCACCGTCTTCACCGGTCTTGACTCCATGCCGAAGAGCATTCTCTTCTGGCGCGCGCTCACTCAATGGGTAGGCGGACTCGGAATTCTCACCATGTTCCTTGCGGCGAGCCCCGGGGGCAGCAGTCACCAGCTCTTCGGAGCCGAAGGCCACAAGATCGACGTGGATCGGCCCGTGCCTGGCCTTGTTAACACGATTCGAATCCTGCTCGGCATCTACTGCCTTTTCACCCTGGTCATCATCCTGGGGCTCTGGGTTCTGGGCATGCCGCTCTTTGACAGCGTGTGCCACGGGTTTACCGCCTTGGCGACAGGCGGGTATTCGCCTCACGACGCGAGCATCGAGTATTACCGCCTGAATGGCTACACCAACTTTATCTGGATGGAATATGTGCTCATCCTCGGGATGATTCTCGGGGGGATGAGCTTTGTGGTCCATTACCGCTTTCTGACTGCTAGCCGAAAGGCCTGGTTCGATAATACCGAATCCCGCACCTGGTGGAAAATCATCGTGCTGTTCGTCCTCCTCATTGTGCTTGAGCGGGTGATTCGAGTTGCGCCCCTCACCAAGACGTTGGCCGAAGGGGCGTCCGTCTTGGGCCGGCTGGAAGAGGAATTCCGGATTGCGCTCTTTCAGGTCGTGTCGGTTCTCACGACAACGGGTTTCGCTACGCGAGACATCGGTACCAGCTATTTCGGAGAGGCCGCGCGCCAACTCTTTCTCCTGCTGATGGTCATCGGAGGATGCGTCGGATCGACTGGAGGGGGCATCAAGGTCCTGCGAATCGTGATCCTGATCAAGCTCGTCGGCCGGGAGATCTTTTGTTTGAGAACACCCCCGAACACCATTGCCTTTATCATCATTGACGGGGAGCACGTAAGCGTCGAGGAGATTCAACGCGTTGCAACGATCTTCTTCGCCTGGATGGTGCTCTTGGCTTTTGGGGGTGGCATTACGGAGTTCTTTTCGGAGCTCAACGGATACCAGGCGTTTTCGGGGATGTTCTCCGCGTTGGGCAATGTCGGCCCGTGCTACTTTTCCGTCGACACCATGGCGAGCCTCCACCCGATCATCAAAATCACTTATATTCTCGGGATGTTGGCCGGCAGGCTGGAGATCCTTCCGTTGCTGCTGTTGTTCAGCCGGAAGGCATGGACCCATTGAAGGAGCTGATCGATGCGAGTGATCGTCGCGGGGGCCGGGGTCACGGGCTACCAGATCATCAGGATGCTTGTCGCGAACAAGCACGACGTGGTCGTGATCGACAAGGACAGAGAAACGTGTGAGATCGTCTACACGGAAACCGGGGCAGTGATCGTTCACGGCAGCGCGACGGACATTCGTGTTCTCGACAAGGCCGGGGCAAGGTACGCCGATGTCATCGTCTGCCTGATTCGCAACGACGCCGACAACATCGCGACGGCCATCCTCGCCAAAAGCCTCGGCGTTCCGTCGATCATCGCTCTCTTGAGGAAGCCGGACTACGAGGAAGCCTATCGTTCGGTGGGCGTTTCAACCATCATAAGCCTGACGGATATCCTGACCCATCAGATTCTGATGGAGATCGAGCAGCCGCGCGTCAAGAAGATCCTGACGATCGGGGGAGGCAAGGCGGAGATCTATGCTATCGAGATCCCTCCGGATGCGACGAGTGTGGGCCAGACCGTAAAAGAGATTGCCCAGCGGAAGCGCTTCCCTAAGGACTGCGTCTTCATGGGCATATTCAACGAGAAGGAGGGGCGCTTCACGATTCCGCGTGGAGACGATCGGCTCAGCAAGTACGACACGGTCTTCCTCGTTTCGAACAGTCAGAACATCACCTTGGTTGCGGACATATTGACGCGCTTCACCTAGGCCTTTCGGCGGCAAGGCGTGCATCACGTGTGCACGAAGAGATGGGGGACGAAGCGGCTGGCGTTGTCGGTGATGAGCGTTCGTGTTTCCCGAATGCCGATTCCCGCCGATTCCTGGTCAATGACCCAGCTCCCGAGAATGGGGTAATTGCCGTCAAAACAGGGAAGCGGGGCCAGCTCCTGGTAGATGAAGCCCTCCTCCCCATAGTCCCCGTCCGTTTCCTGAAGTGTACACCCGTGCGAGCAGATGCGAATATTCCCTCCTTCCCGCGAGTAGATGGGCTTGCGCACATACGATGTCATATCGCGCGGCTCTCCCAGGTAGGTCTCCAGAAGATTGGGGTGTCCCGGATAAAGCTCCCAGAGGATAGGGAGGAGCCCTTTGTTCGAAAGCAGAAGCTTCCAAATGGGCTCGATCCATTGCATCTGCCCGTGGCTCTCGATGAGGTAGCGCCCGAATGTCTCTCCGAGCAGCCATTCCCAGGGATAAAGCTTGAACAGATTGGTGATCGTTCTTCCATCCAGGTCCACGAACTCCCGTTTGGCGTGGTCCCAGCCGATGTCCTGGACCGTGATGAAGGATGTGAGGATTCCCGCCTGCTCGGCCGTGTCTTGCATGTAGGCGACGGTCACGCGGTCCTCGATACTCCCGTGCGTGCAGGCGAAATACAGCGGAAAGGCCAGGAGATAGTCCCAGAGCTCTTTCCATTTGGCGACCAAGCGCTCGTGGATGGAATTGAACTGGTCGGCTTCGGGGTGGACATCCTGAAGCCAAAACCACTGAACGACACTGGACTCGAGAAGGGAGGTCGGCGTGTCGGCATTGTATTCGAGGAGCTTGGGCGGGGATTTGCCGTCGTAAGCGAGGTCGAATCGGCCGTAGATGGCGGGGGGCTCTTCTTCCCAGGTGAGCTTGATAAGGGGTACGGCTTCTGGCGGGATGGCAAGGTCGTCGAATCGGTCGTGGTCGATCACGTGCTGGGCTGCGGCCATGCACATCTCGTGGAGCTCATTGGTGGCTCGTTCAATCAGGTCCACCTCCCCGGAAGTGAATTCGTAGTGGGCGCTTTCGTCCCAGTAAAGTCCTTCAGGCGTGTGGTGAAAGGCCAGCCCGACTTCCTCGACCTTGCTCTCCCAATGCGGACGCGGCTCCGTTGAGATCCGTTTCACGAGGGTATTTCAGCCTGCGGCCGAGGCATGCGATGACGACGAGCTGCCGAAGCCCCCTCGGGAAACGTAGCCGCCGCTGTGAGCCACGCTTCCGATGGTGTGGCCCGAGCCGCCGTAATAATATCGATAGCCGCTGTAGGTGGTCCCGTGCGTCGTTCCGGTGCCGCCCTGGTCTTTGCAGTATTCCTCTGCCACAACGACGTTGTTGGCATCGACGCAACGCCTGTTCTCATCGCCGCACCCGGTTGCGATGAGCGCGGTCATGATGACTCCGAGGGTGACCCCCGTCGTTCGCTTCATGATTCCGTTCCTCCTTTGATCACTTGCGTCTTGGGCCTTACTGTACCATCACATGAGAAGCAGGAGCAAACGGTAACTGGGGTTGCGGCCTCTTGCAGAAAATGATTGCGACGGAAGGGATCCATCACATAGAGTGCGTCGGGGAGAGGGATACCGTCGGCGCCGGGCGGCCATATTCATTGCCATTGCTGTCCGTACTCCAATCGGCGCTCCGACGCGACATTCGAAACCGACAGCCATCAACGTGGGAATCAGTCATTGGAGGAGCTCATGGCTTGGGACCTTTACCTGCATAGCCTCGTCTATCTCGTGGAAGCCCTTGTGCTGTTCATCCTGGGAAAATACGTGTTTCAATGGCTGCACCGCGGCATTTCCCTGGATAGGGAGCTGGTTCAGCGAGACAATCTCGCCATGGCCATCGAAATGGGCGGTTATCTCTTGGGCTTGACCATGGCACTAGGGGGCGCCTTGTGGGGAACGTCGGCCTCGCTCGCGAAAGGCATCGTGTCGATGGCCGGTTACGGTGCCTTGGCCATCGTCCTTCTGAACGTGGCCGGATACCTGAACGACTGGCTCATTCTTACCCGCTCGGATGCGGTCAAGGAGATCGTGGAAGATCAGAACAACGGAGTTGGAATGGTTACGGCCGCCAGCCACGTCGCAACCGGATTGATCCTGAATGGAGTCCTTTCCGGGGAAGGCGGCGGGATCGTTGCCCTCCTCATTTTCTGGCTCCTGGGGCAGGTTGCCCTCATCCTCGCCGCCAAGGTTTACGACCGCATCATGCCCTATGACGTCCAGCTGGCGATGGAAAAGGACAATGCTGCGGTGGGAGCCGCGTATGCGGGGGTGCTCCTGGCCATCGGGAATATCGTTCGGTTTGCGGTGACGGGCGATTTTACATCCTGGGCGAAAAGCCTATCCGGATTCGGAATATCAGTGCTGCTCGGTCTGGTCTTGCTGCCGCTGGTGCGGCTGGCCACCGACAAGCTGATCCTTCCGGGTGCAAGGCTGACTGATGAGCTGGTCAATCAGGATCGGCCCAACATCGGGGCTGGGGTGACCGAGGCGATCTGTTATCTGTCGATGTCGTTTTTGGTCGGATGGAGCCTGCATTAGTCTGAATGCTGATCCTCCAGCTCCTTCGCCAACGTTTCGCCTTCGCTCTCTCGAACTTGACTCAGGAGTCCGGCGCCGATGACGAAAAGGATGCCTAGAGCTAGAATGGAGGCGCGGGGCTTGCCCGTGAGGAGGCTCGTTACTCCCATGAGGAAGGGACCCATCACGGCCGCGAACTTGCCCAGCATGTTGTAAAAGCCAAAAAACTCCGCTGACTTGTCTTTGGGGATGATGCGTGCGTAGAGGGAGCGACTGAGGGATTGGATCCCGCCCTGGACGAGTCCGATCGCGACCGCCATTGCGTAAAACTCACCGTCGGAATTCATGAAATAGGCCCACACCGTCACAGCGAAATAGACCGCGATCCCCATGTAAATGCCCGTCTTGGGACCAATCCGCTCTCCGATCCATCCAAACACGATGGCTGCTGGAAAACCGACAAACTGGGTGATGAGCAGGGCCAGGAGCAGGTTTTTGGAAGAAAACCCCAGACTGAGGCCATAGTCCACCGCCATGCGAATGACCGTGTCCACCCCGTCGATATAAAACCAGTACGCGCCCAGGAAGACCAGGACAACCCGGAGCTTTCGAAGCTCTCCAAGGGTTGCAGCTAATTGCCGCATCCCATTCCGGATCGCCGCTCCCGCCGACCCGCCGTGGCCCAAAGTGCCGCGCTCGGGCACATAGAGCAGCAGCGGAATCGAAAAGGCCGCCCACCAGATGGAAACCGTGAGAAACGAGGCGCGAACCGCCTCGCTGACGCCAGCCAGACCGAACCGGGCGGGGGCGAGCGTCATGAGCACGTTCAAGGCGAAGAGGATGCCTCCGCCGAGGTAACCGAGGGAATAGCCCAAGGCGGAGACGATATGAGTCCGGTTTGGTGGGGCCACATGGACGAGGAGGGAGTCGTAGAAAATGATGCTTCCCGAAAAACCGACGGTCGCCAGGGCATAGAGCAGGGCGGCCATTTGCCAGTCTCCCCTGCCAACCCACGTCAGACCTGCGCTCATGAAGACACCCAAGCTGGCAAAGGCGAGCAGAAACCGCTTGCGGCTGCGGCCCTGGTCCGCGGCGGCTCCGAGGAACGGCGCAAGAGCGAAGATAAGCAAACTTGCCAGGGAATTGGCGACCCCCAGCTTGAACGTGCTCTCCGAGACATCCGAGCCCGCGCTCCAGAACTCCTTGAAAAAAACCGGGAAAAAACCCGCCATGATCGTCGTCGAGAATGCGGAGTTTCCCCAGTCGTAAAGGGACCATGCCAGGATTTTCTTGAAATCCCGCTCACCGGTGAGCTGGGCGAAGATGCGCCTCACGAGAGCTAGCGTCCCAGCGTGAGCCGTACCCTCTCCAAGAGCTCTTGAGGCTGGTAGGGCTTTTGGAGGAGGTCGAGCTCCTCGGAAAGGTAAGGGGCGAAATCGGCCAGCTCCGGAGCATACCCACTGCAAAAGAGGATCGGCAGCTCCGGCCGCAGTCCTTTGATATGATCGGCGACCACCCGTCCACTGGCCCGCGGCATGACCACGTCCAGAATGACGAGATCCACCTCATTGACGTGCTCGTTGAAGAGAAACCTCGCGGAGTCTCCGTCGGATGCCACAAGCACGGTGTAGCCGGCCTTCTGCAGGAACTCGACGGCGATTTCCCGCACCATGGGATCGTCTTCCGCGAGCAGGATGGTCGCCCGCTGCGAGAGGACAGGCGCGAAGCCCTGGTGCGATGACAGGACGGCGCTGTCTTGGGAGAGATCGTCGGCGACTCCCTGCAGGGCCGGCAAGTAGATTCTGAAGGTCGTCCCGTGTCCCAGCTCGCTTTGCAGATGGATGGACCCTCCGTGCTGCTTGATGACCCCGTAGACGGTCGAGAGTCCGAGCCCGGTGCCCTTGCCGATCTCCTTCGTGGTGAAAAACGGCTCGAAGACGTGCTCATGAAGATCCTTGGGGATTCCTCGTCCCGTGTCCGCGAAGGAGATCATGACATACTCACCGGCCTTGACGGCAAGCTGGTCTTTGGAGAAGGCCTGGTTGAAATTGACATTCTGGGTCTGAATGGTGATTCGACCCCCATCCGGCATGGCGTCTCGGGAGTTGAGGGCCAAATTCATGAGGACTTGCTCGATCTGCCCCGGATCCGCTTTGACGGGCCTCAGCGGATAGCCGGGATTGAAATCGAGCTCGATGTGCTCGCCGATGAGACGGCGCAGCATTTTGAGCAGGTTCATGATGGTCTGGTTCAAATCCACCTTGGCCATTTGCATGGTCTGGCGTCGGCTGAAGGCGAGGAGCTGACGAACCAGGGTGGTGGCGCGGTTGACTGCTTTCTGGACCTGGTTAAGCCTTTTGCGGAAAGCGGAATCGCTCGGAATTTCAGCCAGGACGATGTCAAGGTGCCCTAAGATGACCTGCAACAGATTGTTGAAATCGTGCGCAACCCCTCCCGCAAGCTGCCCTACGGCCTCCATCTTGTGCGCCTGCCGGTACTGCTGCTCCAGCTTGACCTGTTCCGTCACATCCCGAAACACAAGCACCGCTCCCACCACCTGCCCTTGACTGTTCATGATCGGGGTGCCGCTCTCAGAGATCAGCCGCTTGATCCCTTCTCTGGAAACGAGGGAAGAAGTCCGACGCGCCTCCGTGGAGGGACCCGCCCTCAGGATGGCGTCGATCGGATTGAAGACCCGCTCACCCGTTTCGGCGTCAAAGGTCTGAAAGACCTCGCTGAGCTGCCTGCCGCGGGCCTGCTCGAACTTCCACCCCGTCAGGGTTTCCGCCACCGGGTTCATGCGTGAGATCCAGCCGTTCACGTCTGTTGTGATGACCGCATCGCCGATGGATTGCAGCGTGATGGAAAGGTTTTCTTCGTTTTCGCGCAGTGCCGCTTCGGCCCGCTTGCGATCGGTAATGTCGGTAAACATCGCAAACGACCCGTCAAATCGGCCTTTGTCGTCAAGAGTCGGCGTCACCGATACAATCATGTGCCGTATCGTGCCGTTCTTGTGCCGGAACGCCAGCTCATAGACGCCTCCCGACCCTGCTTTCCGCGTGTCGCTTCGTTGGGCAAAGCTCTCGAGCTCTTCGGCGGGGATGAAATCCGTCAAGGGACGTCCCAGCATCTCCTCGACCGTATAGCCCAGCATCTCGGCCAACCGTTGATTCACAAAAGACGTCCGGAAGTCCTTGTCGAGGGAGCCGATCCCTTCCCGGGCCGTCTCGACGATGGTGCGGTAGCGAAGCTCGCTTTTCCGGAGAGCCTCCTCGCCGCGCTTGCGATCGGTAACCGACTGAAAATATACGGATATCCCGCTTGGATGGGGGTAGATTCGAACTTCGTACCAGATGGTGTGAGAGCCTTGGCGGAAGTGAGTCTCAAACGACACAAAGGTCATCTCGAGCAGGGCCTTGCGGAAGTGCTCTTCCAGCATGGTGCCCCGCATTTCCGAAAATACCGAGAAGAACTCCTTTCCAAGCACTTCGGTGCGTTTCTTTCCGAGAAGCTTTTCCGCCGCGCTGTTGAAATAGTTGACCACCAGGTCCAGATCGAGGGAGAGAAAACCGTCGCTGATACTCTCGAGCGTTTCCGAGGTCCGCTTAAGGGTCAGCTGGCGCTCCTCTTCGGCCCGCTTGCGCTTGCTGATATCGTTTACGGCAATCACCAGCACACTGGTGTCATTGTCTTCTTGACCAGGGAAAAACGAGCGCTCAAGAGAGCGTCCTTCAAGCTCGGCCCACAGACTTGGTCTCCCTTTGCGGTTGAGCCGCACCTCCAGGGACTTGTGGGCGGGCTTCTTGAAGAAAGCCTTGAATCGGGCCAGGAAAATCGGGCGGTCTTTCAGATCGATGAATTCAGCGAAGGGCTTGTTCTCGAGATACGGCAGCTCCACATGGAGCATGTCCGCAAGCGTCTGGTTGCACTGAAGAATGATGCCGTTCTTATCAACCGTCAAGTATCCGACCGGCGCCATGTTGAAAAGCACCGAAAGCCGATCTCGCGAGGCTTCCAGTTCGCTCTGGATGCGTCGCAATTCGTCGTTTTGCATTTCCAGCTCGATCTGGTGAACCCACAAGTCCTGCACCATGCGCTTGATTTCGTCGAGGGAAAGGGCAGCGATTTCCTTTTCCTGCATCATCCCGCTGACGAACGCTTCCGCTTTCTCGCGCAGCTTGGACAGGGAGCTCTCTCCCGACCCGCTATCCATAATCCTCCTCAGAAACAGCTGAGCACAAGCTCCCAGCAAGGGGCGTCGAGCCTTAAGTAATCAAAAAGAAACAACTATGAATTACATTGAGAGCCGTGCCCCGCTTGTCGAGACAGCCTTGATGGTGACAGGCTTCGGAGGTGATAAACCGCGAACGATTTCTGGCGCAAGAGCAACCCAACCGTAGTGACTCATTATAATTCGGTGGAACCCGGTGTCTAGGCAAAAGTGGGACAGGTCAAAGTGGGACCGGAAGGTCAGACAATGTTCCTCTGAGCCGGGGACTCTCTTGCCAAGGGGAGCAATCGGTCCTCAGGTGATGATCCTGAAGGGGACTTCGCTTGCGTCCGTGACATAACGTGCGTTGATCATGGTCGTGTCCGTGATTGGGATCGTGGAGCTGCCAGGGGGCGGCGAAGTGCGATGGAATGCGCCAGGAGAAGGCTCCGGCGCCCTCTATTGGGTGGGCAGCTCCTGGACGACCGGATTACGAAGGGTGCCGATGTCTTCAATCTCGACCTCAACCACGTCGCCGTGGCTGATTCGACCGACTCCGCTCGGCGTTCCGGTCGCCAGGATGTCACCCGGCATCAAGGTGAGCTGGCGCGAGACGAACGCAATGATCGCAGGAATTTTGAAGATCATGTGCCGCGTATTTGAATCCTGCACGGTCTTGCCATTGAGGCGGCATCGGATGCGCAGATTCTGTGGGTCCGGCAGATCTCGGGGTGTGACGATTCGAGGACCGATGGGGCCAAACGTGTCAAGGGATTTCCCGCGGAACCAGCCGGAGCGGTCCCGGGTCTGCAGGTTGCGCTGGCTGACGTCGTTGAAGCACGTGAACCCCAGCACGTGGCTCAGGGCATCGCGCGGCTGCACGTGGCGGCACCGTGTCGCCATGACGATGGCGAGCTCGGCTTCGTAGTCGGTTCGGAGATCTTCAAACTGGTAATCTTTCAGGAATGCGGGCAAAATAATGGGCTCGTCCGGCCCGATGAGAACGTTGGGCGTCTTGGGAAACAGGACGGGCTCATCCGGAATCTCGTCGGTGAAGCCCCGGACCTTCACGGAATGACTTTCTGCAATGTGGTCGCGGTAGTTCAACCCCAAGGCGATGATTTTGGTGGGCTGGATCGCGACCGGGGGCCGTCCGTCCGACACGGGAAGCTGCAGCATGGTATCAGATCCTTCCTTGAGGGAGGGTGAGAATCAACGAGTGTGCCCATCATTACTGCACGGGAGTGGAGCGTGCAACCGGCAACTGGCGGTGAGAGGAGAGGAAGATGACGGACCGGTACGCGGCCATACGCGACGAATATCTGAAAAGGGCATGGAGCCGCTCGTTGGGGGAGCTTGAGCGTGCCCTGCCGGCAGCGCCCGCGGATGGCGGCCTCGAGTTGCGCGCGTTCGGCGAGGACTGCCTTCTCCGTCCTGACGGAATCAAGTTAGGGGCCGAGGACGCTGGCGGCCCCACCGGGCTTCTCATTGCCATGTACGCCTCCCATGTGATCGACGAGCCGGTTCAGCTGCATCCGTTGAAGGCCTTCAAGGAGCTGCCGGGCAGCATGCCTTACCACGGGGCCTACGCGGCAAACGCCGAGCAAGTACTGGCTCCCCATGTTCCTGATATTGAACGACTTCAGGAGCTGATCATCGGACGCTTCTCGGGCATGACGAACGACGACCGCTCCAGCGGCGATTTTTCGTTTACTTTGTATCCACTGCCTCGAATAGCCCTTTACTACGTCTTCCACCTCCCGGATGAGGAGTTTCCGGCCTCGGTCACGGCGCTTTTCGGTGCGTCTTCAGTTCGATGCATGCCGTTGGACGGGTTGGCGGATGTTGCTGAATACACGGCAAAACGAATGGTGGAGATGGTGAGGCGCTCGCGATGAGTGAAACCGCGCGCGTTCGGGCGCTTTGAAGGGTGAAAGCCGATCTATGGTCTCCCGGGGGACGTCAACGAGCAAAGGTCTTTCCTCGTCATGCAAAGGAGCTGATATGAACCGTTGGAAGCTCGCCATGGCTGCGATCTGCCTTGTTGCGATTGGAGTGGCCTGTTCGGAAGGGGTAAGCTCGCTCAATCTGTGGGACGTGAAAGACAAACGGATGGTCACGCTCGCAGGGGTCCTGCCGAGGCTTTCCGCAGCCGAGGTGGTGACGGTGGGGGAGATCCACGATGAGATGAGCCACCACCGAGCGCAGCTTTCCATTATCGAGGCGTTGCATCAGTCTGGGCAGCGGTTTGCGGTCGGCTTGGAGATGTTCCAGCATCGCAGCCAGGAGGCGCTGGACCGATGGGTTTCAGGGCAGACGAGCGAAGCGGAATTTCAGGAAGTCTTTGCTGCCAATTGGGGGCTCAACTGGCAACTCTATCGGGACATCTTTCAGTACTGCAGACAGGAGAAGATCCCGATGCTCGGACTCAACGTGCCTCGAGAGATCACGAGCAAGGTCGCTCGGGAAGGCTTTGGAGCCCTATCGCCGTCGGAAGTCGGCCAGCTTCCTCCTATCACCTGTAAGGTCGGAAAAGAATACAGCGACATCATGCGTCGGGCTCATGGGCACGCCGGGATGAGCGAGCCCAGCTTCACGCGTCTGTGCGAAGCGCAGTTGGTCTGGGACACAGCCATGGCGGTCCATGCCGAGGCGTACTTGAAAGCCCATCCGGGGAATCACCTCGTCCTTTTGGCCGGGGCGGTGCATGCCTGGCGGGAAGGTATTCCAGCCCAGCTCAAGGCCCTCAACGCACACAGGAGCCTCGTCGTGATCCTACCGGAGTCCAATGACCGATTTCGGAGAAGAGAGGTCACCATCGGAGATGCAGATTATCTTTTGCCCGAGAGATAGACCGAATGCCATTGGGGCACGTGCAGGGACGAAGGGTTTCTCGCCCCTGCATGGATTTCGTTTGAGTCTACCGCTTTCGGAGCACGTTCAGCAGGCGTTTCGCTCCCGGAGGGGGCTTGACCTTGCCGGACAGGATGTCACTGGGAGAAACACGCTTGCCGTAGTATTTCGCGTTGGCTCCGTCGCGAGCGGCAATGACTGTGCCTTCCAGCGAGACTCCAGCGAAGAGCCCCTGACTGCGGCTATACGTGTAAACGGCTGCCGTCGGCATGACACTCGCCTCCATGGTCCTCCCGACCGGACCGGCAGCGGCACTCACATCCGCACCGATGGTGACGTTCCCGCCCCGCGAGAACGCCTGCACCGCGGCGTCCGTATTGAGCACGATCACAAATTCCGTAACCTGGGCACCGATCTGCAGTCCGAAGCCGGCGCCACCCGTGCCGATCGCGGATGGGCCGCTCCATCCCTTGCGCGTTCGGGCGACGACAACGCCCGAACCGCCCCTCCCGCTAAAAACGAACCCCGCCTTGATGACGGTGAGGATTGCGAGGCCTTTGGCGTCCCTCAGAACGGCCTGTGGGATGGAGCTCTCGGGGATTTCTTGGAATCGCTCGATGATGGTGGCAGCCTGGTTGACGTCATCTTGAAATGCCTCAACGGGAGAAGACACTCCCTCCAGGATTGCCGCCAGCATCGCGATGGATGCCAATGAACGGGTCCATTGTCTCATGGTCTCACTCCTCTTCTCTCATGTTGCAATCGCGTTAGCAGAAGTTAAGGCGCAGGACGCCGTTACGCAGCTTCCGCCGCGACTTTCGTTCGTAGGACTGTTGCCAGGTTGTGGGCTTGACGCAGCGGCTCGGGGATTCGGTAGCGGCGAGCGCAGCGCAAGACGATCGCTCGCGAGGACTCCAGGTCGGACAAGTGACCCGGTGAGACGTAAAGGGGCTTCACGTTGTTTCGGCTGCAAAGGACACATCCCACGATCTCGCCGCCCAATCGGAGGGGCACATGATTGCCCCACTGAAGCTCCAGAGGGTCATGCTCGCCACAGAGCCGCTTTTTGGCGCACCCCACGGTTGGCAGATCGAGGCACAACCCGAGGTGTGACGCGAGTCCAAACCGCCTGGGATGCGCAATTCCCTGCCCATCGCACAAGAGGATGTCTGGGAGGCGCTTCAGCTGCCGGGCGGCCTGAAGAAGGGGAGGAATTTCGCGAAAGGAGAGGAGTCCCGGGATATAGGGAAAAGCGGCGCGGGTCACGACATGCGCGGTCTCGA
>CAZIEW010000066.1:0-31699 GCA_964538515.1 uncultured Syntrophobacteraceae bacterium
GGTCCTCTGGAAATACCTCGATGAGCCAGAAGAAGAATCGGCTGAACACGGTGGGATCCCCGCCGTCGCGGGATCTTCGATGGCAAAAAAAAACCAGGAAGACCTGACAGGGCTTGCCCTGTCAAGAGCCTCCCGGTTTCATTGGCGTGACGAAGATGGGATCGGGCTCTGTAGCACCGGCGACAGCTTGATCAGCTCAAAGGAACATGTCTTCCGAGTGCCTCACCGGGCGCCTGTCTGTCAACGGAAAGTCGAGACACCCGAGGCTTCAGCGCTTTCACCACCAACCATGCCGCCACCCCCAGCGCGAATAGATGAAAGGGTACCCGTAGGGATAGTAGGGAGAGGCATAGTAGGTATCCGGAGTCCTTTCCGGCCAAAGCTGCAAGTCTTTGATCTCCAGGAGCGGATAGACGTACTCGATGTCGCCCTGGGGCAAAGCCTGCTTTCCAACGATCTTGCCGGCTACCGTGACGGCACGCCCCTGCGAGTAAATCGCAGGGTCCAGGTAGCGCCGCTCTAGGGCAAGGAAACGCCCCTCGGACGCATCCGTGACCTTCGGCTTGTCCTGATAGTCGGCGGGCTTCTGGAGGACCTTCAAAAGGGTGCCTTCCGCGGTGTTTTTCGCCTCCAGAATGGTACCGCTCCAGATCACGACCTTCCCTTCATAACGCTCCGGACTCGCCAAGACCTGACGCAGCGACAGGTTGCCGGAGGCTTCCGCCTGGCTTCTCACTTCCCTCGAGATCGTGGACGCGCAGCCCGCCATCATGAAGAGCACCATGAGCAGTCCCACGCCCGTGCGGATTGAAAACAGGGGCTCGCGCCCGTCCGGTTCCGAAAGGCTCCGCCGAGAGCGCGTGCCGATTTCACTCACAACATTCTTGCTTTCTTCCCGGTTCATCGCTGATCACCTCCCCATGTTCTTTATTGATGATAATAACCAAATGGGGAATAATCCGCTACATATCCCACCCCGGGGACACGGGCGACCTGGAAAGGGTGCAAGCGAGAGATCGAGGCCGTGTCGCCATCGCTCCTCAACGCTTCCGTCCGATCACGACAAACAACCGCTCCGTGTCGACACTGGTGAGGATGTCGCACCCGACCGCCAGCAGGTACTCGGCGACGACCCGCGCCTCGGGCAGATGATCCCGCGCCACGGCCGGGTGGATGGTCCCATGGAGCCTGTTGATGTGCTCCCTTCCCTGGGAATGGCAGACCGCAAGGGCGCCTCCGGGCTTCAATGCGCCCGCCAATCGTTGCACCGCATGGCGCTTATCCTCGAAGTGCGGGAAGACCGAGTAGCAGACAATGACATCGAAGGTGGCTGGTGCGAATTCCACATCGAAGATATCCTCCACCACGTACCGAATTCTCTTGTGGCCGAACTTGCGTTTCGCGATCCGGATCATGTTCTCGGCCATGTCCATGGCGGTGATCGTGCCCTTTGGACCGATACGCTTGAGCAGAAACGGGATCAGGATGCCCGTTCCGGTTCCCACATCCAAAACGGCGTCCCCCGACTGAATGGGCACTTGATCGAGGATCTCGTCGATCCTGTCCGGATCATGCCGACACCGGGCATCCCAGGTCTCGGCCATGGCGTTGAAAAGCTCCTTGCGATTCATGACTCGTCCCTCCGGCATGGAAAAGATGAGCGGATCAGGAGAGGTGAAGCCCGCCGGGCTTCAGGTACTCGGTCACGTAATCGTGGACCGCCGCCTCCAGCGTTCTGAAGACCAAGGGACACCCTGTGGCTCGCAGGCGCTCCATGCTCGCCCGCGTGAAGTATTGATACTTCGGGCGCAGCGTTTCAGGCATGGGGATATACTCGATCTCCACCGGGACCCCCAGTGAATCGAAGACGGCGCGGACCAGATCGTTCCAGGATCGGGCGACCCCGGTGCCGAGATTGTAGAGACCGTTCACCTCCTCACGGCACAGGAGCCACCACATCACATCCACGCAATCCTTCACGTACACGAAATCCCGCCGCTGCTCCCCATGGGCGCAGTCCCCCCGATGGGATTGAAAGAGACGCACCTTGCCGATGTCCATCACCTGGTGGAAGGTTTTGAAGACGACGCTCACCATGTCGCCTTTGTGGTATTCGTTGGGGCCAAGCACGTTGAAGAATTTCAACCCGACGATGCGGTCTAGAAGACCGGTTCGCTCGGCATGAAGATCAAACAGGTGCTTCGAGTAGCCATACATGTTCATGGGCCTGAGCCGGGCGATCTCGATCGCATCGGAAAAGCCCTCCTCGCCGTTCCCGTAAGTTGCCGCACTGCTGGCGTACAGAAAGCGCACGCCATAGGCGACCGCCCACTCCGCGAGGACCCGAGTGAACCTGAAGTTGTTTTCCATCAGGTAGTCGGCATCCGTTTCGGTGGTGGACGAGCACGCCCCCATGTGAACGATGGCATCGGGAAGGAAGGCAAGACTCCCATCGAGAATCTGCCGGAGGAAGTCATCTTTCTGCAGGTAGTCCGCGTAGCGCAGCCCGACGAGGTTCTTCCACTTTTCACCATGCCGCAGCTGGTCGACCACCAGGATCTCTTCGATGCCCTCCCGGTTCAGCTTCCATACGAACGCGCTGCCGATGAAGCCGGCTCCGCCCGTGACAATGACTCGTTTCAATGGTCTGGGCTCCTTTTGACCAAAAAAAGAGCCAAGAAGGCATCAGGCAGTGAGCACCCGAGCCTTCTTGGCTCCCATTGAATGCTGGATTTAGATCGAATCACTCTACCGGCGGCTTCCGGCCGCCCTAAGATCGTTGCTATTTCATAAAGGCCGGACGCCTGGAAGTCAAGCACGGTGAACCTGTTCAGACTTCACAGGCGCTTGACACGAGCGGCGGGCTTGTAATAAGAAAAACGGGAGCTCAACCGGCCGCTGAAGCGGCCTGTATGCTTCTTCGAGCCAGATTCCAGATAAGACCCGAACGAACCGATGAGCAGACCTCCCGCGACCCGAGCGGAGGGACGCCGCATCGAATCGAGCCACGAAGGCTTGCACTTTTTTTAAGTAGCGCCTTCGTGGCTTTTTTCGTTTGGAGAACTGTGCGCCCGACAGCCCTCAGCATCGAGAACCTGCGTGTCACCTTCCGGGCGGGCCGCGAACGGCTCCGCGTGATCGACGCGGTTTCCCTCGATCTGGCGACCGGCGAGCACATGGCGTTGCTGGGCGAAACCGGGTGCGGCAAATCGGTGCTGGCGGCTGCCGTTTTCGGGCTACTCCCCGAGGGAGCGGAGGTTTCCGGACGGGTCGCCGGTCTGGGGCACGGGAATCTCCTGGACCTCTCACCGTACGCGCTCAATAAGCTCCGGGGTCGGGGGATGGTGCTCATCCCCCAGAACCCGCATGGCAGTCTCAACCCTGTCTTTCGAATCCGCACTCAGTTGGCCGAGTCCCTGCGCCTCAACCGGAGTCGTGCCGGTGGCGGCCGTCGGGTCTTTCCAGAAGAGCTGCTGGCGAGCGTGGGATTCGGCGAGCCTGCTTCGGTAGCGTCCCGCTTCCCGCATCAGCTGTCGGGCGGCATGGCGCAGCGAGTTCTGACGGCCACAGCTCTGGCCGGCGCGCCTTCCATCGTCTTCGCCGACGAGCCGACAAAGGGGCTGGACGAGGAGGCCCGAGACCAGTGTTTGGCCCTTCTGCACTCCCGGTTTCGGGAGTGCTGCCTGCTGCTCATCACCCATGACCTGAAGGCGGCGTCCGAGTGCCACCGCGTCGCCGTGATGTACGCCGGCGAGATCGTCGAGGTCTGCCCGGGGCCGGATCTGATTTCGAGCCCCCGACACCCCTACACGCAGGGCCTGGTGGGGGCCCATCCGGCCCACGGGCTGCGCCCCATCCCCGGCTGGGCGCCGAGTCCCCGGAACATCCCGGAAGGGTGCCGATTCCACCCGCGCTGCGAGCGGGCGGAGGAGCGCTGCCGATCGCTCCACCCGCCACTGGGGCCCTTGTCTTCCAACCGATCGGCTCGGTGCTTTCATGCTGACGCTTGAGGAGATCACGAAAGATTTCAAAGCCGGGAGGCGCGGTAAGGCCGTGCGGATCCTGGACGGGGTGACGCTTTCCCTCGATCCGGGCGAGCTCTACGGCCTCGTGGGATCGAGCGGCGGCGGCAAGACGACCCTCGCGCGCATCGCCCTGGGGCTCATTCCGGCCTCATCGGGCCGCGTGCTCCTGGGAGACGAGGACGTTGGACAGCTTCGAGGAGCCGCGCTTCGATCCTATCGGCGCCGCGTGCAGCTGATCTTCCAGAATCCGCAGTTGTCGCTCGATCCCCGGCAGACCCTCTTCGAGGCCATGGCGGAGCCCCTCGAAGCCCACGGTCTCGTGGACTCGAAAGGAGCCCTGCACGACCGAGTCCGCTCCCTTGCAGCCGAATGCGGCCTGACCGAGGACCTCCTCGGTCGCCGGCCGCACCAGATCTCCGGAGGTCAGGCCCAGCGCGCGGTCCTGGCTCGGGCACTGGGACTCGAGCCTGACGTCCTCGTCGCAGACGAGCCCACCTCCATGCTCGACGTTTCGGTGCAGGCGCAGGTGCTGCGGATCCTCGACCGCAGGCGCAGGGAGAATGGGCTTACGATCTGCCTCATCTCCCACGACCTCGACCTCGTGCGCGCGTGCTGCGATCGGGCGGGTGTCCTGTCGGGCGGGCGCATCGTCTCCGAGGGCAGCCCCGGGGCACTATTCCCCGTTCTCCCACATCCACCCCCGGTTTCCCGGAAGGAGCTCTCATGCCAAACCTAGCGCGGTTCCTCGGATGGCTCTGCTGCGCTCTTCTCCTGACATGCGCGCCCGATGCCCGTGGCGCCCTCCCCGAGGCCGTTCCGGCCATCGAGAAGCTCGTCGTGGGGACCACCATGGAAGTGCGGAGCATCGACATCGACGACTACGCCTTCGGCATTCTTCGGGGGCTCATGACGCACCTCGGTCTGGTGCGGCTGGACGAGCGCGGGGAATTCGGCAGCGATCTCGCCGCCAGCTGGAGGACGGACGACGCACGAACCTGGACGTTCGCCCTGAAGCCCGGGGTTGTCTGGCACGACGGCAACTCGGTGACATCCCGAGATGTGCGATTCAGCATCGACTACCTCCTGGAGAAGATCCCCGTCTACCGCAGCCACTTCACCCTGATCGAGACCGTCGAGACCCCGGACGAGAGAACCGTGGTGATTCGTCTGAAGGAGCCCAATCCGAGATTCCTTGTGAACCTGCTGGTCTTGAAGATCATCCCGCGACACATCTTCGAAACGGTGGAGGACCCGCACCGCCTGACGGGGACCCCAGCCGCCATCGGGTGCGGCCCCTTCGTCTTCGAGCATCACGACCCGTCCTCGGGGACGATCAGCTTCCGGGCTTTCGATCGTTACCACCGCGGTCTCCCGCGGGTGAAGCGCGTCGTCTTCCGGCTGTTCAAAAACCTCGACACCATGATGCTTGCCTTCCGCAACGGGGAAATCGACCTGCCGTACCAGTACGCCGCCGGGATCCCCCCGTTTCAAGTGCCCCCCCTTCTGAAGGATCCAAACATCCGGATCCACCTGCTGGACAACCCGGGTGTCCCCGCCGTTCTTTTCCTAAACACCCGGAAAGCGCCCCTCGACCACCGCGAATTCCGGCAGGCCCTCGCCCTGGCCGTGAATTACGAGGAAATCCTGAACCTTTTCGGCGCGGGCTACGGGTCCAGGCCCACCCAGGGCTTCGTCACGCGGGGAAGCCCGGACTTCATCGAAATGCCGCCCTTGACCCACGACCCCGACCGGGCCCGGCAAATCCTTGAGGGCCTGGGGTACGTGGACGGAAACGGGGACGGCCTTCGGGAGCGGGAGGGGCGGGTCGCGGAATTCGAGCTCGTCCTGCGGGCGGACGCGGCCGGGAGTCTCCGCCTGGCTCAGCTGCTCCAGGAGTACTTCCGAGCCGTGGGCGTCCGCATGACCCTGCGGACGGTGGACATGACGCTCTTTCGGACCATCAGTGACCAGGAGCGCTCCCACATGGCGCTGCTCACGCGCTCGACGCCCTGGGGCATGATGATGTGGGCGGGCTGCGGCTCGGGTTATTTCGACGCCCGCAACATCGGCTGGACCCAAAGCGACGATCCGGCCTTCACGGCCATCGTGGATCGGATGAATCGAGCCATGGACCGGGCGACCTACGCGGAGGCGGCGGCGGACCTTCAGCGGTACTACGGCAGGGAGCTCCCGGCGATTCCCCTTTACTGGGAAGTCCTCATCCAGCCCTGTCGCACACGGATCGACGGGTGGAAGACCACGCCCATGTACGGAATCCTGGGCGAGGAATCCTGGTATAGCATTTGGGAAAATCGGGGAAGCGTTGAGTCGGTTAATCGCTGAATAAGTGAGGCGACGGAGGGGATGTGGGGGGGTCTGGGAAAACGGAGGGGGTGGGGTGGTCGATGCGACTGATCAGGCTGGTGATGTGCCTTTTCATCGTTTTGAGCCTCAACTTCACCCTGCCGCGGATCATGCCGGGTGACCCGGTTCTGATGCTGCTCGGCCCCGAGGCGGTGAGCTTGAGCGAGAAGACCCACGAGGCGCTCCGGAGCGAGTACGGCCTCGATCGACCCTTCGCCGAGCAGTACCTCGACTACTGGGTAAGCCTGGCATCGGGCCGCTTCGGCTACTCGTTCCACCACCACCGGAGCGTGGGGTCGCTCATCGGAGATCACCTCGGGCGCACCCTGTGGATTCTGGCCCCCGCCCTCCTGTTCTCCACACTCGCCGCGGCGCTGCTCGGAACACTCGCGGGATGGATGCGCGGGTCCCCTCTGGACTGGACGGTCACGGTGCTGGCTCTGCTGGGGTTCGCCATGCCCACCTTCCTGACGGCCATGGTCTTCCTGGACCTCTTCGGCTTCCGGCTGCAGTGGTTTCCCCTGGGCGGCTTCGCCCCGCCTCCCGTTGACGACGTTTCAGGCTGGCGAGCCATCGCCGGGCAGCTGCGCCACCTCGTTCTCCCGGTTGCCGTGCTGGCCCTGGCCTCGGCGGCGGCTAAGGTCCTCGTCATGCGCAACACCGTCTCCAGAGCCCGGGACGAGGCGTACGTCCTGTACGCACGCGCCAAGGGCGTTGCAACCTGGCGGGTGGTCTTCGTGCATGTCTTCCGGAACGCCTGCCTGCCGCTCCTGCACCTGGTCGCGCTCCACCTGGGGTTCATCGTTTCGGGAGCGGTGCTGGTGGAGGTGGTTTTTTCCATCAACGGCATGGGAAGCCTCATCCACGAGGCGGCCCTGCACCGGGACTACCCCGTGCTCCAGGGAGCGTTCCTGGTGCTCACCCTCGTGGTGATGGGGTGCAACCTGCTGGTCGATGTGCTCTCAAGCGTCATCGACCCGAGGGTGCGGCCATGAGCGTGCGCCGAATTCAAACGAGACCGGGTGGCAGGGACGGATGGGGTCGGCAGTGGGCCGGAGCCGGGATTCTCGCCATGTTTCTCGCCGTCCTCGTTTTCTTCTCGCTCATGAGCGCCGGTGGGGTGCGCTCGCGGAGCCTCCCCTTCCAACCGCCCACCCTGGAGCATCCCCTCGGAACCGATGACTTGGGCTTTGATCTGCTGAGCCTTCTCGTGCGCTCCGCTCCGGTTTCGCTCCTGGTGGGCTTCGGGGCGGGACTGGTCGCTGTGGTCATCGGGACGACCGTGGGGGTGGTTTCTGGCTACCTGCGCGGCGGCCGGGGAGAGCTTTTCTCCGGGTTCATCGACGTGGTGCTGCTGATTCCCATGCTGCCGTTCATGCTGCTGCTGGTCACCACCCTGGGACCTGGCATCGAAAACATTATCCTGGCGATCGCGCTCATCGGGTGGTGCCCGACGGCCCGCGCGGTGCGGGCCAGGGTGCTGCAGCTTCGGGAGGCACCCTTCGTCGAAGCGCTTGGGGCCCTCGGTCTTACCCGCACCCGTATCCTGGTGTGGCACGTGCTGCCGAACGTCTCTGAAGTCGTCTCCGCCCAGTTTGTGCTTGGCGTGGCGGGGGCCATGCTGAGCGAGGCGGCTCTTAGCTTCATGGGGTTGGGGGATCCGGTTCGCCCGAGCTGGGGAAAGATGATGCACCACGCCTTTCAGCGGGGCGGTTTTGCCAACGGCCTTTGGAATTGGTACCTGCCGCCTGGACTCTGCATCGCTGCCTGCGCGCTGGGTTTCATCCTGCTGGGACTGTGGCGCGAGAAGCGCTCGGAGATCAGGACATCTCTGGAATGGGAGGCTTGATCAGGAACTGGTGGGAGGAGGCTCCCGTGAAGGGGTGCCTCTTTGGAGGGAGGTGAGCGGGCCCGGTATGCCGACATTCTGGCCCGACTGACCGGACCCGGAAGTTGGTACATGCTCTAAGCGTGGCTGCCACGGTCCTGGCAGGGAAGCCTCCGGGGCATTTCCGCGGAAGAGGTGGAATCCCTGATCGGCCGTGAGCTCACCAGGGTGCGCCAGGTGATCGGAGAGGAGAAGGGCCACCCTTCGGCGTGGTACTGGTACAGGAGACAGTGAATGCATCGGCGGCTGGCGAAGGAACGAATTACGAGTCCAACTTCTGGATCGTTTCGGAAATCGAGGTCATTTCAGTTCCTACAGGCGCAAGCATCATGACGGAATCGCTTCTCCATCCGTCCGGAAGAGGACGTGGCTCCATGATCCTTCTGCTCTCCGGGATTGCGACCGTGCTCGCCCTATCCGTCATCCTCGCCGTGACCATCGGATCGGTATGGATTCCGCCGCAAACCGTCTGGGAGATCGCCCTGGCGCGTCTGTTCGGATGGTCTCGGGAGGGATGGACGGAAGCCCAGGAGCACATCGTTGTCTTCATTCGGTTCCCCAGGGTGCTGCTTTCCGCCGTGGTGGGCTCCGGGCTTGCGGTGGTGGGCGTCATTCTGCAGGCAGCGGTGCGCAATCCGATGGCGGATCCCTATATTCTGGGCGTCTCGTCGGGCGCGTCGGTCGGGGCGGTTTTGGTGCTCTTATTTGGATACCTGAAGAATTTCGGTGTCTACGGTCTTTCGGCGGGCGCATTCCTGGGGGGCATGGCGGTCTTTGCGGTGATTTTCATTCTTTCGAGCCGGCAGAGGCGGATCACACCGGTTCGCATCATCCTGACCGGGATAGCCCTGTCCTACTTCTGTTCGGCGCTTACGAGCTTCCTTATCCTCAAGTCCAAAGACCATGCCGCCTCGCAGACGGTGCTTTTCTGGCTCATGGGAAGCATGGCGGGGGCTCGGTGGGAGCACCTGGGGCTACCGGTCGTCATCCTGTTTGCGGGAGCAGCCTATCTGATCGTGTATGCGCGATCGATCAACCTCCTGGTCCTGGGTGACGAGACCGCGATCATCCTGGGCGTCCATCCCAACCGCCTGAGAAAGCAGCTCCTCACGCACGCCGCACTCCTGACGGGTGTGATGGTGTCGCTGAGCGGCGGCATCGGCTTCGTCGCCCTCATGGTGCCCCATGCCATCCGCATGCTCGTGGGCTCCGACCACAGACGCGTCCTTCCCGTGTCTCTCTTGGTGGGCGGGATCTTTCTGATCTGGGTCGACGTGCTGGCTCGAACGGCTTTGCAGCCGGAGGAAATCCCCATCACCATCATCACCGCATTTTCCGGCACCCCCTTCATCCTGTGGCTGATGTATCGCAAGGAGCGTTGGACCCATGGAGCATGACCATGAGACTGGGTGTGACGGGCATCCGTTGGTGTCCCGATAAGGTACGAAAAATCCTTGATTCCGTTGAGCTTCATGCGCGCCCCGGCGACTTTGTTGGGATCATCGGCCCTAACGGCAGCGGGAAATCTATAGTCAAGAAACGTGGGGGCACGACGATTGCCGTCCTTCACGACCTGAACTTTGCGGCGGCCATCTGTGACCAGATTTATGTGCTTCACAAGGGGCGCGTGCGAGCCCATGGACGTCCCGTGCTGACTTCCGAGCTTCTGAAGGATGTGTTCGAGGTCGAGGCCCTGGTGGGGCACCACTCAATCACGAGGAAACTCTCCATGGTCTTCTTTCTCATGCGCTCGGATCAGGGGAGATCGATGGACGAACTTTCCACGACGGCGTCCGAAGGGAGTGGGGATTGTGAACCGTAACGTTCTGGTGCTGCTTAGCGTTTGCATTTTCTTCCCGATGTGTTTCGGGCTTACGCTCCCGGCCTTTTCTGGGGAAGTCCCGAGCACCTCGATCAGGCTCGAGAACTGCGGGACGGAGCTGCGGTTCGTCCAGACCCCACGACGAGCCCTGACCATCAATCAGAACCCCACGGAGGTAATGCTTTCCCTCGGCCTCGGGGAACGAATGGTCGGGACCGCGTATCTCGACGACGCCATCCTGGAACCCCTCAAGGCGGCCTACGACCGGGTGCCCGTCATCGCGAGCAAATACCCGTCGCGGGAGGTCGTGCTCGGACATGGGACGGATTTCATTTACGCGGGCTTTGCGGGCGCGTTCACCGACAAAACCGTGGGGGCACGGGAAGACCTCCTGAAAATGGGGATCCGCTCATACATCAGTCCGGCTTTCTGCGGTGGATCGCCTTCAAGCCGCTTCGAGATCGACGTGATCTATGACGAAATCCTGGATATCGGCCGAATCTTCGACGTGGAGGAGCGGGCAAGGACGTTGGTCGAATCCATGAGGCGACAGATTCAAAACGTCCGGGAGAAGGTCACAACGGCTAGTCCCGGCAAGCGGGTTTTCTTGTTCGACACCTGGGGCACCGACGAGAATGTGCCCTTCACGGGGGCTTGCTGCGGGCCCTTCAACCTGCTCATCGAGCTGGCCGGCGGCCGCAACATCTTTTCCGACATTCCCGGGAGGACCAGCCACGTCACCTGGGAAGCCGTCATCGAGCGAGACCCGGAAGTCATCATCCTGGATGACGCCTGGTGGTCCCCGGCGCAGAAAAAGCTGGAATTTCTGCGCGCCAGCCCGGCTCTCTCGGGAATCAAAGCGGTCCGGGAGAGCCGGTTTGCGGTCGTTCCAGCATCGGGCACCGTCCCTGGCGTTCGCTTCGCCTCCACCGTGGAGGATCTCGCGAAGGCGTTGTACCCCGAAAGGTTCCAATGAAAAGAGACCGTGCGGCGGTCGGGAGCGGTAGCGGACGCGGTACGAGAACGAGATTGGACCTGCGGAGCTGGCGCGCATCCCGCGGATTTATCGTTTCAGAGCACTCCGGGATGCGGGGGGAGAGAGCCGCTCCCGTGTGCATGGTTTTGTGGAAAGCCTTCCCTTGAACCAACAACCGTGGGTGCCGAGGCACATTCGATCGACGCCACGGATCTTCCCGAGGAGAGATATCGCATGATCAGGATGCTTGTCTTGTCAACCTTGCTGTATGTGCTCTGCCCGTTCGACGCTGCCATGGCCCACGACTGCTGGCTTCAACCACAGAGCTTTCACCTGTTGGAGGGGGCGCTCCTGACAGTCCAGCTGCTTCTCGGTCACGCCCTGGCAGCTGAAAAGGAGCTGCCCCTGGACAAGTCCATGACGGAGCGTTTCGACCTGATCACCTCCGATGGTTCCCGGGACTTGCTCGCCGATCTGGACGACGGCTGCACGCCCGTTCTGTCAGTCGTTCCTGACTTCACCGGCCCTGCCATCGTCGCCATGGAAAGACGCTTCAACACCGTTTCACTTCCCGACAGCACCTTTTCGAAATACCTCGAGGAGGAGCGCCTCCACGACGCGATCATGCTCAGGGAGCTTTACGGAAGGCGGGAGGTCGAACGGGAGCGTTTTGCCCGTTACTTGAAGTCGATCGTCTATGTGGGTGGTGGGTCGGACAGTGGTCTCTGCGGCACCCTCATAGCGCAGAAGCTCGAGATCGTGCTTGCGCAAAGCCTGAGCGAGGCCAAGGCGACCGGACGAATCCAGGCGCGGGTTGTTTTCGACGGATTCCCCCTCGAAAACGGGCATGTCACAGCGTATCGGAGCGATCCCGTAGGCCGGATCGCCACCTGGTCGTCACCGCTCGACTCCCATGGAACCGCTTCCTTCCCCGTTGACGGCCCCGGCACGTGGCTCGTCAAGCTGGTCCATCTCCTTCCCTGCACGGGTCACCCGGAGGTAGACTGGGAAAGCCACTGGGCGGCCCTGAGCTTTTCGATCCCCTGAAGGCTCCTCGTCAAGACCCTGGAGATCTTTCGATTCGAGCCTTAAAAATGAATCGTCCTGGGTGTCTACACCAGATCGGCCAAAGTTCGCACCGGGCCCTTCGCCGAGATCCAGCTGGATCTCGGCCTGCTTCGGCTTGATTGACGGCAGACTTACTCTTGGCGTGGACAGCTTATGCCGAGCAAAATCCAACCCGCAGGATGAAAAGCTGACCGAGCTCCCCGCCATCCTGCTCATGCCCCGCCAACGACCCGAAGGGCAGACCCTTCCACACTCTGAGTAGTGTTTGCGGGCCATGAAACTTGACGGGGGAAGATCGGTTGTGATAGATAGCACGTACCTCAATTGGGCTGCCGAAGCGGCCCAAACGATCATTTCATTCAAAATTCCCGTTAGACCAACCCATGTCACAACGATGAGCGGGTCCCCGCGGCCTCCGCAGGGAGATTCCTGGTCCCTCGCATTGAATCGAGCCACGAAGGCTTGCACCGGCCAAAAGCCAAGCGCCTTCGTGGCTTTTTTCGTTTGGAGGATCCTGCGCCCGACAGCCCTCAACATTGCGAGCCTTTGCGCTGGGCTTCATTCCGGTCGGGCCTTGTTGGGAGAAGCACTCGTAAATCGAGGCGTCCCGCGATGGGTGGCATTAGCGTTGCCCTGAGCGAGCCAACGAACTGATTTGAGAGGAACCGACTGGGAAAGGAGGTGGGAACCGCTTGTAAACGACCAAGATTTCAACGCCGGGGCCCGGTCGTAGGCGATACCGGGCGAAGGACACAGCGAATAAACAGCGACGACGAGTGGGGGAATGCAATGCTGAAGAGAATGTTGGTTGTGGGCATGATGTTGGCATTTTCATGGACAAGTTTTGCCCAGGAAACGCCAGAAACCGAGGACTTCCAAAGGGCGCCGGCAGCGGCAAAGCAGGAGGAAAGCGAAGCCAGGAAGGCTGATGCCGAATACGGACTCGATGAAATCGTCGTAGGGGCGACGAAGACCAGCACGGCTCTCAAGAATGTCACGACCAACGTAAGCGTCGTTTCGAGTGAGGATTTCAAGAAGGTGTATGCCAGGGACGTCTCGGATTATCTGAGGCAGGTGCCGGGATTTCACTTTTCCGATTTCGGAAGCATACGGGCGGATGTGTATGCAAGCTCGCGGGGGAATCAGCCCTTCACGCGCGGCGTGCAGTTTCTCTACGACGGGATCGAGTACAACATGCCGAGCGGTTACATGCAGCTGCTCTCCATCCCATCGAGGAACCTGGACCGGATTGAAGTGATCAAGAACCCGGCATCGCCGCTGTACGGAAATTTCGGCGTGGGCGGCGTGGTGAGCATCGTTCCCAGAACGCCGACGGACCCTTACGAGGTGACGGTCTCCGGGTCCTATGGAAGCTATGACACCCAGTACCACACCGCATCGTTCGGCGGCGCGCAGTGCGGCTGGGAGTATTACACCGAGGGGCGATTTTACAAGACCAAAGGATACCAGGACAATACATGGGAGGAGCACGGACTCCTTCATACGCGCCTCAAGTATCATTTCGACGACGGCATGTCTGTGGGAATGCACTTCAACTACGCGCCGTTGCACAACGGTTATCCGGGGACGCTGGATTATGATCTGTGGAAGAAGAACCCGAAGCAAACCGTTCAGCCCTGGGGCGAAGGAGACTCTTACTCGCTCCTCGGGGCCCTGACCTTCGACAAGGCCTTCGGCGCCTCCGCCCTCTCTGCCAAGGTCAAGTACGGCTTCATGGAGGGATTCGCCCTCGATCCCGACTATTTTGTACTGCACAGCTACAACGTCGTGCCCGAGATCAACTATCAGATTCAGCACACGTTCTGGGGCATTCCGGGCACCTTTCTGGTCGGAACGGAGGCTCGCTATTACAACAACGACGGGAGTCCGGTTTTTGCCGCACCCAACGGCATCAAGGGACAGCTGACCACGGACAGAGTGGTAAAGGACACCACGCTTGGCTTCTACGTCCAGGAGCAGATCAGCCCGTTGAAGGACCTGACATTCTCCTTTGGGACCCGGTTCGACCATGTGGAAACCGACTTTCAAGATCGGCTGACTCCCTCGAGGGACTTCGAGGAAACCCACAACGCCTGGAGCCCGAAGGCGGGCGTCACTTACACCGTGTCCAACGCTCTCAATGTCTTTGGCAACTTCAGCCGCGGTTTTCGCAACCCAACCACGGCGGGCTCCGGGTATGTGTTCAACCCGGACCTGAAGCCGGAATTTTTCAACAGTTACGAAGTCGGCCTGCGGGGTCAGCCCCTGAGCTGGCTGTCTTATAATATGGCCGGATTCCTCGTGGAGGCCGAGGACAAGATCGTCAGGATTGGTGGCCCGAGGCGGTTTGAAAACGTTGGCGAAACCCGCACAACCGGGTGTGAGCTTGGAGTGAATCTCGGGCATCAGACCGGGCTCCACGGCTCGCTGAACTATACCTATGCCCTGACGGAATTCACCGATTACACGACCTTGGCGGGCGTCTCTTTCGACGGCAAGGAAATTCCCCTGGTGCCCAATCATCTGTTCGGCGTGAGTGCCGGCTACACCTCGCCGCTGCTCGGACGCCTTGACTTGATGGCCAACTACGTATCCCAGCGATACGTGGATCTGGCCAACCTGAAGCACCTTCCCGGCTACGCGACCCTCGATGCAAAATACCTGTATTCCTTCGGGAAGCACGCCGAGTTTTTCCTCTCCGGAAAGAACCTGACCGACAAGCAGTTCGTGGACGTCGCCTTTGACTTCGGCGCTCCAGACAGCTTCGACGTGTACACCATGCCCGGTGTCACGGTGGCCGGAGGAATCAACCTCTATTTCTGACACGCTCAAACCGCTTGATTTTTTACCGATCTGATGCTAATCGAGCGTCAACCGAGCCAAAGAAGGCTCGCAATGCTCCTCCGCTCCACAATCCCTCAATCCAATGCCAAGAAGGCATCCCCGTTCGGACAACAAGGCCCCGGCGTTCGGGTGCGTCCGGAAACCGAAGCCCCTCAGACGATTGCCCGGCACGGATTCGCTCCGTGGTGGGGATGGTTTGCGCCGGATCCCGAAACCGCTGATTTAGCCATCAACAGCCTAAGTTATTCAGGAGACGGTGGTCATGGGACGTGCTGCATCTGGATTTCTTCTTGCCCTTTTATCAACGCTTGCATTGGTCGGGACAGGCCTCGCGGAGGACAAGCCGGCCGAATACACCGGCGACCTTGAAGCCATCGTGGTCACCGCTTCAAAGACTCCCAAGCCCCAGAAGAACGTGACTCAGGAAGTGAGCGTCATCACCGAGGACGCCATCGATCATTACATCGATTCGAAGAAGAACGTGACGGAACTGCTGACGTTCGAGCCGGGCATTTTCGTGAACATCCTGTCGCGAAACGACGCCAACTGGGGATCCGTGGGCGGCCTGGCGCACAAGTACAACACCTACATGCTGAACGGCCTTCCCATCGATTCGTTCGTGGATCCCCAGAGCCTGGATCCCTGGGCATTTCAACGGATCGAAATCCAGCGCGGTCCTGCGTCGATCCTGTACCCCAACTATCTCTTCATGGATTTCGCCGGAAACCAGACGCCGCTTGCCGGGACGATCAACCTCATCCTCAGGAGCACCGTCGACAGCCCCATGACCAAGGTGAGCTCCGATTTCGGCTCCTACAACACCTGGACCACCCGGGTGTACCATCAGAACCGTGTGGGAGACCTCCACTTTTTCCTCGGCGGCATGTACGAGCAGTCGGACTACACCAACTACGGCACCAACCCCTCCTGGCTGAACATGA
Source organism: uncultured Syntrophobacteraceae bacterium (assembly GCA_964538515.1). Classification (GTDB taxonomy): domain Bacteria; phylum Desulfobacterota; class Syntrophobacteria; order Syntrophobacterales; family Syntrophobacteraceae; genus CALBZH01. The sequence continues at coordinate 15,929 of CAZIEW010000066.1, forward strand.
TCGACGACCCGGAATATGAAAAGATCAAGCTGTACGGCTATGGAACCTATCACTTCGGTGGCTCGCCCGACCACACGCTCTCCTTTTTCGCCCACCATTTCTGGCACGATGGAGACGCCGGCCGCCCGAATCGCGACTTCGAGCACGAATACACGACGCTGAACGCCCAATACAATCTACCGATCAGCTCCTGTGTCACCGCCCAGGCCAAGGCGGGCTACAGGAATTACGACCGCGCCTGGATGGAGGACAACTACCCCAAGAACCTCAGGAAGTTTTCCGACAACGGCGTCGACCAGTTCATCATTCCGGCGGACTTTTCGATTGGCGTCAAGCATCTCGAAGGCGGACTGCTCACCGTCGGGACCGACTTCCAATACGCGAATTACGAAACCTTCACGGATGTCCGACGGCAGGTCATGGGAAACGATGCCGCGGCTTACCAAAACGGAATCTACCTGCAGGAGGAGTACACCTGGAGGAACTGGGTCTTCCGAGGGGGCGGACGGTGGTCTTACCTGAAGCACGAGTATGATCTGATCGGCGGGAACGAGCCCGACATTCGCGAGAAATCCTGGAACAAATTCCTCTGGAGTGCCGGTGCCAGGTATAATGTGCTGGAAAATCTCTCCCTCTTCACCAATGCGGGCAGCAGCTTCGTCGCCCCCGGGATCATGTCCATCGGAGGGACGCTGAGCGAAGCTGACGCGGGGGTTCCGGGTCGAAACGGCCGTCTGCCCAACCCGGGTCTGCAGCCGGAGGAAGGGATGGGCTTCGATCTGGGGGTGAACTACCAGATCACCCCGAGCTGGTATTTTGCCGTGCGCGGATTTCTCAATCTCATCAACGACCAGATCGTGCAGATCGTCGTGAGCCAGGATCCCTCCCAAGCCAAAGACATCAACGCCGGCAAGACCACGGCGTACGGACTGGAGGTGGAGTTGAAGCACCGCTGGAAGCCCTGGATGGAAGCCTTCGCCAACTACACGTACACTCACTCCAATGTGGAGAACGACCTGATTGACGACCAGAACAACGTGCAGGTTCCCTTCGTGCCCGAGCACATGGGCAACTTCGGGCTCACCTTCTACCTGCCCTACGATTTCCGCCCTGCCGTGTGGGTGCACGTGGTGGGAGCGATCACCGACAGCACATCGCTCTCGGGACGCCGCGAATTCGACCCCTATGCCGTTCTGAACATGAAAATCGAGAAGGGGGTCATCAAAAACGATTGCCTGAAGCTTGACGCGTACCTTGATCTTTACAACGTAACGAATGAAAAATACGAGATGCCGTGGCAATTCCAGGATCCCGGCTTCGCGGCTTCCGGTGGCCTCAAGATCGTCTTCTAACCCATCAAACGCTTATTCCGTCAGCGAGGGCTGCTCCCCATGGGACATGTTCTACTGCGAATCGCGTGCAGTCTGCTTGTGGCTCTGGCAGGAGCAGTCCCCGCAATCGCCGCGGAAAAGCCTCCCACGGAATCATCGGCATCCCCGGTATGCGCCGAAGACTTCCGCGGCAGGCGGATCTGCCTGGAGCGGCCGGCCACGCGGGTGGTTTGCCTCATTGAAAGCGCCTTGAGCGGTATATTCATGCTGGAGGCGCAGGACCGCGTGGTCGGCGTTTCCACCAATGTCTACCAGGAGCCGGTCTTCCCGTACTATGCGGCCATGGACCCACGCATCGCGACGAAGAGTCTTCCGACCCCGGGGAATTGGGACTTCGTGAACCTTGAAAGCCTGGTCGCCCTCCAGCCGGACCTCGTCGTCATCTGGTCCCACCAGGAGGAACCCATCCGCGCGATCGAACAGCAGGGCATTCCAGTCTTTGGCGTTTTCATCCGGACCTTCGCGGACGTCAGCCGGGAGATCGAATCCCTGGGAGCGCTTCTGGGGGCGGCGGGGCGGGCGGGCGAGCTGGTCCGGTCCGCAAACGATTCCCTGGCGGCGCTGAAGGCCCGCTTCGAGCCGACTCGAGCCGGGAAGCCACCAAAGGTTTATTTCATGTGGGCTCAGGGGGATCTGGAGACTTCCGGCCGCGAGAGCACGGTTCAGGAGCTCATCGACCTGGCGGGTGGAGAGAACGTCTGCGGCTCCATGAATCAGGAGCACCTGGTCCTGAGCCGCGAAACGCTCTTGGCGCTGAACCCCGAGGTGGTTGTCATGTGGTTCAACGATCGAAAGGATCCTCGCGACGTCATGACCCATCCGGCGTGGCGGAGCGTTGCGGCCGTGCGGACGGGCAGGGTGCACGAATTCCCGGATGTGTTCAGCTGTGACCTGTGGACATTGAAGTACATCCATGCCGTCATGCTCGTTGCTTCGTGGTGTCACCCGGACCTGTTTCGCGTCGCCGACGTGGAGCGGGAGAAGGATGGGCTCTTTCGCAGTCTTTACGGCAACCGTTTCTCGTTCCCCGGACAGGGGACGACTCCGCCGACAAAGTGACGCCCACCGACCCGCTCACGATATCAGTAGACGAGGCTTTTCTTGAATCGCTCCCTGCTCCGCCTTTTTCTGTACCTGCTCCCGCTGCCCGTGCTGGCCGTATCGGCCCTGGTCGGCCCGTCGGACGTGGTCGGTCCCGCCAAACTGGCATCCTGGGTCCTGGCCAAGCTTGGCCTTGGAGTGGATTTCGGGCCGGTGAACGAGCCCCTCTTTCGTGCGATCCTCCTGGACGTGCGTTTGCCGAGGATTCTCACCACCTTTCTGGTGGGCGGAGCGCTCGGGATCGCCGGCAACGGCCTCCAGGCCCTTTTTAGAAACCCCCTGGTCGATCCGTACCTCCTCGGGCTTTCGTCGGGCGGAGCTTTCGGAGCCGCACTGGCTTTGACGACCGCGTGGCTCCCCGTGCAGCTCTCGGCTTTCTGCTTCGCCACGGCCGCCGTGGGGTTGAGTCTCCTCCTCGCCCGAACCCGTAAGCAGGTTTCGACGGTGTCGCTCATTCTGTCCGGAGTCGTCGTGTCCGGCGTCTTCACGTCGCTCCTGACGATCCTTCAATTCCTCACGGACCCGTTCAAGCTGCAAACCATCGTCCACTGGACCATGGGGAACCTCCACAATGCGACCTGGGAGCACCTGCATTCCTCGGGGCCGCCCATGATCGCGGGGTCGCTTTGCCTCTTCGCCATGCGCTGGCGCATGAACGTTCTGGCCCTGGGAGACGAGCATGCGCGCGCCGTGGGACTCCACCCGGGCCGCGAGAAGATCCTGGTGCTGGTGCCTGCGACCCTGGCAGCGTCGGCATCAGTTGCCGTGGCAGGGGTCATCGGGCTGGTGGGGCTTGTCGTCCCGCACATGGTCCGCATGATGATCGGACCCGACAACACCCACGCCACGCCGGCCAGCTTCGCTTTCGGCGGCGCGTTTCTCCTGATCGTGGACGACATATCACGGTCCCTGACCGCCTTCGAGCTGCCTGTCGGGGTCTTCACGACGCTGGTCGGGGGCCCATTTTTCATCTTCCTGCTCAAGCGGACGCGGGCGGGGTGGGAGGCTTGAAGTGGCTGCCGTAGAAGTGAGGGACTTGTCGTTCCGGTACGGGACAACCGCGATCCTGCGCTCCATTTCGATGGACGTCCAGGAGGGATCGTTCCATATCCTGCTGGGGAAAAACGGCAGCGGCAAATCCACCCTGGTGCGGGTGCTTGCGGGGGTTGCCCCCTGCCCCAGGGGGGTCGTCCGCATCTTCGGAGACGACATCGCCGCCCTGTCCGCAGCTCGTCGCGCGAAAACCGTCGGATATTTGCCCCAGCGCCATCAGGTCGTTTTCCCGTTTTCGGTGGAGGACGTCGTCATGACCGGGAGAGCCGGCTTCGTCCGTTTCGTCCCGGCGATCGAGGACCGGAAAAAAGTCGCGGAAGTCCTGGAGCGCATCGGGATCGAGCATCTGCGCGAGCGAGTCTTCACGGAGCTCTCGGGAGGCGAGCAGCAGATCGTGATGATCGCCCGCGTGCTGGCGCAGGAGCCCCGAATCATCCTGCTCGACGAGCCCACCTCTCATCTGGATGTCGCCAACCAGGCGAAACTGCTTGATCTGCTGCGGGAGCTCATCGAGTGGGGGCTCACGGTGGTCGCAGTCCTCCACGATCCGAATATCGCCTTTCTCTATGGGACCGCGTTCACTGGTCTCAAGGACGGCCGAGCGCTTCCCATCGACCCTGACATGACCCTTTGGGATTCGCCCTTCCTGGAAGATCTCTATGGTGTGCCGATGACGAGAGTCCCATATGGCGAGAAAGCGTTTATCCTGCCCACCCCGCGCGGGACGCGTCGGAACGGATGATACACACCGGAAGCCCATTGCCCGTCAATCCGTCGTGGTCGAGAAATGAATGGCAACATCAGATCAATCAGAGCTTGAAGCCTGAGCGGATTCAGTTAAGGTAAGGAGGCGTTTCCCGACGAAGGAAATCTTTAGCCCGGTGAGCCCTCAGGGATGGATGAGGTGGAAATTCACAGCAAACGTCAAGAAGGGAAGAAACTGCCCGAGCACCTGAAGCCTTTCTTCTGGGATGTGGACTTCGAAGGGCTCACCGTTTGCGGGGCTCGCCCCGCTTCATCATGAGTCGCCTGATGGAGCATGGCGACGAGCTGTCCCTGCGCTTTCTCCTGCAGACCTTCGGTCGCGACGAGCTCAGAGCGACGCTCAGGACGAGTCGTGCCCTATCGAGAAGGTCCAGAAGATTTTGGGCAATCCTCCTTGATACTGAGGTGGAATCATGCATCGTGAAGCGATACCCGACTCCGTTTGGCGAGTGCTCCTGGGATTGAGCGCACTGGAATCCATGCGATCGAGCTACCTTGCCGGCGGCACGGGTCTCGCCATTCAGTTGGGCCACAGAGTGTCGGTGGACCTTGGTTTCTTCTTCCCGGAAGGCTCAGACCATCTCGACGTCCTCGAAGATCTGCCCTCCTCGGCCAGAGGTTCTTCTGAGTCCCAGCGTGTGGCCGACCGAGACCCATCCCGCCGCCTTGTAGCAAGTCCCTTTGAAACGCCGGGGATCGACGAAGGTTTCGGCAAGCCATACGGAATGACCGTAGGCATTCATCCAATCGAGGGAGAGTCGTTTGTCATCGAGGGAGAGGATTCGTGAAGCAAGATCGGGAATTCGTACATCGGGCAGGATCAGGAACCGGGAGTTGTTGACGACAAGGGGCAACCGGGACCCTTGGAGCTGTGGAGACCATCCGATCCATTGATCGCGGACTTTGCAGCTCAGGGCGCCTGCACACACCATACGAGCAAAGCGAGCCACCGGTCCTGGAAGCCGGCCGCATAGCGCAACGATTCCCCTGCCATGGAACGAAATCCCAGGTAGTGGTGCTCCTGCATCAGTTGATCCCATTGAGCTCGCTCATTTCGAAAAATCGGGCGAACCTCAATGAAGCCGAGCAGGTCATCGTGCGCTGTGGTGTGGCCTCCCTCACGGCTCATGCCCTCTCAATAGCACAGACGAAGGCCAAAATCCGCCGGGATCTCTTTCCTGAATCATTTTTGTCTCTTATGCGCGTGGGTGAGGTATTCCTGGTTGGGTGACCGATGGCGCGAGCATTCCATCATGAAGGAGACGGCACCTTGAAATCCTTGGAAGGAAGCGCGTATCGACTTCAACCCGAGCGCGGTGCACAACTGGTGATCGAAGATGCGCCGCTCATCGAGTGGGCGAAGACGCGGGGAATCCCTCCCAGCCAGGCCGTGATCGCGGCCCTCGAACGGAGCATTCTCCCCGTGCGTTACCTCAAAAACTGCAGTGCTCTCAAGTTGAGCGAGCAGCTTCGGATATGCCGGAGCCGCGTGCTCATCTGCGGCTGCGGCGGACTGGGGGGCGTCCTGGCGAGTCTGCTGGGCCGAGCAGGCGTGGGCTTCTTACGGTTGGTGGACGGCGATCAGTTCGCTCCCTCGAACCTGAACCGGCAGTGGTTCTGCGATGCGGAATCCCTTGGCCGTAACAAGGCTGAAACCGCCCGCGATCGCATCTTAAAGATCAACCCCCTTCTTAAGGTCGAGGCTGTTCCGAACCATTTCAGGGATTCAAACGCGCCCCAGATCCTCGATTCCATCGACCTGGTCCTGGACGCGCTCGACAACCTGCCATCGCGCTTTCTGCTGTTTGAAAGCGCGCGAAGAGCCGGTCTTCCTTTCGTCCACGGCGCGGTTGCCGGCTGGTGGGGGCAGGTCACCACCTTCATGCCGGGATCGGCAGCCCATCTCGACCAGGTTTATGGGGAGCACCGCCATCGGAGCGAAGCCGAGGAAGGGCTCGGCGTCCTTGGCCCCGCGGCGGCGTTAATCGGCAGCATCCAAAGCATGGAGGCCCTGCGCCTGCTCGCCGGCCTCTCGCCTGCATACGCGGGCAGCCTCCTCTACTACGACGGTGAGTCCGGCGAGCAAGTCAGGGTGCCCCTTTCGTGAGCGAGCGCCCCACCCTTTCGCTGCTCGGCCTATCGTTTCTTTCCAGCACTGTGCGACTGGAGCCAGTCTTCGAGCTCCCGCACGGTTTTGATCATGTGATAGCGGCCTTCGGCAAAAACCCCGTAATCCCCGCCCCCTCCCATGGCGGACGCAAATCGAACGGTGTTCGCGTAGAACAGCCAGAGGTCACTCCACACCTTCTCGACAAACTCATCGAAAGGACTTCCCCCTTTTTCCTGGCCCGTAGCCAGGCCAAGCTTCCAGATTTCCATCATGATCTGCGTCGCGGTCCGGGTCGTTGCATTGGTCGCCTGGATGGTGTTGACAAACCGCGACCAGTGGCCGTCCACCCAGGACTGGTCATGACAGGTCAGGCAGCTCGCCTGCATCCGCTTCTGCGCCGCTTGTCGCTCCTGCCCGTCCAGCAGAAACTCGGAGGCCTCGGCACCGTCGAAATCGGTTGGAAGCTGGAGACCGGCCTTGTTCTTGATGACGGCCGTTGCGGGCATTTTGGGATGCGAATGCGCGTAAACGAGCCCGAAAATGCGGTAAGGAATACGATCGCGCATTTCGTGCGAGCGATCGATCACGATCTTCCCTTCCGTGTCCACGAGCAGACTGATGTGGCACGCGGCGCAGGTGGGCGCGGTAAAATCCTTTCCCACCGTCCAGGGGAGACTACGGAAGTTCCACTCCTTTCCATGGGTCGAGTAAAGGCTCCCGTGCTTGCTGGCCTCATAGACCTTGTATGCGGGAACATCCGGGCCGACGTGGCATTCCTGGCAGGTATACGGCTTACGGGCCGCTTCCATGGAGAAAGTGTGCCGTGGGTGACACGCCGTGCAGGCCCCCCGGCTCCCGTCCAAATTGATCCTTCCCACACCCTGGTTGGGCCAGCCGGATATCTCGGGAAACTCCATGTCGCCCATATCGGTCGACCGCGTCTTCTTCCCCTTCACAGCGAGCTTGGTGCCGTGGCAGTACAAGCAGGATTCCTCACTGGTCGCCTGGCTCGCGGGCGCAAGGCTGATTTTGCCCTTGTCGAAGCTGGGCACCCCGTTGATTGACTGAACCAACAACTGGTAGACACTGTTGTCGACCAGGTTGCTGTACGCATGGGCCATGAGGTTTCGGTCGAACTGCTCGCCCTCGACCCGATGGCAGGTCGCGCAATCCGCCGGACTCACCGCAACGTGGACCGAGTACCCGTTGTGATCGAAAGTATCCTGGTGAGACTTCTGCCGCAGCGTGTGACATTCGGCACAGCCGACGGACACCCCTTTCAATTCATCCGGCAGATTCTCCGCACTCACCTTTTTGGAAAAATCTGGGGCCTCGGCCGCCTTTGCGGGAACGGTCAGCGCATGTCTGCTTTGCTGCCAGCTTTCCACGATCCCCGGGTGCATGGAGCCATGGCAGTTGAGACATTCCTGGGTCGCCGAGCTCATGGGCGGCTCGTCGGATAGGGCTGGTCGGGGACTGAGCAACATAACCAGGGTCAGCACGGCCAAATGAACGACTCTCATGACAGCACCTCCAATTGCGGGTGGACCTTGATGCCAACAAATCCCTCCCGCTCTTCTCCAGGCTCGGCCCGCAGAGGCGGATGCTTCTGAATACCGCGAGGGATCCCATTTTGTAAAGGACCGCGTCCGCACGTCAGAAGCGCACGATGCTCGAAAATCGGCCGCACCGTTTTGGGAGTCGAAGAAATGGTTGTTCGAGGAAGGATTCTCCGTCTATATTGCCGACTGGGATCGCCGCTCGGTCTCAAGACCCCAACCGTCATTGTCCCCAGGAGAAGGAAGTCCCATGAAAGTCGCCTATTTCAGCATGGAAATCGGTCTGAACGAGCACATGCCCATCTATAGCGGAGGTCTCGGAATCCTGGCGGGAGACCATATCAAGTCCGCAGCGGACCTCAACGTCCCGCTGGTGGCCGTCACGCTGCTGTACAAACGGGGGTACTTCATCCAGAACATCAACCCCATGGGATACCAGGAAGAAATGTACCCCTATTTTGACCCTCGCGCTTTCATGGAGCCCCTGCCCCTGAAGGTGACAATCAAGATCGAGGGGCGCAATGTGGACATCGGGGTCTGGAAATACAACCAAATTGGCATGCAGGGGAGGGTCTCCATTTATCTGCTCGACACGGACCTGCCATCCAACACACCCGACGATCGCATGATCACGCAATTCCTCTACGGGGGCGACAGCCACACCCGCATCTGCCAGGAAGCGGTTCTGGGCATCGGCGGCTATCTCGCCCTCAAGCGTCTCGAGCGCAACATCACCACCTATCACATGAACGAAGGACACGCCGTCTTCCTGACCCTGGCCCTGCTCAAGGACTTTGACGGAAACGAGGAAAAGGTCCGCGAAAAATGCGTCTTTACGACCCACACCCCTGTTCCCGCAGGCCACGACAAATTCACTTATGAGATGGCAACCGACGTTCTTGGCGGTTACGTTCCGTCCAATATCAGAAGCCTGGCCGGCGAAGAGCTTCTCAACACGACGATTCTGGCGCTCAACCTTTCCCGGGCCAGCAACGGCGTGAGCGAGCTCCATGGGGAAGTGTCCAGGGAAATGTTTCCCGGCTACAACATCGGCCACATCACAAACGGCGTGCATCATCTCACCTGGACCGGACCCGAGTTCCAAGCGCTTTTCGATGAGCACATCCCCAACTGGCGCGCCCAGCCCCAGACGCTCAGCAAAGCGGTCGACCTGCCCAGCGATGCCGTCAAGGAAGCGAAGCTCAAAGCGAAGAAACGGCTCATCAGCTATGTGAACTCGGTGACCGGCGTGGGCTTCACGGATGAGCTTCTCACCATCTGCTTCGCCAGGCGGGCCGCCGCCTACAAACGGGCGACGCTCCTCTTCGCCGACATCGAATACTTGATGAACCTGAGCTTCGACCGCGTTCAGCTGATCTTCGCCGGCAAGGCGCATCCCCGGGACGAGCCCGGGAAGCAGCTGATCAAGGAAGTGGTGAACATCGGCCGCCAGTATGAGAACAAGCTGAGACTCGTCTTTCTCCCCAATTACAACATTTGGCTCGCGTCCCTGATGGTGCAGGGAACGGACGTCTGGCTGAACACGCCGAGACGCCCCCGTGAAGCCAGTGGCACGAGCGGCATGAAGGTTTGCTTCAACGGCGGCGTCAACATGAGCGTTCTGGACGGATGGTGGCGGGAGGCGTGCAAGAACCGACTGAACGGGTGGGCGATCGGCGACGACGAAGACCAGTCCGACGATGCAGCGGCTAACGACCTTTATATCGACCTAGACGACATGGTGACAACCTACTACGCCAACCCCAAGCAGTGGATGTCGATCATGAAGAGCTCCATCGCCGACGTGTGCTCCTATTTCAACACGCACCGCATGGTGATGGAATATTTCCACAAGTATTATCAGTAGAGTACGGGAGAGTCTCAGACGTCGGTATCCGTGGGGGAGAGACGGGAATCCCTGTATCGGTCGGCATCGATGCCGTGCTTTCGGATAAGCTCCCAGAAAGCGCGGCGATCCTTTTGGGCCGACCGTGCCGCTCGGGAGATATTGCCCCGGTGGAGCAGCAAAAGCTTTTCGATGTAGCCTTTTTCGAATCCATCGACAAAGCGCGCCTTGGCTTCCCGAAAGGGCTCCATCCTTCCTAAGGAGCTTCCGCAATCCAGGAAGATGTCCTGTTCCGTGATTCGCCCTCCCTCGCTCAAGGCGACCGTGCGCTCGATAGTATGCTCCAGTTCCGCCACGTTTCCCGGCCAGTCGTGAAGCTGAAGCTTCCTCACTGCGGCGTCCGTCAGCTCCAACGGCGGTCGCCCCATCGCACGGCTGAACCGCTCCACAAACCGACGGGCCAGGTGCAGGATGTCCTCTCGTCTCTGGCTGAGCGGAAGCATTTTGAGGGGGAGGACGCTCAGCTCGGCGTACAGGTCCTGGCTCAGCGCTCCAGCCCGCACACGCTCGAGAGGATCGTTCGCGGTGCTTGCAATCACGCGCACCGCGACCGGCTCACCTTCCAAGATGTCTTCGTAACGACGCCCCTGCTCCCGAATGAACCGAAGCAGCTTCATCTGGAGCGGAAACAGCAGGTGATCGACACCATCCAAATAGAGGGTTCCACCCTCGGCCGCCTGGATACAGCCCCCCGTGGGCGGCAGCCCGTCGCTTACAGGCCCGAACAGGTCGGTCTCCGCGGCATCGCACGCCGTCCCTTTGCAGTCCATCGGGACGAACGGTCCGGTTGCGCGGTCGCTGAGATGATGGATGGTGCGTGCGCAGGCTTCCTTTCCCGTGCCAGGCTCACCCGAGATCAAGACGCATGACGTACACCGTGCCATCAGGGGGATTTTGCGCGCCTCATCCACGAAGCCTTCGCTCGACCCGACCAGATGTCCGACCTGCAGCCATTTCCCCACGCGCCCCATTCATTTCCCCTCGCAACCCACCCCGCGAGCACCCCGGCGGACGCATGAAGCGGCCACCGGGCCATCGGCCAGCCCTCACCCTATCGGCCGAAAACGGACGGGGATTGAAAGGGAATTCCATTCATGAACTGCCGTCAAGCTTTGGGGAGATGCGACTCTGCGAGCTTCCAATTCAGAAGATGATCGATCACGGCATTGACGTAATCCGCTCGTCGGTTCTGATAATCCAGGTAATACGCGTGCTCCCAGACGTCGATGGTCAGAAGCGGCGTTTGGCCATGGGCGACCGGCGTATCGGCGTTGGATGTCTTGACGACCTTCAGACCCTTTTCATCGGCCACCAGCCACGCCCACCCACTTCCAAACTGACCCATGGCCGCATTGGAGAATTCCCTCTTGAAATTTTCATAACTTCCAAAGCCTTGATTGATTCGCTTGCCGATCTCCCCTTCCGGCTTCCCTCCCCCGCCCGGCGTGAGGCTTTTCCAATAGAAGTTGTGATTCCAGACCTGAGCGGCGTTATTGAACAGAGTCACCTTGTCCGGAAGCGATGCTGTTTTCTTTATGATCTCAATCAGATGCAGGTCAGCGAGGTCGGTGCCTCTCACAAGCTCAGCCGTCTTGTCCACGTACGCCTTATGATGCTTGCCGTAGTGGAAGCTAATCGTGTTTTTTGAAATGTAGGGCTCGAGAGCATCTTCTTTGAAGGGCAGCTCGGGGAGTCCGAGTGCGCCCGATGATGGTGCCGGCGAGGAAGAGCAGCCTTGAAGATTTAAGAAGCCACTTCCCAGGAGCGCACATCCCCCAAGCGTCCCAAGAATGAACGTCCTCCGGGAGAGTCCCGATTGCATCGTCTGCTCTGACATGGCATCCTCCTAAGTGAGAGTCGTTGGTGAGCGCCACCCAAACAGCAGTCCGAGACACATCCCCCTCCCCTGAGGAGTGCGATCTTTACGGGTCGGGCGGAAGAGGGCATGGATCAAACCTTCACACGAAGGCCCGTGAGCCGCATGGTGCGATTTGGACCGCGCTGCTCGGTGACAATTGGATCGATGGTGACGGAAGAACCCTGTTCCGATCTGTTAATCCCCTCGCGAACGTCTGTCAAGAAATCGGGACAACGCCGACCCCGATCAGCGACGGAAGCTCGCAATCCGCTTCCGTAAGCCCTCGACCGCACGGGACACGTCCGGCGCCTGAGTCACCGCTGTGACCACGGCAACCCGGCGTGCGCCCTGTTCGAGTACCCGATCGAGATTGGATGCGTTGATTCCGCCCATCACCGTGAACGGAATGGACAGAGACGGCGCAATGCGGGAAATGGCGTCCGGCCCGAGGAATTCCGAGATCCCGTCCTTGGTCTTCGTCGCAAAGATGGGACCGATGTTGACGTAGTCGGCTCCTTCCTCTTCCGCGCGCAAGGCTTCTTCAAGGGAATGGGTGGAGGCGCCCAGGATCAAGTCGGGAGCAAGCCGTCTGGCGGCCGGAATCGGGAGATCGTCTTGTCCGAGATGAGCTCCATCGGCTCCGACGGCAAGGGCAATATCAATGCGGTCGTTGATGATCAGAAGCATCCCCGCCCGGCTCGTTGCCTCCCGAAACCGCTCGGCCAAGTAGTAGAGCTCGCGCGTCGAGCACTCCTTTTCCCTCAGCTGAATGATCTTGGCGCCACCCTCGATGACCGCCTGAAGGATTTCCAGGTTGGCTCTGCCCGCGGATAGCTTTTCGCAAGTCACCGGGTAAAGATCGATTTCCCGAAATCTCGCAGCTCGCTCCTGCCGAACTGATGACGTCATTACCCTCCTCCCACCAGGCGAATGATTTCGATCCGGTCTCCCTCCTGGATACGCTCACGATCGAACAGGGCTCGATCGATGATCTTCAGGTTCTTCTCGACCACGACAGCCTTGGGGTTGACCCCCAGGAGCTCGAGCAGCCCGGCAATGGTCACGGGAGGCTGAAGATCGCGGCTTTCGCCGTTCACGGTGAATTGCATGGCTCCTCTCACCCCCCCCGTCAGCTCGCGCACTGAATGAAGGCGGCATCCCAGTCCTTCCAGACCGGCTCATACCCCTTTCGCCGGATGACTTCGGCCACGGCCGCCGGAGAGCGGTCATCGGCCACCTCGAATTGAGCCTCCGCTTCAGCCCCGTGCGTGTAGCCTCCCGGCTCGGTGCGGGATCCGGCGCTCATGGACGTGATTCCAAGCGGGATGAGATGATCGCGAAGCGTTGCGCTTTCGCGCGTGGAGAGCGTGAAGCCAACATCAGGCAAATAGAGTCGTAGCGCGGTGAGCATCTGCACGAGGTTGCGGTCGGTTACGAGTCGCGGCGGCTGGAATCCCCCAGCCGCGGGCCTGAGGCGAGGAAAAGAGATCGTGATGTGCGACTTCCAAAAATGACGCAGAAGATAGCGTGCATGGAGCGCCATGCAATAGGCCTCGATGCGCCAGTCATCCAGTCCGAGCAGAGCCGCGATGCCGATTCGGCGAAATCCGGCGGCCCCTCCCCGCTCGGGTGTTTCCAGGCGCCACCGGAAATCGCGCTTCTTCCCGCCCGGATGGAAGGTCAAATAGCCGGTTTCGTTATAGGTCTCCTGGTAGACCACGAGCCCGTCCACCCCCTCGGCCGCCATGCCTCGGTAGGCCTCGGTACTCATCGGGTAGATCTCGATCGAGATGGAGGAGAACAGGGGACGCAACCGCCGCACCACGTCTTGAAGGTAGCTTTCCGTCACGACTTTCGGGGCCTCCCCGGAAACGAGGAGCACATGCCGGAACCCCAGCCTTTTCAAATACTCCCCTTCCTCAGCCGCTTCATCGGCGGAAAGCGTCAACCGCTCAACGCAATGGTGCACATTGAAGCCGCAGTACACACACGGATTGGTGCATTCGTTCGACACATAGAGCGGCGCGAAAAGGGAGACGACCTTGCCGAAGCGCTGCTCCGTCACGTTGTGTGCCCGCTGAGCCATTGGCTCCAGGTATCCTTCGGCGGCCGGCGACACCAGACTGACGAAGTCATCGAGCGTGCAGGCCCGACGCCCCAGAGCCCGTTCCACATCCTCAGCCGTTCGATCGCTGATCTCCCGGCGGACATCCTCCCAGGCAACCTGTTTCAATTCGTCGTAAAAGCTCATTTTTTCAAGATCCCAAGAAACCCGTCAAGGGGCTCGACGCAGAAGCAATTTTCTGAGCATGCCCCAAACCGGCCAGATAGGCTTCCCGACCGGCTTCCACACCCTTTTTGAACGCCTGCGCCATTGCTTCCGGATCTCCCGCGACCGCAATGGCCGTATTCACCAGAACGGCATCGGCTCCAAGCTCCATGGCCTCGGCCGCATGGGAAGGAGCGCCAAGTCCCGCGTCCACCACGACGGGAACAGTCGCCATTTCCACGATGATCTCAATGGAATCCCGCGTCTTCAAACCTCGATTGGAGCCGATGGGCGAGCCAAGCGGCATAACGGTTGCCGTCCCAATGTCCTCGAGGCGTTTGGCCAGGATCGGATCCGCATTGATATAAGGCAGGACCACAAACCCTTCCTTGACCAGGATTTGAGCCGCTTTCAAGGTTTCCACGGGATCGGGCAGCAAATATTGGGGATCAGGGGTCACCTCCAGCTTGACCCATGGCTCACAGCCCGCAGCCCTGGCTAACCGGGCCAGCCTCACAGCCTCCTCGGCATCGCGAGCCCCGGACGTATTCGGCAGAAGCAGGTAGCGATTCGCATCGATGTGGCTCAGGATGCTGTCTTCGGGATTGTCCAGCTCAACACGCCTCAGTGCAACCGTCACAATCTCAGCCCCAGAAGCTTCGATGGCCCGCACCATCGCCTGAGGCGACGCAAACTTGCCCGTTCCCAAAAGAAGTCGCGACTTGAAGGTCCGACCCGCAATGATCAATGGCTTATCCATAGGCTTCCTCGTCGATGCTCGGCGGCCGTCAGCTCTTCAGGCACACCGGACAAGAAGGCTCAACCGGCAGCATCACCTCGCGCGCCGTTGAGGTCAATCCGTCCCAGGTGAAAAGCCTTCCGACGAGGAGTCGCCCGACCCCCGTCAGATATTTGATGGCCTCCGTGGCCTGCACGGCGCCCAGAGCTCCGGCAACGGCTCCCAGAGTCCCCTCTTCAGCGGGGCCTTTGACAGCATCCCTTGGAGGCACCGTTCCAAAAACACACCGATAGCATGGACCCGTTCCCGGCACGACGGTCAATGCCTGTCCATAATAACCGGATACGGCCGCATGCGAAAAAGGCTTCCCGAGGCGCACGCAGATGTCGTTCACAAGAAACTTGCTCTCGAAATTGTCCGTTGCCTCGAGGATGAAGTCGTAAGCGCTCACCATATCGACACCATTTTCCGCCGTCAGTCGACCTTCATGGACGGTGAGCGCAACGCTTCGGTAACACTGTCGGATCCTGTCCGCGGCCGAGAGGGCCTTTAAATGCCCCACGTCGCCATCCCCATAGAGGATCTGACGCTGGAGGTTGGAAAGGTCCACCCGATCCCCGTCCACCACACCGATCGTGCCCACTCCGGCGGCGGCCAGGTAATACAGCGAGGGACTCCCCAAACCGCCCAAACCAATGACGAGCACTCGCCCCGCACGAAGCTTCCGTTGCCCTTCGGGGCCGAATCCCTCGAGCAGGATGTTTCGCTGGTAGCGCAACCGGTCCTCTTCGCTGAGCAATCCATCATGCTTATCCATGGAAAACGCCGCTTCCCCAGGGAAACGGCTCAAAGCGCGGCGTGTGCGCCCTGCCGTTTCCGTGCCTTGGTGTCATCCTTATCACGTCAAGGGATTCAAACTACGCTGACGATCAAACACCCCCCCAAAAAAAAAGACCGAATCCAAACGGAAACGGTCTGAAAAAACGAAGCGCCTTTTCTGCCATTTCCCTCCGCTGGAAC
>CAZIEW010000067.1:0-31682 GCA_964538515.1 uncultured Syntrophobacteraceae bacterium
CGGCATAGTGTTGGTGCAGGACCTTCCACAAGGGGGAATCGGTGGGCTCCCGGGGCTGATAGACGGGCGAGAGGGCAGGCATTGGAGATCCATCGCACGGCACTCCGACTCACGTTTGACGGGACGCCGCCATCGCTGCACGAGCGGCATGGAAGGGGGCTGCTTCCCACTTGCGCTGCAAGCCGCCGGTCTGGGGCAGCACCGTGCGTTGCAGTGGGCCGGTTGGGTCTGCAAGGGTTGCCCCGTGAGCACAAAAGATAGGTGAATAAAAGGTGAAAGTCAAGCCGTAAGACGTGAGGGCGCTGCTGACCGGCTTGTCTGCCTGGTCGATCAGACCCGCTCAGTCCTCCACGTGGTCGATCCTGAGCAGGCCAAAAGGTCTTTCGGGGGTAGTTCCTTGCACTGTTCAAACGGGCATGCCGGTCCGGAAGCGTGACCTTCTCCGGAGAGACGGCCTCTCTAAACAACGAGGCCGCTTTCAAGCGGTTTCTCCGGGGTCTCTATCGAAGCAGTGGGTCGTCTACTGCAAGCGGCCCTTTCAAGACGCCGAAAGAGTCGTGAAATATCTCGGGCGCTACACCCGCCGGGTCGCAATGTCCAATGAGCGAATCGTCGGAATGGAGGTGGAGCGGGTTACCTTCCGGTACCGAAGCTCCGTGGATCACAATCTGATGAAGCGGATAACTCTGAATGTCTTCGAATTCATTCACCGGTTTCTCCTTCACATCTTGCCCGAAGGGTTCACGAAGATCCGCCACTACGGCATCCTCTCGAACCGGCATCGCCAGACCCAAGGTCGCCCGATGCAAAGAGATTCCGGGAGTGACGCGAGAAGCTCCTTCGGCAAACCCGGGAGAAACCTGGCAGGCTCTGTTGCTTCAAATGGCGGGGATCGCTCTCACCGTCTGCCCCGTATGCGGCAACGGGCGCATGAGGGTTACGGAACAGTTGCTGCCGACCCGCTCCCGAGGGCCACCATGAAATCGGTTTCCTTGAAGCAATGCCACCAAAGAGCACCGAAAGATCCCTACGGGGATGACGCATTTCTGCGGCCTTCCGCCCAAGATCCGTGCAACCGATCTCGGCTACGGAGCCGCAAAATCAATCGAGGGTCTTGATTTCATCCCTCCCCCTGCATGAGACATCCCTGGAGTGTTCCCATGAGTGAAGTCCGAATCGATGAAGTCACCGCGCACCGCTCCGGTGGTCGGTTCGAGCCGATCTGCGGTCTGACGTTCGCCCTCCTGGCCGTGACGGACATGGGTGTCAGCAAGTACGGCGATGACGAGCTCATCGGCAACAACACCAAAGCAAACGTCTACGCCTGGTACCAGTCGAAGAGCGTCAAGCAGAGCCTCGTCGAGGGGCAGCGCGATCTCCTCAACACCCTGATCGAGCTCGGATCCATCCGGTCAGAACAGGTATCCGCCCTGTAGACCCACGTGAAGGACCTTGGAGAGCAAATCCAGCGGTACAGCAAGGAAAAGCAAGAGCTGCTGCTCGGCTCGGCGGGAGTCGGGCCGGGAGAGCTGGGTCCAGGGGAATCGACGGTGCTTTCGGGGAGGTTGAAGGGGCCAAGGAGTGGGATAAGAAGGTGAATATCTGAGGAAAGGCCGGGGACATTTACGACCTGGCCCTTCTCTTTCTCCAGCTGAGCCTTGTCCTGGGAGCGGTCGCCCTGGTGCTGCAGAAGCCTTCGTTCAAGTGGTGGCTTTACTGGGCCATGGTCATCATCGCCCTCATCGGATGCCGATACTCGCTCCGCGCCTTCCGTGTGGCACTGACCGCGGGCTGAGGGGATCCGCTCAGAAGCGAAAAGGGAACCGGATCGTAACGGGCAGGTTGTCCACGGTGTCGTCGGGCGCAAGCGGCGCGACGAAATCCAGGATCACCAGCAGCATGAATTGGCGCTCGCCAAGCGCCGGCACCGCGGCGGCAGGGAGCCTCCCGGTCAGCTCCGGTTTCTGGCGGACCACGACGTCGTAGCTTCTCCCATCATTCAGGGTGGCCACTGCCTTTTGCCCGGCTTGCGCGTATTTGAGGTGCTTGGAGTCCAGGTAGGCCTGGACACAGGGGCGCTCGAGGCTTCCAAGCATGAGGAGGGGCTGCCCCTGGCTGAACGATTGCCCCACCTCGGCAAACACTTCCAGAACTCGCCCTCGCACGGGACTCTTGTGCAACAGCCGCCCTTTCTGCTCCTCGAGGGTCTGCAGCTCCGCTTCGATGAGCTTCGCTCTCGTCTCGAACACCCGGTCCGGAGCGTGCAGCCTCAGATCCTCCAAGCGTCGCAGCGCCATGGCGCTTCGCATCTGCTGCAGATTGGCCTCCGCCTGCTGAAGATTGCTCTGGGCCAGATTCAGCTCGGCAATCGTCGCCGCTCCCTGCTCATACAGAAAGCGCACCTTCTTGATGTGGGCCAGGTGATAGTCCACCACCTCCTGGCTCAGCCGGAGTCCCTTTTCCAGCTCCTGGAGAGCCGAGGCCCCCGACGGCGGCGGGGACGAAAGATCGTGGGTCGCCGCTTCGGCGCGGAGCAGCTGCTCGCGCTGCACCAGCTCCGGACTCGACAAGATGGCCAGAACGCGCCCCGGCGCCACCTCCTCTCCCACCCGAGCCCCAAGGTGGCTCAGCCAGCCCGCAATCTGGGTGTTGATCGCCACCTTCTCGAGGGAGACAAACCCCGAGGCAGTCACGACGACGGTCGTGTAGAAAATCTGCCCCATCAGATACAACAGAGGCGTTGAGACCAGGATGAGAACCAGGTACCACCGCCAGCGAGCAACCGCCCGTTTGGTCGGCCCGTAGGGAACCCGCACCCCGCGCTCCCGGTCGGGCTCGGTACTCTTGGACGAACGAAAGGTTACCTTCATGGTTTCATCATCTCGAGAAAACGCCAGCTTTGAATGACCACGGTGAAGAAATTGCCTCCCCCCAAGCGCTGCTTGAGGGTCTCCACCGCTTTCGATACGGCGGCGGCGCCCTGCACCGCATAGCTTTCGGAAGTGTCAAGGGACGGCTCGACGCTGAGAGCGACCGAAAACCGGAGGCCGGGATTTCGCTTCAGGATGGGCCGAACCCGCTCGGCGGCCTTGGCCGGGTCCGAAACGTAGACCATCAGCACCACTTCTGAAATGCGCATGGTCTCAAGCGCACAGGCAAGGCAGAGTTTGAACTTGCCCTTGTCGAAAAAGCGGGGATGCACGCTGATGCCCACGGGCCAGGGGCTCACCTGGCCAACGGCCTGGAGCGTGTGGGTCAGCTCGCCGAGCAGGTACTCCCGGGAATACCGGCTGGTGTCGAGCTGATCCGGCTCGAGATCGAGGTGCAGACCGTCGAAGGGGAGGTCTTTCAGCTGCTGGATGATGGTGATCAGATCCTCTCTGGCACCCGGAAGAATCCAGGTGGGCTCTCCCAGCAGCAGATCGACGGTGACCCCGCCGGAACGGGCACCTTCCAGGAACGCTCGTAAGCTGCGAGCCCCTTCGACGGTCTGGGCTCTCCGAATCTGCGCCTCGTTCAGGCCGAGCAGAACGCGCCCGACGCCGTGCTCGGCAAGCTGATGCAGGATCTCCTGACACGGAATGGACCCATCCAGCCAGGGCTCCGTTTCCCAGTGATAGACGGCCGTCGGGCGAGCGACCGCTGCCGCGGCTATGGGAACGGCCTCGGGAGCCTTTTTCAAGCGACCTTTGCTCCCTTTGCTCTCGAGACTCGATTTGGGCCAGGCGAGCCAGTCGGGACGCACGGGATCGTTTTGGATGACCGACTGGGTCGGCCCGTCGGGCAAGGTGTCATCGGCATCCCGCTCGCAGCCTTCCGGCGCCAGCTGCAGAAGGGTCGCTTGAGCCTGCAGGAAGAGCACCTCGGCATCGATCAGGTCGAGGCTGGTCTGATAATACTGGAATCGGCTCTGCTGCAGCTTCTCCAGGGTATCGCCCGGAAGATAGCCGGCTCGAAGCTGGTTTTCCCGCACCGATTCGAGAGCAGCCTTCACGCGCTGATTGGAAAACCGCAGGTTCGCATACGCCGCGTGATATTTCTCCAACGATTCAGCCGCATCGACCAGGAGCTCTCCGGACTTCTGGTCGAGCTCGAGCTTGGTCTTGTTGAGGCCGGCCCGTGCAGCCTGTCGACCGGCTTCAGTGGCCGTCTTGATCCGCGCCGGCAGCTGCACGTTGAAGGACATGGTGAGCCCGTAACCCGGCTGCCCCGCGGGATAGTCCACGGACCCGTTGCCGGAAAGGTCCAGGCTCGCGTCCACGTCACTTCGATTCCCCAGGCGCATGGCACCGAGCTGCTCGTCCATGAGACTGCGGCGCAAAGCAAGCTCCGGGTGGGTATCCAGGATCCTGGCCTTGAGCCGGGCTTCGTTCACGCAGGGCAACGGAAGCGTTGGGCATTCGGTCGACAAGGTCTCGAAGTGGCCATTCGTCAGGAGGCAGATAACGCCCAGAGCGCGCTTTTGAATGGCCTGTGCGTTGGCGATGTTCCGTTCAGCCAGCCCGAAAGCCGTGATGAATTCCTGGCGATCCGCCTCCAGCAGGAACCCCTTCGCAACCCGCTCCCTCAACGCGGCCTCGAGAGTCTCACGGCCGTCGAGAAACGCCTTGCTCAGCTCGATCCGACGCTCGCACCCCCAGTAATTGACATAGTGGCTTCGGAGCGCGTTGAGGCCGATTCGACTTGCCAGCTCGAGCTTGTGGCGATTCTCCCAGGTCCGGGCTTCCGCGCGCAGCATGCTCAGCTGCTCTTTCTTGCGCGATCCCAGGAGCGGGTAGCGCAAGCCCATCCGGATCGACGCCTGGTTGAAGTGCCGGATCTTGTTGGCATCGCTCGCTTCCTGATATGTCCCGTTGCTGAAGCCCCCGAAGATCTTCCACCCGCTCAACGCCTGCTCACGCTCGAAGAGCTGAATCTGCTGCTCGAGCTCGGCGGCCGCGACCAGGACCTGCGGGGCGTTGTGGATCTTCCGCTCCAGCTCCTCGAGGGTCACCGTCGTGCCGGCCGTCCCCTGGATCCCGGTGAGCAGCATCACGAGCAGAATTGCCGGCAGCACGAAGCCCGGAGAAGTCCGATGCCGCTTGTCCGCGCCGGTCCGGCTCCTGGATGAGCCCCGTGAGCTGTGATGGTCTGCCGTTGAGGTCCGCACGGGCCGCCTTCCGTCGACTAGAACTTCGTTTTCCTGAGGACATACCAGGGAGCCATGGAGCTCTCCAGATGACTCTTGAACACCATTTCCCACGCCGTGGCCACGCCGCTCCAGAGCCGCGTAAAAAACGTGAACAGCGGGACGATCGGGATCAATGGCGCCAGCTGTAGATCCTGCTTCGGCCGCTCGGACAGAAAGAGCAGGAAGACCAGGTAGAAAACCAATGTCAGGAGCAGGTAGAAAAGATACACCACCACCCAGACGCCAAGCGAATACCCAATCGGGAAAAACGCAAACGTGAACACCGTGTAGGTCAAGATCACGAAGGGCATCACCAGCTGGAAGAAGAGTCCCGTCCAGAGGGTCAGCGTCCAGTTCCGCCACCCGAAAAGACCGGGTCTCAAGCTGTGGTAGTGCTTGCGTATATAGAGGTAAAACAGGTCTCCGTCCCACCGAAGCCGCTGCTTCATGAAGCCCGTCAGCGTGTGCGGAGCGTCGGTATGCCCCATGGCCTGTGGCTCGAAGAGGATTTTCAGATTCGGATGGCGCCCGAAGTAATTCTTGATCCGCATGGTGATGTCCAGATCCTCGGCCGTCCCGCTGTCCCAGCCCCCGATGGTCTGGAGGAAGGACTTCCGGAAGATCCCGAAAGCTCCGGAAATGTTGTTCACCACGTTGAACTCGCTCAACCCCACCTTGCTCGCGTGGATGGAAAGGAGGTACTCGATGGCCTGAAGCCGGGTCCAGATGCTCGTCCTGTAGTTGCGAACGCGCAGACATCCCGCAACGCCGACCACGTTGGGGTCGGCGAAATGCCGGACGGCCCGATCCACCATGATGTTGTCGAAAGACGTATCGCCGTCGAGGGCCATGACGATCTCCCCCCGGGCGACGGAAAGCCCTGCGTTCAGGCTGGAAACACGACCGCCGCGCTGCCACTTGGGAAGGACCGTGAGCACACGCCCCCGCTTCGTCTTGACGTAGGCTTCCATGCTCTTGGCGGCCTCGTAGGTTGTGATGTTCCGCGTGGCCCCGTCAACGACGCAGATGATCTCGATCAGGCCCGTATAGAGCTGCTCGGCGAGAGAGACGATGGTCATCTTCACGTCCTCGCCTTCCGAGTAGCACGTGACCACGCACGAGACGGCCGGGTGGAAGGGCAGCACTTCGGGCACTTCCGTTTCCGTCCGGATCACGTATTTCAGAACGCCCAGGAAAACCACCGTGTAGACCGGAACCTCGAAGAACACGACGTACGGGATGAACTTGAACACAAACAGCCAGAATCCCTGGTTGAAGGGACTTTGGAGCAGGAGGTACACCGTTTCGATGATCTGGTAGATCGTCTGCATGGCCTAATCCAAATCTCCCATCAGCCGGGGGAGCATCAACCGGGCGGGCTCATCGGGCGCCATGTCCATGGGGGCGCTGAAGGTCACGATCTCGATCTCGATCTGAACTCCTTCCTCCTGTCTGGTATGCTCCTGGATGTTTCGAATGCGCGAGGCCAGGACGCCGCACCCCGGACGATCGGTCTTGGGCAGCAGGATCCAGAGGGTCCGCTGGCTCGTCCGGGTGGTGAGGTCCGTCTTGCGAATCGCATCGCGCAACCGCACGGCAAACTCATCGACCAGCTCCGACGTGCGGTACCGACCGATCCGGTCGGTAAGCTCGAGCACGTTGCTCAGCCGAATGCCGAGCAGGCTGAAAAACTCCTGTGGATAGCGGCGGCAGAGGGCCATGAGCCAGTCGACCAGCGTTTCGAAAAACTGCGGTCGAATGTAGTTCAGGTTGTCGAAAAGGGCGTAGATGTCCTCGAGACTGCCGGTGCGTGCGGCGATGAGACCCCGTTCGCCCAGCTTGAAGGAATAGACGTGACTCGGAATCAGAGCGTCCGGATCGTTCTCGGCGCCACAGGAGAGGCACCGTGCGATCACGATGGGCTCGATGAAGGTGTGGCCGCACTCGTTGCAAGCGTAATTCTCGAGGGGACGGTCGTAATCCGTTCCGATGTGGCGCAGGCGGGCGGCGCAATTGGGACATACCAGGGCGCCGGAGGCCAGGAAGCTCTCCTCGGGAGCGACATGCCCGCACGTGAAGCAGTGCAGAAAGGGCTTCTGAACGATATCGATGCTGCGGTTCTGGGGGCATGCATCCACGAAGTTGTGGTGGCGTCCGGAGCACTTCGGACACAGGCGCAAACGGTCCAGGAGCTCCGCCCGATCCAGATACCGGCGATCGACCAGGTTGGAAAGCCACCGCTCGACCGTCGTTCCGGGATCCGCCAGCACTTGCGCCAGGGGGTAGGAATGGACGTGCTCATGGTGCCACTGGCGGTCCGTCGTCAGCAGTTGATCCGGCCGGCAGTAGAGGTAGCCCAGCAGCCTGAAATCCTGCCCCTGATCGAGAACCTCCCCAGGGATATCGCGCATGCGATCGACGATCGCCTCAAGATCCGCAACGGCGGCGGCGATGTCAGGCCCCGTCCCGTCCGAGAGCAGGCGAATCCTGTGGCCGAGATCGTTCAGCGTGACAATCGGAGCGAGAACCCCTTTGGGAGACGAACGGATTTTCCTGATGGCCTCTTCCGCGAGCCTCGCATCGTGGCAGCCGAGAAGAACCGCCTCCCACGGGCCGCTCCACTCGACAAGGGACTCCACATCGGAGAACGCGGTCACGACGTGACCGGGAATCTCCTCATGCTGAGGCAAATCCTCACTCAAGCGCAGGTACGCCAAGTTCATGCTCGTATCGCACTCTGGGGTCGTATTGGACCGTTCTATAAGTAGAGGAGCATCTTCCGATCCGGCGGGGTGACTCGGGCAATGAGTGCCGGCTCTTGCCAAAGCGCGCTTGTGGGACGGGTAAGCCGACCACCGTCCTACAGCTCACTATTACAATGAGTTTCCACCGCTCATCAAGCGTGAAATCGGTGCCGGTATTTGGGGTGGTACGGGTGGCTCGGCCGTGTCCGCTTTTGGAAATCCTGTCGAGTATGGGGGGGCCACGGCGGAGGCGAAGCTTGCCGGTGATCGGGACGAGCATGGGCAGTCGCGGCTCGGACCCGTCGCTGGATATTCGATAAAGCCACCAGTGCTCTGTCAACTTTGTTTCGCAAGGTACACCTCCCTTTGATTCCCCCCCTCGAGAGGGGTTAGGGGGTGTTCTCTTGCCAGGTAAAACCCTCTTTGACGGAGCACTAGACCATGTCCTCCCACTGTAGCAGCACTGTTTCGAGGATCCGGATGTCGCACGGGCGCTTGACGGCTAGGCCACGAACTGTTTAGTCTTACCGTGCTCGGCGAAACAGAGGCAGGTCGGCCCGGAGAGCCTCCCGCCAAGGGATAACCGAGCGGGGTTATGACGGGTGTCCAACCGGGGGAGGCGAGCCCACCAAGCCAGCAGCCCCAAGACAACATCCAGAGCTTCCCCCTATGCCTCTTGAGCTCCAGGGGTGCAAGGGACAGAGTCCCCGCAAGCTGTCGACGGACCAAAGGACCTCCGCCGGCAGTAGCTTATTGGCTGAAGGCAAAATTCCACTTCACGCTGAACCAGCGCAAGATCAACTTCCGACTCAAAGCTGGGAGATGTTTCGACTCTCTGAAGCGAAAACCGCCTGAGAAGGGCGAACCGCCTGTCTTGGACTGGTCTACTGCGCCAACAGGCGAGCGCATGGGGAGACGTGCGATCTTCAGGTCATGTGGGTTGTTGAGCGCATTCTGGGGTAAGTCGCCCAACGGATGCGCTGCGGACCGTGCCGCAGTTCGCCGGTGTTGGGAAGCCCATTGCGGCCATCTGCCAGGACGCCCAGCTCCTTGCGGCGGCCGGTACCGGTGGGCCGTTGTGTGGTGATGCGTGTTGAGCGAGGTCGAGCCGCGCTCGGGCGACTGAGCCTGAAGACCGGCGTGAGCGGCCATTCTTGAAATCAGTCCGTGAACCGAAGATTGGACTTCCATGAGAACGATTGATTTCCTCGAAATCGAGGGCCTTGAAATAGGACATGCTCAGGACCTGAATGCGGCAACCGGCTGCACGGTCCTCATTTGTGAAAGCGGGGCACCCGTTGGGGTGGACGTGAGGGGTGGGGCGCCCGCAACTCGGGAGACGGATCTCTTGAATCCCGTCAACCTGGTCCAGGAGGCCCATGCGATCCTCCTTGCGGGGGGCAGCGCCTTCGGGCTAGATGCGGCGGCGGGCGTTATGGAATACCTGGAAGAGAACGGGATCGGCTTCGATGTCCGGGTGACGCGGGTTCCGATTGTTTGCGGGGCAGCCTTGTTCGATCTGACGGTCGGCGACCACCGGGTACGGCCGGACAAAGCGATGGGGTATCGAGCCTGCCAGAATGCATACGCCAGGGAATGCCCCCAGGGTTGCGTGGGCGCTGGGACCGGAGCCTCGGTGGGGAAAGTCTTGGGGATGGAGCGCGCGATGAAGAGCGGTCTGGGCTGCTTCGCCCTGCAGGTGGAAAGCCTGAAAGTCGGCGCCCTCGTGGCGGTGAACTGTCTCGGAGACGTCGTGGATCCGCAAACGGGCAAGAAGCTCGCCGGTCTGCTCAACGCAAATCTCGACGGGCTGGACGATACGGAAGCAGTCATGATTCAGTCTTTTGCCGACAAAAAGAATCTCTTCAGCGGCAACACGACCATCGGTGTTGTCGCCACGAATGCCGCGTTTGGCAAGGCGCAGGCTGCCAAGGTGGCCTCGATGGCTCATAACGGATATGCAAGGACCATGAGGCCCGCGCATTCCATGGTCGACGGCGACACCATCTTCGCCGTTTCTACCGGCCGCGTCGAGGCGGATCTCAGCGTTGTGGGGCTGCTTGCGGCGCGAGCCATGGAACGGGCCGTGATCGCGGCCGTTCAGAGCGCCGAATCGATGTACGGCCTGAAGTGCAGCGCCGATCTCCTGGCGGGCGCAAATGGCTGCGAGGCTCCTAGTGCCGGCCGGCACGGAGCTGCCGCAGGCACCGAAAATAGCGGCTCCAATCGGGTGTAGCCGAGTCGATGGCCCGCACCAGTCGGACCTCGGCATATTGCTTCTCCGGGTCGGGGTCCGGGTTGATCCGGACGATGAATTCACTCACCCCGACGTGATTTCTGGCGCTACCCCAGTCGTAGGTGTAGCCGAGCCTTGTCCAGGGCGCATCCCAGTTCAGCGGGTCGTAGCGGCTTGCCGTGTCGGCATACCACGCCTTGAATGGGACCGCCGAGCCACCGGCATGGTCGAGGAAGAGCTCCGTCTCGTCGATCCGCGAAAACGGGCTCTGATCGGAGCGGAAGGCCCAAAGCCCCTCGCTGGTCCTGGTGGCGGGCTCCGCCTCATGATCCGTGATCTCCGGGTCGGCGCTGGGACGAAACAGATCCGCAGGGCTCACCCAAAGCTCGACAAGGATTTCGTAATCCTTGTTCGGTGGCAGCCCGAGCAGCTTGGCGATCCGCTTTGGCGTGGGAGGGCATCGATCGAGCTTGAGTGGCTGATCCCTCTTGCACCCTCGGACAAATGCGTTTCGGAGCTCGGGGACCACCGTGACCCAAAGACTTTTCTTCAGACGGTAGCTCTCGAGGTGCTGATCGAGGTACGGTTTGTAGTATTTCTCGAATGCCCCCCGATCCATGAACGTGGCGACCAGAACCCTGGACTTGCCCGGCTCGCCTTCCCACACGAGATCATCGCCGCACAGCCGCTTGTTGTTGACAGGGTCGGCGTCGGGAATCACCGCGATCAGCTCCCTGAAGACTCCCTCCTGACAAGTCTCTCGGGTCTTGTCGAGAGACCGCACGTAGGCCCTCATCTCGGCGTCGGTCGCCTCCCATGACCAGGCTTGGGCGACGGTTGTGAGAATCATGAGAGCGCTCAACAGAAACAGAGCCGTCGTGTGTGTCCGCTGTTGCCGGTCGAAAATCGGTCGCTTCAAATGCTTGCTCCGTGATTTGTGAGGGATGCCTCATGATTCCCCGACGTCGGGTCAGCGTGAAACGTCCAAGTCCATGAGCATGAGGTGTCCTTCTTTGCTCTTGACGGTCTTGAACCATCCTTGCTTTTCGAACTGCTTTGCCAGGTTCGTCATCTTTTTGTAGTTCGTATTCTTGATCTTGAAAGACTTATCCAACTGCCTCATCTTGTTTGCAATGGCGTTGAGCTGGTGCTGCTCGCTTGGATCCAGGCTAATGAGGACTCTCTTAAACAAGTCTTCGGCTATCTTATTCTTTGAATGCTCACCTTCATCGTCTGATTGAGGCTTCATGGTATCCATGTCAGAACTGTCTTTTTGAACCTTGGCTGTCTTCCTTTCTTTCTTTAAAGGTGATTTCTTCGGCTGAGGAAGGACCATAATGTTATCGGTACAACTGGTAAAAATAGGTCTTTGCGCATCGTCAGCTTGAGTGATCAGCCACACTTCTTTTCCGTATTTTCTTAAAAGATCCATGATAACTGAAAAATCAGAATCGCGTGTTACAAATACAAAACGATCGATAGAAGGTTTATCCAGGTATAGCTTCTCAAAGGCGCTCATACTGATGATCAAATCTGCTCGATTCTTTTTACCCGAGATATGCGGGGCTTCGCGAATATCGAAATTGTGGTTGATCAATTGCTCCCGCAGTTTTGAAATCGAATTCGTATTGCCGCAGGCAAACTTGACCGCGAACACATATTCTTCCGGTTCTTCCCTGTCTTCCTCCAGGATGATGTCTTGAAGCATCTTATCGAGGTCTAAAATCCCGGCGACGTTTTCAAGGTCAATGTAAACCGCGATAAACTTCCTCATGATCCAATCCTCCACATCGTATGCGCCTTTGAGCCACCCACTCTGGAATGCATATACCATGCGTGCGTCAGGGGGGAGTAAGCAAAAATAGCACAAACCGGCTAAAAGACCTCTGCGGGATCAAGGCTCGTGGCTGGGTCGCAGGGGAGCACACTTCACGACTGCTGATGGGGTTGCCTTGGTCAAGGTTTCGGGTCTCGGGGAGAGCGGCAGGCAACCGTCAGTCTGAACACCCGACACCCGACACCCGACGTTCGACACCCGACGTTCGGGTGGCGATCGAGCGGCCATAGCGGCGGTCCGTCCCGGCGTGGATAGGGGTCGTCCTTGGTGAGAGCTTCCGCCGCCTCCCGAAGATCGAGCTCTTCCAGCCGGTCGGGTGTGCGCAAAGCGATGTCCCGCGCCAGCCATGCATGATCCAGCACCGGTCTTTCCTTGTTTGGGCGACCGAGCAAGTTGCCGGTCTGGGAGCCTGAGGCTCGGTCGTAGCGAGGGTCTATTTGGAGTGCATCATCCTGAGTTCATCCGAATGGGTCACATGAACGGTTCATGAGCCACACTTACTACATTTTCGAAGCGAAAGGCATCTCCGATGGGCCACGGGAAGCCGTTGTGGATGGTTCCGGTTGACAGGTGGGCTTCAACCGGGCAAAGTGAAAAACGACTCCCTGTTCCGATTGATAACACGTCGATTATTATGTAAATTTATGGTCGCTTCGGGCTCTCGCCTGGAGCGGCCCGGCCCTTTGTCTATCCAAAGCACGATCACGAACGCTGAGCAAGCAGTTGGCGGAGCAGGAGAATGCTTCTGAACCTGGCGGTGCCTGCCCTGCCGCCGTAGACCGGCGGAGAATTCCGCGTTGAGGCAGGCTTGTCGACCCCGAAGCAATTCCAACCTTTTTCCTTAGAGCGGGGAAGCCATGGGGACCATGGAGCGCGTCAATTCCGTCCCGAGAAGATCGTCCTTGCGCCTGGTGCTCGTGACGCTTTTCGTCTTGCTTGTAAGCGCCACTGTCGTCTTGACCGGCTTCCTCTCCTTCCGAAGCGGGCGACAGAGCGTTTTCGAAATGGTCGATCGATTGCGGAGCGAGATTGCCACCCGGATCGAGGAAGACCTCCGCCGCTTTTTCGCCATTGCCCGTGATGTTGCTCACCTGAACCGAGACGTTGCTTTTCAGGGTTTGCTGAACATCGACGACCTTCCCACGTGGCAGGGCTACCTTTGGCATCAATCGAGGCTTTTCCCGAGCCTGACCAAGATCGCCGCGGGCAACGAGAAGGGCGAATACATCGCCATCGACAGACAAAACGGCGGACAAGCGGTCGGCCAGTTCTGCGACGCCACGACGGGGTTTGCCTTGTTCACCTACGAAGTCGGCGACATGGGAGTGCCCGCCTCCCCCGCGAAGAACGCCGGCCCGTACGATCCGCGAAGCCGACCGTGGTACCGTTCACCGACTGAAGCCCATCAGCCCCATTGGTCCAAGGTCTTCAAACATTTTGTCGATCCGGCGCTCCAGATCGCCTTTAGCCTCCCCGTTTACGACGCTTCCGGGACCTTGAAGGGCGTCACCACGGCCGCAGTTCGCCTCTCGGAGATCACCGCGTTCCTTCAAGGGAATCGGGGCAGCCCGAACGGTTTGGCGTATATTGTCGACGAATCGGGTCAGCTCGTCGCTTCATCGGCGGATGAGCCTGTTTTCTCCATGTCCTCGGAGGGCGAGGTGCTGCGCATGCGGGCGGAGGAGAGCCCCGTTGCGTTGATCCGGCAATCGGCCCGCGCACTCACACGCGAGGTTGGTGACTGGGTAGGGGTCGATGGGAGGATTTCCTTGGACGACGCCCCCGAGGGTGAGCGCCTCTTTGTCCAGGTGATGCCTTTTAAAGACACCCGCGGTCTCGACTGGAGGATCGTGGTTGTCATCCCCGAATCGGATTTCATGGCTCAGATTCACAAGAACGTTAAGACAACACTCGTCCTGTGCCTTCTGGCGTTGGGTCTGGCCCTTGCGGTTGGGCTCCTGACGGTCCGTTGGATTGTCGGCCCCATCCTGCTCATCAACGCAGCCGCAGAGGATCTGGTTGCCGGCAGGGAGGTCAGGAATCTGCCGACCGACCGCGGCGATGAGCTCGGAAGCCTTGCGCGCACTTTCGATCGAATGGCCCGGGAGGTCAGACGCTCCATGCAGAGCCTCAAGTCGGAGCTCGCCGAGCGGCGGCGTGCGGAAGCGGCACTCCGTGAGAGCGAAGCGCAATATCGCTCCATTTTCGAAAATGCCATCGAGGGGATCTTCCGGAGCACGCCCGAGGGACGTTTCCTAAGTGTCAATCCGGCGTTCGCTCGGATCTACGGGTACGATTCTCCGGAGGAGATGATCCAATCGGTCGCTGATATTGGGAAGGACATCTATGTCCGTCAAGAAGACAGGGCCCGGCTGATCAGTGAGATCGAGCGGTCTGACGTCTCTACCGGGCTCGAGCAAGAGGTCCGCAGGAAGGACGGGAGTGTCGGCTGGGTGTCCGTTTCGGCGAGGTCGGTCCGCAATGAGCGTGGCGAGCTGATTCATCTCGATGGCTTCGCCGTCGACATCACGGAGCGGAAACGGGCCGAGGAGGCACTCAAACTGGCCAACCTGGTGGTCGAGAACAGCTCGGTGGTCCTGTTCCGGTGGAGAGCCGTCGAAGGTTGGCCCGTGGACATGGTTTCCGAAAATGTGAGGCAATTTGGCTATTCGCCGGATGAGCTGCGCTCGGGGGCCGTCCCGTTCTCGTCGATCGTGCACCCCGATGACCTGGCTCGAGTCGCCCATGAGGTTCAGTTTTACTCCGCGGCGGGTGTGGACCGGTTCCAGCAGGAGTACCGAATCGTCTCCAAGGACGGGAGAGTGCGCTGGGTGGAGGATCGCACCCTGTTGGAGCGTGACGGAGAGGGACAGATCAGCTTCTTCCAGGGAATCGTCATCGACATCACCGAGCGCAAGCTGGCCGAGGATGCCCTGCGGCAGGAGATGCACTTCACGGATACCCTGATCGACAGCATGCCTGGGATCTTCTATGTCTTTGACGAGCAGGGCCGGCTTGCACGGTGGAGCAAACAGCTGGAACGTGCCACCGGCTATGATGCGGCAACGGTCAGCGGCATGCGCGCCCTTGAGTTCTTTTTGCCGGAAGACCGAGAAAGTGTGGCCCGGAAAATCCAGGAGGTCTTTCTCGAGGGGAGAAGCCATGTCGAAGGACGGATCCTGACCAAGGACGGGCAGGCCGTGCCGTTTTTTCTGACGGGTTTGCGGATCGCGGCAGGCGACAAGAGCTACCTGGTGGGGGTGGGCCTCGACCTCAGTGAACGGGTGCGTGCGGAGGCTGAAGCCGCGAGGCTGCAGTCGCTTCTGCAATCGGTCATCTTGCAGTCGCCGGTTCCCATGGTCCTGGCCCTT
The DNA here is from genome assembly GCA_964538515.1 of uncultured Syntrophobacteraceae bacterium. GTDB lineage: Bacteria > Desulfobacterota > Syntrophobacteria > Syntrophobacterales > Syntrophobacteraceae > CALBZH01. The sequence continues at coordinate 15,359 of CAZIEW010000067.1, forward strand.
CCGGATGGAACGATCGAGCTGGTCAACGAGAGCTGCCGGAGCGTGCTTGGAGCCCCGAAGGGGACGGCGCATCACAGCGGCCTGAACCTTTTCACGCTTGAGGCAAGCTGGATCAACTACAGTGCGGACGGGAGGGAGGTTCCCGCCTCAGAGCTTCCAATCACCTTGGCGCTCATGGGGAAAACGACCAGGAGCCGGGAAATGCGGGTTCTCCGCCTGGATGGCACGGAGCGCTGGATTCTCGTCGATGCCGTGCCCGTATGCAACGAAGACGGCGCGGTCCTTGCCGGCTTTCTCACGTTTGTGGACATCACGGAGCGCAAGCAGGCTGAAGCAGCATTGCGGGAATCCGAGGAGCGGTTCAGCGTCTTCATGGATAATCTTCCCGCTGGAGTTTTCATGAAGGATTCGGGCGGCAAGGTGGTCTACGCCAACCGCTACCTCCGCGAGCTGTTCGGGTGGGGGGATGTCGTGGGGAAGTCCACCCGTGAGCTGCTCCCGGCCGAGGCCGCCGCAAGGATGGAGGCCGACGACCGGGCGGCCCTGGTGGGCGGCCTGACCACGGTGGCGGAATGGGTGAGAGACATCGCCAACCGGGAGCGGATTTTCCAAACGAGCAAATTTCCCATTCCCCGAGAAGGTCGCCCGCCGCTTCTGGGCGGGATTGCGATCGACATCACGGACCGGAATCGGGCGGAAGAAGAGCTGCGGGCTTCGGAAGCCTTTCTGGAGACCATCATCCAGCACAGTCCCTTCTCCATGTGGGTTTCGGACAGCACGGGCACCATGATCCGCATGAATCAGGCTTGTCGGACCCTGCTTCGAGGAACCGAGGAAGAGCTGGTGGGGCGTTACAACTTGTTCACGGACAATGTGCTTGAAAGCCGAGGGGTCATGCCCCTGGTGAGACGGGTCTTCGAGCAGGGCGAGACGGTCCGGTTCATGGTCGATTACGACAGCTCCGAGCTGAGCACCGTCCATGTCGCCGAAACCAGGCGGGTGGTTTTGGAGGCCACGATCTCTCCGGTTCTGGACGCTCGGGGCCAGGTGGCGCACGCCATCGTTCAGCAGCTCGACTTGAGCGAGCGCAGGCAGGCCGAGGAGGCGCTGCGCAATTCCCTGCTCGAGAAGGAATCCTTGCTCAAAGAGGTACACCACCGGGTGAAGAACAACCTGCAGGTCATCAGCAGCCTCCTGAAACTGCAAGCCCGCAAGATCCACAATCCTGAGGTCCACGAGGTCTTGAGGGACACTCAAAACCGGGTGCGGTCCATGGCGCTGCTGCACGAGACCCTTTACCGGTCCGGCGATTTGGCGAAGGTCCGGTTCCCGCAGTACGTGAAGAACGTGTGCAGCCACGTGGCGCGCTCGTATGGGGCCGGCGCGGAGAACGTCCGTCTGCGCCACGAGATCGTCGACGTGACTTTGGATCTGGATCTGGCCATCCCGGCCGGCTTGATCATCAACGAGCTGGTTTCCAACGCGCTCAAGCACGCGTTTCCCTCCGACTCGACGGGGGAGATTCTCGTCGAGCTTCGGAGCGAGCCCGAAGGACGGCTTGTGTTGCGCGTCTCGGACGACGGCGTTGGACTGCCTCCCGCGATGGACCCTGGGACCACGGAGACACTGGGCTTGCTCCTCGTGCGCAACTTGGCCCGCCAGCTGGATGGCCGCATGTCGGTCACCAGTGAGCACGGAACCGTTTTCGAGATCGCATTTCCCGCCCACTCGGCATGAAAGGGACGATTGGATGAAGCCGACCCGAATCCTGATCGTGGAAGACGAGGTCATCGTAGCGCTGGATATTCAGGACCGTCTGGTGGATCTGGGCTACGAAGTGACGGGAGTGGCGGACCGGGGCAGTGAAGCGCTGACGCTGGTGGAGTCGAGCCGTCCCGACCTGGTGCTCATGGATATTCGGATCAAAGGGGATCAGGACGGGATTACGGTCGCCGAGGAGATTCGTCAGCGCTGGCACATCCCCGTCATCTATCTCACCGCGTTTTCCGAGGACAGCACCCTCCAGCGCGCCAAGCTTTCCGAACCGTTTGGATACCTCATTAAACCGTTCGAGGACCGAGAAATTCAGGCCGCGATCGAAATGGCGCTCTACAAGCATCAGGCTGAGGCGAGGCTTCGTGAAAGCGAGCGCCGGTATGCGACGACCCTGATGAGCATCGGGGATGGGGTGATTGCCACGGACTCCCTCGGCGGGGTGAGCTTCATGAATCCCGTCGCCGAGCGGCTCACGGGATGGTCTTGCGATGAGGCGAACGGGCGTCCGCTGTCGGAGGTCTTCAAGATCGTCAACGAGCAGACTGGCGAGGCCGTGGAGGATCCCGTGGCGACCGTTCTCCACGAGGGGCAGACCGTCGGTCTTGCGGATCACAGCATTCTGGTTCGACGCGGCGGTGGCGAGATTCCCATCGATGACTGCGCCGCTCCTATTCTGGATGAGAGGGGGAGCCTCACCGGTACCGTTCTGGTGTTCCAGGATGTGACCGAGCGTCGCCGAAGCGAAACGGCGCTGCGCGAGAGCGAAGAGCGTCTGCGGCTGGCTCTCGCGGCGGCGGACCAGGGGCTGTACGATCTGAATGTGCAGACGGGCGAAGTCGTTGTCAGTCCCGAATACGCGCGGATGCTCGGCTACTCCCCTGAGTCCTTCCGGGAAACCCGCGCCGCGTGGCGTGATCGTCTGCACCCTGATGACCGGGAGCACGCCATCCGGCTCTACCAGGATTACATCGACGGACGGTGCAACGAATTCCGGGTCGAGCTCAGACAGCAGACGAAGTCCGGCGACTGGAAGTGGATCCTCTCCCTTGGCAAGATCGTGGAATGGGACAAGGAGGGGAAGCCGCTGCGGATGCTGGGCACGCACACGGATGTTACGGAGCGCAAACGGATGGAAGCCGAGCGCCTCGAGATGGAGCGACGTCTGCTGCACGCCCAGAAGCTCGAGAGCCTTGGCGTGCTGGCTGGAGGTATTGCTCATGATTTCAATAACCTGCTTATGGCTATCCTGGGGTATGCGGATCTTGCTTTGCTCGACATGTCCCCTGTCTCTCCTGCTCGACCGAGCATCCAGGAGATCATCAACGCCTCCCACCGTGCCGCCGATCTCTGCCGCCAGATGCTGGCGTATTCGGGCAAGGGGAAGTTCGTCATCGAGCGTCTGCGGCTCGATGAAGTGATCCATGAAATGGTCCACATGCTGAAGACTTGCATCTCCAAGAAAGCTCTGCTGAATCTGAGTCTGGCCAAGGAGCTGCCCTCGATCGAAGGCGATCCCGCCCAGCTCCGCCAGGTGCTCATGAATCTGGTGATCAACGCCTCCGAGGCCATCGGCGACCGAAGCGGCGTGATCACGATCTCGACGGGCGCACGGCACTGCGACGCGGAATATCTTCGGGAAACCTTCCTGGATGACTCGCTTCCGGAGGGGCTCTATGTGAGCCTCGAAGTGAGCGACACCGGGTGTGGCATGGACAAGGAAACGCAGGCGCGCATCTTCGAGCCGTTTTTTACGACCAAGTTCACGGGGCGAGGGTTGGGGATGTCGGCTGTGCTGGGGATCGTGCGAGGCCACAAGGGGGCCCTCAAGGTTTACAGCGAGCCAGGCAAGGGGACGACCTTCCGTCTCCTGTTCCCCGCTTCGTTTCAGGAGGGGGAGGAGATGGTCGCGGAGGCGGTCGAATCCGCCAGTGAGTGGTGTGGCAGCGGAACCGTTCTTCTGGTGGACGACGACGAGACGATCCTGGGGATTGGGCGGCTCATGCTCGAACGGCTGGGATTTTCCGTGCTCACGGCCGGAGACGGTCAGGAAGCCGTCGAGATTTTTCGCTTTCGTGGAAAGGAGATTGCATTGGTACTCTTGGACCTCACCATGCCTCGCATGAATGGTGAAGAGGCGTTCCGGGAGCTTCGAAGGATCGATCCGGGCGTGCGGGTCGTGCTCTCGAGCGGCTATAGTGAGCAAGAGATTGCGGCGCGTTTTGCAGGGAGAGGCTTGGCGGGATTCATCCAGAAGCCCTACCAGGTGGAGAGGCTTCGTGAGACCCTGAAAAGGATTCAGCACAGACCCTGACTAAGTCGTTTGAATTTGGAAGTGGGGCTGCCATGACGAGAGACCATCCGGGCCGATGGTGGCTTATCGGAGCCTGGATTTTCATCCTGATGATTTCGCTTGTGCCTTCGACTGGCTCGACCTGGGAGCAAGGCGCGAAGCGCTTGCGTGAACCGGCTCCCATCCCATTCGACGAGAAGAGCAAGCCGGTCGCCTTGGAGCTCACCCCCGAGGAGAGATCGTGGATCGAGGAGCATCCTCGTCTGCGGGTCGGAGTCGATCCCGCCTGGCCGCCCTACGAGTTTGTCAATTCAACCGGGCGCTATTCAGGGATTGCGGCGGACTACGTCGCTCTGATCCAGGACCGCCTTGGAATCACCCTGGAGGTCCAACCGGGTCTCACCTGGAACCAGGTCCTGACCAAGCTGGAAAACAAGGAGCTGGACGTCTCCCCGGCCATCACTCAGACGCCGGAGCGCAGCCGGTTTCTTCTGTTCACGCAGCCGTATGTCAAATACTCCGTCGCCATCGTCACCCCGTTGGCGCATTCCGGCATCGAGAGTCTGGCCGCTTTGGCCGGCAAGAGGGTCGCCCTTGTCAAGGGCTACGCGTTCACGGAAATCGCCCTCGCCGCGCAGCCGGACATCAATCCGCTGTATGTCGACACCATTCTGGAAGGGCTCAACAAAGTCTCGGGTGGTGAAGCCGATGCCATCGTCAGCGACCTTCCCTCGCTGAGCTACAGGATCAGCGAATACAACTTCCTGAATCTTAAACTGGCCGGAATCGCTCCTTTCGAAACCGAGGGGCTGCGGATCGGGGTGCGCAACGACTGGCCGATCCTCGCCTCCATCCTCGATAAGGCGTTGGCCTCCATCACCCCCGAGGAGCATCAGGAGATCCGGAGGCGGTGGATTTCAATTCGGCCGACGGAAAGCTTCTCACTCGACCTGTCGCCGGAGGAGAAGGACTGGCTCGCCAGCCATCCGGTCATCCGGAATGCAGGCGACCCCGCTTGGCCGCCCATCGAGTTTCTGGATGCGGAGGGCCGGCGTAGCGGCATCACGGCTGAATACCTCGCCCGCCTGGAAGATCTGCTACATGTAACGTTCGAGAGTCCCCGGGACATGACCTGGGCCCAGATGATGGATTTGCTCAAAGAAGGCCGTCTCGATATGGTCAGCTGCGTCCGCGAAACACCTCAGCGCCGGAGGTTTCTGGAATTCACCGAGCCTTACTTTTCCATGTCCACGGCCATTTTCGCTCCCACCGGCGTGAGCTATGTCGATCTTCCGTCGCTGCGAGGCAAGCGCGTGGCCGTGGTCGAAGGGTATGCCCTCCAAGATCTTATCAGCGGAGAATATCCGGAGATCGAGCTTGTGTCCGTGACGAGCACAGAAGAAGGCCTTGGCATGCTTTCCCGAGGCGATGTGCACGCCTATGTCGATGCACTTGCGCCAGGGATTTACGGCCTCAACTATTACGGTTACAAAAACATCCACGTGGCCGGGGAGACTCCTTTTCGATACGCGATGTCCATGGCCGCATCGAAGCAGCAACCGATTCTTTCTTCGATTCTCCAAAAGGCCATCAAAGCAATGCCGGAGGCGGAGCGAGATCGGTACTTCCAAAAATGGGTCAATATTCCCGTCGCGTACCGACAAGACTACTCGATTCTCTGGAAACTCCTTGCCGGCGCAGCGACGCTGTTTCTGATCTTCGCCTATTGGAATCGCCGCCTTTCCCGGGAGATTGCGGGGCGTCGGCAGGTGGAAGCCGCTCTGCGCTCGGCCAAAGAAGAGCTGGAGATCCGGGTGGAGGCGCGCACCGCTGAGCTGGAGGCGAGGAATGCCGCCCTTGCGGACGAGGTGCTCGAGCGCGGACGGGTGGAAGATGCCCTCAGAGAGAGCGAAAGCCGATTTTTTCAGCTCTTCGACTCCGCGCCCGTCCCGATGGCCTATGCTTCCGAGGCCGACGGGTACCGCGGGACGACTTGGAACAAGGCCTGGTATGCCACGTTCGGCTATTCGCGGGAAATGACCGATGGCAGGAGCGGCAACGACTTTGGGCTGTGGGTCCATCCCGAGGAGCGCACCCGGTTTGTGGAGATGACCAACAAGCAGAGCAGCGTTGCCGGCTTTGAAGTCCTTCTGCGGCGTTACGATGGGGCCGTTCTCAACTGCTCGCTCTTCGGACGTTTCATCGGTAAGACGGGCAATCGGCTGCTCATGGCCGTCTACTTCGACGTTACCGAGCGCAAGATGGCGGAAGCGGCCCTCCGCGAGAGTGAGGAGCGCTTTTTCAAAGCGTTCTCGCTGTCTCCCGCCCCCATGGTGATCTCCGAGATCGAGACCGGTCGTTTCCTCGACGTCAATGAGCAGTGGCTTCGGATGATGGAGCATTCCAGAGAGGAGACCGTCGGGCACACGTCCTATGAGCAGGGCATCTGGGAGGATCCGGAGGTCAGGATTCGCATGGGAAAGGCCCTGAAGGAGACGGGGTCGTTTCGGGATGCGCCGGTACGCTTCATCACGAAATCGGGGAGAATCAGGGACGCCCTGTGGTCGGCGGAGAAGGTCACGCTTGGCGGCTCCGAAGTCATGCTGTCGCTCATCTACGATTTCACGGAGCGAAGGAGGGCCGAGGAAGCCCTGCGCGCCAAGACGGAAGAGCTGGACCGTTTCTTCTCGCTGGCGCTGGACCTCTTGTGCATTGCCGACACCGATGGCCATTTCCGGAGGCTGAATCCTCAATGGGAGGTGGTGCTCGGTTATCCCATCGCGGAGCTCGAAGGCAGACGATTTCTCGACCTGGTCCATCCTGAAGACCAAGCGCCTACCCTAGAGACCCTGAGCCGTCTTAAGGGGCAGAATTCCATCTTCGATTTCACGAACCGCTACCGGTGCCGGGACGGCTCCTACCGTTGGATCGAATGGCGATCCATCCCGACCGGTAGCCTGATCTATGCCGCTGCTCGGGACGTCACGGAGCGCAAGCTGGCCGAGGGAGCGTTGCGCGAGAGCATGCAGCGGCTCCAAACCGTTGTGAATGGAGCGCCGTTGGTGCTTTACAGTTTCGATCGCCATGGAGTCTTTACCCTCTCCGAAGGGAAAGGCCTCTCGGGCTTGGGCCTCAAGCCGGGTGAAATCGTTGGGCGGACCATCTCCGAGGTCTATGGCGAGCAGCCCGAAGCGATCGCGGCGCTGCGCCGTGCGCTGAACGGAGAGACCTTCACGTTGGAGCTGTCTTTCGAGGCGGGTGGGACCTTCGAAGTCTCTCACACGGCCATGCGCGATGCGGCGGGGGATTATGCGGGCACCATCGGTGTGCTGCTCGACATCACGGAGCGCAAACGGGCCGAGGAGAAGCTGCGGACTTCCCTCGAGGAAAAGGAGTCCCTGTTGAAGGAGGTGCATCACCGGGTCAAGAACAACCTCCAGGTCATCAGCAGCCTGCTGCAGCTGCGGGCTCGAAAGGTCCAGAACCCGGAGGTGCTTGGCTTCCTGCGAGACACTCAGAACCGCATCCGATCCATGGCCCTGCTGCACGAGACCCTCTACCGGTCGGGCAACCTGGCACGGGTCAGTCTCCCCCAGTATGTGAAAAACGTCTGCACCCACGTCGCCCGCTCGTATGCCTCCAGCGCACCGGGAATCCGGCTGCGGCACGACATCGCCGATGTGAGCCTGGATGTGGATCAGGCCATCCCCATCGGCCTGATCATCAATGAGCTGGTGTCCAACGCCTTCAAGCACGCCTACCCTCATCGGAGAAAAGGCGAGATTCTCGTGGGGCTGCTGCCGGCACCCGAACAGCAACTGCTGCTTCGTGTCTCGGACAGCGGTGTCGGACTGGCCCCCGAGGAGGATCCGCGGCGTGCCGAGACGCTCGGACTGCTCCTGGTTCGCAATCTTGCCCGCCAGCTGGATGGCCGGATGTCGGTCTCCGGCGGCAACGGGACCGTTTTCGAGATCGTTTTTCCCGCTCAGCCCAGATGAAAGGCGATGTTGGATGGAGCCGACCCGAATCTTGATCGTTGAAGACGAAACCATCGTCGCCCTCGACATCCAGGATCGTCTCCAAGACCTGGGATACCAGGTCGCGGGCGTGGCGGATCGGGGTGGGGATGCGTTGGCCATGGCGGCATCCACGCAGCCCGATCTGGTGCTCATGGATATTCAGCTCAAAGGGCACATGGACGGTGTTGCGGTCGCGGAAGAAATCCGCCGGCGCTGGCAGATTCCGGTGGTCTTTCTCACGGCCTTCTCCGAGGACAGCACCCTCCAGCGTGCCAAGGTCACGGAGCCGTTCGGTTACATCATCAAGCCCTTCGAAGACCGAGAGCTCCATGCCACCATCGAAATGGCAGTTTATAAGCACCAGGCTGAACGGCGGCTGCGGGAGAGCGAAGAGAGGTTTCGCTCGCTGTTCAACGGCATCAACGACGCGGTGTTTGTGCACGAGCTCGGCCCGGATGGGCTGCCGGGGCGTATCGTTGAAGTGAATGACGTGGCCTGCCGGCGATTGGGCTACACACGCGAAGAGCTTCTGGGGATGGTCCCGATGGACGTCGACGCTCCTGAAACGCTCGTGTCTTTGCCGGCCGTTCTGGAACGGCTGCGCGCGGAAGGCCATGCCGTGTGGGAAGGCGTCCACGTTTCCAAGGACGGGCGGCGAATCCCGGTTGAGATCAGCGATCGCTTGTTCGAGCTTCGGGGCGGCACCTTTGGGGTGGCAACGGTCCGGGACATCACGGAGCGCAAGCAGGCCGAAGAGGAAAACCGGCGGCTCCGCAATTACCTGACCAATATCATCGACTCCATGCCTTCCCTGCTTATCGGGGTCGACTTGAATGGCTGCGTGACCCAGTGGAACGCCGCTGCCCAAGCGAGAACGAAGATCGGCGCGGAGGAGGCAAGAGGGCAGCCCCTGGAACGGGTGCTTCCATGCCTGGCCCGTCATTTGGATAAAGTGCGCGAGGCAATTCGCGACGGGAGCGTGCGGGAGGAATCGAAGATTCCGGAGATCATCGACGGGGAGCTGCGCTACGAGGATGTAACGGTCTATCCTCTCAGAACCAGCCGGATTGAAGGCGCGGTGATCCGAGTCGACGATGTGACCGACCGGGTTCGCATCGAAGAAATGATGATCCAGTCGGAGAAGATGCTTTCGGTCGGCGGTCTGGCAGCCGGGATGGCCCATGAGGTCAACAACCCGCTCGGCGTGATCCTCCAGGCGACCCAGAACGTCCAGAGGCGGCTCTCGATCGACCTGCCGATCAACGTTCGAGTGGCGGCAGCGTGCGGCACGAGTCTGGACAAAATCCGGAAGTACCTGGAGCTGCGGGAGATTCCCACGTTTCTCGAGGACATTCGGGAAAGCGGGCAACGGGCTGCCGAGATCGTGTCGAACATGCTCAGCTTCAGTCGCAAGTCCGAAGGCGGAGGGGCTCCGACCGATCTGGCGGAGCTTTTGGACAAGACCGTGTCGTTGGCTGCGAGCGATTACGACCTGAAGCGGTGCTATGATTTCAGGCGGATCGAGATCGTCCGGGAGTACGAGCCGGGTTTGCCCCCGGTCATGTGCCAGGCGGGAAAGATCCAGCAGGTGTTCCTGAACATCCTCCGCAATGGCGCCGAAGCCATGAGAGATGTCTGCGATCAGGGGAGCGATCCCCGATTCATCCTGCGCGTGAGGCGGGAAGGCTCTTCGGTGTGCGTTGAGATCGAGGACAACGGTCCGGGAATGGACGAGACGGTTCGCAAACGGGTGTTCGAGCCATTTTTCACCACGAAGCCGCCGGGGATCGGCACCGGCCTCGGCTTGTCCGTTTCCTATTTCATCGTGACGGAAAACCACGGGGGAGCCCTATCCGTGGTATCCCGTCCAGGGGGCGGGAGCCGCTTTATCATCACGCTTCCGGTTGAAGGAGGAGTGGGTTGAGCGAAATGAAAAGGAGCGTTCTCATCGTGGACGATGAGGTGAGTATCCGGCGAAGTCTTCGAGCCTACCTCGAGGACGAAGGCTTTGAGGTCCTGGATACCGGCACGGCCGAAGCGGGCCTGCAGGTTCTCTCCACAGCTCCTGCGGACGCCGTGATTGTTGATATGCGGTTGGCGGGAATGGACGGGAGCTCTTTTATCGAAATGGCCCATGCAATTCGCCCGCAAGCCCATTTCTTCATCTACACGGGGTCGGTCGGATACAAGCCCCCGCCCAATCTCAAAGCCATCGGCGTTGGTGAGGAGCAAGTCTTCCAAAAACCCTTGGGAGACATGTCGCTGCTCGTCACGGCAATGCGACAACGCATGGACGCGAGGCGAAAGGAATGAAAGAGGCAATCACGCTCCTGACCATCGATGATGAAGAGCCTGTCCGCCGAAGCATCCGCGGTTTTTTCGAAGACTCCGGATTCCGTGTCTTGGAGGCCGGTGACGGGCTTACGGGTCTGGCTCTCTTCTGGAGAGAACAGCCCGACCTGGTGCTGGTCGATCTGCGAATGCCGGGTATGAGCGGACTGGAAGTCATCGATGTCCTGACCAAGGAAGCCCCGGGAGCGCCTGTCGTGGTCCTTTCCGGGACCGGCGTGATCGGTGATGCCATTGATGCCATTCGCAGAGGGGCATGGGACTACGTCGCGAAGCCCATCGCCGATTTGGCTCAGCTCGAGCACGTCGTCAGCATGGCGTTGGAGCGGGCCCGGCTGCGGGAGGAAAGCCGCAGGTACCAGGAGCACCTGGAAGAGGAAGTCGCCCGTCGCACCCGGGATCTGCGGGTGCTCAACGAGCGCCTCAAGAAGATGGCTCGATCCACGCGAGCCATCGCGGCTTGCACGTCCATGAAGGACTTGGCGCGTCAGCTCGTCTACGAGCTGGCGATCATCCTGGAAGCGGAAGGAGGGAGTCTTCACCTTACTGAGAACGGTGCTCTGAGATTGGCTCACAGCCAGGGGACCAAACGGCCCAAAGCGGAGCTGACGATGGCGGCTCTGATGGATTCCGTTTTCGGGAGAGCCTTGTCTGAGAAGGCCGTTGTTCTGACCCGCGACTTTGATTCTGCTGGCATCATGATGTCAGGCGAGTGGTCCGGGTACCAGGACGGCTTCCTCATGGTCATCCCGCTTCTCGTCGGCCAGGACCGGCTCCTGGGACTTCTGACCTTCTATGGAACGGGTGTGCTGTCCCTGACGGAACAGGATCACGAAATCATTGACATGCTCGCTTCTTACAGCTGTGAGGCCATCCGGGCAGCCCGGGCCGCTGAGCAGGTGCGCGAGAGCGAGGCGAATCTCAGAGCCGTAATGGATGCGCTTCCCGAGCCAGCCTTTCTCATCGACGCTCAAGGGACTCTGATCCTCACCAATCAGGCTTTCGCCGAGCGATTCGGCAAGCGGTGCGGGGAGCTCCAAGGGACGCATGCCCGTGCGCTGCTGTCCCCCGATGTGGCGGAGCAGAGATGGGCCAAAGTTTTGGAGGTCATGGAGAGCGGGAGATCCATTCAGTTTGAGGACTCGCGCGACGGGAGGCATCTGCTGCACTACGTCTGCCCCGTGAGAACGACCCAAGACCAACCGTCCAGGGCGGCTTTGTTCTCAATCGACATCACGGCTCGAAAGAAGGCCGAAGAAGAGCTTCGACAGGAGAAGCTGTTCAGTGAAGCCGTCGTGGAGAGCCTGCCCGGCTTGTTCTTCGTGATCGACGACGCGGGGCGACTCATTCGCTGGAACCGTGAGTCCGAGCGGATTGGGGGTTACGTGCGGGAGGAGCTTGAGCGCAGCCGGCCGTTCGGCTATTTGCTGCCCGAAGACCAGCCAGTGGTCCAACGGAGCATGCTGGAAGCGTTCACTTCCGGGAGGGCCGAGCTGGAAGCGCGCTATGTGACGAAGGGCGGGAGGGTGATTCCGTATTACCTAGTGGGCGTGCGACAGCAGCTCTGGGACAGGGACTACGTCGTCGGGTTTGGAATCGACATCACCGCGCGCAAAGAGCTGGAGGAGCAGCTCCTGCAAGCCCAGAAAATGGAAGCGATCGGTACCCTTGCGGGTGGAGTGGCTCACGACTTCAACAACCTGCTCCAGGTGATGAACGGGTATGCGGAAATAGCCCTGGGCCAACTGGAGCAAGGGAGCGGCACCTACAATGCCGTCAGGCAGGCGATGACAGCCGGAGAGCGCGCCGCAACCCTGGTGGGACAGCTGCTCGTGTTCAGCCGTCGCCAGGTCATGAAGCCCGAGAATCTCGATCTGAACTCGGTTGTGGCAGAGCTGCTCAAGATGGTGCGGCGTATTATCGGCGAGCATATCCACCTCCAGTTCTCGCCGGGAGATCGGCTCGGGAACATCCACGCCGATCGCGGAATGATGGAGCAGGTGCTGATGAACCTTTGCGTCAATGCAAGGGACGCCATGCCTGACGGAGGAGATCTTACCATCGAGACTGTCAACGCGACGATCGACGAAGCCTTCTGCGAAAACCATTTGGAGGCCGAGCCCGGACCATATGTTTTGCTTCGGATAACGGACACTGGCTCGGGAATGAGTCACGAGATCCGCCAGCGTATCTTCGAGCCGTTCTTCACGACCAAGGAGACGGGCAAGGGGACGGGGCTTGGGCTGGCGGCCGTTTTCGGCATTGTCAAACTCCATGGTGGCATCATCGTGTGCGACAGTGAGCCGGACAAGGGAACCCGCTTCGACATCTATCTTCCCATCCGATCAGGGTCTCCCGTGGCTCCGGATGCTCAAAAGGAATCCAAAAGGCCCGGCGGCAGCGAGACCATTCTGCTGGCGGAAGATGACGAAATGGTTCGGTACTTGACGGTGGAGCTGCTCAAGGGGGCCGGCTACAACGTTCTGGCAGCATGCGACGGGGAAGAGGCGAAAGCGCTCTTTTTGACGCATCGGGATCGGATCGATTTGCTGATGTTGGACGTGGTGATGCCGAAAGCAAGCGGGCGGGAAGTGTACGACCTCGCGCGCTCGATTCGGCCGAATGTGGCCGCCCTGTTCTGCAGCGGGTATTCGGAGGGGGAGATCCACAAGGCGTTCGTCTTGGAGCAGGGTCTGGAGCTTCTCCGCAAACCTTTCAAGTACGACAATCTCCTTGAGACGGTTCGGCGGGTGCTCGACGGCGTCAAGCATCCCTAAGTACAGCTCCCCAGAATGAAGTGACCATTGCCCGGGGTCGTCATTCCCGCAGGTTTTTGACGGGAATCCAACAGAAAATCCTGGATGCCCGTCTTCGCGGGCATGACAGTTGGTTATCGGACACCCATTTGTGTGGCCCCGTCCTAAGCACAGCCACACAACAGCGTGATCCTCAAGCGAGCCGGACCCCGAAAAACGTCATTCCGGCAGGGGTTGATCCGCATCCACACCAGTTTTGGATGGCTTGGATCCCGGCTGCGAGACTGCCGGAATGACGTTACGCGGCTTCCCCGCTTGCATAGGGCGCTGGTTTCAATCCGCAGATTTTCAATCCGCTTCTGGCTTTTCAGGAGCTGTCAGCACGGCAACCGTTTGCGCGATTTCCTCCGGCGTCACGGTTTGCCGGATGGATTCCATGCGCTGCATCACGTTGCCCCACCGAACGCCCTCCGCGGCGCTGACCCATTCCAGTTGGAGCCGTTCGGTGCGGATGCCGAGCTTTTCCATCTTCTTGTGAACCTTGGCCACGCGCTTTTCGGTCCAGTGATTGGCGTTGATGTAATGGCAGTCGCCGATGTGGCAGCCGCTCACCAGGATCACCGGAGCCCCCTTCTCAAAGCCGTGCCAGATGAAATCCTCGTCCACGCGCCCCGAGCACATGGTACGGATCAACCTTGCATGGGGCGGGTACTGGATCCTGGAAACCCCCGCGTAGTCGGCGCCGGCGTACGAGCACCAGTTGCAGGCGAAGGTGAGGATCTTCTCGGCGGGTGCTTCTTCGAGCAGGGTGTCGATCTGTCTTAGAATCTGCCGGTCGGTGTAGTGGTTCATGGTGATGGCGCCGAAGCGGCATTCGGCGGCGCAAGTCCCGCACCCGGCGCAGGCCGCCGTGTTGACCACGGCCGGCGTCTTCTTCTTCACGTCCACCGTGATGGCGTTGTAGGGGCAGACCTCGGCGCACTTCCCGCACGCCTTGCACTGCTCGGCGATCACCTCCGAGGTGATGGGCTCGGTCCAGATCTCGCCCTGGTGCATGAGGCGAATGGCGCGCGCCGCCGCGGCCGATGCCTGGGTCACGGTTTCCTTAATGTCCTTGGGGCCTTCGGCGCAGCCCGCGTAGTAGACCCCGCGCGTCGCGGCGTCCACAGGCTGGAGCTTCGGGTGGGCCTCCAGGAAGAAGCCGTCCGAGGTCAACTGCAGCCCGAGCATCTCCTGGAGCTTCTGCGTTCTGCTCGCCGGCTGGACGCCGATGGCAAGGACCAGCATATCGAGGTCATGGAGCTCGATGGCCCCCCCGGCCCCGTTTTCCACGGCCACACGGAGACTGCCGTTTTCGGTCTCCTCAACGGTCCCGGGGAGCCCTCGGATGTATTGCACCCCGAGCCTGCGGCTGCGTGTGTACAAATCCTCGAAGCCTTTCCCGAAGGCCCGGATGTCGATGTAGAAGACTTTCAGCTCGATGTCCGGGTCGTGCTCCTTGATGACCAGGGTGCTCTTCACCGTGTTCATGCAGCAGACGTTGGAGCAGTAAGGCCTGCCTTTGCGGGCCGACCGGGAGCCGACGCACTGGATGAAGCCGATGGAGCGCGGGCGCTTGAGATCGCCGGGACGCAGGAGCTCCCCCTTGGTCGGTCCCCCAGCGTTGACGAGCCGTTCGAGCTCGAGGCTCGTCAGCACGTTCTCGAAGCGCGTGTACCCGTATTCGTCGAGCTCGGTCGGATCGTAGGGCTCGACGCCCGTGGCCACGATGATGCTGCCCACTTTCTCGACGATCTCCTCGTCGGACATGTGGAAATTGATGCACCCCTTCTGGCAGGTCTCGACGCACTTGGCGCAAACGGCCGGGTTGTGGCCGAGGCACTCGTTGGGGTTCAGCACATAGGCCGACGGCACCGCCTGGGGGAAGGGCGAGTAGATGGCCTTCCGAGACGAAAGTCCCAGGTTGAACTCATCGGGCCGCACGACCGGACACACCTTGGCGCAGTCGCCGCAGGCCGTGCATTCCTTTTCATCCACGTAGCGGGCCTTCTTCAGAATCTTCGCCACGAAATTCCCGACGTAGCCCTTGAGGTCCACCACTTCGCTCATGGTGTGGAGCTTGATGCGAGGATGTCGACCGACATCCGTCATTTTAGGACCGAGTATTCAAATAGAGCAATCCATGGTGGGAAAGGTCTTGTCGAGCTGAGCCATGATGCCGCCGATGGACGGCTTCTTTTCAACCAGCACGACCTCGTACCCGTTGTCCGCAAGATCCAGAGCCGCCTGGATGCCGGCCACACCGCCCCCGATGACGAGCGTCCGCTTGGTGAGCGGCAGCCGTTCCGGCTCGAGCGGTTTCAAATGCCGCACGCGGGAGACCGCCATCTTCGTGAGATCCACGGCCTTTTGCGTCGCGGCCTCGGGGTCGTTCATGTGGACCCAGCTGCAGTGCTCCCTCAGGTTGGCCATTTCCATGAGGAACGGGTTGATCCCGACATCCTTCACCATCTGGCGGAAGGTGGGCTCATGGAGACGCGGCGAGCACGAGGCGACCACGATGCGGTCCAGCTTGTGCTCGAGGATGTCTTCCTTGATGCTGCTCTGCCCGGGCTCGGAGCAGGCATAGGGGACTTCGCGGGCGACGGCAACGCCATCGAGGGAGGCCGCCGCCGCAGCAACCTGCTCGCAGTTGACGGTGCGGGCGATGTTGAGACCGCAGTGGCACACATAGACGCCGATTCTCGGCCCGGTTGCGGATTTCTGCATTTCTTCCATGCTTTCTACTCTCTTATTCCCAATGGATGGTCTTGGCCATGAGGGTCGTCAGGTCCATCATTTCCATTTCGAGGTCCTGCCCCTGGAAAGGATCCTCCATGGCGCAGCGCAGGTGGATCTGGCACTTGGGACAGCCGGTCACGAGGAGATCGCTTCCCGTCTCCCGGGCCTGTTTGAGCCGTTTGACCTGGAGCGCCTTACTGTAGCTGTCGCACCCCGTCCAGGCGCAGTTGCCGCAGCACAGGGCCGACGCACCCCGGTCACGCATTTCTTCAAAGGATCTCGGATGCATGCGGGCGAGGAGCTTCCGGGGAAGCTCAGCCCGGTTTTCGAGTCGGCTCAACCGGCAGGGATCC
>CAZIEW010000068.1:0-31559 GCA_964538515.1 uncultured Syntrophobacteraceae bacterium
CCAAATACCAGACGAGAAACGTGCACCCCGCGATGACCAGAACGACAGGGACGAACACGGACGCAACCTTGTCAGCAAAGCGCTGGACAGGAGCTTTGGATCCTTGCGCCTCCTCAACCATCCGAATGATTTGGGCCAGCGCCGTTTCAGCGCCAACGCGCTGTGCCCGAAACTCGAAGCTTCCGCTCGAGTTGATCGTTCCGGCAAACACATCGCTGCCAACCCCTTTTTCAACCGGAAGACTTTCCCCGGTCAGCATCGACTCATCCACGAAGGAGCTTCCAAACTCCACGCGTCCGTCCGTGGCGATCCGCTCCCCGGGACGCACGATAAGGAGGTCCCCGGGGATCACTTCTTCAATGGGCAGATCAACCTCGCGCCCGTCACGGCGAACCCGGGCCGTCTTGGGAGCGAGGTTCATCAACCGTTTGATGGCTTGGGACGTCTTGCCGCGGGCGCGCGCCTCCAGCAGCCGCCCCAGCAGCACCAGCGTCACGATCATCGCGGCTCCGTCGTAATACACGTGCGCCTCGGCTCCTGCCCCCGCAAAGGCACCCGGAAAGAAGGTCACCAGCGAGGAGTAGACGTATGCAGAACCAGAGCCCATGGCTACCAGCGTGTTCATGTCGGAGGTCTTCTGCCGCAAAGCCTTCCACGCACCGACGAAGAACCGGCTTCCCACCCAGAAGACGGCAGGCGTCGTCAGCACAAAGAGCGTCCAGACCAGGGTTTGCCGTGGAATCACGTGCAGGAAAGGAAACAGGTGCGGCATGCTCCCAATCATCACCAGCAAGCTCAAGACAACGCCCACGGCAAGCTTCACCTGCAGGGTCTTCATCTCGCGCGCCCGGGCAAGCTCCACCGGATCGTCGGCCCGTTCGTGCAGGATTCCCAAATAGTCGTACCCCGTATCTTCCAGAACCCTGCGCAGCATGTCCACGGTAACGGTCGGTTCGTGAACGACGGCAGCTCGCGATGCCGCCAAGTTAACCGATGCATCCACCACCCCGGGAACGGCCTTGAAAGCAAGCTCCACCCGCCGAACACAGGCGGCGCACGTCATTCCCCCGACGAGCAGCGTGGTCGTGCTCGGTCCCAAAGCCTGCGCCGGGGCCGCGTCAGGAACCTCGTAGCCCAGTTCCACGATACGAGTCCGAACCATGGCTTCGCTCACCACTTCGGGGTCGATCTCGACCGTTGCCTTGCCAGTTGCAAGGTTCACGGCCGCATCCTTTACGCCTTCGAGGGAGCGAATCCCGGTTTCGACGCGCCGCACGCACGCAGCACAGCTCATGCCTTCGATGGGGATGATGATCTTAGCCAAGCTCGAATCCCGCTTTCTTGACCGCCTCCCGCAGGACGTCGTCGGCCACGGGGCTGGATTCCTCGAAGCGAGCCTCACCCGCCGTCAGGTCCACCTTCACGTCCGCAACCCCCTCAAGCTCGCTGAGAGCCTTCGTCACAGCCTTCACACAATGTTGACAGGACATTCCTTTCACCTTGATCGTTCGCATGGCCTCTGCCTTCCTCCCATTTGATATTCAGGCCCACCTGTCCTTCACTCCAAGCTGCCGCTATCGTCCATCTGCTTCTTTAATCACTCTTTTCCAGAAAATGAGGATCCCGTCCTTCCCGAAAGTGATCTGGATCAATTCCCAACCCTCGGCACCCCTTTGGTTCAGCATCTCCCTGAGCTTCCTGACCTGATCTCCGGGAAGACGCTGGAGGTCACATTCCCCGGCCATCGAGCAAAAGTAGACAATATCCCTGAGGGTATCGGCCGAGTGCGTCGTGATGTCATATTCGTATCTTTGCATGCTTCTTTCGCCTCTTTCACACCGCACCGAACGGACCCCAGTGCGGCAAAAAAAAGGGGCTACGGACGATCCCTGCCCTGCCCCCCTTCTCAGTGCGTCTGTCGTACAAACTCCTATCAACCACCCCACGGCATCAACGCGTACTCATCGGACAGCTTGTCCCGAAACGTCTTAAAAAAAGCCTCGTGCCCCTTTTCCCACCGGGCCAGCATGGCAAGCGCCTCTTGAGCCTTTCCGTCCGTCTGGTGGGCCATCCGGTCGTAGAATTCACTCAGATCCTTTTCAATGAGCCACGCCGTATTGAAGACGGTCACATCCGGAACCATCGACCCTTCGACGCATTGCTGCAGAAATTCGGACTTGGCTCGCTCGTCGAAATAATTCGTGGGCTCCAGCGTAACCGCTCGCACGGTCGACGCCGAAATTTCCGCCCCCGTCTTCAGGTCCTCGAGGATCTTCGTGATGTAGGCGATGTGCTTGTCTTCTTCCTCGATGAGCCGTTTGAAGGCACTCACGGCCGCCCCGTAGCCGATACGATCCAATGACACCTGAAAGAACGTCTTACCCGTCTGCTCCTGGTTCAGTGCGTACTCGAAGATTTTGATCAATTTCGGATCAGCTGCCATCGCAATCTCCCATGATATCTGTCAGAAGTGTTAACGTTGAGAAACGGCACGCCCCCGTTTTCGTGCACAGGGCATAGATTGCTTGATCAGACACGTCAGGCCCAAATCCGCACAAATCAGCCCTTCAGGATACGCGCGTCGACGACGACCATGCCTTCCGGATAGGCGATCACCGGGTTGAGATCGATTTCCACGATTTCCGGGTGCTCTTCCGCGAGACGGGCCAGCTTCACCAAACCGTCCGCGAGAGCGTGCTCGTCCACAGCACGCTGCCCCCGAAAACCCTTCAGAAGAGGGGCCCCCTTGATTTCCCGCAGCATGCTCAACGCCTCGTCGTGCGACAGGGGAAGCAGCCGCATGGAGACATCGCGGAACAGCTCGACCGCAATCCCCCCCATGCCAAACACGATGGCCGGTCCGAACTGGGGGTCTCGATGCATCCCAAGGATCAGCTCCAGCCCAGGCGCGGCCATGGCGCTCACGACCACTCCGTTCACCTGTGCCTGAGGCGCCCGCTCGTTGATCTGCTCCATCATGCGGGTGTATGCGTTCCGCACGGCCTGCGCCGACTGGAGATGGAGAGCCACCCCGCCGCAGTCCGACTTGTGCAGAATGTCCGGCGAATCCACTTTGAGCGCAACCGGAAAGCCCAATTGATGGGCAACGTGGACCGCCTTGCCCATGGTGTTGGCAAAGCGGCTCACGATGCAGTCGAACCCGTTGAGCTCCAGGAACTTGAGACTATCGAAAAAGCTGAGCTGCGAGCGCCCCGTGCCGGCAGGAAAAACATCGCCCCCGGTTTTGGGCGTTTTCTTTTTCTCGGGCGGCAGCAGCTGGGCCAGCGCCCTTACGCCCCGCTCGGGTGTGGGATAGACCGGCACCCCCCTTCGGTGCATCTTGAGCTTCTCGGCCCGCTCCACATCGGCGCCGCCGAGATACATGATAAGCTCGTTCCCCCTGGGAGTCACCACTTGGGAGGCATCGACGATCGGATCGCCGAAGATCACTCCAAGCGTGTCGTAAAAAGGACGGGCCCGCTCCATGACCTCCTGGAACATCCGGGCATTCGCGTCCCCGGTCAGATCCAGGGGGTTTCCCCGAATGGCATGGGCTGGGATGATCCCATCAAGCTGATCGGAAAGCTCCTTCGGCAGGGGAGCCACGTCGAGTCCCTCCTGCTCGGCGGCATCGGTTGCGAGAATCGCCGCACCCCCCGAAGTCGTGATGAAGAGAATGGTGCTCCCTTTGGGCTCTTCGAGGTAGGCCAACGCCTTGGCAAAGTCGTAGAATTCCTCGATGGTGTCCGCGCGGCACACGCCGTGACGCTTGAAAAGGGAGGAATAGATGGCGTCAGCACCGGCCAGGGAGCGTGTGTGGGATTCGGCCGCAACCCTGCCCTTGGGAGTTCTTCCCGACTTCAACACCACGACCGGCTTCGTCAGGGTCGGCAGGATCTTCTGGAATCGCGCGGGATCCTTGACCCCTTCGAGATAAGCGGCGATGACCCTGGTGTTGGGGTCTTTCTCGAAGTATTCGATCAAGTCGACTTCATCGACGTCCGCCCGGTTCCCGAGGCTCACGAAGCTCGATACACCGAGCTCCTCAACGGAAAACCAGTCCATCATGGCGGCGCCAACCGTCCCGCTCTGACTGATGACCGCCACCCGTCCCCTGTAGGTCAGCAGAGGCCACGACGCACACAGGGGGTGATAGGGATTGTTCACACCCTGGCAATTGGGGCCCACCACTCGAACGCCATACTCCCGAGCAACGCGAGTCACTTCCTCCTGCAAAGCGGCGCCGTCCTCGCCCGCTTCGCTGAAGCCGCCCGTGATGATGACGGCCCCTTTGACTCCCTTTTCCCCGCAGTCCCGAATCGCCTGGGGAACCATCCGGGCGGGAATGATCACGACCGCAAGGTCCACTGGGTCGGGAATCTCTTTGATATTCTTGTAGCATTTGAACCCGAGAATGCTTTCACTCTTGGGATTGATGGGATAGAGCTTTCCCGGAAAGCCCCCGTCGGTCAGATTCTTCAAGATCTCGTGCCCCAGTTTTTCTGGGCTTTCGGACGCACCGATGACCGCCACGCTCGACGGATGAAAAAATGGACTGACGTCGCCTCGGCTCATAAGACCCCTCTCTCTGGATGTTTGTGTCTCAAGCCGTCATCCGACAGGGCTAGGACGCCGCCTTCGCGGCCTTGTCCGCGACGCGGGCATTGAATTTGTCGGCAACGATGATGAAGCGTTCGTGCTGGGCCTCGCCGATCTTTTCCACAGCATCGAAGGCCTCGAGGGCGAACGTGAGCTTTCGCCCTTCCACGGCTGTCACTTTGGTCACGATTCTCACGCTCATTCCGAGAGGGGTCGCTGCCAGATGCTTGAGGTTCATTGAAACCCCGACAGACTGCTCACCGGGCTGGAGCTGCTTGTCGATCAGCTCCGCCGAAACCCTTTCCATGAAAGCCCCGAGAAATGGCGTTGCGAAAACATCCGGCAAATTCGGGTAAAAATGGCGTGCCGAGTGCTCCGGCCCCGTTGTGACACTAAGCTCATGGGTCATGCCGACTTCGAATGCTCCACTCATGAAACGGCCTCCTTGTGAGAAAATGCGGTTCTTACAACCCTAGACAGGAAACCAGGCATTCCTCGCCGCAGCCTGCAGATCACCTTCTATTAATAAATTACAGGTACGATGTCGAGTCACTACGCCCCGTCCCGGCGAATTTCATCCAGGGGCACGGCGCTTCGGTCCGTTGATTGACATTGTTTCGCGGATGCTTACGTTCATTTCGTGACCGACCCGGACCCGGGAGGCCGCGTTGATGTGTGGCTGACGAGCGATCACTCACCTCACGCGCTCACCCTTGCGCGTCTTGTCGGTTGATCCTGGTAGCCAATGCTCATCAGGTACCATTCCGATTTGGCTCAGACCTTTCTCGTCAAAGAAGCCGCTTATGATGACCCCATTTCAAAGGAGGATTGTATGTCGAAGACTATGCAGAACCTGAAGGATGCTTTTGCCGGTGAATCCCAAGCCAACCGCAAATACCTGGCCTTCGCGGAGCGGGCTGAAGACGAGTTCCACCATGGAGTTGCCAAGCTGTTCCGCGCCGTTGCCGCCGCCGAGACGATTCATGCGCACAAGCACTTCCGCGTGATGCAGGGAGTCAAGTCGACCAAGGAAAACCTGCAGGAAGCTCTCAACGGCGAAACACATGAGTTCAAGAGCATGTACCCGGACATGATCGCGGCCGCCAAGGAAGAGGGTCAGAAGTCCGCTGAGATCAGCTTCCACTACGCCAACGAAGTGGAAAAGATCCACGCGCAGCTTTACACCAAGGCTCTCGAAGATCCCGAGAAATTCCCGGTTCAGGATTGGTACGTGTGCAAAATCTGCGGTTACACGGTGGCAGCGGAAGTACCGGACGCGTGCCCCGTTTGCGGGTCGAACAAGAAGGCGTTCTTCAAGGCCGAATAGTCCGACAAGAGAAAAACGAGCTCATCCACCGAAGAAGGCCGGGGCTCGGCATCCGGCCATCGCCAAGCATCGAGCCGAGGCTTCCTCCCACACCAGGTTAGCTGGCGAGGAAGCCTCCCCAGGCTCCCCATCCGCCTCGAAAATCAGCGTAAAGGAAGATCACGGCGCTTCGAGCACATGCCGGGGCTTCACCTCAGCTGGCTGTCTTTGCTGCCGCTGCGATTGTAGAGGGTGAGTGTCTTTTGCTTCTTTTCGAGCTCCGCCTGACACTGCACACAAAGCCGGGCTCCAGGCAGAGCCCTACGGCGCGCTTCAGGAATGGCAGCCTCACATTCCTCACAGTACGTCAAGCCTTCTCCTTCCGGCAATCGGCTCTTGGCCAACTGCACGGCGGATTGTACCGTAGCATCGATTTGCTCTTGCACTGCCCCATCGCGTGACCAACCGACGGCCATGACGACCTCCTTCTTGCAGCTCTCTGCTTATTCACGGGATTCTCTCCACTAGCTTCCTCTTTTTCTCTTGACATCTACAGTACCCGGAAAATATGGTTTTTCAACAGGATTGACACCGTTGTGGCCGGCATGCGGTCACTCTTTCACCCGTTCTTCGAATCGATCTTGTAGACATCTCATCAGCCGTTGACCTTTCGATGCGTGCCTTCTCCAGGTCTCTCCAGCAAGAGCGGAAAGTCCCATAACCGGCCAGGCCCCGCCGGTGATCGCCCATCATGCCGGCTTATGCCCGACTGCAGAACGGAAAGGGCCCTCAAGTGTTTTCGCTCCCTCATCCAAATCCTGACGGGTAATCCGGACCCAAGCCTGCTGGATACACAAGAAGCAATGGGGGGCGATGCGTGCAGCTCTTCCTGGGTGACGTTTTGGCTCTTGTCCGCAGAAAATCGGTCTTGAAAGGAGACGGAGATGGTCAATCCCGAGCTCGTTCTATTGGCGATTCAGGCAGGAGTCAAGCTGGGCCGCAAGGTTTATGACGTGCTGGTCGACAAGCGGGTCGAGGCGCCACTGATGTTGCCGCTTGGACCGACGGTTGGCTTGCCCCAGGAAGCGGACGCCATTGATTTTTTCGACCAGAACCCTGGGCTCCTCCTGCCGGGCGGACCCTATGAAAAGGCTGCAGGTGATCGAGAAGCTCTGGTCAAAGCATACTCCACGATTCGGCGAATCGATTCCGTGATCGATGCCGGCGGATTGGATCCCGGAGCAGGGACCCGGATGATCATCGAGCTCCAGGAGTTTGAACAGCACAAGGCGGGGTACGGACCGAACTCCCCCTGGCAGCGCATCCTCGGCACCGTGGTCGAGATCGGTATCGACTATTTCGCCGCAAACCCACAAGCCATCGGCAGAGACTCGTCCGCACGGCGCGTTGTCGCGACGTTTCTTGCGGGGATCGATGACATTGACTTTGCCGAAGGGGAACCGATCGACTTTGTACAAACATCGCTCACAGCCGCGCTTCAGGCACTGGGGGACAACTCGGCCCTGATCACCCACGATCGGCGCCTCTCCGTGCTTCTGGGAGGAGTCACCCATGCGCTCCGACAGGACATCGAGGGTGTTTCTCTCGGCGAGCTGCAGCGCCGGGGGGAGCTTTTCGAGCGCATCACATCGAGCATCCTGCGCGCCGGGGCTGGAGCGGTAGCCGACAACCCTGACCTGTTCGTGGGGGGTGACGGAAAAGCCAAGGATGCCGTGCGCAGCACGATGTCAGCCATTCTGGATGGGATTCGCGACAACGAGGACTTGTTCTCCAACGCAGCCCTGGAAGAGCTCTTTACCGATTCCCTCCATGCCGTTTCCCAGAACGCGACACTTCTCACGAACGACAAGGTGCTGCAGGCGATCATCGGCAATACCGTCGCTGAGCTGACCAAAGGCGATGCCCGCATGCTGTTCTCAGCGGCGTCCGTGGAGGCCATTACCCGTGCAGCGCTGGAGACCGTGGCTGAGAACAGTGAAACGCTGCTCGATCCGAAGAACCCCCAGCAGCAGCGCATTGCGCATGCGGTGGCAGCGATGGCGCAGGGTCTGGCGTCTGAGCTTGCGGGTCCTGGCTCGGTGAAAGATTTGTTTTCCACGGCACAGTTGATCCACCTGACGGAGATCGTTTTTGATGAAGTGGCAAGGCATCCCGAAAAGCTGCTGGGGGAGGATGGTCAAGACCCCAGCCGGACCGCTTTGGCCCAAATTCTCGGATCGGTTGCGACGGCACTCGGCGACAATCCGATCAGTCTGGTCAACGGGGAGACCTTGATTGGGGTGATTGAGACGGCGATGCGCGTCACCGTGAAGAACCTCGACAAATTGTTGGACCTCGATTCCACGGACCCGAAGACCAATCTTCTCTGTCAGGTCTTGACCGGGGTTGCCGACGCAGCACGGAGCGGCCTCGACACGCGATGCCTGGTGGATCGAGACACCTTTTTCGAGCTCGTGGAGCGCATTCTGCCCACGGCTTCAGCCAACGTCGCCCCTCTGCTCAATGACAACGCCGGGCTCATCAAGGGATCCCTTCTTGCCGTCCTGCGGCTCGCCGATGGTCCGATGGCGAGCCGAATCAACGGAGCAAACCTCCCGCAACTGGCTCAAGGGGTGCTGCTCGCGGTGTTGACTCAGGAGCTTTCACTTGCCGACACGGCCGCCATCGAGAAGACCGTAGACCATCTCCTCCAGCTGGCCGCCTGACAAGAAAGGAGAACCTCATGCGCGTTGCTTTGCGACGACGGACCGTCCTGACTATTCTGCTCGTTGGTGTCTTTCTGGCTGGCTGCCAGACGGTCACGCGGACATTTGACTACCGAGACGTTCATGACGAGTGGAAACGAGCCGTGGCGACAGACAATGTGGACGCGCTCAAAACACCCGGCTCCCTGACGAGCAGCGATGCCGCCCGCGGTTATGAGTCCGTCGTGGCGAAGCTGGACGACGAATCGATCCGTCATCTGGATGATCGGCTCAAGCCCAACGCATACGCGCTGCGCGCCATGGCCCAATGGCGCCTGGGGAGACTCCGCGAAGCGCGGGATACCGCCCTCAAAGGACTGAACCTTCCCAACACGGCTGAAGCTCCCCGTGATCGGATGGTGCTGAGGATCGTGCCCGCGCTCGTGATCGACGCGGAGCTGGTCGCCAAGCTCAACGCGGGGGATTCCATCGTGACCGAGGCCGATTACAATGCAACCTATGCCAAGGACTTTGGGACTGCTGTTCGCCTGCTGAAAGAGGCCGTTGCCACTGCCGATCCGGCGACTCCCGAGAGCATCGTTGCCTTCGTGCACACGCAGCGCTGGCGGATTTTACGGAACTGGAAGACCGCAATCGCTCGAACCGGTGCCCTTCCACCCGGAGGCGCCGATGTTCGCGCCCGCGCCCAAGCGGCCGCCAGATCGCAGCTCGGACAGGACCTCAACGCCGAAATCAGCGCCGAAGAACGGTTCGTCCCCGCAGCGGGCAATCTACGCCAGGCCATGGAGGCGATGGCCGTGAAATAGGGAATGCGAATCCATCCGCTTGCTCTCCAACAGCGAGGACGGCTCGGATGCCTATTGCGTCACGGCCGCCGAATCTCGTACCTCGTACGGACGGGATGTGTGACCATTCCGAGAAGGTCTGATTCTGGACGTGGACAGGGCTTGCTGCGCTACCGTTGGTCACTCTCCGCTTTCTTGATGATCTCATAGACATCCATTGGACTCTTGCCGCTCCTGCCGGCCAAGTCCTTGATGCTCATCTCCGGAGTGCAGGAAATACCGTGTGCCTGCAGCGCGTTGATGATTCTCTCCGAATCTAGCTTGTATTGACCGGCAAATTCGGAAAGCGTGAGCCTGCCAAATCCTGGAGCAGGATGCTCGGGCAACCGCATGGGCGTCCCACCGGTCAGACCCTCCGGCGGCGCACTCATCCTCTCGTAGACCTGTTTAGGAGACATGCGGTTCAGTCTGGAAACATCCAGCAGGCTCTGATCTCCGCTCTCCAAACGAATTCCAGCCCTTTTCAGCTGTTCCAGAGCATTGTCCGGATCCATCCCCATCTTCCGAGAAATTGCCCTCACAGAGGACAGCTCCGCATGACCGTAGGGAGGCTCTCCGTACTCTTTGGAAGCCCAGTTCTTGAAAAGCTCGTTCAAGTCCTGAACATAGACGCAAGGCGGAATCTGGAAATACGTCCCCACTGTGAGAGCGATAACGAGGAGGAGAGCGCAGGTGAGCTCTCTGGTAAACACGACCGTCTGTCTGGCTTGGTTCTTGAGGTAAGAGATGAGAGGGGCCCAGTTGTAGTAGATGTGCAGCAGAAGAGCCAAGAGGAAGAGCAATCCCAGGTTGATGTGGATGTTGCCCCAATCGGTCTTGGTGAGACCCCACAAGTGCCAGTCCGCCCAATAAGCGACCCTTCCCTGGGGGGAGATGTAAAGCACGGTGCTGGTGATCAGAATCAGGATGGATGAGAAAAGAGCGGTCAGCGATGTCATCTTGCGCATGTTCATGGTGGACGCGGTCCTCACATCAAAACGACATTCTCAACATCGATACCTGGGGATGTCTCTCCAGCCGGCCGTTCCCACGAACTGGACGATCATCAGGGCCTGGAACGGCTGACTAGAGTCAGGAGTGCGTCAAGTGGCAAGCGTTAAGAGGTCCAGCATTGGCTCAGTGAGGTTAGAGCCGTACCAAGCGAGCACAATGAAACGAATGTCTGCTACTGACGAGCCAGCATCTGCCACGACTCATGCTGTGAGACGACATCCACCCTGGGCTGCCACGATGATGAGTCCGGAGAGCCCCCGACAAGTAGGGGGAATGTTGTTTAGTACAGCTCCCCTGAATAAAGTGACCATTGCCCGGGTTCGTCATTCCCGCAAGTTCTTGGCGGGAATCCAACAGAAAATCCTGGATGCCCGCCTTCGCGGGCATGACAGTCGGTTATCGGACACCCATTCGTGTGGCCCCGTACTTAGAGACGGGGAGACTTGGAGAGAGGGAGACGCTGTGGATGTCAAGTGTGACAGCGACTGGCTTTGCGCCGGTAGATGCTTGTTTGTCCGTTCTCCCTTTCTCCCCATCACCGTGTCTCCCTGTCCTCCCGTCTTGCTGTTCGTGGATCAACTCAACAGCATTGACGAGTAGGAGGCAGGGTTGACTGTTCTTGCTGCCAAAATCGAGAGGGGGGACCGAGGCATCATGTCCCCCCAACATCCGAGGGGGCACCTTCGAGCTGCCCCCTTTGATTTCCCTGGTGCCGGAGGAGAGAATCGAACTCTCACGGGCGCAAGGCCCACTGGATTTTGAGTCCAGCGCGTCTACCTGTTCCACCACTCCGGCTTTATAATAAATTCAATATATTACCATCACAAAACCGTGTTCTTAGTAAGCTTAGTCAAGCATTTAGTCAAGAGCTTTCTTCTCCGGCTTCCGAGGAAAGCGAGTGGCTTGCCCCCAACGAGCAAGCCTTACAGTCACCGCAAGAGTGCTGTTTAGCAGAAAAGAAGGGGCAGGGTCAAGGCAATCATCTTCCAAGGCAGGGCTACGTCACCCAAGCGTATAAGAAAGGAAAATAATTCAGAAAAGGCGCCATAGCGGACTTTGGCCTTCGGCTGTGCTATTGAGGGGACATGAGCCGTGGGGGAGACCACACAACAGCGCCCGTTGAACTCTCCGCTCCATTGAGGTTCGCCCGATTTTTCGAAGTGAGCGAGCCCAATGGGATCGATTGATGCGGGAGCACCACTGCCAGGGATTCCGTTCCATGGCAGGGGAATCGTTGCGCTATGCGGCTGTCTTCCAGGACCAGTGGCTCGCTTTGCTCGGATGGAGTGCAGCCGCCCTCAGCTGCAAAGTCCGCGATCAATGGATTGGATGGTCTCCACAGCTCCAAGGATCCCGGTTGCCCCTTGGGGTCAACAACTCCCGGTTCCTGATCCTGCCCGATGTACGGGTCCCTAATCTTGCCCCAAGAATCCTCTCCCTCAATGTCAAACGACTCTCCCTCGATTGGACGAAGGTCCTCGGTCATCCCGTGTGGCTTGCCGAAACCTTCGTCGATCCCCGGCACTTCAAAGGAGCCTGTTACAAGGCGGCGGGATGGGTCTCGGTCGGCCACACGCTGGGATTCAGAAGAACCTCTGGAGGCTATCTCTTCCACGATCACCCGAAAATCGTTTTTGTCCGTCCCCTTCATCTCCGTGCGCAAGAGTTTCTGAGCGACCCGCACCCCGAAGCCAACCCTTATCCGGAGCTGAAACCCACGGAGCTTTCCGCCAAACAGGCTCACGCTCTCATCGAGCGTCTCTCAGCCGTGCCCGATCCTCGCAGGCCCAGAGGCAGACGGCATAAGATGATCTCGGTTTTGGCCATCTCGCTTTGCGGCATCATGAGCAACGCCAGAAGCTTCGCACCCATTGCCGAATGGGCGCGGCGCTGCCCGCAGAAAATGCTCAAACGCCTCTACTGCAGGTACGATCCCCAGAAGCACTGCTACGTTCCACCCAGCGAGCCCGCGATTCGCCGTAACCTGCGGGCTGTCGACGCCGATGCGGTCGACCAGAGCCTGTGCGGTTGGTGGACTCACTCCGACGATGCCATCTCCGTCGATGGAAAAACCGTCCGGGGTGGCACGACAGGAAGACGGACGCCAAGTCCATCTCCTCAGCGCTTTTCTCCAAAACCAGGGTGCCGTGATCGCTCAACGGCAGGTTGATCATGCCCAACAACTGAGCAAACTCATTGATTTCTAAAGAGAGATTCAAGTATCCAAAAGGACTCTCACGTGCCAGTCTCCATCAGGAGGGGTTCAACCCGTTCATGTCCAACAAGCCTGCGTGCATATAGAAGACAAGCTTGAACGTCCTCTGGCTCCAACCAGGGGTAGCCTTCGAGGATGGTCTCAATGCTGTCGCCAGCCGCAAGCATGCCGAGAACATGCTCAACCGCCAGTCGCCTCCCCCTGATGATCGGCTTCCCACCGAATATCTTGGGGTTGACTGTGATCCGATCCAACAGTTTGTCTTCGTCCATCATCTCATCTCGCTGAGCACCGATTTCTTCAAACAGACGATCAAGCCAACGCTCCGAAGGGAACATTCCCTACCATCACATGGTACATGATTTGGGAATGGCCTCCATTCCTTTTCTCAAGTCGGCACCCATACCACACACTTTGATCCGGTAGGAGGTCAGGCGCATTGGTCATGTAAAGCCTGTTGATTAAAATAGGGTAAACTGTAGTTATATTAATATTTTAAACATGGAAAGCCGGTATATTTGAGGGGTATTTTCGACCAAGAAAAACCACTCAAAATATACGGGAGCTTTCCATGCGAGAGAAGAATATCAAACGCGAAGTGCTCAAACAACTGAAGAAGGAATTCCCAAACTGGCGCCGGCTGCCTCGAAAGGAGAAGAAGAGAATTGCCAGGGAAGTTTTGGAGAGCGTAGTCGCCAAGAATGCCAGTAACGAGCAGACATGGGATATTGCCATTCATGAACTGACCAACACACCGGTGCCGATGCCCGGGATCATGAAGTTGGCGGAAACGGAGCCATTCGTAGAGCAGACAACCCGCGGTCTGTTCAGCTTTCCCATCAAACGGTGGTCGAGCCAGTACGACGACCCTGAGCTGGAGGCGATCGATGCGTTGATGGATGACCGGGTAGTGAACCGGTTGCTGGCGCCTGTCGGGTAGACACCGAGCATGAAGGGACTGTATCCCTGCCACTTTTTGCGGGCTGAATTGCTGAAGTCGTTGCGCTACGCGGAGATCAACTATCGCAAGTATTGCAGAGATGTCATCAACCGGATGGACAGCAAGAGGCAGCGAGCCTTCATCCACCTGCCGCTTTATAGGGCGGTAACGATAGACCACACTCAGTTGAGCCAGTTTCGCAGCAGCTTGACGGTCGTTCAACTGGTGAATCTCATGGTGTATGTGATCCATCTGTTGGTCAAGAGCGGCAGGATAGTTCCACGACATTCACGAGGGCGAAATAACCATCGGCGGCTTCGATATTCGGCACATGCGCATGGAAGACCTCATGGCGTCGCTTTCTATCGTATTCCAGGACGTGGTCCTCTTCAATGATACGGTCGCCGAGAACATCCGACGGGGGCGTCCGGGGGCCGGGGACGACGAGGTCATGGCCGCGGCACGCCTCGCGCGATGCGAGGAGCTCATCCAAGCCCTCCCTTCGGGGTACGCCACCAAGCTCGGAGATCGCGGGTCGCGCCTGAGCGAGGGACAGAAGCAGCGCATTTCCATTGCCCGAGCCATCTTGAAAAACGCCCCCATCCTCATCCTCGACGAGGCGACGGCCTACGTCGACCCCAACAGCGAACGACAGCTCCAGGCGGCCCTTTCGGAGCTTGCCAGGGGCAAGACGGTCATCGCCATTGCCCACCGACTGGCCACCATCGCCGACGCGGATCAGATCCTCGTGGTGGAGGACGGCACCATCGTCGAACGAGGCACGCACGGTGAGCTTCTGGGCCTCCGGGGGCGTTACTGGAGCATGTGGGAGGCTCAGACGGAAGCAGGGAAATGGAAGATCTGATTCACGACGGCAATACGCCAGCTCGATTGCCGATCGAAGACACTGCAAAGACCGCAGTTCACGATGCCCTCTTGAGTCGACTCACGGTTTCCGGCCCCTCAGTGCAGGCTTTTCAAGGCCCCGGGCCGCCGGAGCAGCTGGAAGGCACTGGGCCCAGCAGCACTTCCCCTGGTGATCCGCTGTGTGCTCGCGGCGCACCTGTTGTCCGCAGCCCGCACAGCGGATGCGGATGCGGGGGTCTCCAGAGTTTCCAGGGGATCGACGGTCTCCTCCAGGCCGAGCGGATCTTCGGCACTGCCGGCGAGCAGCCTCGACACGCGGCCGTCCAGGATCTCCTCGAACCGCAACACTTCATCCAGCGGGATCCTGTCGTGCGCGATCGGATCACGGTATTCCTGCTCGTCGCTGAAGGAAGGGCTCTTGATGGTCTCGACGCGCTCCATGTTGCAGGCAATGATGTTGGCGGATGCGTTTGTCTGAAAAGTACTGCTGCTCGGACGACGGATTTCCGCTCAAGTGGGCGAGCATACAGGAGAACGGCGGCGTATGCCATCTCCCGGGTGCCGGATAGAAGACAATGCGACGCCGAATGGATCTCCATCCGGCATCATGTCCGAATCACGATTCCCGTTTTCGATCAATGCAGTTTTCGATCCAGCCCGCCGGCTTCTGTTGCTGTGAGGCACGGATCGCAGCAAAAGCCGCCATGCATCTTCTGCGCCCGATCTCTGCGCACCTGCTGTCCGCATTTGGAGCAAAGGACATAAGTGGTTGGGGTCTCGAAGGTCAGGGGGTGACCGCACTCGGCATCCAGCTCGAAGAGCTCCTCGGGCAGCGAAGACAGCAATTTGTCCACTCGTGCATCGAGGAGCTGCTGAAATTCTACCACCTCGTCCAGGGTGATCCGGTTTTCAGCGATCTTTTGCTCATACATCTCGTAGGAGACCTCGTCGCCGAAGGCCAGCGTTCGCAGCCTGAGCATGAAGCTCTTTTCCGAATCGTTGGTCGAAAACGTATAGTTGTGTTTACCGAAATCGAGTACCCTCAGCGCCTGGTTTCCTACCGTCACCCCCAGCAGGATCTGAAATGCATCCAGGGCGGAGGTGTTGTTTTCCGCAATCACAGACAATCTGCCGACCGGTTGGTCCTCGTTTTCGATCAACAGTCGGGACGCATACTCACACGCCTTCATCCCGATCGCCAGCTCCGGACACAGATGACCATGGAAGTCCACCACCCGCTTCACCGTCATGCTCACCAACATCTTCCGATCCTCCCGATCCAGGAACAGCAGCTCATCATCGTTCATCACCCGAAAGCTGAGAATCCAGTGACCTTCTTCGACGGTCCGCCCCGCCTCAGTCCGGTCAAAGTAAAGGAAGAACACCTCATTATCGTCCGTCTTAACCAGGTAGCCGTTCGGAAAGCCATCGGGCCGGATTCTGAACCTTCCCAGGACTTCACGAACCGAACGGTGCACCGCTCCGTGCGTGAAGTGAAGCGGAGTCTGACGAGTGTTGTCGAATTCCGCGCGGACCTCCTTCTGGATGTAGTGCAGCCAATCGTAACGAATGGATCTGAGCGCCTCCGCTGAATTCATTCCACGACTCCTTTGCGCGCGATGTTGACTCAAACCGGCGGTCGATCGGTTTCAGAGACAAAAAAAGGGCCAAGAAGCTCGAGGTGCCTCAGCACCTCTCAAAGCCTTCTTGGCCCTGTTCGATCGAAACCAACTATCGTTTGTCGACGGCCCTTGGTCCGGACTCGCGCTACGGGGGCTTGCGTTGATGAAACCTGAGCTTGCAGCCCAAATCAATCAAAACGTCCAACCTGCGGCACATCGGCAGCTTCCTGCTGCCGTGTCAGACCATCACCGGCATCACAGGTACGGATAATAGATCGGCGAAAGAAACCCTGTCAAGTCGTCGGACGAGGACACCTCGGCGATGCCCTCCTCGTCTTCGAACAAGGCGAGCGCCCCGGTGCCGATGAAGCCTCGGATCTCCGTGGGGCAGCACCAGGCCGCTCCCATGGGGAGTCGTCGTCTTCGTGTGCCATGCGACGGGCGCAAGGCACGGATTATTTGGTTGACTGGATCGGCTGGATCCGTCTAAAGAAATCCTCATCGGCCATGTGCCGATGCGACGCGAATCCGTGTGGCATGAAGCCGCACAAGCAAGTTGCAGACCATTCATCGAATCAATGAGGCCAGGAAGGTCTTGACGGGCGCAAAGCCGGTCATGCTTCCTGGCTTTTTTTGTGGGTGAAATCATACGCAGCGGGACGAACGCCGCGAACAACGGGCGTGCGTCAGGGTGGGGGGAGATGAAGGGCACGACCTTAGCCGCGAATATGGGAGAGCTGAGGGAGAGCTTCGAAGAGGCGAGGAGAAGGGCCGGGGTGTCCACCTTCGGCGGTGCTGTCGAGCACGCGTGGCACTGGCCTGAGGAGGTTGCGACCGGCGTTATTCGGAAGGTCGCCTTCGATGACACGTTTGACCTGTTTTACGATGATCACGTGCTGATGAAGAACCTGTGCTGGAAAGTCGAGATGGAGCCCTCCCCCCTCGAGCTCAGCTTTCAGATCAGTGGAAGTATCCGAAGCTCCATGGGGAAGCGTGACGACCTGGGATTCTCCCCGGGGCAATGCGGCATCTTCTATTCTCGTTGCGCGGAAACAGTCACCGAGCAATCCGCCGGACAGCGCATCGCCTTCTTGATCGTGAGGGTCGTTCCCGATCAGTTCTGCAGACTGCTGAATTGTGATCCGGAGGAGCTCCCCCCGGGGTTTCGCTCGATTTTCACAGGCCTCCCCATGAAAAAGGAGATCGACGCGACGATCACGCGGCTCCTCGCCACACGAAACGTCGAGGAGCGGCAGACCCTGTACGCATGGCTCCTCCGGACTCTCCACGAGCAGGCGGTCTACCTGCCCATTACCGGCCTGACGACGATGGCCATTCACGGAAAAAGGGTTCGGGGGGTGCACTTCGGACCCACGATCTACGCGATTCCGTTCGAAGACATGGACCTCGACCCAACGGACGGGAGCCGGTAGAGCAGCGTGGCGACCTGGAGCCGGGAGAGGAATGGGATGCACCGAAACAAGCTGGCGTTGGCGAGCCTCACCGTGCTGGCCGTCGCCTTCGCTTCGGCGCTTTTCGCGCCGTGGATCGCCCCGCTCGATCCCGACCGGATCGCCCTCGAGGAGAAGCTCGAGCTTCCGAGCCGCCAGCACCTCCTGGGGACGGACCATTTGGGGCGGGATGTGCTTTCCAGGCTGATCCACGGCGCGAGGACTTCCCTGGGCAGCACTTTCGCCGCCATGGGGGTGATCCTTCCCGTCGGGCTCCTGGTCGGGGTCGTCTCCGGCTACGCCGGAGGCTGGGTGGATTTCGTCCTCATGAGACTTTGCGACGTGTTTCTGGCTTTCCCCACCTTCGTTCTGGCCATCGCCATGGTCGGAATCCTGGGACCGGGCGTATTCAACGTGGTGCTGGCCATTGCCCTCTCCCACTGGGCCTGGTACGGGCGGATCACCCGAGGGCTGGTCCTGAGCCTGAAACACCGTGAATTCGTCCTTGCCGCCCGCATTGCGGGCACCAGACCAGCCGGCATCATCGTTCGGCACATCCTTCCTTCCATGGTCGCCCAGCTCGCCATCCTCGCGACCTTGGACCTCGGGCACATCATGCTGCATGTTTCGGGGCTCTCGTTTCTCGGGCTGGGCATCCAACCCCCGACGTCCGAATGGGGGGCCATGATCAACGACGCGAGGCAGTTCGTCCGCGGATACCCGGGGCTCATAGTCTACCCGGGTCTCATGATCTTCCTGCTCATCTCGGCCTTCAATCTGCTCGGGGACTCCCTGGGCGACTCCCTTGACCCGGCGCTGAGGGAGGGCATGCATTAGCCATGGCTTCCGAGCCCCTCCTCGAGGTGACGGACCTCAAAATCTCCCTGCTGCACGGACGGCCCGCGGCACCGGTGGTCGGAAGCGTGAGCTTCACCCTCGAAAGGGGATCCGTCCTTGGCCTGATCGGTGAAAGTGGGTGTGGAAAATCGCTCACCTGCCTGGCCATCGTCAACCTGCTTCCTCGAGGCGTTGTTCGGGAAGCCGGCGAAATTCGATTGGAGGGCGAGCGGATCGATTGTCTTTCCGACGGCCGCTGGCGGGAGCTCCGCGGAAAACGCATGGCCGTCATCCTGCGCAAAATCTGCGACCAGGTGGCTGTCCTGCACCAGGGGCGCATCGTCGAGCGCTGCTTCGAGACGAGCGGACTCGATCAATTGTCCCACCCGGCCACTCGAGCCCTCCTGAGCTCGGTTTTGCCGGCTTTTCCCCGATGAGCCTCCCCCTCGGGCTTTGACATGCGTCAGTCTTGACCTTGACAAAACCCCTGAAAACCGCAATTCTCCAAGTAAAATGACACCCGGCTGAGTCAGGAGGAGGGTTGAAATGGCCGAGCCCGCGACAAAGAGAGCCGTTTACGAGGATCTGTTCAGCATACCCGATAACATGAGGGGGGAGATCATCAACGGCGAGCTGCACGTAACGCCGCGACCATCCAGGAAGCACGCGCTCACCTCGACCGCATTGGCAGGTCGCTTGACACCCCCCTTTTACTTTGGCGAAGGGGGTGGTCCAGGCGGTTGGATCATTCTGGATGAGCCCGAAATTGCCTTTGGAGAGAACATTCTCGTGCCCGACATGGCCGGTTGGAAAAAGGAGCGGTTCCCGGTCGAGGAGCCTCACAACTGGATTTCCGTGGCGCCCGACTGGGTCTGCGAAATTCTCTCCCCGGCCACCGCACAGGTCGATCGGACGGAGAAGATGCCCCTGTATGCCCAGCACGGCGTATCTCATGTCTGGCTCATCGACCCGATCTTGAAGACGCTGGAGGTCTTCCGGTTCGAGCAGGGAAGGTGGGTTGTCCTGGGCGCCCACGCTAAGTCCGCGAAAGTGCGCGCCGAGCCCTTTGACGAAATCGAGATCGATCTCGGCCTTCTTTGGCTCCAGTGAGGAACAAACCGAAGCCGGGCACCTCTGGAGCCCAGATTCAAGTTCTCGGCTCCGAGTCGATTGCCACCAGCGGGCAACGCCCGTCCCCAAGTTGTAAAGGCCGTTGACCTAATGATCCCTACCGGTGGAGCTACAGTGCGGGTGCTCGTGGCGCTCGGCTTCGTGACCCGGATGACTTGCATTGACACCACGAGGGGGAGAGAGCTATTAATTCAAGTACCATTTTTCACGTGATCTGAACCGGCGGCAAGCAGCCGCCCAGCATCCGTTCCAGCCCTGGTTTGAATTGAGCCGAGAAGGCCTGATGGCAATCGAAATTGCCTGAGCTTTCTCGGCTTTTTTTGTGGTCTTCATCCGCCCGGAACGGGACGGGGACGAAACGAGGCTCCATGATCCTGTTGTTGTCCGTGTTTGCCGCCCTGCTCGTCACCTCCGTCATCCTCGCCGTGATCATCGGCCCGGTGTGGATTCCGCCGCGACCCGTCTGGGAGGTCGCTCTGGCGCAGCTGCTTGGATCGCCTCGGGGAGGATGGACGAAAGCTCAGGAGCACATCGTTGTGTTCATTCGGTTCCCCCGGGTGCTGCTCTCCTCCTTTGTGGGCTCGGATCTCCCGGCGGTGGGCGTGGTCGTGCAGGCCGCCATCACGGCATTCTCAGGCACCCCGTTCTTCCTGTTTCTGATGGTTCGCAAAGCGAGCCGATCCCGTGGAGATTGACGATGAAACTGGATGTAGTTGGCATCTGTTGGACCCCCGACAGGGCACGGAAAGTCCTCGACACCATTGAGCTTCATGCGCGCCCGGGCGACTTCGTCGGGATCATCGGCCCCAACGGCAGCGGGAAATCGAGTCTCTTGCGCTGTATCTACCGGGCTCTGCGCCCCAATGCGGGATCCGTCCTCCTCGACGGATTGAACGTTTGGGAGATGAAGCCTCAGGAAGCGGCTTCGAAAATGGCGGTCGTCCTCCAAGAGACCAGCACGGAGTTTGACTTCACGGTGCTCGAGATGGTTCTCATGGGACGTCATCCGCACAAACAAGCCATGGAAGGATTCACTCGCAAGGATGTGGCCATGGCCCAAGAGGCACTGCAGAAGGTCGGGATGCTCGAACTGCAGGCGAGACCCTTCACGACCCTGTCCGGCGGCGAAAAACAGCGGACGTTGGTCGCAAGAGCCCTGGCCCAGAACGCGGGCTTCCTCGTGCTCGATGAGCCCACCAACCATATGGACATCCGCTACGCCCTCGATATCCTGGATAGGATCAAGAAGCTCGGGGTCACGACCATTGCCGTCCTGCACGACCTGAACTTCGCGGCAGCCTATTGCGATCACCTCTACGTGTTGTACAAGGGACGCATTCACGCCCATGGGCGCCCGGAAGAGGTGTTGACGTCAGCGCTTCTGAAGGAGGTCTTCGAGATCGGGGCCGTGGTGGGCCAACACCCGATCACAGAGAGGCTCTCCATCGCCTTCTTCCTCGATCACCCGGAACCCGCGGCGGCGATGGACGAGCCTTGCACGGAACCGTCCGAAAGGAGGAGCGGGAATTGCGAACGGTAACGTTTGCGTGCCATTCAGGACTGTTGGTTTCTGGTGTCAGTGTTCAGGCTTCGGTCTGACGGTTTCTCGCCTCTCTCCCTGACACCCGAAACCAGACACCTGACACCTTGGCAATGGCTAACCAGCAACGGCCGTGAATTGCACCCGTGCTGAACGTCACGGGAAAGCCGGCCTTTCGCGAGGCCATGAAGTGCGCGAAGGACTACCCTCCCGAGGTGAACGATCTCGAGGAGGCGGGACTCGAGACACTGCCCTCGAAAAGAATCAAACCGCCGGAGGCAGCTGACTTTCAAAACTCACTGCTGTATTCGGAGAGCACTGCGTGAATGATCGCGCATTCTGAAGATGCGCCGGCCGGCGGTGACGGCAGCGGACCACGGGATCTGCTTCTCTTTCCGTTTTGAGCCGGAAGCCGGTTGAACGGCACAATCGATGAGGCCACGAATGCCTCCATCCATGCCCAGGCGGGGACCAGCGCGTTCGTGGCTTTTCTTTGTCGGGCGCGAAGCGGACCGTGGGGAAGTAGGAAGTGTGCAACGACACGGGGGACCAATCCGGAAATTCAGCCAGGTTCATCCCCCGGTCGGGGCGGTTCTCCACCAAGGTGCAGAAGAAGTCTTCGGAATTTATCCAAATCCGCTCGTTTTGCTCGTTCGGCAAGATACTCCTCTGTCTCCAGCGCCGACATCTTTTCCGCCACCGCAATGGCAATAAACTGGTTGACGCTTGTGCCGTCACGTTTGGCTATCCTGGTGACTTCATCGTTGAGCGACTTGGGAAGTCTCAGTGGATACGTGGATATTTCGCACACTTGCACTCTCGTGACGGCAATCGAGGGAGTCACTTCACATCGGGAAGGGTGCAAGCAGAGCCTGGTGCGCCGGTGCCCGGACCGGCCTTCTCACACGCCGCGAGCATGACTCAATCGCGTCCCTCCTCCAAGTCGGCAATGAATCCATGGACCAGCTTCCGGGTCGTCTTGGGGAATGACTGAAGGATCTCCCTGAGCTTTCCAATGTCGAGGTTGTCGAGCTCGATCTCGTCGGGGAAAGGAAGCGCCTTCCTGAGGTAGACATAATCCGCGAATGCCTTTTCAGCGGTGGCCATATTCACTCCTCCCGCCGAGTCAAATCCCATGAAAAGGTCATGGGCGATCCTGGAATACTCGATGGTAATCCCCGCATAGGCGATCTTATGCCGTTCTCCCACCGAGCTGCTCAGGGTAATGCAGGTACAGACCACCGGGGCCTGCAGGATGACGCCGTGATGATTGAGCGCCCATTCGCATGAGATGTAAGCAGGCCGTCTGACAAAACAGGCGACTTCCTCCACGGAGGGGCTTCTTCCGAAAAGATCATTGACGTAGACGCCGCTTATGATCTTGCGAACATAGCCTTTCCGGGACGCCCTATAAAGAAACATGTTGGCGTCGCCGACAAACTTCCCGACATCGACGGGCGTCAAGATGCCGGGAAGGCCTCTCAGGATGTCAACGGTGCTCTGTCTTTTTCGTTCCATTCCGCTCTTGGCCGTTTGCTTGGCGCTTTCTTTCATATCCGCCAAGATCCAGTCCCCCGTTTCGCTGAATCTCCTGGAATACGGTCACCACCGCTGCGACCATTTGGCTGAAGCTGCGATGTTTCATGGCGAGGAGATCATCGGGGGGTACAAACCTTGAAAGGTCCTGTTCGAGTGTTCTTGCGAGGTCGCTCCGGTCCTTTTCTCCGAGCTGATCCAGGCCCAGGTAGTACTCAACTGTTCTGAACAACCGAAATGGCGCTTCATACATATCGAGCTTTCGTTGAATCAGCCGGTTCTCGGGCTTCACCTCCAGAGTCCGCATAAGGAAAGCCATATCATGGAAATCGCGTCCCTTGATGTACGGTCGCTCAAGAAGCGCTCGAACTTTGTCCGAAAGGATTTCCTCGGGCGTTTCGACCTGGATGATGCTTCCAAAAGCCGGAACCCTGAGCCCGCCCCGCTGCATCAGGTATGAGACGGCTGGCATGGAGCCAAAGACGAGCTTGTTCATCTCCGGCACTGCGTTCTGCTTCAGTTGCTCCAGCTCGATCTTGATGGCGATTTTTTCCCGCAAGCCGGTCGGCCGATATTCGACAAAACAATGGCAGGCGCTCTTTCTGCTTCTTTCTTTCCACCTGATGGAAAATTCCCCCGGTCCAAAATGAAGAATGAAGTCGTTTCTCATTCCCGGCTGCAGCCCGTCAAGAAAACGCATCGCATCGTCAATGGAAAGGGATGTCACGAAATCGAGGTCCTCGGAAAACCGCGTGCCGCCGTAGCACCAGCGAATGGCTGTCCCGCCCTGAAAGACCAGGCTGGAGCTCTCCTTTCGGGAAAAGATGTTGTACAGAATGACCAACTGCGCAATTTCCGCGTTATCAACGCGCCTGTGATCGAAACGCTTCAAACCCATGGCGTCCCCCAAAGACAGTTATTGTTGTTGATATACTACTTATTTGTAGTAAATTGCAACCAGTTCCATTCATCTTCCGTCTCGGTCCGCATCCGCGCGCAAGTCATTCCGGGCGCCATGGTCACCAAGCGACCCTTGCCGCAGGTCTACTACACCCTGGAGCAGGAAGTCAGCTCGTGTGACTTCTATCGAACCCTGCTGGATGCAACAGGCCCCCTCACCTGCGACGGATCGCTTCTCTACCGGGTCAATCTACCCTTGTTGAACTCGGGATCCGGCCGCTCGCGGACCGCCTGTTTTCCAGTCTCTCGGGCGGCGAACGCCAGCGCGTGATGATCGCTCGGGCGTTGGCCCAGCAGACTCCGGTGCTGGTTCTCGACGAGCCGACCAACCATCTCGACATCCTCAATCAGCTCGCCCTCCTTGATCTCATGCGTAAGCTCCAGGTGACGACAATCGCCGCCATGCACGACCTGAATCTGGCGGCCACTTACGCCGACCGGCTCCATGTACTCGAAGCGGGGTGGATGGTCGCGAGCGGGCCTCCGGAGCAGGTGCTCACCCCGGAGCCGCTGGCCGCCGTGTTTGGGGTTCATGCCGAATTTTGCCGGCATCCCCGAACGGGTCAGCTGGTCATCCTGATGTCGTCCCTTGACGGATTGGAACCATGAGCGAGGGTAACGCGCCGAGACTGCTGGACGGAACCCGCTCCTCCTGCGCTTTGCACGCCCTGAGCGACGTCGACTGACCGTCGCCGCCCTGCTCGCGCTGATGGCTACCGGGCTCGAGGTGGCCGTCATCGTGCTGTTGGCTCGGTCCGTGGTGGTGCTGATGAGCCCGCCGGCTTCAACCGCTCAGCTGCGTTGGATGGCGGGAGGGGCCGCGGCGTGCGGCATCGCGCATGCCCTGTGCTGGGCTTGGGGCTTGGCGGTCAGCCACCAGGCGGCCTACGACGTGCTTTCCCTGGATCTGCGAGCCCGGTTGACCCGTCAGGTGGGCCGCGTCCCCCTGGGCTTCGCGAGCGCCCGACGAAGAGGAGAGTGGAAGAAACTGGTGTCCGACGACGTGGAGCAGTTGGAGCTGTTCGTGGCCCACGGCATCCCCGAGCTGGTGTCCGCAGCCGTGGTTTGGGTCTGCATCACCTGCTGGCTGGCCGCTTCGGACTGGCGTCTGACCCTGACGGCCGTGACCATAGTGATGAATGCATTCTGGGCGCTCCGGGGCGATCTTTCGGGAAGTGCAGCCTACCGCGCTTCAGTGAATCGGGCCTGGGGCGTTTGGAACGGAGCCCTGGCGGAGCTGCTCGCTGGCCTGAGAGCTCTGCATCTGCTCCACAGGGGGAGAATGCCCTTCGAGCACGCCGAGCAGGCCGCCGAAAGCCATGCGGCGCGAGAGCAAACGTGGTCCCGAGCGTTTTGCCCGCTGGGAACGGTCTTCCACACGTTCATGGGAGCGACCCTGGCCTTCCTGCTGCCCGTCGGGCTGTGGCTGCACCGGACCGGACGAATCGCCGACCCGGACCTTGTGGTCTTTCTGGTGGTTGGCGCGGGGTATTCCGTGCCGCTTCTGCACTTCTACCTTCAAACGATGCGGCTTTCCATGATGGTAAGCGCCGGGGGCAAAATCCAGGAGCTTCTCGATGCGCCGTGGCTGCCCGACACGGGCCGTCACCTGCCGCTGCACGGCCGCTCCGTTGAATTCCGGAAGGTACGCTTTGCCTATGACGAAACGGATCACCCCGCGCTGGAAGAGGTGTCCTTCCTCGCCCGCGAGGGAACACTCACTGCCCTCGTGGGGCCTTCGGGATCCGGGAAAACCACCATCGTTCGGCTCATCCCGCGCTTCTGGGACGTCACGGCCGGATCCGTTCTCGTGGGAGGAGTCGATATCCGGGAGATGGCCGTCGAGCAACTGATGGAGCAGGTGAGCTTTGTGTTTCAGGAGACGTTTTTCTTTGAAGACACGGTGGCGGCGAATCTCCGCGTGGGACGGCCCGGGGCTTCGGCCGACGAGATCAAGGCCGCGGTTCGGGCCGCCCGGGCCGATGATTTCATTGTGCAGCTGCCGCACGGTTACGACGCGGTCATCGGCTTGGGGGGCGCAACACTCTCGGCCGGGCAGCGCCAGCGGCTCGCCATCGCACGGGCTCTCCTGCGCGACGCCCCCATCCTGGTCCTGAATGAAGCCACCGTCCTGGTGGACCCCGACAACGAAGCCCTCATCCAGGAGGCCCTGAGCAAGCTCATTGCGGGCAGAGCCGTTCTCGTCGTCGCCCATCGACTCACGACCATCCGTGGCGCGGACCGGATCCTGGTCCTCGAACGGGGGCGAATCATCGAACGAGGGACCCACACGGCGCTTTTGGTTCGTTCCGGTGTTTACGGAGGCCTTTGGACCGATACCACTGCCGGGGGGGCAAGCCCCCTCGAATGCGAAGCGGAGCGAGG
Source organism: uncultured Syntrophobacteraceae bacterium (assembly GCA_964538515.1). Classification (GTDB taxonomy): domain Bacteria; phylum Desulfobacterota; class Syntrophobacteria; order Syntrophobacterales; family Syntrophobacteraceae; genus CALBZH01. The sequence goes on from CAZIEW010000068.1 coordinate 25,954, forward strand.
AGACGGTGTCATGATGCGTCACCCGGTCCATTCGGGAATCGTCGGGATTGCCCACATCTGTCTGGGGCTCGCGGGTCGCCATCGTGCGCGGCTCACGGGGGGCTCTCCTGTCAAGAGTGCTCTACTCCGCGCTCGGGGTTGTCCCGGTGCTGCTCTGCATCAGTGCCCAGGGGGACCTTGCAGCAGGCCGCATCCCCATGGAGAATCTCCTCCGGACGAGTCTCGCATGCACCGTGAGCATCCTTTGTCAAATCGCTTTGGGGGTGCTCGCCAATCGGATCAACTGGACGGCCTGCCACGACGCTGCCGCTTCCCTGCGTCGGCGCGGGATCGATCTGCTCCGCAGCCCTCTCCCTGGAGCGGCGGGCATGCTCGAGAGCACCGACACCCTGACGGTTCTTGCTCAGGACATCCGCCATGTCGAGAACTTCATGGGCTTGGGCCCTCCCCGAGATCGTACGCACAACGAGCCAGGCCCTGTTTTGGGTGCTGATCCTTTGCGTTGTCGATGGGCGGCTCACCTTCGGGCTGGGGCTGACCGCCTGCATGGCCGCGCCGCCTGCCACGAAGCCATCCTCCAGCTTCCCATGGGCTATGATACGGATGTGGGCGAGGCAGGCAAGCGGCTTTCGGGAGGCGAGCGCCAGCAGCTCGCCCTGGCCCGGGCGCTCCTCGCCGACACCCCGATCCTGCTCCTCGATGAAATCACCTCAGCCCTCGACCCCACCAACGAGCAGCACATTGTCGCCACCCTCGAGGAGCTTCGAAAAACCAAGACCATCCTGGTCATCGCCCATCGGCTCAGCACGATCACCTCGGCTGACTCGATCCTCGTGCTGGACCATGGTGCCATCGCCGCCCAGGGCTCCCATAAACACCTCCTGGAAACCAGTCCCCTCTACCGCCTCCTCTGGACCCGGCGGCTCCAGGCATCCGGCTGGCGCCTGGCCCGCTAAGGACTTCTTCATTGGACTTCCGCCGGCAATTCCGAGCCCTGTCGCTTCATGGTTAACGCGTCGACCAGCTCCCATTTCTGATCCTCTGAGACCGAACCGGCGAACGGCGCGCCCTGAATGGGTGAGCCGTGGAGCGCCACAGGGGATTGACCGCTTGCTTTCATTTTGTAAGGCAGGCTTCAGTGTCTGCAAATGCCCGCCGTTCGACGCACGAATGGCTTACCAAAGCCCAGCGGGTGATTCTGCATAAGGCGGTGAGCGGACTCGACAGGATCGTTCGGGCACGGGTACTGGATCTTCTCGCGGACCTGTGAAGCTGGCTGGAAGAAAGAGCGATTCCCGATCGAAGAGCCTCATAACTGGATTTCCGCCGCACCCGACGGGGTGTGCGAAATCCTCTCCCCGGCCACCCCTCAGGTCGACCGTACCGAAAAGATGCCCCTCTACGCCCAACACCAGGTGTCGCCTGCCTGGCTCATCGACCCGATTCTCAGGACTCTCGTGCTGGGGGTCTACGCCAAGGCAGCCAAGGTGCGCGCCGAGCCCTTCTCCGAGATCGAGCTGGACCTTGGTCTGCTCTGGCTCGAATGATGACCGACTCCATCTCCGGGGAAACCGAAGGCCTTTAAACGGTGAGCAGGGACTACTACTCCCAATTGCCGGTGATTCCCCGTCCGTGCCTGGGCGGAAGCTGGAGGCCGATCAGCATGAACCCCAGGGAGCAGAACCCGATCGCGAGCCCCGGTGGGAGATACCAGGTCCACACGTTGTTCAGGAAACCGCCCCGGTGAAAGGCGAAATGGATCATGCCCCCCCAGCTCACGGCCGTCGGATCGCCGAAGCCGATGAACGAGAGGGAGGCTTCGCTCACCATGGAATTGGGAACGGCGGAAACAAACTTGGCCGAGACGATATCCATCACATGGGGAATCATGTGGAAGAGGATGATTCTTCGTCCCGACATTCCAAGGGTTCTCAATGCTTCCACAAAGGGGGCCTCCCTCAGCTGGAGCACCTTGGACCGTACGGCGCGTGCGGTGGAGCACCAGCTCAAGAGCCCGATGAGCAGGGACGTGCTCAACCAGCCGGGCCCCACGTAAGCGACGGTCACCACCATCAGAGGAAGCACCGGAATCAGAAGAAACACATCGATCACACTGCTCAGAGCTTCACCCCAAAACCCCCTCGCATAGCCGGCCAGGATGCCAATCCCCCCGCCCACAACCACGGATATGAGGGATGACAGCAGTCCGATGCTGAGGGAAATGCGGGCGGCAAGTACCCACTCCGAAAAGATGTCGCACCCGATATCGTTCGTACCTAGGAAATGCTCCAGGGACGGGGAGAGAAATGGTTTTGCACCGTCCGCAGCCCCATGGGGAAAACAAAAAGGACCTGACAGGGCCATCAGAGTGAAGATGAAGACGATTGCCGAGCCTGTGACGGGCAATCGATGCGTGGCGAGCCACTGCCCTGCTACAAGACGTTTCATACCACCACCCGGGGGTCCAGCAAGCCGGACATGATGTCCACGACGAAATTGACGCCGAGAACCACGAGGGAAAGCAAAAGGAAACACCCTTGGAGCATTGGATGATCGCGGTTCATGCCCGCCTCGTGGATGAGCGAGCCCATTCCGTTGATGGAAAAGACGATTTCAACGAGAAGGGATCCGGATAGGATGAACCCGAAGTCAAGCGCGATGAGGTTGATCACGGGGAGGCACGCATTTCTCAAGTTGTGCACGAAAAGAATCCGGCACTCTCCCAATCCCTTTGCCCGAGCGAAGGTTACATACTCCTTGCCGTCCTCTTCCACCACGCGATTGCGCATGACCAGATACTTGGGAGCGGCGGTAGACAAAGACAGTACTGTTACGGGCAGCACCATGTGTCGGAGAACATCGAGCCATTCGGCAACGGTTCCCCCTCCAGGGCCGGCACCCCCGAGTCCACCCAGGGGCAACAGCTCCCAGGTGAGGCCGAACAATGCAAGGCAGACCATGGCCGTCAGGAAGGCGGGCATGGCGTAACCCAGCAAAATGAAGGAAGACATGAGGAAATCCAGCCTGCTTCCCGCGCATCGACCGGAACAAGTCCCGAGGAGGATGGCGAGAACAGCCGACACCACGACCGACGGAAGCACGATCTGCAGCGTGGGGCCGAGATGCTGGGCGATGACATCGAGGACCGCGCGGCGGTAATGGAAGGAAACCCCCAAGTCACCCTTGAGGAGCTTGGCCAGATGGTTTTTGAACTGCGTCGGCAGGGGAAGGTCGAGCCCCATGACCCTCTCCATCTCGTGGTACTGCTTTTCGCTCAAACCGAGGCTATCCGGCCCAAGCACGTTGTTCACCGGGCTTCCCGGCATAAGCCGCGGGATGAGAAACTGGAGTGCGATCACGATTCCCAGACACAAGAGAAGTCGAAGTCCCTTTATTGCGCTGTAACGAGCCATCGTGATTCCATGGGAGATCTAAGGCAAACCCGTGCTGGCCATCGGCGGGTTATGGGGAATGAGGAGACCGCTCTGTCAATGAGCCGGAGCCTCCACCGCCGGAGTGCATTCCCGAAGCCTTTTCGGTATGGACGGTTTCCGTGACGGAAAACCAGTTTTCCGGGTTCAAGAGGCCGTTCACGGCGTCGACTTTCCATCCGCTCAACCTGTTGTTGTAGGGAAGAACAAGAGAGTTCCAGTACAGGGGAATGGCACACAGGTTCTTCGAGTAATAGCGCTGAAGATCCGCAGCGGCCAAACGGTAAGCTCTCTCGTCCATGGATTCGTTCATGCGGTCGATGATTCCATACAAGACGGCGTCGTTCGTGCGGGTCCACCCCATGTTCCGATCATCGACGTACGCAGAACCGTATCCGGCCCAGGACAACATGCCCCATGAAGTGGTCCGGTGGAGCAGAAGGGTGTAGTTCTTCTCCCGGTTCACGATGGACTGAAAGACATTGAGATCCACATACCGGGGAGCGAAGTCCACGCCGATCTTGCGGAAATCCCCCTTCAAGCGCTCGGCGACGCGTACGTTCTCAACGGAATCGTTGGACACCACGCAGTCGAGTACCCAGGGTCTACCACCGTATTCTCGAATGCCGTCCCCGTCCACATCGACGAACCCCAGTCTTTCCAGCATGCTCGCCGCATCTTGGGGAGAGTGGACGAGAGGATCGGTTTCAATGAAACCGGGAAGACCCTCGGGCACAAATCCCGACTTCGGCCAGCGCCCGAAGCCTCCTGAAAACAGGTCCAGCATCGCCTGGTAGTCGACAGCCATGGAGAGGGCGCGACGCAAGGCCGGATCGTCCGCGGGGGGCTTGCCCGTATTGAAGAAGAGCGCCTTGGGAGCTCCAAGATTACCGATGGAAGGCAGGGAAAGATGAGAAGCGCCCTGCAGGGACTGGAGCAACGGGACATCGTTTCCCATGGGAAAGTGAAACGGCAAATCGATCTCGCCCTTTTTCAAGGCCAGATACAGCGTGTCCGCGTTCTTGAAGGAACGGATGCGCACCGAATCGACCCGGGACCTCCGAGGTGCGTGATCCGGGTTCGCGACGAAGGTCAGGGTTCCATTTCGACTGTCGAAAGACTGAAAAAGGAACGGACCACACCCCAGGGCCGCTTTGGGTCCGAAAAAGGAGCTGGGATCCGCCACACCCTCAAAGATGTGCTTGGGCAGGATCCATATGCCGCTCACGTTGACGGTGAACTGCGAATTGGGACTCACGAGCCGCACGACGACCGTCCGACTGTCGACGGCCTGGACGTCCTCGAGCAGATTGAAATGGCGAACGTAGACGGGGAATTTCTCCCTCAGGTATTTGTATGTGAACGCCACATCTTCGGCCGTGACCTCCTTGCCGTCCTGCCATTTCACGTCGGGCCTTATCCTGAAGGTCCACACTCTCCCGTCGGGTGAATCCCAGGATGAGGCCAGTTCGCCGACCATGGATCCCTCGGGTGAGAACCGGGTCAGGGACTTGTGGGTCAGGAGCCCCATCCAGATTCCGAAGGATCGGTCATCGATCCCCACGTTCTTCACCTCCATAGTCGTCCCAATTTCCACACGAGCCACCGTTCCGGCGCTGCCGGAGGCAGATCCCGCAAGGAAGCTCAAAACGGTGAGCAGCAATGTGAGCACAAACCGCATGATCACCCCCGAGGACAATCCGGCGTGTCCTGATCCCGCCAAGGCAAGACCGAGTCGGTCAGGCAGCGGCCGACCACCACCAGCCCCATCCACTTCTCCTCTTCACTCGCGACCCGTCTCAGAATCGAGTCCAGTGTGCCCCTCACGATCCTCTCCCTGCCGGAGCAGCCCGCGTGGTACACCACAGCCAGGGGCAGGTTACCGGGATTGAATCGACGCAGGGCACCGACCAGTCGGTCCAAGCCCTCAAGCGCCATGTAAAACACCAGGGTCCCAGGATACCTCGATAGGTCTCGGGCCAGGTCGTCGGCCTCCCCGCTTCCGAGGAATAGATCGAGATCCGTCTGAGCCACATAGCGAGTGCAACCGCCGGTGCTGCACTTCTTGAGCGCCGCAAATGCGGCAGTCATGGCGCCGACGCCCGGAACGATCTCCACCTGGTCCTCTGGAAATACCTCGATGAGCCAGAAGAAGAATCGGCTGAACACGGTGGG
>CAZIEW010000069.1:0-31431 GCA_964538515.1 uncultured Syntrophobacteraceae bacterium
TACGAAGAGCGTTGACCGAGGTCCTTGCAGCCTTTCCCGTATACAGGACCTATGTCAGCCAGATCGCGGTCTCGGAGCACGATAGGAAAACCATTTTGGGAGCGGTGGATCGGGCCAGAGCCAATTTCCCAGCCCTGCTCCATGGATTTACCTTCGTCCGCAGGTTCCTTCTCCTGGACTTTCCAGATTATGTGTCCGAGGAAGAGAAGCACGACTGGCTCCACTTTGTCATGCGGTTCCAGCAGCTTACCGGGCCGGTCATGGCGAAGGGTGTCGAAGATACAACGCTCTATGGGTATAATCGGCTCGTGTCACTGAATGAAGTGGGGGGGCGGCCGGATCACTTTGGATGCTCACTGGAAGAATTTCACCGCTTCAACACGAAGAGAAACGACTTGTGGCCGGTTTCACTGAATGCGACCTCGACCCACGATACCAAAAGGGGCGAAGACGTTCGCGCCAGGATCAATGTGCTCTCCGAGATGCCGGTCGAGTGGCTGAAAAAGCTCAGGGCCTGGATCAAGATGAACAGGGGGAAAAAGCGGCGGGTCCAAAGTGCGGCCGTCCCGGATAGGAACGACGAGTATTTTTTGTATCAGACACTGATCGGAGCATTTCCCTTCTCGGACGCCGAATATCCCGACTTCGTTCAAAGAATGACAGCATACCTTGTCAAAGCGGTGCGGGAAGCCAAAGTCCACACCGCATGGTTGAAGCCCGACACCGAGTATGAAGACGCTTACGTATCCTTTGCCGAAAAGATCCTGGACCGCTCACCGGCCAACGCTTTTCTGAAAGACTTCATCCCGTTTTGCAGGAGGGTCTCGCACTACGGGATGCTCAACTCCCTCTCGCAGACGCTGATCAAAACGACCTCACCCGGTGTGCCCGATTTCTATCAGGGGACTGAATTGTGGGACCTGAGCCTGGTGGATCCCGACAATCGCAGGCCGGTGGATTTCGAAACAAGGCGTGCGATGCTTGCCCGTATTCGAGAACAGGAGGAATCCAATATCGACCAACTGATCCGGGATCTTCTCGCCACGAGAGAGGATGGAAGGATCAAGCTCTTTCTCATTTATCGGGCGCTCAAAGCGAGAAGAGCGCACCGGGAGCTTTTCCGGGAGGGATCTTATCTTGCCCTCGAGTCGGGTGGAAGGTTCGGGAGCCATGTCGTCGCGTTTGCGCGTAGGCATGAGCAGCAATGGGCGCTTATCATTGCTCCGAGGTTTCTCAGCCGCCTGGTTCAGGAGGGAGATTTTCCTGTCGGCAGAACAGTATGGCAGGACACTGAGGTGACCATGCCTGACGGGACGCCGGCACAATGGCGGAATGTCATTACTGGCGGGGTGCTGTCCGCGGGCAAGTTTCTGCCGGTCGGAGACGCATTACTCGATTTCCCGGTGGCGCTGCTCATGGGCGCAGGCAAGGAGGACTATGTGCAAACCACTTGAGTGGCGCCGTACCAGCGGTGGCCCCCGGTCACCTGTCGCCGCCATCCTCTCCGAGGAGATCGGCAAGTGGCTGGGGCGGAGGAGGGTTCCGGCCCACGCCTCATTTTGACATAACCTTACGCTTTACAGGCATCTATTGGCTATGATCGACCATCACATATCTCTCGAGTTGGCGCAGCTGGCGCATTGGTGCCGGTCGCTACTGCACTTTCTGGACTAAGAGCGTGTTTTGGAATGCAGTCATGATGGCGGCAATCGCCGGATCATCAGGTGGATATACTAATATGAACCATGGCTTCGCTGGTCTTCACACTTTGACTGTCAATGATTGCAGCGCTGGGGCAGGCGTCCCTCCCAACGCTGACTCGCACCCCAATGCGCAAGAGGTCCGATATTTGTTCCCACGTGCCTCGGATTCGGAGCTGTCGAAGGTGGTAGTAGACGGTCTGCCATTTCGGAAAGTCAAGGGGCAGCATGCGCCATTGGCAACCAGTCCGGAAAACGTACTGGATTGCACTGAAAATCTCCCTCAAACAGATCACGCGTGGTCGGCCCAAGCGCTGCGTGAAAACCTGTTCCATCAACAAAGCCCAAAGCGTTTCCCATTGCTTGTCGGTAAGATCGGTGTCATATCGGCGCCGTTCCATAGTAAGCCTCCAAGGTTGGGTGGTTTGTTGCCACCCTACCTTGCCCTACTGGAGCGCCGTTGTCCGGTGGAGATTGAATCTCACATTCCGCACCCCCTGAGCGCCCGATGAGATGAATTTTCAGGGTGCAGATTTTCTGGACAAAACGTATTCAATGTGGTATCCGAGGGTGGATGAGTGCGGATACGAACAACCCCAATTCGAATCGGTCCTCCGCATCCGGGCATCTGATCGATCCGATCAGTGCGGATATCGGTGCCGAGCGAGTGGACCACCTCCTGATCGTCAAAGCCTTTGCCGATGACCTGGATCTGGTGGAGACGATTAACCGACTCGTCCCAACCCAAATGGGCGTGAACCCGGGGACCATTGTCTTGGGACTTGTACTGGATACGCTTACCGGCCGATCCCCTCTCTATCGTTTGGAGGAGTTCTTCGAAGGCCGAGACACCGAGCTCCTGTTGGGAGAGCGTGTCCGTGCGAGCGCATTCAACGACGACACGGTGGGACGGGTTCTCGACCTTCTTTTTGAGGCTGGGACCCAAGGGATCTTTTCCGAGCTCGCCATGAAGGCGGTTGCTCAGCACAAGATTTCTACGCGGGCCGTGCATTTCGATACCACGTCCGTCAATGTGTATGGGGAGTACAGGGTGAATGAAGGCTCGCCTCCACCATTTGAAATCGTCGAGGGCTACAGCAAGGACCATCGCCCGGATCTCAAGCAATTTCTGATCTCTACGCTTTGTGTTGGGGACAAGATCCCCATCTTCGGAAAGAACGAAGATGGGAACCGTTCCGACAAGGAGATCAACAACACCATCCTGAGCCAGATCAGCGAGCACATGGCCCGGTTCGGTGTCAACGAAAGGGCTTTCATTTACATTGCGGACTCTGCCCTGGTGACTCCGAAGAACCTGCAGGAGCTGGGCGAAGGGCAGCCCTTCATTACTCGGCTTCCCGCAACCTATGCGGAGTGTGGACGAGCGATCTCGGAAGCGGTCCGCTCCGATCAGTGGGAAGAAGTGGGACAGCTTTCCCGAAGCAAGCCAACAGCCAATCGCCCCGCCACGCTTTACCGCATTTGCGAAACATCAGTCACCCTCTACGGGAAACCTTATCGCGCCATGGTGGTTCATTCAAGCGCCCACGACAAGAGACGGCAAAAGAAGATCAAGCGAGAACTGGCCAAGGAATCGGAAGCCCTGCACAAGAGCTTCCAGGAGCAGTGCCTTCCCGAGTACGCCTGTGAGGCCGATGCCAGGGCCGCTGCTCAAGCTTGGGCCTCCCAGCCTTCCCGCTACCACGATCTATCCTTCGAGATCGAACCCCGTCCCACTTATGTCAGAGGACGTCCCAGAAAAGGGCAACCCAGACAAGTTGCCAAGATCAGCTATCGAGTGAGCTGCCATCTCACGCAGAGGGCTTCGGCGCTTGAACAGATGAAAATGGAAGCCGGATGCTTCGTGCTGCTGAGCAACGTGGCCAGGGAAGGCGACGGGGCCGCCGACGCCAAAGAGATTCTCTCCCTCTACAAAGAGCAACATGGCGTGGAGCAGAACTTCGCGTTCCTCAAGGACCCTGCCGTGGTCAATGCCATCTTCCTTAAATCGGAAGAGCGCATTGAAGCCTTGGGACTTATCCTGCTCATCTCGCTTCTCATCTGGAGACTCATCGAACGCTCGCTCAGAAAGCATGTCGAAAAAACCAGCATACCCCTGACCGGCTGGGATAACAAACCAACGACCAGTCCAACCGCTCTCATGGTCACCAGCAAGTTCAAGAACACCACCGTTATCAGAATCGGCTCCCTGCGAAGACTCAGCCGACCTCTCAACCCCGTACAGATGGAATGGCTCTCTGCCCTTGGCCTTAAACCGGACATCTTCACCCGGCAACCGCGGGCCGGATGACCACCAAATCGCCGGGGGCGAAAAAATACCCCTTTCACCGCCAAATGGGTGCGGAATGTGAGCTGTATGGTCACTCAGATGCTCAATACACCTAGCACAGAGGGTTCCTGAAGTCCCTCATATTTTCTGCCTCGTCACACGTTTTGAGAAGTTACCCAGCTTTTGGATCATCGTGATGCCACCTGCCCGACACTTGCCGATGTTCGAGAATCCCAAACAGTCCGCCCGGGACTACTTGAAATTCCGGGCTTCTTTCGAAAACTGAGTACAGTGGAGTACAAGGAAGTGACCGTTCGCTTTGATTACGGACAGCTTATGGCGTGACGCTGTCCCGAAAGACCACCCCATGGTGCTGCACTTTGGCCTTGTGGCTTGAATTGATGGAGGTTCATTGTCCCAGAGGATAGGAATCAGATGAGTATCACGTCGACCACGATGGCCACGTCGCCTTCCACGGTGGCGATGCAGCGCATACCCAGTGTAGCACCTTCATACGCGGCCATGAAAGACGGCGCGAGCACGCGACCTCACGTTGCTTGCGGATGCGTTTTTCTTCGGCCCAGGTTCTCATGACGCTTCTGGCGAGTCACATTAGGACTTTGATGTGTAGCAGCGTTCCCACACGGAAGCTCGCCAACAGGAAGTTGCCTGCATGTCCGTCTGTTTTCTGAGAGTCCGACGCCCTTGCGTCCATGAAGCAGTCCTTGAGACGACTTTGGGCAGGTTTCACTTCAGAATCCGGCTCAGGAATTCCTTCGTCCTCGGGTGATCCGGGTGCTCGAAGAAATCCGTGCTGGACTTTCGCTCGAGAAAACGCCCGTGATCCATGAAGATCACTTCGTCCGCGACTTCCCGGGCGAAGCCCATCTCGTGCGTGACCACAACCATTGTCATGCCTCTCCCGGCAAGGTCGATCATGACCTCCAAGACCTCCTTGATCATCTCCGGGTCCAGTGCGGAGGTCGGCTCGTCAAAGAGCATGGCCTGCGGCTCCATGGCGAGGCTTCTGGCGATGGCAACGCGCTGCTGCTGGCCACCGGAAAGCTCACCCGGAAATTTCGCGGCCTTTTCGGGAATCCCGACTCGGGTCAGGAGCTGCATGGCCCTGTCTACCGCATCCTTTGCGGATTGCTTCAGCACCTTTCGAGGGGCCAGGGTAATGTTGTCGAGCACCGTCATGTGGGGGTAAAGCTCGAAATGCTGAAAGACCATGCCGATGCGCGCGCGCACCTGGTGGATATCGGTCTCTCGCGCTCGCAAGGATTTGCCGTCGATGAGGACCTCGCCCTCCTGGAAGCGCTCCAGCCCGTTGATGCACCGGAGAAGCGAGCTCTTTCCCGATCCGCTGGGACCGCAGATGACGATCGTCCGCCCTCCGGGGAAGAGGGCCGAAACGTCGTCGACGACCTTGTGACCCCTTCGATACCACAGGCTGAGATTCCTGATTTCGATCACGGGAGTACGACCTCCCGGCGCCTTTCGAACCGGCGAGCGACCCTGGAGCCCAGAAGGCAGAGCACCAGATAAACGACCGCCGCAAAGCAGTAGAGCTCGATGGAGCGTGCTTCGCGCGTATCGACAAGGTTCACCCGGCGCAGGAATTCTCTCAACCCGATGACGTACGCCAGGGAGGTGTCCTGGAAGATCACGACCGCCTGGGTGGTGAGAGCCGGCAGCATACTTCTCAGGGCCTGAGGAAGGATGACATACAACTGCACCTGGTGATAACGGAGACCGCATGAATAGCCGGCGGCGACTTGCCCCCTGGGGACCGACTGCACGCCTCCTCGGACGATTTCCGCGAAGTAGGCCGCTTCGAAGGTGACAAAAGCGATGACGGTCGAAACGAACGCCCCGAGAGGCTTTCCCGTGATGACGGGAACGAGGAAGTAGAACCAGAAGATGACCAGGATGAGAGGCTGGCTGCGGAAGAAATGAACATAGAGCGTGGCGGGATAGTAGATCCACGGTGAACGGGACAGGCGTCCAAGGCCCAGCAGGATGCCCCAGAGCAGTCCTCCGGTCAGGGCAATGGCCGCGAGCTGAGCCGTGAGGGCCAGACCTCCCACCATGAATTCCAAGTTTCTCCATATGACTTGCCAATCCATGCCTCATTCTCTCCGGACGATCATGCCGGGAATATGCAGCTTCTTCTCGATCCAGGTCATGAGAAGAATCACCGACGCACTGGTGGCCAGGTAAACCAGACTGGCCGCCGTGGTCGTTTCCAGACCGTGAAAGGTGAACGAATCAATATAGCTGGCTGTCCCCGTGGCCTCCATCACCCCCACGGTCATGGCAAGGGACGAATTCTTGAAGCAGCTCAGAAACTCCGTGCTCAGCAAGGGAACGACAATCCGAAAGGCATAGGGCACGATCACGTGCCAGTAGGTTCCGGTCTGGGACAAGCCCGTGGAGAAGGCCGCCTGAAGCTGCCCCGGGGGTACCGCCAGAAGCCCGGATCGCAACGCCTCCGCGACCCGGGCGGCGGTGTAGGTTCCCAACGCCAAGATGGCCAGGTAATAGGGCAGGTCACGCACATTGGCATAGAGCCACCGCTCGATCGCTTTGGGCAGGAGGGCCGGTGCCGCGAAATACCAGAAAAAAAGCTGCACCAAAAGCGGGATGTTCCGCAGTGCTTCGACATAGGCGCCCCCCAAAATCCTGGCGGGCCGACAGGGCATGACCCGGCACAGCGCGACCATCAGGCCCAGCGCCAAGGCGATGCCCCAGGCCATGAGGGAAAGGCTGACCGTGGTCCACACCCCATTGGCGAACATCGCTCCGTATGGGTGGCGCCACAAGACACTCCAGTCGAATTCATAGTGAGACACTGAGTTTCAACCTCAATCCGGGAAGCTCAAGACCTTCAGCATGATCTTGTATTCTTCGGTCATGGGCAGGACAAGCTGGCTCCCCGGACCGAACCACTTGTTGTAGATCTTCTCGAAGCTGCCATCCTTGTAGAGCTTGATGAGCGTCGCATTCACGAAGTCACGCCATTTGCTGTCATCCTTGGGCAGGATGAAGCCGTAGGGCTCGTACGTGAGAAATGCGCCCACAATCTCCCATTCCTCCGGCTTCTGAGCCTTTGCGCGCATGCCCGCCAGCATGGCTTCATCCGTAAAGTACGCATCGACCTTTCCCTGCTGCAGCCCGAGAAATCCCTTGGAGTGGTCTTCGAAGAGCACCATGTCGCACGGGGGATCGATCAGCTTGTTGTCGATCGCCTTCTGAAGCCCCTTGATGTTGGCCGTAGAGCCGCTGCCGACCCCGACCTTCTTGCCGGACAACTGCCGGTAATCCCGAATGGGGCTCCCTTTGGCGACCAGCAGCTTGGTGCCCGTGAGGAAATAAGGGAGTGAGAAGTCAACCGCTTCCTCGCGCTCCAGCGTGATCGTGGTCGATCCGATCCCCACGTCGATGGTGCCGTTGGCCACCAGGGGGATGCGATTCTTGGGATTCATGGGAACTTTGACGTATTCGATCTTCTTGCCGAGCTTCGCCTCCAATGCTTTGGCGAGCTCGGCGCCGAGGTCCATGTCAAACCCGACCCATTGTCCTTTCTCGTCCATGAAGCCGAAAGGAACGGCCCCTTCCCTGTGGCCCATGCTGACCTTACCGGTCTTTTCGATCCGATCCATGACACTCTCGGCATGGGCCGGGCACGTTACGCTGCATGCGCAGATCATCAACAAGACGGCCAGAGTTCCCCGGAGCAAATTCTTCATGGTTCATCCCTCCCTTTTTGTTGGTTTTCCACTGGTTACCCCCTCTTCCCATTCACTCTGGTGAGTCGGCGCGTCTCGGAACGTCGCCGTGGTGGAGCACGTGCTCGCACAGCTCGGATCTCCCCACGAACATCATGTGCGCCAGATCGCTCGGAGTCAGGCCTTGTAGGGGACCACACCAGATCGTCTTGCCCTCCTTCAGGACCAAAGCCCGATCGGCAACCTGAAACAGCTCATTCAAATTGTGCGTGACCATCACCACGGACTTGCCCCGCTCTCTGAACCGCCGGATGAGTGCCAATATCTTCTCCTGCTCCAGGACAGCCATACTGGCGGTGGGCTCATCCAACAGCAGCACCGTGGGGTTGAAGAGCAGGGAGCGACAGAAGGCCACGGCCTGTTGTTGGCCTCCCGAGAGGCACCGGACGGGCTCATTGACGCTGTTCAGCTCGATGCCCAGCTCGTGGAGGATTTCAAGCACGTGGCTTCGCATGGCCGCTTTGGCGAGGAATGGAATCTTCCAGCGCTTGATCGAGGTCCGCAAATAGCGTCCGAGGTAGACATTGTCCCAAACAGTCATGTTGGGACACAGCGCGAAGTCCTGATAGACCATCTCCACGCCGAGGGCTTGTGCATCCCGTGGGGAGCGGATGGCAACTGGCCTTCCTCTGAGCTGGATGGTCCCTTTGTCCGCGATGAGGACTCCGGCCAAGACCTTTAGCAGCGTGGATTTTCCTGCTCCATTGTCTCCCACCACGCCGAGGACCTCGCGACTTCGCAGCTCCAGCCACGCATCCTGTAGGGCCAACTTGCCGCCGAAGCGCTTGGCGATCTTGTCCATCCGGACCAGGGTGTCTCCCATTAACTTACTTCCACCCCTGCATCCGATCGATGTTCTCCTTGCTCACGAGAACGACGGGGATATAGGCTTCAGCCGGGACGGGCTTCCCGAGAGCGGCCAGAATGGCCGCACGTGCGCACATTTCGCCCACCAGAAATGGACTCTGAGCTACGGAGGCGGCTAGTCTGCCTTCCTTGATGGCGTCCTTTGCCTGGGGAATGAGGTCGATTCCGGTCACGGCGACCTGCCCCTGCTTCCCAGCGGCCTCCACCGCTTCGACCGCTGCGAGGGCCATGACGTCATTGGCGCAGAAAATGCCCTTCAGATCGGGGTGGGCCTGCAGCAGGTTGGTCGCCGTGCTGAAAGCCTTCATCCGATCCCAGTTGCCTGGCTGCACGGAAACCAGCGTGAGGGAAGGCTCAGCATTGAAAGCCTCGGTCGCACCGTTCTTCCGAGCCTCCGACTGGGGTGCTCCCGGCAGACCTTCGATAATCGCGACTTTACCCCCGCCTCCCGCTTTCACCGTTGCAGCCAGAAAAGCTCCTCCGGTCTTGCCCTGTCCGTAGAAGTCCACCAGAGCGATTTCAATGGGATCGCCGCCTGCTTCGTTGGCTGCCTTGATGTCCACTCGCTTGTCCGTAATGACGGGGATCCCCTTCGCCTTCGCCTTTGCCAGACCCGGGATGACGTTCTGAGGCGTGATGGCATGGACCGTAAGCGCTTCGTAGCCCTTCACCACCATGTTCTCGAGAATGTCCAGCTGGCCCGCGATGCTGTTTTCCTGGGGGGAGGCTTGAACATCGATGGTGACATCATACTTCTTCGCAGTGCTTTCATAGCCCTCTTTGACGGTCACCCAGAATGGATTGGCAAGCGTGATGAGAATGGCTCCGATCCTGAGGGGCTTGTCCGGTTTGGGCACTTCCCCGAGCTTTGCCAGGGTTTCCTCGCGAAACTGATCGAAGTATGCGGTCTCTCCCGAGGCAGTCTGCTGGGTGAAAAGGACCAGGATAGCCGCTAACACCAGAACGCTTCTCTTGTGTGACCAGCTCAAGCTTCGTTCGTGCATAGATTTCTCCTTGGAAATGCAGATTAGAATCACAGCCCCCGCCGAATGCGGTCTGCCACCACGGCCAGGATGAAAACCAAGCCCGTGACCAATTGCTGATAATAGGAAGGGACATTGAGCAGAGTGAGTCCATTGACGAGCGTTCCGATGATCAGTGCGCCGAGCAGCGTTCCACTGATTCGAGCCTCTCCTCCGAAAAAGCTCGTTCCGCCCATGACCACAGCGGCAATCGCTTCAAGCTCTATCCCCAGTCCGGCAATGGCTTCGGCGGTATTGAGCCGGGCCACGATGACCATGCCTGCGAGCGCCGCGGTGGCGCCCGAAAGCCCATACGTCCATAAAAGGGTGGCCTTGACGGGCACTCCCATCCGGTATGCGGCCTCCGAATTGTCCCCGACGGCTCGCGCGTGTGCGCCAAAGCAGGTCCAGCAGGTAATGACATAGACCACTAAGACCGTAAGGAGCGCCAGGACAACCGAGAGCGGCAGGGGACCAATCCGACCCATTGCAAGGGTCCGGAACCCTAATGGGAGCCCATAGATGGGGCGTGCGTCCGTCAGGATTAAGGCCAGCGCTCTATAGATTCCAGCAGTACCCAGCGTGACGATGAAGGGCGACACGCGCAACCCGGTCACCCCCAAGCCGTTGACAAAGCCCATCGCGATGCCCATGAGCAGGCTGATCGCGATGCCGCTTGCAATCGGCCACTGGGCCTTCATGGCTAACGCAGCCAGGATGCTGCTAAGCGCCATGACGGATCCGACGGAAAGGTCAATGCCGGCGGTCGCGATGACCACGGTCATCCCCACGGCCGTGAGCAATGTTGGAGTGGATTGCACGAGGATGTTGACGACGTTTTGATAGGCCAGGAAATGGGGTGAGACCACGCTGAATAATCCGGCAATGGCGATCAGGAAGAAAACCAGTCCAAGCCTTTCAAGAAGCGCCATCAAACCATCCCGTTGAGACCGAGCAGAAACGGCGACGCCGTCTAAGATTCCAATGCCGCACGTCGTTGTTCTGCCCCGGAAGCCACCGTTCGGGGGACTCATTCCCGCATCGTTTCCGTAGCGCGTTTCAGCCGATCAGCTCGAGAAAGGCCTCGATCCTGGTTCGCAGTTGTTCAGTGTCGGAAGCGGAATAGTCGGTCTCGACGTGAAGGAACGGCAGATGATAGCGCTGTTCAACCCGTTCTTTGACCACCTGAGCTTCCACGTTGTAGGTGTGGCAGCACTGCCAGGTCAGATCGACGACTCCCTGCACTCGGAAATCGGCCACCAGGCGATCGATCAACTCCAGTCGTCCTTCGTTTGGCGTCATGCAGGAGCAGGGAGTCCGGATGTACCGCCTTGAGAGAGCTGCCAGGGGATCGGCCGTGTCTTCCTCCACTGCCAGATCCTGGGCCTTAATCCCGCTGCAGTTTTCGAGAGCGACAACCGCGCCGCCGCATTCTTCGATCAGCTGGAGTACTTTTTCGGATCCCTTGCCGACCGGACATCCGGTGAGCAGGATGCGAGGGGCTTTCGGCGCGCTGACAGAAACCCCGGCTGCCTGCAGTTGGTCGAGCTCCTCGATGAGCCTGCGCAGCAGAAGGGCATAGTCTTCGAGGTCGCAACAGGAGCTCTTGGTTTCGAGGACTGTCATCATGTCGAGACCCGACAGGGGAATCACCGCCGAGACGCTGTAGCGGGAAATCCTCCAGATGAGCTGCTTCACATCATTCTGGAGGCGGATCTGACGATTCAGCTCTTCGATTTCAACCATCCGACCGGTCTGCACCTCCAAAAAGCCTTTTAACCGTGCGATCTCCTGGAGCCAGAAAGCGAGCGCATGGGCTTCGTTGGCATCATAGGGCAAATGCATCAAGTGGACGGGCTTGATCCTCCTCATCAGCTCAAACATCTTCTTCTTGCCGTCACACGTGGTTTCCCCAAGAATGAAATCCGAGGCAGCGAAAAACGGGCACGTGTCCGTCACGGCGTACCCGTAGCTGGACTTGATGAGGGGACACAGATTCGGAGGAAGCGTCCTTTCCGCTGCGGCAATCGGGGCCTCCTTCTTGCCGCACAGGCTGACCGGAATGGCCCCAGCCGCACGGACGAGCTCCGTCGGGGCAAACAGGCAGTAGACCCCAGCGACTTTTCCCCCCGCTTCCTTGTGCTCTGCCAGCCCGAGCAGCGAACGCTCACTGGCCCGCTCGATCTCTATCATGGTGCTCGGTCGCACTGGATGCTCCATCCCCGCCGCTCACTCCCCCTTCCTATCGCGAGCCCGCACGGATGACGTGCTCGTCTGGACCGCCTCGGGCAGAAGTCCGCCAAGCTTCGCCCCATCGACCTTTAAGTGAGTAAAGTCAATAAATTAGAAAGGACCAAAGCGCAAATAGGTAATCTGGATTGAAGCGGGGCTGTGCAATTGAAGAATACGATGCATCGAGCACGAGCGTAGGCTACGCACTCACGAGGGTCCGTGTCCATTGGCTTCAGAGACACGTACAGCGGTTCCGAGAACACCCACCACATCGAAATTCGCGTATCATCCGCTGAACGGATGCGGGCAGTGGGTTGCGGCATGGAGACGAGCGATTTAGTGTAGTCAGGGAGTCAGGCGAAGCACGGGGGATGCTCTCGCCAATTCCTGCGTTGACAGGCGTCTGTTGCGCTGGTGACTGGATGACGGTGCGCGAAGGCAAGGGACCTCATCGTCTTCCAGAGACGAGCAGTGAATACAGCGAGAGCATTGGAGCACCCATGGACAAGACCGATAAGAACAACCTGGCCGATATTGAATTCGAGCTCCTCTGGAAGAGCGCTCATGGAGCACATACCGAGACTTATTTCGCCCACCGGGTCAATGTTTGGCGGGATTTCTTTGTGCAGCCCGTGATCGATGCATTGATGAACCGATCCGTCGGCGAGACCGTCGAGCTCACTCTCAAAGCGGGTGACATCATTCCTGATCGTGACCCGAAGAAGGTATTTTCTTTAGCGCGCTCCCAATTTGACAGCGAATTCCGACCGGATGCGACGATTATTCCGCGGCCGGGACGGTTCTACCCGAAAGGGATTCTCAAGGGAGTCCCCAATGTGTTTCGTGCCAACAACGAGCCGTTTCGATGCGCCGAGGTTGACGACACCAACCTCCTGGTGGACTTCAACCATCCGCTTGCCGGAGTCGACGTGAACCTGAGAGCCGTTATCAAACGGATTGACACCAAGAAGGGAGGAGCGGGCAATGACTGGCTGGACATCCTCACCACGGGGCCGGGGATGCAGGCACGATGGGGTGGGCAGCCAACGGACTTCTTTTCAGACAATCCTTTTGCACGACCGGATGAGACCCCCGATCGACACTTCTACGAAAGACCCAGGTTTGTGCATCATATTGATGCAAAGGCAATTGAGAATATATCCGAGGTCTATGAAAAACTACTCGAACCCGGCAACAACGTTTTAGATCTAATGAGCAGCTGGACTTCGCATATTCCTCCCAACTTGCACCTCGCCAAAGTCATCGGACTGGGGATGAATCTTGAAGAGCTCAAGAAAAACGATCGACTGACGGATACTGTTGTTCACGACCTCAATGAGAATCCTAGGCTTCCATTTGATGATGATTCCTTTGAAGCAGTCCTCTGTACCGTGTCCGTAGAATACCTGAAAGATCCTTTGGCTGTATTCAAGGAAGTAGGACGTATTCTGAAACAGGGTGGCTGTTTTATAAATACCTTTTCAAACCGTTGGTTCCCGCCGAAAGTGACCGCGATCTGGGAGCAGCTTTATGAATTTGAGCGAATGGGGCTTATTTCAGAATACTTTCTGCTCTCAGACCAGTTTGAGAACCTCTGCTCGCATTCCATTCGAGGGTATCCGAGACCCGAGGATGACAAGTACTATGGAGAGCTCTTTGTCTCGGATCCCGTTTACGCGGTTTGGGCCCACAAGCGCTGATCATGGCTGCCCACAACCGACTGATGGGGCAGCTGACATGAACGGCAGCACACGGCCGACGAAGAAGCGATGAGGCTGCGAGAAAATAATTTGCATGCTTACTATTGGTGTTTTAATATTCACGCCATCCGAGGCTGCGATGATATGCTCAGTTGACTCTGGACGCCTTGCCCCGGTTGAGCGAGTGCTCCGTCAAAATGGTTGTGCCGGGTACTACACTCCCCTAAGCCCCTTCGAGTGGGGAATCCAAGGGGGGGTGTACCTTGCGAAACAGAGTTGCCGGAGCACTGGCCCGAAGCCCAGCTGTGGCCTCGTAGAACATTTGACCAAACGGAGGCTCGCACGATGATTTTCAAAGATTGCATCTGCTTTCGGCTTGGCGCGGTGAGCCGCAAGATCACACGGCATTACAAGGATGGGATATCCCCGTTTGGCCTCACTCATGGCCAGTTTTTCATGCTGGTCGCCCTGCTCGAGGAGGACGGCGTACAGCCGAGCCAGCTAGCCGACAAGACCGCACTGGACCGCCCGACGATCACGGGACTCCTGGACCGCCTCGAGCGAGACGGGTGGGTGGAGCGACGGCTGGATCCCAACGATCGGCGCACCTTGCGCGTACATCTTACTCCCAAGGCCTTAGCAGAGCGTGAGGACCTGCTCGCCCTATTCGAAACGATCAACGGGCAGTTCTTACGGCGATTCTCCGAAACGGAATGGGCTCAGTTCCAGTCTTTCCTCAACAGGCTCGATGCGGGGGAGGCACACGAAGCGGCAGTGGGCACTTGATCTCTGCGCCTGGGTGCGCTCTCAGTGTTCTGGCGTTCCGGACTCTCACTCATCAGAGAAAGGGGTACAGCAGATGGCTCTCTCGTCACGAATGCGAGACAATCTGAAACGCACCCTCCATGCCAAGCGGGTCGCCATCGTCGGAGCTTCGCAGGAACAGCTCTCGGTTGGCATGGGGCCTCTGCACAACCTGCTCGCGGCTCGATTCCAAGGGGAAATCCTGCCCGTTAATCCCAAGTACGACCAGATCCTGGGACAACGCTGCTACCCAGACCTCGAATCCATCGATCCGCCTCCGGATCTTGCCATTCTGCTGCTGAATCAGCATCTTGCGGTCGAGATGGTCGAAAGGGCAGGGCGGCTGGGCATTCCAGGCACAACCATCGTGGCGGGCGGCTTCCGGGAGGTCGGGGCAGGGGGGCAGGCCCTCAACGAACGTCTACTCAAGATTGCCTCCGACTACGATATGGCGGTCATCGGTCCCAATACCTTGGGTTTTTCCACCTTCCATCACGGGCTCCACTCCATCTTCTGGCACCTAGCCGCGTCACCGGGTCCCGTCGCCATCATCTCCCAAAGCGGCGGGGTGGGACTCACCATGGGCTATGCGCTTCGTGATCTCGAATGCGGATTGAGCCATTTCATCGGAGTCGGCAATCGCACGGTCCTGGATTTTCCGGACTATCTCGAGGTCTTGCGGGAAGATGCCGACGCAGCTGCCTTTGTGCTGTTCGTCGAAGGGGTGGAAAACCCCCGGTTGCTGTACGAGGCCATCAAGCAGACGACGCCCGGGAAGCCCGTGGTGGTTTACAAAGCTGGGAAGCAGGAGGCGGTCTCGAAAGCGACGGCAACGCACACCGGGAGCCTGGCCGGCGAATACGCCATCTACAAGGCCATGTTCAAGCAGGCCGGAGCGTTCGAGGCGGATTCCGCCTGGGATGCGGCTGTTGCGGCCAAGGCGATGAGCATGGTTTCCCCTCCGCGGGGAAACCGTTTGTGTGCCCTGACGTTCACGGCAGGGCCCTGCATCGTGGCCATGGACAAGCTCGTGGCGAGCGGCTGGGAGCTGCCTGATCTGAGACCGGAGACCAAGTCCAAAATCATGAGCATCATCGGGGAAAAGACTCCCATCGAAATCCAGAACCCGATCGACCTCACGGGGCCGGGGTTTCTCCCCAAGACCTACGTGCCTGTGTTGGAGACGGTCCTGCAGGAGGATTTTGACGCCTATCTTGTCGTCTGGAATTTTAACCCCCTGATCCGGGTCCCTGTTGTCGAGCTGGAGACGATGGTCAAACGGTACGCGGAGAAAACGATCGTTGCGGTGAACCTGGCGACCCGCGCGGAGGCCTCTTCCTTGAGCGAGTCCCTGGCGGCAAGGGGGATCTGCTGTTACCCCACGCCCGAGGACGGCGCCACGGCCCTGAGCGCGCTGCTTTCCCGTCATATTTTCCTGAAGCGAGAGGGACTGCGATGATTCTTCCCGAGCATGAAGCCAATCGGCTCCTCGCCGAGGCCGGCATTCCGATGATCCCCATCCGGTTGGTCAACTCCGCCGAAGAAGCCAAGAAGGCTGCCGCAGGCTTTGACTGCCCCGTAGCACTCAAGTTCTCATCGACCAGGCACACCCACAAGACCGAGATCGGTGGGGTCTTCCTCAACCTGACCACCAAACAGGACCTCGTGAATGCCTACGGCAAGTTGGAAGCCCTGAGGAACAAGCTCGACGAGCAGGCGGTCATCGTCCTGGAACCCATGGCCGAATCCGGAGCGGAATTCTTCGTGGGCTACCAGCGCCACCCGCAGTTCGGCCCGGTCCTCACCTTCGGGCTGGGAGGGGTTTTCCTCGAGCTGTTCCAAGACGTAGCGTTCCGCCTCCTCCCGGCACGCGCCGCGGACTTCCGGGAAATGCTCTCGGAGCTCAAGAGCTGGCCTAAAATGCGAGACGGATTTCGGGGCCTTCCGCCCGTGGACGAGGAAGTCGTCATCGACCTTCTTCAAAAGGCAGCCGAATTTGCCTTGGAGCATCCGCACGTTGTCGAGCTGGACTTCAACCCGGTCATCATGACCGCGCGAGGCCCCACGATTGCTGACGCGACCGTCGTTCTGACCCGTTCCTGATGGGCTGAAGCGCTCCCGATACGTCTTTCGAGCACACCATCAAAGGGTGGGGGATTTTTTACTCGTCCTTCAGGCTGCATCCTTCCGTTGAGGCCTATCAGATGGGAGTGCCGTTCTTCCTGGCTGTCTTCCCCATGCCCCGGTGACCCTCGTGCTGCGGCATTCTCTTTGGCGACACCGTCTTTATCCTTGTGTAACCTATTGGGGGTCGTTTCAGAAAACGGATTGCAGAGTGCGCTAAGCCGTCTGATTCGGCACCCATTTGCCGAGCACTGGGGTTACATTTCTCGTCGAATCATCTGACTCTCCCTTGAAAAGGTCCGCGTGCTCACCTTGGCCTGCGTCCGAAATGAAATCTTGCCGACAATCGATTTTCCAATTTGACATAGCACCTACTATGTAATATGCTTCAGGCCATGAGCCGAGACAAAATGACCAGACGAGCTATGCAGGCCAAGGAAACGCGCAGGAAGATCCTCGTCGCCGCCGTGCGACTGTTTGCGCGTCAAGGGTACCACAAGACCACCATCGCCGACCTGGCGCAGGCAATCGGCCTGACGACCGGGGCGGTCTTTCACCACTTTCCCTCGAAGGATGACCTCCTTGAAGCCGTGGTCGAATGGCTGGCTCGAGGGATCAAAGTCTACTCCGATGCAACGGACAGCGCGGAGAAGCCATCGATTCACGTTGTATCTGAGGTCATTCACATCATGTGCGATCACTTCCGGCGCAATCCCGAAGCCACCATCTGCCTGGCGGCTCTCGCCACAGAATTCGCGGGAAGCGACCACCCCATGGAAAAGCGACTCAAAGAGATCTACGCGGTATTCGTGGATTCGTTCGCACGCGTCCTTACCGCCTGTCCCTGGGTTTCCAACCCCCGGGGTGCCGCCATTGCCTTTGTGGGCTCCGTCCAGGGCATCGCCATTCAGGGTCTGCTGCGGGAAGGGGAGAACACCATCGATGAGCTTGCGGAAGCCTTCATGACCATGATGGCCCCCTGGTGAGGGGTCCTCGATTGCACGATCCAACTGCGGAATGGGTCCCGTGGTTGGCATCAGTCCGGAACGGTTTCATCATCATCAAAGCAAGGAGAAGCGAATGGAGATCAGAAAAGTGTGCGTCCTGGGAGCCGGCATCATGGGTGCCGGGATTGCTCAAGTAGCGGCCGAAGCCGGGTTTCAGGTGGCGATGCGGGACATCGAAGACCGCTTCGTCGACAAGGGGCTGAGCACCATCAAAGGCAATCTGGATCGGGCCGTTTCCAAGGGAAAGATGGAGGCTTCAGCAGCCGAGGCGATCTTTGGTCGGGTTCAGGGGACCACGGACCTGAAGAAGGCCGCCCAGGATGCGGACATCGTGATCGAGGCCGTGATCGAGATCATGTCCCTCAAGAAGGAAGTCTACACGGAGCTCGACGCCACGTGTCCGGCCCACACGATTTTCGCATCCAACACATCCGGCCTTTCCATCACGGAGATGGCCTCCATCACCAAGCGCCCCGACCGTTTCATCGGCATGCACTATTTCAATCCCGTGCCGGTGATGAAGCTCGTTGAGCTGATCCGAGGCTTTCTCACCTCGGATGAAACATACGCTGTCGCCAAAGCCTACGTCGAGAAGATTGGAAAAACCCCCATCGAGGTGAAGGAAGCCCCGGGCTTTGCCGTGAATCGCATCCTATGCCCGATGATCAACGAGGCGATCTTCGTCTACGCCGAAGGCATCGCGTCGGCCGAGGATGTCGACCGGGCCATGGTGCTGGGCGCGAACCACCCGATCGGGCCGTTGGCGCTTGCGGACATGGTGGGCCTCGACACACTGCTCCACGTTCTGGATGGGCTCCACCAGGAGCTTGGCGAAGACAAGTACCGGCCGGCTCCGCTGCTTCGCAAGATGGTGCGGGCGGGCTATTTCGGACGCAAGAGCGGCCGCGGCTTTTACAACTACACGAAATAATCCCGGAATAAGGAGAGAACAGCCATGCAGTACGACCTCACCGAAGAGCAAATTCTTCTGCAGAACATGGTTCGAAGGCTTGCCAAGGACAAAGTCGCCCCGGGCGCCGGTCAGCGTGATGAAGACGGCCATTTCGACTGGGACATGGTCGAGCTCATGCGGGAAAACGGTCTCTACGGGATCGACTTTCCGGAGGAGTTTGGCGGATCCGACGCGGGCGCACTGGCGCTGGCCATCGTCGTCGAAGAGCTGTGTAAGGTGGACGCCTCCTGCGGCCTCCTGATCGCCGACCATGAGCTCGGGTCGCTCCCGATCCTGCTTGCCGCCAACCAGCAGCAGAAGGAAAAGTATTTTCCCAAGCTGGCCTCCGGCGAATACCTGGCCGCGTTTGGTCTGACCGAGCCGTCAGCCGGATCCGACGTGGCGCGGTTGCGCTGCCGGGCCAAGCGCGACGGCGATTCCTACATTCTGAACGGCACCAAGACCTTCATTACCAACGGCGGGGTCGCGAGCGTGGTCACGGTCTACGCGGTGACGGATCCGGACAAGCCCAGCCACAAGAACGCCGGCGTGTTCATCGTCGAGAAGGGCACCCCCGGCTTCACCATCGGCAAGAAGGAAAACAAGATGGGCATCCGCTGGTCAGAGACGGTCGAGCTCATCTTCGAGGATTGCCGCATTCCGGCTGAGAACCTGCTGGGCCAGGAGGGCGACGGCTTCCACATCATGATGAAGACGCTCGACTTCTCGCGGGCCGCCGTGGCCGCCCAGGCACTCGGCATTGCGGCCGGGGCCCTCGAGTATGCAACGGCCTACGCCAAGGAGCGCGTCGCTTTCGGAAAGCCCATCATCGAGCACCAGGGGATCGGGTTCAAGCTCGCCGACATGGCCATGCGGACGGAAGCTGCGCGCCAGCTGCTGTACAAGACCTGCGCCATGCTGCAGGAGCAGCCCAAAGACTTGAGCCGGCTCAGCCCCGAGCTTATCCGCATGAGCTCCATGTCCAAGTGCTTTTGCTCGGATGTCGCCATGTGGGTCACCACCCAGGCTGTCCAGGTTCTCGGCGGGTATGGCTACATCAAGGAATACCCCGTCGAGCGCATGATGCGGGATGCGAAGATCACCCAGATCTATGAAGGATCCAACGAAATCCAGCGCGTGGTCATTGCCAAGACGCTCTAGCCAAGGAGAGTACTCGTGAGTCGAGACAACGATGTCGTTATCGTAGCGGCTGCACGCACCGCCATCGGGAGGTTCGGTGGCTCCCTCAAGGACGTGCGCGCCTCCAAGCTGGCCGCCCATGTCATGCTTGAAGCCCTGAAGCGCGCGGGAAACCTGGATCCGCATCTACTCGATGACATTGTCTTCGGGGATTGCGTCCAGTGCTTCGATGAGGCCAACACGGCCCGGACCGCGGCGCTCATCGCCGGGCTTCCCGTCGAAATCCCCGCCTTCACGGTGCAGCGCCAGTGCTCGTCGTCCATGCAGGCGCTCGCCTGCGGCGTGCAGCAGATTCGCGCCGGAGATTCTGATATCGTGCTGGTGGGCGGTGTCGAATCCATGAGCTCCGGCCCGTACTATCTGCCCGGGGCCCGATGGGGCATGCGGCTTCAGAACCAGGAATGCATCGATGCCGTCTGGGAAATGCTTCACTCGGGAAGCCGACTCATGGGATCCCCCATGATCATGGGAATCACGGCGGAAAATCTCGCGACCAAGTATTCCATCTCAAGGCAGATGCAGGACCAGGTGGCGCTCGAGAGCCACAACAAGGCGGAAGCCGCCACTACGTCTGGACGGTTCAAGGACGAGATCGTACCCTTCGAGCTGCCGGGGAAAAAGGGGGCTCCGGTTGTGTTCGACAAGGATGAGCACACGCGCTTTGGGCTCACCATGGATGACTTGGCCAAGCTTAAGCCCGTGTTCCGACCCGATGGCACCGTGACGGCCGGCAACTCGTCGGGACTCAACGACGGGGCGGCGGCGGCAGTGCTGATGACGCGAGCCCGCGCCAAGGAGCTGGGGCTCACCCCGATGGCCCGCATCGTGACCCAGGCGGCGGCCGGCGTGGAACCGCATCTCATGGGCTACGGCCCGGTTCCGTCGACTCAGAAGGCTTTGAAAAAAGCGGGGATGGCCCTCAAGGACATTCAGCTCATCGAAGTCAACGAAGCCTTTGCGGCGCAGTACATTTCGTGTGAAATGGGCCTGGGGCTCGATCGATCGATCACCAACGTCAACGGAAGTGGTGTCGGTTTGGGACATCCCGTCGGTTGCACAGGACTCCGGATTGTGATCTCCCTCATTTATGAAATGGCCCGACGAAATCTGGAAGTCGGACTGGCGACGCTCTGCGTGGGCGGCGGCATGGGAATGACCACGGTTGTGGCGAGGGACTAAGCGCACCGCAGCACCGATGGCCGTAAGGTGTCGGTAACGGAGGAGAGGCTATGACATTCCGATCCATGGAAGAAGTGTTCGAGCAAGGCGAAGCCCTAAAAGGCGTCAGAATCCTGGATATCACGCGGATCATTCTCGGCCCGTGGGCATCGACCCTGCTCGCCGAGCTGGGGGCCGAAGTGGTGCACGTCGAGATTCCGGGTCCCGGAGATCTCTTGATCCGGGCCGTCGCCCCCCAGGGCCAGTTTCCGCGCAACATCTCGCCGGGGATGATGTGTGCCAGCGCCAACAAGTACTACCTGGCCCTCGACATGCACAAGCCGGAGGGCATCGATCTCATCAAGAAGCTTGCGGCTTCCTCGGACATCATCATGGAGAATTTCAAGCCGGGAACCTTCGACAAGTGGGGAATCGGCTACCGTCAGCTCCGGGAGCTGAATCCCGAGATCGTCTACTTGAGCATGCAGGGATTCGGCAACTGGGGATCCCTCTCCTCCCGACCCAGTTATGATGCCTACGCGCAGGGCATCTCCGGCCTTGCGGAGATCACGGGCTTTCCCGATGCCATGGGCGTGAAATCAAGCGCGTGGATCGGGGATTTTCTGAGTGGCACTGTGGCGGCGTTTTACACCATGGCGGCCCTCTACCACAGGAAGAAGACCGGAAAAGGCCAGTTCATCGACCTCTCCCAGGCGGAAGTGCTCCTGCGATGCATGGACTGGACTTGGCTCTACCAGTTTCTGACGAAGAAAAAGCGCGAGCGATTCGGGAACCGAGACATGGCCGTCGTGCCGTCCTGCATCGTTCGCGTCGAGGACGGCTTTCTCGCGCTGGCCGGGTTCAGCGAGCCCGAGTACGAGGGACTGTGCACCGCCATGGAGCGCAGCGATCTGCTGGCTTACAAGGTGATCGAGACCCGTTTGAAGGAGGCTGAGAGGATTTACGAGGCCATCGAAGCCTGGGCGCGCCCCAAGAAGACGGCCGACATTCAGGGGCTGGGCGAAAAACATGGCTTCGCGGTCGCCCGGGTCATGAACGTGAAAGACCTGCACGAGAGTCCACACTTCAACCACAGACAGTCCATATGGAAGTTCGACGATCCGCTCTGGGGGGACCTGTGCTATCCCATGGCGCTGCATCTTGGCGACACGCCGGGCCGAATCCGCTGGTCCATGCGGCCGGTGGGCTTCGACAACGAGTACGTGCTTCGCAAGATCGTGGGGTGCTCGGCAACGGAGGTCGCTTCGCTCTACGAAAAGGGCGTTGTGGGCCGTTGGAGCGAGCAGCTGATTTTCGCGGGGCCGCCGGCGGGCTGGGATGGTCAACAGGGACTGCTTTTCAAGGAATAAGGGAGGGGTGAAGATGGACTGGATGACCTGGGCAAAAGAAAACACGGATCCCGACAAGGCGAGCTGGAAGCCGGAGGCGCTTTCGGGGGTAACGGTCCTGGATTGCAGCCGCGGCAGCTTTGCCGGTCTTTTCGCGTCCTCCCTCTTTGCCGAGATGGGGGCGCGCGTCATTCGCATCGAGCCGCCCGAAGGGGATCTCACGCGCAAGATGACGCCCTTCGGGGAATTTGTGAACAATACGGGGCTTCCTTACATCGTTGAGGGCCGCAACAAGGAGCACATCACCCTCGACATCAGCAAGGCTCTTGGCGGAACGATTCTCAAATCCTTCGCGACAAAGGCGGACGTCCTCATCGAAACCTCACCGCCGGGGTGGATGGAGTCCGTCGGACTCGGCTTTGACGCCTTGAGCGAGCTCAATCCCGGACTCATTTACCTTTCCTTGAATTCGTACGGACAGACCGGAGAGCTCTCCGAGATCGCGAAGCAATCGTCCTGGCATTGCTACGACATCATCGCTCAGGCCCTTTCCGGGTTCGTGTCGACCACAGGCATCCCGGAGAGCATGAGCAGCTTCCCGGAGCACAGCCGTGTTCCGACCCGCATGGGGAACTGGATGGGGTGGTATGCGGGCGGAGCCTTTGGCGGGTTGTCTCTCATGACCGCCCTGTACGTTCGGGAAATGACCGGGATCGGCCAGCACATCGACATCAGTCCCGCGGAAGCGTTGATGTGCCTGAACAACTATGCGCTCCATTTCTATCACATGACGGGGCAAGTGATCGAACGGCCGGGGAACATCGAGCCGGCGGCGCACCCCTACTGCTACGTGCGATGCAAGGACGGGATGCTCTTCCTGGCGGGCTACGCGGACCCGAACTGGAAGGCGCTCTGCTCGATCATCGACCGCATGGACCTTGTGGATGCCTATCCGACGGTCAAGGATCGCACGACGCCTCATAAGGCAATCGAGATCATTGCGGAAATTGAAAAATTCACCTTGGACCGCACCCGCGAGGAGCTGGTGGCGCTGTGGCTGGCTTACAAGGGACCCGGCGTCACGGTGGCCGGGGAGATCCTGAAGCCCGAGGAAACGATCGAGCTCGACCACTGGTACGAGCGGCGGTCGTTGATGAAGGTGGAGGAAAGACCCTGGGGCGAGATGCTCATCCAGGGGGCGCCGGTCAAGATGACCGAAACGCCGCCCCGCATCAAGTGGGTGTGCCGTGAGGTCGGCGCGGACAACGAATCCGTCTATTTGGACCTGCTGGGGTACTCCCGCAAGAAGCTGGATCAACTGAGGCGCGAAGGGATTGTTTAGCATCCAATCGAGGTGAAGCCATGATCGGACAACCGATTGTACGAACGCCATCGGCGTATGATTACCCATTGATCATCAAACAGCTCCTGACGACTCCAATGATTTACGCCCCGCAGCAGGAGATCGTCTACCGGGATCTCAAGCGCTACAGCTACATCACGTTCAAAGAGCGCGTGGGCCGACTCGGCAACTTGCTTAAAACCCTCGGCGTCAAGCCCGGGGATACCGTCGGGGTGATGGACTGGGACAGCCACCGTTACCTCGAGTGCTTCTTTGCCGTTCCCATGTCGGCGGCAGTCCTGCACATGGTTAACATCCGGCTTTCCCCGGAGCAGATCGTCTACACGGTCAACCACGCCGAAGACGACGTGCTCCTGGTCAACTCAGACTTTCTTCCCGTCATCGAAAAGATCCGGGGCGAGCTGACAACGGTCAAAAAGATCGTCGTCATGACGGATCTTCCAAACGCGCCGGAGACCTCTTTGGAGGCGGCGGGCGAGTACGAGGCGCTCCTCGCGTCGAGCCCGGTTGAGTGCGACTTCCCGGATTTCGACGAAAACACGAAGGCCACCACGTTTTACACGACGGGCACGACCGGGGCTCCCAAGGGCGTCACCTTCAGCCATCGCCAGTTGGTGCTCCACACCTTCGGCATCCTGACCGCGCTTGGCAGCTTCAAGTCGCAGGTGAGCTACGATTCCAGTGACGTCTACATGCCGCTGACCCCCATGTTCCATGTCCATGCCTGGGGATTTCCATTTGCGGCGACAATGCTGGGAGCGAAGCAGGTTTACCCGGGACGCTACGAGCCCGATACCATCCTCAAGCTCGTTGCCGAAGAAAAGGTCACTTTTTCGCACTGCGTGCCGACCATCCTGCACATGCTGCTTGCATCACCCAAGCTGAAGGATGTGGATCTCTCCGGCTGGAAGCTCATCATTGGCGGCTCGGCTCTCCCCAAGACGTTGTGCAGGAAGGCCATGGACCTTGGAATCAATATTTTCACCGGGTACGGCATGTCCGAAACCTGCCCGGTCCTGACCCTGGCTCAGCTCCGCCCGCACATGCTCGACTGGGACGCGGACAAGCAGGTCGACATTCGGTGCCGCACGGGCGCTCCTATTCCGTTGGTCCAGCTCGAAGTGGTGGATCCCCAGGGAAAGCCGCTGCCCCACGACGGCATCAGTACGGGCGAAGTCGTGGTCCGGGCGCCGTGGCTGACCCAGAGCTATTTCAAGGAGCCGCAGCGCTCGGAGGAGCTTTGGGAAAACGGGTGGCTGCACACCTCGGATATTGGCTTCATCGATTCGAAAGGCTACCTGCAAGTGACCGACCGATTGAAGGATGTCATCAAGACGGGCGGGGAGTGGATTTCGTCGCTCGCGCTCGAAGATATCCTCCTCCAGCACGAAGCCGTTTCCGAGGCGGCCGTCATCGCCGTTCCGGACGACAAGTGGGGAGAGCGCCCGCTCGCTCTGGCAGTCTTGAGGGACGAATTCAAGAACAAAGTCACGGAAGCTGCCCTTAAGGAGCATTTCATGGCCTTCGTCAGCACGGGTGCCATCTCCAAGTGGGGTGTTCCGGACCAGATTCTCTTCGTGGACGTTCTCCCGAAAACCAGCGTGGGCAAGCTGAACAAGCGAGCCATGCGCCAGCAGTTGAAAAAACCCTCGGCCTGAAGGCCGCGTGGTTGCGCTCCAGTCGAAGGCATCTCGTGATGGGCAAAGCGCTCTGCTTTGCCCATTCTTTTGTGACCAAGCGGTTTCAAGAGGTTCGCACCCCCTCGCCCCAGAAGCACCTCAAATGGTCTCGGAATTGCTAATTCGCTTGCTGCGTATCGCGGAACGGGGCTAAAGATCTTACTCAAAACTGATGCCGGTCGTGTGCCAATAAACGAGATTCCTCAACGGACATGTCCCCGGACACGCAGCGTGAGCTTGCGGAGGACTCGAGCCTGGATGACGGAATGCGACGGCGCTCTGCCGCGGTTTGTTCCTGCTCGAGAGCTCAGAGAATGGAATCGGAGAAACCGTATGAGAAGAATCCTGCAATGGAAGTATCGTGCACGCCTATTCGCTTTCATGGCATTGCTTGCTGTGCCGCTATGGATCGGGTCGGCCCTTGGGGCCGTGAGCGCTCCGGTCCTCAAGTGGCAAAATGGGGGGTGCTACAGCTCCTGGTGCGAGACAGGCTGGTATTCTTCCGTGGCACTGGGGGACATAGACAGCGACGGGAAGGTCGAGGTCATCGGCTCCGCCTATTCGATCGTCGCCTTGGATGGTGGGACGGGATCTCTGAAATGGCGGGTCGCCTCCGGCCATGATCTTAGCGAGCCCAACGCCTCCAGCGTGGGACGCACCTGGCCCGGCATCGTCGTCGCGGACGTGGATGACGATGGACATTTCGAAATTGTAACGGCGCACAGCGGAGGGGTCGTCTCGGTTCTTGGCGGAAACGGTCTGTTCAAGTCTGCCGGTTGGCCTTGGACGAACAGTGTGGGCGGCGAGTTTAGAAGTCTTTCCGTTGGGGATCTGGACGGGGATGGAAAGCTCGAAATCGTCGTCGGACGTGCTTCCGGCTCCAAGACGAACACGTGGGTCCTGGATCACACCGGCACGGTCCGCTCGGGCTGGCCTCGGCTCGGAGCCAACGATGAAGGCTCCGCATGGGGCGTCTACAACGCCAACATCGCGCTCGGAGACCTGGATGGAGACGATCTTCCCGAAATCGTCGCTCCCTCGGATACCATCACGATCTGCGCCTATCGGTCAGACGGCACGCAGCTCACGACCAACAGCCTCTACCACGGCCACTCCGGGCACGACATGAACTTCTGGGGGGAGGTTCCCGCCTACGTCGATTTGGAATTCGAAACACAGGGCTGGGGTCCCTGCTATGATGAATTTACAGCGAGGGCCAACTTCGCCCACGGACCTGCCAACGTGGTTGACGTGGATGGAGACGGCATCAAGGAGATCGTCGCCGTCGGAAACGTTCACAACTGCCATACCGACCCTTATACGAACCTTTACAACACGCCGTACATTTTTAATGCCGACCGGAGCCGCTTCAGCGCGGCCGGTGCCGATTGGACGATGATCCCGATCAACACGGGCGCGCCGCTGACCGAAAAATACGACATCATCGAAAACGCTCAGTCTAATCCGGTGACGGTGGATTTGGACAACGACGGCCGCGCCGAGATCCTCTATGCGTCCTACGATGGCAAAGTGCACTGCTTCTGGCTTGACAAGACCGAGCACGGGAACTGGCCTTATTCAGTCTATAAACCTTCAGAGGGGTTCTATCGCTTTGCCTCGGAACCGGTCGTCGCGGACCTGGACGACGACGGCCGCGCCGAGGTCATCTTTGCCTCCTGGACGCAGAAGGGGAGCAACGCGACGGGCAAGCTTCACATTTTGGACTACCTGGGGCGGGTGCTTCATGAGGTTCCGCTCCCGCAGGCCTACGACGGCTCCAACTGGAACGGGGCGTTGGCCGCACCGACACTCGGCGACATCGACGGGGACGGGGAGCTGGAGATTGTCTTGAACACGGCCCACTCGGGCTTCGTGGCATATGACCTTCCGGGAACAGGAGACGCCCGCGTGCTGTGGGGCACGGGGAGAGGATCCTATCGACGGGACGGCGGGGCGAGCGATCTTCCCCCCATCATGCTCGGACCGGATCTCAGGGCGGCATGGAAGCAGGTCAGGGTAATCGGGCCGGACCGGAATGGCTTTTGTCGGATCAGAGGCAAAATCAAGGTGACCAACCGAGGGAGCCAAGTTTCCCCGCCGTGCCTTGTTAACGTCGAATACAGTGATCCGACCCTCGTGGTCCTCAAAAGGCCCTTCAGGATCGGGAAGCTTAATCCGGGGCAAAGTACCACGCTCTCTTTTTACAGGGCTCGGTTGAAGCTCGCAACTGGGCACGCAAGCGCGCTGACGGCCTTCGTGGATTCCGAAAGCACGGTGCG
Organism: uncultured Syntrophobacteraceae bacterium; assembly: GCA_964538515.1. GTDB lineage: Bacteria > Desulfobacterota > Syntrophobacteria > Syntrophobacterales > Syntrophobacteraceae > CALBZH01. Next base: position 27,518 of record CAZIEW010000069.1, read on the forward strand.
TGAAACGAATGAAAGCAACAACCAGGCTGTTTATTCGATCAATCTGCCCTGAGAACGGCGAGTCTCACTGGAGCGGTATCGAAATGCCATTGCTGTCTGAAGTGAGACAGCCTTCCCCTGGGGATGGCCATTCTGGATGGCTGCGACGGTGCTGTCGCTCCAAAGCGCAGTCGTGGCCCGATACACGACCCCCTCATTCATGGCTGCGTTGACCACCAGGAGAGCGTGTACCTGCAGGGTCGGTGTCGACGGAATTCCCGGGTAGATCCCAGCCTCGATCTCGCCGTTAGCCAATGCGAGCGCATTGCCCACAGACCCACCCGAAGTCTGAGCCACGCCAACGAGCTCGATCTGACCCAGCCGGTTTTTACCCGTGTCTTTTCCTCCTGAGGTGCTGCATGTCCCAGATTCTTGTCAACGCACAACCCGCGCCGATACCAGGCCCTGACGCCGTCCTGCGAACGCTTCCCATGATCGGACAATCCGATTGCCATCGGGCGTAATTCACGACGATGAAGGCTGGTCACAAGAGGCGCTTTCTTGGTTGCATTCATGACTCTGGTTGGAGTAGTTAATCCCTGGTTTAAAGGATTATCAACTCCATCGCATCGAGAGAGCGCCAAACCCCATCATGCAGAAAATGGGCTTCATGACCTCGTCGTTCGTCGTTCTCGTCCTCACCCTGCTCGGTGCATACGTTGCCCTGACGGCCGTTCTTTACATGTTTCAGGGGCGCTTTCTCTATTTCCCGGAACGGGAAATGGGATCGACCCCGCATGATGTGCGGTTGCCTTTTGAATCGGTCTATTTCAGGACGGCAGACAATGTTGAGCTCTACGGCTGGTTCGTTCCGAAGCCGAATGCGAAGGGTGTGATTCTGCTCTGTCACGGCAACGCCGGGAATATCTCCCATCGCCTCGAATACCTGCAACTGTTCAACAAGCTCGGATTCAGCACATTCATCTTCGATTATCGAGGGTTTGGAAGAAGCGAAGGAAAGCCTTCGGAAGTCGGGACCTATCGGGATGCCCAAGGGGCGTGGAGCTACCTTGTGGACAAGCGCGGTCTTTCTCCCGAAGAGATCGTGGTTTACGGGGAATCCCTTGGAGGAGCCATTGGAGCGTGGCTGGCCAAGGAGCGTCATCCTGGAGCACTGATCCTTGCCTCCAGTTTCACTTCGGTTCCGGATGTCGCCGCGGCCCTCTATCCCTTGTTCCCCGTGCGATGGCTGGCCCATTTCCAGTACGACACTAGGCGCTTTCTGAGCGTGGTCGCCTGTCCGGTTCTCGTGATCCACAGCCCAGAGGATGAGATCATTCCTTTTGCCCATGGCCAGGATCTTTTCCAGGAGGCAAAGGACCCGAAGGCGTTTCTGGAGATCCGCGGAAACCACAACACGGGCTTCATCGAGTCGGGAGACGTCTATCTGAAGGGGATCAGCACCTTCTTGTCCGAGCACCTTCCTAAAGCTGGACCGTGATGGGGAGAGAGTCCTTCGGCAGAGCTGGACCGTTGGCAACCGTCTTCTTTGCCGGCCTTACCGGGGTTATCATTCAGGTTCTGATTTTGAGGGAGCTGCTCGTCTTGTTCCATGGGAACGAGCTGTCGACCGGCCTATTCTACGGCAGTTGGCTGGTAGGGACCGCAGTCGGGGCCGGAGCTGCAGGCTTTTGGCATCGGGGAAAGGGGCCGGCCAAAGCGGCCTTTCCTGTTGTTCTCCTCTCCGGCTGCCTTGTTATTCCAGCCTCCTTGCTCATTGTTCGCGGGTCAAGAATTCTCTGGGCACTGCCCATTGGAGAAGCGGTATCCCTCCCCCTCATGGTGGTCATCTGCCTCGTCGCCACCCTTCCTCCCTGCGCGATCCTGGGATCCCTGTTCAGCATGGCCTGGTCTTGTTATGCGGATCAAGTGTCGGGGGCCGCGCGCGAGAGTCCGATCCGAGTCTACGTTTTTGAAGGGCTTGGAGCCGCCGCGGGAGGTGCTGTCTTTTACGGTTTCCTGCTTCCGTACCTCCCTCCGTTCCATGCCGCACTTGCGATGTCGGCCCTTCTGGCAGGACTGGCAATCGTGCATGGCATCAGCGTGAGGTTAGAGGGAGGTGGCTCGGCCATCCTGGGTGTGACAGGATGCGTGAGTGCCCTCCTGCTGCTCACGAGTGTCTGGAGCCTGAACGATCTGGAATCCGCCAGCCGCAGGTGGCAGTGGGGAGACCGCTTCGTCACCGTGCGGGATACGCCCTACCACAACCTGGCACTGCTTGAAGAAGCTGGACTTTTTTCTCTTTTTGGAAACGGTCTGTGGTACTTTTCAGCGCCAGATCCCCTGTCTGCTGAATTTGCTGTCCATCCGGTTTTGCTCCAGCATCCGCGACCGAAGACCGCCCTCTTGATCGGGGGGGGCATTTCGGGACTCCTCACGGAAGCCCTCAAACATCCGGATATGACCCTCGTGGACTACGTCGAGCCTGACCCTCAGCTGATTGCCCTTGCGAGGGAGCACCTGCCCACCGATCTTGTGTCCATGCTCAGCGATCCGCGTGCTCGAGTCATCCACCAGGATGCCGTCTCTTTTGTTCAAGCCGCTGGCCGCCCCTACGACGTGATCCTGCTCAATGTGGGTGAGCCGATGAACCTGGAGCAGAATCGCCTCTACACGGTTGAATTCTTCCATGCCATCAAACGGCACCTCGGCTCGGACGGGATCTTCTCGTTCGCAATTACAACGCCCCCTGACGTGGTGGGCTTGGCGCAGGGCCGGCTTCTGAAATCGCTGAACACCACGTTGCGGGCCGTCTTCCCTAAGGTATGGCTCGTGATGGGGGGCGAAGGATCGCGATTTTTCGCGACTGTCGATGAGCACGGTCTCAAGAGCGAGCCACAGGAGCTGATTGTCCGAGCCAGGACGCGAGGATTGAGCCTGAGCTATCTGAACGATGCTGCGTTGCGTGACCTGTTCAGCCCCTTCCGAGCTCAATACCTGGATGCCTTTCTGTTGCAGGGAGTCTCACCCCCTCCCAATGAAGACTTCAGACCCATTTGTGCGCTTCAAAGTCTCTTGGTCTGGAGCGCGCAGATCCATCCCTCCCTACAGTCCATCCTTCTCGGCATGACTTCCAAGGGGGTAGGTTGGCTCTGGGGAGTCGTGTCCAGTCTGATGGCTTTCATGGCAGTCTCCGCGTTCATTGCGAGGCGCCGTGGGAGCAGAAGCCCCGCCGTGGGTATCAGCGTGCTTCTGATGGGAAGCGCCCAGATGATCCTTCAATTGAGCCTCATCTTCGCATTTCAGATCTTGAAAGGGTTTGTCTACACGGAGCTGGCACTCATTGTAAGCGCCTATATGGTTGGGATTGCTTTGGGAGCAGCCCTCTATGAGCCCATGGCAGGCTCCATTCGAAAGCCCCGCAAATGGCTCGCTCTCGCCCAACTGGTGTTCATCGCTCATTTTGCGGTTTCAGTCGTTCTCCTTGTCGTGTTTCATTCGGACCGCCCCCAAGAGGGACAAGACTCCCTCATGGTTGTAATCCCCGTCCTGGCACTGATCGCCGGGGCCTTGGGAGGACTCCATTTCTCGCTTGCGGTTCGAGCATTGACCGGGAAGGAATCCGATGTTCCAAGAGCGTGGCTGGGCGGAGGTTTGTACGCACTCGATCTTCTGGGGGCGGCGGCCGGAGCCTTGGCTGCCTCGTTGGTTCTGCTGCCAGTCTACGGACTGGTGATGACGTGCCTTGTGCCGATAGTGTTGCTGGTCGGGAGCCTGGCAGCGCTGGTCCTGATCTGAGGGGGGGGTGGGGGCGAAGCACAAATAAAAGGCGACCGTAAGGGGAAACCGGACCCTCACGGTCGCCATCCCAAAGGAAATCTATGCCCGGCGATCTTCCATGCTGAAGAGCTTGCGCTCGCGCTCGCCCATGATGC
>CAZIEW010000070.1:0-31257 GCA_964538515.1 uncultured Syntrophobacteraceae bacterium
AGACGGAAATTGACAAGACGGTTTTGGAGCAAATGAACGACCCGCTGGTTCAATTCCTTCGCAATGCCATCGCGCATGGGATCGAGTCTCCAGAAGATCGCAGAAAAGCTGGGAAGCCCGAAACGGGCACCATCCGCCTGGCTGCGTACCACGAAGGGGACTATGTGACGCTGGAGGTAGAAGACGACGGTCGAGGGGTGGACCTCAAGAAGCTCAGGAAGGTGCTGGAAGCCCGCAACGAGCTGAGTGCACACGAGCTGAGCCGTTTGACGGATTCGGAGCTTTCGTATGCCATCTTCCTGCCCGGTGTGTCGACGCACGATCGCGTGGACGGGCATGCGGGACGAGGAGTCGGGCTGGACGTCGTCAAAGAAAACGTCGAGCGGATGAACGGGACCATTGAGGTGGAAACGCAGACCGGGCGCGGAACGCGGTTCATCATCCGAATCCCGCTCACGTTGGCCATCATTCGTGCCCTGTTGGTCAAGGGGGCCGACCAGGTGTTCACCATTCCCCTGTCGTCGGTTGCCGAAATCATGAGGTATGAGCACGAGAAGACCCACACGATCGAAGGGTTCGAGGTTATCTCCCTTCACGGCAAGACGATTCCTCTGGTCCACTTGGGCAGCCTCTTGAACCTCCATTCGTCAGCCGAAGAAAAGGGACATCGGTTCATCGTGATCGTGTCGACGAGCTTCCGTGAGGTGGGAGTGGTTGTGGACGGCCTCATGGGTGAACGGGAAGTTGTCATCAAGTCCTTGGATGACGGCGTCCATGTCTTCAAGGGATTCTCCGGCGCCACCATTCTGGGCGACGGGACCGTGTCCCTGATCCTCGACGTTTCGACTCTGATCAGGGCCATGAATGAGGCAATGGGGACTCAATCCAAGCCGCATGGGCATTCGATACACTAAGACATTGGGCTCGGGCGAGGCTCATCCTGTTTCCAAGATCACTCCCTCTATTCGCGACAGGCTAGGAGCGGCACGCATCGATTATGGAAAACGACCTGGTGCAAGCAGAAAACGGAGAGCTGAACGGGCGACAAGCGCCGGCCGGGGAATTCACCGGTTTGGTCAGCTTGCAGCTGGCAGACCTCATTCAGATGGTCTGCCTCTCGCGATGGGACCTCATCGTTCGGGTGAGCTCCGCCCAGGGGAGAGGGACGATACAGATCCGTGAGGGCAGGATTGACCATGCTCAAACGGATACGCTTCAGGGCGATCAGGCGTTTTTTGAGATGTTCCGTTGGACGGACGGCCAGTTCGAAATGCTCCCTTACAAGGCGACCGAGGTCAACTCGATGGGAAAGCCGTGGGAGCACCTTCTCCTTGAGGCCATGAGGCAGCGCGATGAGGCCCTGAGCAAAAAAGCGGGCGTTGCACGGGAGGAGCTGGAGGAGGAGGGGGAGAGCAAGCCCCTGGACTGCTCCGGGCTGGAAGGAGCCCTCGATGGTTTTGGATTGGGAGCGGAATTGTCGGTAGCACCTGCAGACGCACCCTCGGATTCGGAGCTCTTCAGGGAGCCGCTCGCTCGCTCCAGACTGAAAGCTCTCGTGGTTGAGGACTCTCCGTTCTTTGCACGGCAGCTTCAAAAGACGCTTGAGGGGGATGGCGATATCGAGGTTGTGGCTATCGCCAAAAACGGGCAAGAGGCTCTCGACGTTTTGTCCTCCTCCGTCCAAGTCGACGTCGTGACCCTGGATGTCGAGATGCCGGTGATGCCCGGAGGAACGGCACTCAAGCATATCATGATCCGACATCGAGTGCCCGCCATCGTGATCAGCGCCTTTCAGCCGAAAGCGATGGGGCAGATTTTCGAATACATGGAGCTCGGTGCCGTGGACTTCATCTCCAAGCCCGGAGCAGGAGACAACGTCGAGAGCTTTGGGCATCAGCTCCGTGAACTGGCTCGAAAAGCGTCCTCTGCAAAGCTCGCTCATTTCCGCAGGCTTCGGAAGAATGCTCCCCCCCCAGCCTCCTGTGACCGCGCTCCATGCCCGTGCGAAGATCCCCCCGACATCCTGCTTGTCCTTGGTGCCGAAGGAGCCTACGTGGACTGGCTGAGAATACCCTGGTCCCAGCTCTGCGAGGGTCGCCTCGTTGTCGGATTGCAGAAGCTGCCCCGCCCCTTTCTAAGCCAGTTCTGCCAGCTTATCGAAACCCGGGTCGGTGTCACCACAATCCCCCTGACCGATGGAAGCACCGTTCAGCAGGGGGGCCTTTATCTCGGCAATGCGGAATGTCCCGTTGAAATGAAGCTCACGGGCGGGGGAGCGCTGGAGATCGAGGAGCGATGCGATAAGACGGTTCCCTGGCAGGATGGGATTCAGCTTTGGATACGACACCTGGCGGACCTGACCGGACAGCGCTTGAACGTCCTTTGTTTTTCCGCCGCTCACCAATTGGGTCCGGAACTGATTGAGCACCTCATGAATCGCGAGGCAAGAATGATCCTGCCGCCTAGAGATACAATCATGCTCCCCGAGCTGCAGGATGGCATTCAGCCGTACGCGCACCTGATGCCGCAACAGGTTTTGGTCTCAGCCCCTGAGAACTTATTGGAGGTCCTGGCACGCAATGAATAATACCCGAGCTTGTGCGTCCCCGAGTTCCATCAAGGCACTCATCGTGGATGATGCCCCCATCATGCGTAAGGCAATCGAGAAGATCGTCGGCAGGAGCGATCAGATTGAAGTGGTCGGCATGGCAGCCAACGGTCAGGAATGCTTGAACAAGATAGAAGAGCTGCAGCCGGATGTCATCACGCTGGATATCGACATGCCCGTCATGAACGGCATCACGGCTGTGAAGAATATCATGGTGCGACATCAGAAGCCGGTCGTGATCATCAGCTCGCTTGTCCGAGACGGTTACTTCGCGTTCGAAGCACTTCGGTTGGGGGTCGTGGACTTCATTCCGAAGCCTTCTCGGGTGTCGGGAGATGATTGGGAGAGCGAAGAGAACCTGGTGCGAATGCGCGTCTTGCTGGCATCGGGGATGCAAGTCAAACGGATGCGTCGCGTGCGCCGTCGGAAACTGTCTCAGGCGCACTTCAACTCAAACCGGAGCTCTCCGACCGCGGCGGTTCTTCTGGGGACAAATCTGGCGGGTCCCAACGCCATCATGCACATCATCACCAGTCTTCCTCGGGATTTTGCGGGGGCCGTGATCGCGGTTCAAGAGATCCATCCCCAGATATTGGGTCCCTTCTGCAGTTACTTCAATGCCATCAGCCCTCTCGAGGTGCATCCGGTGGCCGATGGATGCCGGCTGCTTGCCGGGCGGGTCTACGTCGGCTCGACGTTTACCGGTATCAACGTGGTTGCGGCTCCGGGAGGGGGATATGTGCTTCGCGTGAGTGAGTCGCCCGTATCGCCCATCGACACACTGTTCGAAACCGCAGCCTACCAGTTTAAGGAGAACAGCTGCGGCGTCCTGATGACGGGGGTTGGCAGCGATGGCGCGGAAGGCTTGAGAACAATCCGAATGCGCGGTGGTCTCACGATAGGACAGAAGCAGGAATGCTGTGCCTATCCGAACCTGGTTCAGCATGCCCTCGATGAAGACGTCTTGGACAAGGTCCTTCCGAGGCGGGGAATCGTCAGTCAGTTGCAGGATTGGGTGCGTGAGCGCAGAGTGAGCTGAATCGAGAGGAATGAGGCAGGTGTCACGCCCTGCCTCATTAGCCTCCGAACGACTCAACCCACACGCGCCATGCCCCATCATGGCCGCCTCACCGCAAAAGGGTCATCCGACCCCTGACGCAAGCTTTCCACCCGATTCAGTTCGCGTCCCTTGTAAGAGTCCTCCTTTTGATCTTATATTCGAAGCGTGAGCCCGCTGCGGGCTCGTTCCGTGAGAACGTCGCGCCTGAGCGACGATCGCTCGGGCTTGGGACATGGTCTTTTGCCGCTGGTGCTTGAGTCCTCAGGGCCATTTGGGGACGGCTGGCTCAGCACGGCGGACGGGCTCACTTTTGCGGACGCGATCTCAGATGCTTGATGCCAGATAAGGAACCCTACGATCTCGCATTGGGTTATCCAGCAGCCGGGATCCCGCATCGTTTTGGTCCGGGTGAGGACCTTTTGCCGTGCTGTCTTTGGAAGTGAGGTGGTGCTTGCATGGTTGAGCCTAATGCGGAGCTTATGAAGAGGCCAGGGAAAGGGGACGCGGAGGGGAAGCGCTTTCTGTTTCGCCTGTGGATCATTGCCTTTCTGATTGTGGCTGGGTATGCAAGCGAGGGATTGGGGGCGGGAGCTCAGGCCGTAGCGGCGGAGAATGGGGCAGGGGCTGCCGAGGACGAGGAAAACCTACGCTATTTTACGGATTTGCCAGTGGTCACGCACGAGGGGGAAGAAGTTCGCTTCTACTCGGACCTGCTCAAGAACAAGCGCATCATCATTAGCTTCTTCTACGTGCACTGTCCGACGGCTCAGCCCTCGCTCATGACTATGTTCAACATGCAGAAGAAGCTTGGGGACAAGCTGGGATCGGAGGTCATTCTTCTCAGCATCAGTGTCGACCCCGAGCGGGATACCCTTGAGGCTGTCCGTGGCTATGCACAGAAGTACAATCCCCGCAAGGGGTGGTACTTCATCACCGGAAAGCCCGAGAATTTGAGCGTGATCAACAGGAAGCTCGGAAATACGCTGCGTCTGCCGGAAGGCCACCTGAGGCAGTTCCTCCTTGGAAGTACCCGTACCAATCACTGGATGAGGCTGGTGGAGACGGCACCGTTGCTGGCCCTTGAGGACGGTCTTCGGACCCTTGAGCCTGTGCGGGAGTAGTCGGCTTGCCAGGGGGAGTGATGGGCGATGTTTTCGGATTGGAAGGAGTAGAAATGAAGCGATTCGCAGCAATTCTGATGGTCTTTACGGTCCTGATCAGCTCAGCGTTCGCCGGTGAGAGGCAGCCAGCGCAGCCCACCAAGACCGATCGATGTCCGGTCTGTGGAATGTATGTTGCCATGTATAAGGATTTTATCGCTCAAATCGTGTTTAAAGACGGCTCGTACGCTGTATTTGATGGGGCCAAGGATATGTTTAAGTATTATCTCAATATGGCTAAATATGAAAAGAAGAGGCAAGCATCAGATATTGATTCAATCTACGTAACGGATTATTATAGTACGAATCTTGTTGATTCTTTGAAGGCCTATTTTGTGAAAGGAAGTAATGTATACGGGCCGATGGGGAAAGAATTGATTCCTTTTGCCAGTGAGTCCGATGCTCGTGAATTCATGGTTGACCATAGTGGAGACTCGCTCATCAGGTTTGATGACGTAACGATGGAAATTCTCAAGTCTTTGGACTAGTGCCGTGAGGAAATCGTCCGGTTTTCTTGTCTTTTTGGCGGCTTGCATGGCGGTGATGGTCGGTGTTCTTGTTCACAGTGAGCATCTGCGGGCCGGTCGCTTGGCTGCGCTCGAGAAGAAGAAGGCTATGGTGGAGCGAATAGGGCTGACGGATCTGTGTATCTTCACCGACGCTCGATACACGAGGCATCCAAGCATGGCGGATCTGCACACCCCGTTTCAGGACTATCCGCTTTCCTTCGAGCACTTCCCATCGGGCTCCATACTCAGTGTTCCACTGCATCTCAGGCCGAAGGAAGCTCGCAATGAAGCACTTTCTGGAACGACATCGGAACATCCTTGACTTCACGGTTTCCTCCCTCCTGAGGCGCAAGGCGAAGAACCTTGCCTTGATCGTGGTGTACACCTTCGTGGTGTTTCTTGTGGCTTCGGTGGTCTTTCTCGTTTCCGCCATACGCCGTGAGGCGGCCTTGGTCCTCGCCAAGGCGCCCGAGATCGTCGTTCAGCGTCTCGTGGCCGGAAGGCATGATTACATTCCCTTGGACTATGCAGATTCTATTAAGGAAATCAAAGGGGTCCAGGACGTAAAAGGTCGGCTTTGGGGGTACTATTTTGATCCGACAACGAGCGCCAACTACACGCTCATGGTGAGTGAAAATCCGGCGATTCCTTCGGGGAGCATCATTGTGGGACGAGGGGTTGCGCGGGGGTTGCTGGCCAAAGAGAACGGTGCCATCCCTTTCAAGGCGTACGACGGATCGTATGTATTCCTTAAGATCAAGGAAATCCTGGACGCGGACCTGGAGATCGTGAGCTCGGACTTGATCTTGCTCTGCGAAGGGGATTTCAAGAGAATATTCCGCACGCTGGATGGACTGGCCACGGATTTGGTCCTTGACGTGAGGAACCGCCGCGAGCTGACCACCATCGCGACCAAGATCACGCAGCTGTTCCCGGACACAAGACCGGTCCTGAGAGACGAAATTCTCCGAACGTACGACGCGGTTTTCGATTGGCGTGGGGGGTTGTGTATCGTGGTGCTCTCGGGGGCATTCCTCGGCTTCGTCATCCTCGTCTGGGACAAGGCCACGGGACTGAGTGCCGAGGAAAAGCGGGAGATCGGCATTCTCAAAGGAATCGGCTGGGAAACGTCGGATATCCTCCTTACGAAATTTTGGGAAGGGGCGGTGATCTCCCTTTCGTCGTTTTTCCTGGGAGTCATTCTGGCCTATGCTCACGTCTTCATGAGTGGGTTTGTGCTGTTCGAGCCGGCAATCAAGGGGTGGTCCGTGCTGTATCCGAGGTTCTCGCTCACACCTGCCTTTGGATTCTATCAGGTCTCCACCTTGTTCTTTCTCACGGTGGTGCCCTATACGCTGACGACGATCATCCCGTCGTGGCGCGCGGCCACCATTGATCCGGATATGGTGATGCGGGGCTGACGGTGTGCCGGCGTAGGGGGTTGGCGGCGCTTCGGGGTGCTCACTCCGGGCGGGGTGCTCGGATTTGGGGGAAGGATCGGGGATGATCGAGCTGCATGCGGTTCGAAAAGTGTTCAACGCGGGCAGATCCAACGAATTTGTGGCCCTTGACGATATCAGCGTGGGCATTGATTCCACCCGCGTGACCGTGTTGAAGGGGCCAAGCGGGTCCGGCAAGACCACGCTGCTCAGCCTGCTTGGGTGCATGGCGCGACCGACCTCAGGCCGGATCCTGTTTCAGGGGCGTGAGATCACGAGCTTGCCCGAGCGATTTCTGACGGAAATCAGGCGTCGAAGCTTTGGCTTCATCTTTCAGCAGTTTCACCTTATCAAAGGGGTCACGGTGCTCGAGAACGTCATGTTTCCTGCTTATCCACTGGGGATCGCTCACAGGGTCCTCAAGCAAAAGGCGGAAGGACTTCTTGAGATGTTCGGCATAGGGGCCAAGGCCCAGGCCAGGGTCGAGTGGCTTTCCGGAGGCGAATCCCAGCGCGTTGCGATCGCTCGGGCTCTCATCAACGATCCCGAGGTGATCATCGCCGACGAGCCGACGGCTCATCTTGACAGTAAGCTGTCCAAGGAGCTCATGGAATTCGTCCGACAGATGCGGAGCGACGGAAAGACCATCCTGGTGGCAAGCCATGACCCAATCGTATTCGAGGCCGATGTGGTTGACCGGGTGATTGAAATGCGGGACGGTCAAATCCGTGATCAAGGATGAATCGGCATGTTGTACCATCCATCCATCATGGCCCAGCTTACCGGGTCGGCACTGACGGCGCTCCTGCTGCTCTACGCATGCTGGTACGGCGTTCGAATCCTGGCTCGGTGGGACCTCCGGAGCGGAAGTGAGCTCCAGTTGGCCCTGGAGAGGAGGACGTACTTCATTTCCGTGACCATGATCTATGCGATGGGGTATCAGCTCCTTTCCCTGTTTCTCTTCATTTACACGGCGGACCAACTTTCCGGCGTTCTCGTCGGGGCGATGTGTGCGGCTGGGGCGCTCAACGCGAACGGGTGGGGGTACCCCACGCTCATCCTGAAGTTGGTCAACTTCATTCTGGGTGGGCTGTGGCTGGTCCTCAACCATACCGACAACCGGGGTTACGACTACCCCTTGATCCGGATCAAGTATGCGGTCCTGGCCTGTATCACCCCGCTGGTGATTCTGGAGCTCGTCCTGCAAACGCTCTACTTCGCCAACATCGCCCCCAACGTCATCACCTCCTGTTGCGGGACTCTGTTTTCGGCCGATTCAGAAGGCGTTACATCGGGCATTGTCGCTCTGCCCAATCTGTCTGTGGAAATCCTCTTTTTCGGTACGGCCGTCGTGATGCTGCTGTTGGGGATTCGAGTCGTTCTCTTCGGTAATGGCGTCATCCCATTCGCAGCAGCCTCCGCAGTGCTGTTCGTCGCGGCGGTAATGGCCTTGATGGGCTTCGCATCGCTGTACTTCTACGAGCTGCCGACCCACCACTGCCCTTTCTGTCTGCTTCAGAAGCACGTGCATTTTGTAGGCTATCCTTTATACTTGTGCTTTCTGGTCGGTGTTGTGTGCGGTCTGGGGGGGATCGTGATCCTGCCTTTTAGGCGTCGGGAGAGCTTGGCGGCGCTGGTCCCAGGCATTCTGCGCAACCTCGCGGCTACGGCGCTCATCTGCAACGCGGTGGGCGTCTCCTTGGTCTTGCTGGGCGTCGTCTTCTCCAAACTGAGTCTGTACGGTTGAGCTCCGATCTGTATCGTCGTTCGGGGGGCGGTCCCGAAGGGAGAAGTTGCATGCGGGGATGGCGGTCGCATCTCAGTCTTCGTGCGGTAATCCTGTTGCTGGTGCTTCTGTCGGTGCTCCCCACCCTGTTGCTTGCATTCTATTCGAACTTCGAACAACGCTTCCTCGGGATCGTTGAGCTGCAAAATGATCTGGAGCGGATGATCCGACTGGAAGCGGCGACGCAAGGGCGGCTGATCGAGGGCGGACGAGCGCTGCTGCTTGCGCTGGCTCAGCTGGACGAAGTTCGCAAACCGGATACGACGGAGTGCAGTGAGCTGTTCGGCAACCTCGTGTCCAAGTACGGGCACTACACGGTATTGGGCGTTGTCGATCTCGAGGGAGCGATCCAGTGCAGCTCCCTTCCGGTCATGAGACCGGTCGATTACAACAAGTTTCGGTGGTTTCGGGAGACCATTGACAGTGCGGAGTTTGTTGTGAGTGGACTGGAGCAGGATCCCATCACACTCGAGCCCACCGTTTTCCTCTCTTATCCCGTATTTGACAGAAAAGGGGTGCTCACGGCGGTTGCCTTCGGTGGTCTGAATCTGACGGAAGTCGATCGGTCGATGATCGATGCAGGAGAATTCAGGGATACGATCTTTTTCTTTCTTGATAACAACGGAAGCGCTTTGACGATTCAGCCCGATCAGGGAAGATGGATGGATCGATCTCAGGGAGAGAAGCGCTTGATCAAATCGATTCTCTCCAATCAGACCGGCGTCTTGCGGGATGATCGTTTCGACGGTGTTGACCGGCTTTACAGCTACACGCGGCTGCAGGAGCCGGTGGCGACCCCCCTGTTCATTTGCTTCGGGAGTCGGACAAAGACGGCCCTCCAGAAGGCGGAGCGGTTGTTGCTGCGCAACCTCCTCGGCTTGCTGATCACCGCCTCTGCGGCTTTGCTCCTTGCATGGCTTTTTGGGAAGCATTTCATCGTCAAGAGGGTGTCCGCCCTGCTGGCTGCCACGGGAAAGCTCGCCTCCGGAGACATGAGCATCAGAAGCGAATTTGCGGGCGGCATGGACGAGTTCAGTGCCCTGGCCCGGGCGTTCAATGAGATGGCCGCTTCGCTGGAAACCAAGACACTTTTGCTGGGGCACGCCGAGGAGCGCTACCGTTCTCTGGTGGAGCAGATTCCCGCCGTGACGTACATGTACTCCTTGAGCTCCGAATCCGCCCCGATATTCATCAGTCCGCAAGTCAAGCGGCTCCTCGGACTGACTCCCGAGGAATGCCAGAGCGTCCCGGGCTGCTGGATTGGCCAGGTTCATCCCGACGACAGGGACTACGTGCTCTCCTCGTCCTGGCACGGGGGAGGCAATCGAAACAAGTCGAGCTTCCATCTCGAATACAGGATGCTGACGCGCGACGGGGAAACCATTTGGGTATCCGACGAGGCGGTTCCGGAGTACGATGAGGAGGGTAACGCTCGATTCATCAGGGGGCTGGCCGTCGATGTCAGTGAGCGGCATCACGCGGAGGAGGTCCTCTTTGCCTATCAGGGGCAGCTTCGGTCGTTGGCTTCGCAGCTGTCGATGGCTGAGGAGCAGGAGCGGCGGCGTATTGCCTTGCAGCTTCACGACAGCATCGGACAGAAGTTGGCGATCCTGAGGATCAAGCTCGAAACCCTGATGTCCGAGATTGCCGTGGACTATCAGAGGGAGCAGCTGTCGGCGCTCCACGATCTCCTCGCTCAGATTATCCAGGAAACACGCTCCATGACCTATCGGATCAGCTCTCCGATCCTCTACGAGCTGGGGTTGGAGGCGGCTCTGGAATGGCTGGCGGAAGAGTCTGAGAAGCAGTATGATCTTTATTGTACGTTCAGCACGGACGGCGAGCCCAAGCCGCTGTCCGACGAAGTCCGCGGGCTGTTGTTCCAGGCGGTCAACGAGTTGTTGATAAATGTCTCCAAGCATGCCAAGGTGAGAGAGTGCCGCATTGACCTGCGCAGGGAAGGCGATTTCGTTGTTGCGTCCGTAGAAGACGACGGTGTTGGGTTTGATGCGGCGCAAATCGTTCCTCATTGGTGCAAGAGGGGTGGGTACGGTCTGTTCAGCATTCGAGAGCGACTGACCGGAATCGGGGGGAGCTTCAAACTGGAGTCCGAGCCCGGAAAAGGAACGTGCGTGACCCTTGTGGCGCCGCTTGGAAGCGAGGTGCAAGAGTCGCTCTCAGAATGCGGTACGAGGCAGGAGGGATGTGGATGAAAGTGCGTGTGTTGTTAGCCGATGACCACAAGATTGTGCGCGATGGCCTCAAGGCGCTGCTGGAAAAGGAATCGGACATGGAGGTTGTGGGGGAGGCCGACGGTGGACTCCAGGCGGTCCGACTGGCGCGGGAGCTGTCGCCGACCGTGATCGTGATGGACATCGCCATGCCGGATCTCAATGGGATTGAGGCGGCCCAGAAGATTCGGGAGCACGATCCGGTGGTCAAGATCATCGCGCTCTCCATGCATTCGGACAAACGTTTTGTGGGGGGAATGCTCAGGGCCGGCGCATCCGGATACCTGTTGAAAGACTGCGCGTACGGCGAGCTGGCCAACGCGATTCGCTCGGTGATGAAGGATCAGACCTACCTGAGTCCAGGGATAGCCCATGTCGTGGTGGAGGGATACGTTCGAAACGTGGGCTCGCCAGGGCAGTCCGCCGCGTCCGCCCTGACCCCTCGTGAGCGTGAAGTGCTCCAGTTGCTGGCAGAAGGAAAGGCGACGCGCGAGATCGCTGCACTGCTCAAGCTGAGCGTCCGGACGGTGGAGACCCACCGGCAGCAGATCATGAACAAGCTCAATTTGCACAAAGCGGCTGAGCTTGTGAAATATGCGATCCGTGAGGGAATGATTACGCTGGATAAGCGATAGGTTCTAACGTGCTGCGGTGTCTTGCCCGTCCCGCGCCGCGATGCCGAGCATCCGGGCGGCCAACACGGCATCGGGAGCCCATCGGGGGAAGGCCATAGAGCCACCTCGGCGCCCGACTCAGCGGGTGCGAATCTCCGTGGCGTGGATCGCGCCATTGTCTGTCAACACAGCTCTGAGCTCCACGTAAGCTCCGATGGCCGGCTTCTTCTTGATCCGCGTCTTCCCGTCCACCTCGAAAGCCATCCCGTCAATCGACCAATGGTCAGTCAGAGTCCCGCCCAGGCGAACCTTGGAGCCAACGGGCAGGGGGGCCGCCCTGCCGGAGTTGTCCCGTGCCCCTTCATCAATCCACAAGGCGATCAAGTCTGTTTCCGCTGCATCGAGGTACGGGGGGCCGTCCATCGGCATCCGTGGGCGCGACTGCCCGAGGAGCGATCGGAGCAGGGCGCTTGCTTTGGACATGCCCGGGATCACAATGGGACGCTCTCCCCCATGGATCACGGCCTCATAGCTGTCCATGCGAATGCCTTCCGGTGGGGGGCCGAGCTGCCCCTTCGCCGCGTGACATTTCACGCACCGTGCCTGAAAGATCGGGGCCACCTGCCCGTAGCGGACCTGCTGAGGAGCACTGGAAGTTACCACCGGCTGCTCCACCGATGTTCGCTGCTCTGCAGCGGTGGCGCCTCCCTCTTTCGCACCGGCCTTGATCCACTGCTCGATGACCATAATTTTGTCCTCCGGCATCCATGGCGGTCCCGACATGGGCATACGGGGCTGGCTCAGACCCCGCAGCCGGCGGATGATCTCACTCTTTTCCGGATCGCCCGGAATGACGACCGGGCCGGACTTACCGCCCTTCATCAGGCCGGCGTAGCTGTCGAGTCGCAAGCCTCCAGCGGGCGAGGGAGGGGCGTGACACAAGGTGCAGCTGTCGGACAAGATGACTGAAACCTCGCCGAAGCTCGGACCGCTTGCCGTCGGCTGCGTCGTTTGTTGGGCGAGAAGGATGGTGCTTTCGGCTAGGCCGTTGCTCGAGTGGGCCGGCCCTTGGGTCGGGGCGAGAAAAGCCATCGTCAGGCAAATCGCCAGGGTACGGATCATCAGAATCCTCCTTGATTTCGGGGGTTGGGGATTGTTGACTCAGACCAGCTCACCTGGGAATGGGGCCATCATACTGCTTTTTTCGGGCCTTGTGAAGGACGTGCCGACACGTGAGCCCTTGGCGGCCGGCCCTCATGAGTGATTGAGGTGAGCGGGGTTACGTGGTATGTGCTTGGTCAGTTCAGGATCCGACCCAGTTCACAGCATCTGATTGCGGGGGAAGCATGAATCGATTCTATCAAGCCAAGAGCGTTGCGGTTATCGGAGTCTCTGCCTCCGAGGGGAACATGGGGCGCGCGATTGTTTACAACCTCTTGGAGTTTCGTTTTCAGGGAGTCATCTACCTGGTGGGTCCCAAAGGCGGGTCCTTCTTGGGACACAAGATCTATCCGAGCGTCCTTGACATTCCTGATCCCGTGGACCTCGCTGCCGTGCTGGTGCCCGCGGCGGCCGTGCCTCATGTGCTTCGTGAGTGCGGCGAGAAGGGGATCCGCAGGGTGGTTGTGCAGTCGGCGGGCTTTCGGGAGCTGGCCCAGGACCGGGTTGAGCTCGAAAACGAAATCCGAAGTATTCTCGCTTCCTTCAACATGCGCATGATCGGCCCCAACTGCATCGGGATCATCAACCGCAAGACGGGCCTGGCCGTGCCATTCATGCCGTTCAAAGCCGAAGCGCCCTTGGGGCGGGTGTCCATCGTCTCCCAAAGCGGGGGGGTGGGTGCCATGATGATCAATTCGCTGGCCATGGAGAATCTTGGCTTCAGTAAGTTTGCCAGCATCGGGAACAAGCTGGACGTGAACGAAGCGGATTTCGAGGAATACCTCATCGCCGACGATGACACAGACATCGTGTTCCTGTACCTCGAGGGAATCGCGGATGGGCGTCGGCTCATGGAGCTGGCACAGCGCTCCCACAAGCCCATCATCGTCCACAAATCCAACAAGGGGGGTGCGGGCGCCGTGATCGCGCGGTCCCATTCCGCGTCGCTGACGGCGGACGATCGCGTGGTCGATGCCGCTTTCAGGCAATGCGGGATCATCCGGATTCGCGAGCAGCGTGAAGGCCTTGAGATGATCAAGGGGCTTACGCTGCCTCCCGCGCGTGGGAACAGACTGGCCATCATCTCCCGTTCCGGAGGGCACGCCGTGATGGCGGCTGATGCCGCTGACGACTTCCAATTCGTCCTGCCCGACTTTCCCGCCGAGGTCACAACGCTGGTGCGGCAGAAGTCTCGGGCTCAAGTGATTCAGCCCCACAACCCGTTGGACCTTGGGGATCTTTTCGACCTGTCCCTCTATCGGACCTTGGCGGACGTGACCCTACAGCGCGAAGACATCCACGGCCTCGTGTTCATTCACAATTACCAGGGAGTGGTGGATTCCGCGGAGTCACGAGCCCTTCTCGTGAGTCTTGGCGAGCTGATCGCAAAGCACGGCAAGCCGCTCGCCCTGTGCGTATTCACGGGCATCGAGGAGGTCGACTTCATACGCAGGACGCTCCGCTTCCCGGTTTTTACGGACCCTCGCGAGGCGGTTCGTGTCCTCGCTCTGAATCGGGACTGGAGGAAGCCGCCGCCGCTGCCTTTTCCTGACGAGCGGCCGGTGGGCACGGCGATGGAGAAGGCTCGGAGCGCTCTCGAATCCGCCCCGGCAGGCATGATTGCACCAGATGTGCTGGCCTCCATCCTGAGCGCGTATGGGATTCCACTGACGCCGTGTCGCGTCGTCGAGCACACTCACGAAGCGCTCCTTGCGGCCCGGGAGATCGGCTTGCCGGTGGCGCTGAAGACGGCCGAGCCGGACATTATCCACAAGAGTGACTCGGGCGGAGTGGTGCTTAACGTAAACGATGACGCGAGTGTCGAAAAGGAGTACGCCCGGCTGACCCGGTTCGGGTTGCGCGTCCTGGTGCAGAAAATGGCCGAGGACGGGCTTGAGTGGCTCATAGGGGGTCGCCAGGATGAGGTGTTCGGGCCGGTTCTGGTGGTGGGATTGGGCGGCGTATACGTGGAGATCATGAATGAGACGGGGCTTCGGGTGGCGCCCGTTTCCAGGGAGGAAGCCGCCCGGTTGCTCGATGAGCTCAAAGGGACACGGCTCCTCGGCGGGGTCCGGGGACGGCCACCCTTGGACCGGGAAGCGCTGCTGGATGTTATCGTTCGTATTTCGTGGCTACTGTGGGATTTTCCCGAAATTCGCGAGCTGGACTGTAACCCGATTCGCGTCTACGAGTCGGGGTGTCTCGCGCTGGACTGGCGAGCGGTGAAAGAAGGGAGCGGCGACTGAGGCGATCGGCGGCCGCCCGGAGAGCGCACGATGGGGAGTAGAGGATGAAATTCGCTTTCAGTACGAGCACGTTTCGAACATTGGCGTTGAATGAGGCCATCGAGGCCATTGGGAGGGGGGGATTTAAGGCGGTCGAGCTGATGGCAGACCGTCCTCATGCCTTTCCGGAGGACGTGAAAGCCGCCCAGGTGGCGATGATGAATGAGTGCATGGAGCGTCGCAAGGTGAAGATCATCAATCTGAATGCGTCCTGCTCAACGGCGCTCGGCAGCCGCAACCACCCATCCTGGCTGGAGGAGGATTGGAAGGCTCGCGAGACGCGGATTCGCTACACCCTGGACTCGCTGCGCCTCGCCTCAGCCCTGGGGATTCCCACCGTGACGACACAAGGGGGAGGTCCGATCCCGGAGACGATGAACGAGACCGAGGCGTGGAGGCTCTTTGTCGCGAACATGGAACGGGCGCTTCCGCTTGCCAGGAAACTTGGCACCACGCTTCTGATCGAGGCTGAGCCGGGCTTTCTCCTCGATCAGCCCGAGAAGGTGGTCGCTTTCCTGGAGGAGCTTAAATTCGATGAGCAGTTGCGGGTCGATTTCAATGTGGGGCATTTCTATTGCGCCGGGGTTGACCCGTGCGATGCCTGGGAGATTCTGAAAAAGGTTACCGCTCACATTCACATTGCGGATGTCCCCGTCGACCGCAAGCAGCATCATGTGCAGCTGGGCGAGGGGAGCATCGACCTGGGCAGGTTCCTCAAATCAGTGGATGCCGCAGGTTACCAGGGTCATGTCACGATCAAGATGGATGTGTACGATCAGGAGCCTGGAGAGTTGGTCTGCGGTGCCGTAGGCTACCTGCACCGGAACGGGTACCTGGCAAAGCTGCCCGAAGGCTGCCTGTAGTCGCGAGACGGTTTCCCATGAATGAGCAACAGGAGGGCACGATGGCTATGAAACGGCGTGGAATGCTGGTGATGGTCTTCTCGGTGCTGCTATGGTCGGGGTTGGCCTGGGGCAAGACACCGATCAAGCTGGGGGTCGTCACGATCCCGGGCTCTGCCCAGAACGTCTGTGCGGATAAATTCAAGGAGCTGGTCGAGGCTCGCTCGGACTACGAAGTCAAGGTCTTCCACAGCGCCTCCCTGGGAACGGAGACGGAGATTCTCCAACAGATCAAGATGGGCTCCGTGCAGATGGGGATCATCACGGACGGGCCCTTCGATGTGTTCGTTCCGGAGGCTCGAGTCATCAGTTATCCGTTCCTTTTCGACAGCTTCCAGAAGGTTGACAAGGTCTTGGACGGTCCTCCGGGGCAGGAGCTGCTCAAGAGGCTGGAAAAGGCGGGGCTCAAAGGACTTGCGTTTTCGGAGAACGGATTTCGCAACCTCACCAACAACAAGCGTCCCGTCCACACCGTTGCCGACGTGGAGGGCCTCAAGATCCGCGTGATGGAGTCGCTTCTTCACAAGGAGCTGTGGCGTCTGCTCGGGGCGAATCCCACCCCCATGGGATGGCCGATCTTCACGGAGCTTCAGCAGGGGACGATCGATGCCCAGGAAAACCCCCTGTCGGTCATTGTCACCTACAAGCTCGCCGAGGTTCAAAAGTACCTGACTCTTACGGCGCACGTGTATTCGTCGCACATCGACGTGGCCAACCTGGAATGGTTCAAGGGCTTGCCCGTCTCGGATCAAGAGATGCTGCGGCAATGCATGGTCGAGGCCGCACGATTTCAGCGCGAATGGAACCGGAAAAACGAGACCGAGTTTCTCGAAAAGCTGAAGGCCGCTGGAATGACGGTGGACGAAAAACCGGATCTCGCTTCATTCAGGGAAAAGGTGAGCGACATTCAGGGCCTGCCCATCTTTGCGGCGAAGGAAGTCCAGGAAATGCTTCAGGAATTCCTGAAAGCGGCCAAGGAATGATCCCGGAAGACAAAGAGAAACGCTCCACGTCTCGCCTCCTCGCCCTCGTGGTCGTCCTCAGCGACTGGGCCGACGGCGCGGTGAAGGGGGGAATCTGCACCCTCGGAGCGGCTATGGCCCTGCTCATCGGCTATCAAGTCTTCAGCCGCTACGTCCTGAACCATTCCCTTTTCTGGGCGGAGGAAGTGGGGCGCATGTGTCTTGTCTGGATCACGTTTCTCGGTGCCACAGCGGCATATCGGCGGCATCATCATGTGGGCATTGATGTGCTCGTGCGCCGACTCCCGGAGCGATTCCAGATTGCGGCCGGCCTCATGGCGTGGTGGGCTTCCATGCTGCTTTTCAGCGTCATGGTCGTCTACGGGGCCCGCTTCGTGGGCTTTGTGGCCAATCAAAAGAGCGCTGCGCTGGGGTTGCCCATGGCGCTGCCTTACAGTGTGATCCCGCTGAGTGGCGCAGTGTTCGTGCTTCATGGGATCAGGCATTTGATGGAGCAGCTTCATGGGATGGGGAGGCAGTGAAGTGGTCACGCCGGTCCTCCTGATCAGTCTCGCTTTGCTTTTCGCCATAAACACCCCCATTGCGATCTCCATAGGCGCTGCATCCCTGGGTGGCTTTCTCGTCAAGGGCGATTTTTCCATCCTGATGGTGATCCAGCGTCTGTACGCGGGAGTGGATTCGTTCCCTTTGATGGCGGTTCCGCTGTTCATGCTGGCGGGCTCTTTGATGGAGTCCGGCGGTATTTCCCCCCGTGTCGTGCGGTTTGCGGAAGCGCTGGTCGGGTGGGTGCCCGGTGGACTCGCTGCTGTCTCCGTCGTGTCGGCCATGTTTTTTGCCGGCATATCGGGCTCGGCCGCGGCGGACACGGCGGCGGTCGGATCGCTCCTCATTCCGGAAATGATCCGGCGCGGTTACGACCGAGGCTTCGCCAGCGTGATCCAGGCGTCGGGCGGCTCACTCGGTGTGGTCATTCCCCCCAGCATCCCGATGATCATCTTTGGCTTCCTGACAGGGGCTTCGGTGAGCAAGCTCTTCGTGGCAGGAATTCTGCCTGGCCTCTTGATCGGGCTGAGCTTGGTCAGCGTTTCGATCGTCGTATCGAAGCGGCACGGGTACGGCGGTGTGCAGTCCTTTTCCTGGGCTCGGCTTCAAATCGCGCTCTGGGATGCCAAGTGGGCTCTCGGGGCCCCCATCGTCATCCTCGGCGGCATTTTGGGGGGTGTTTTCACGGCCACGGAGTCGGCGGCGGTTGCGGTGCTCTACGGATCATTTGTGGGATTTGTCGTGCACAGGGAGCTCAAGGTCGACCAACTGCCTCAAATCCTCTTCCGTTCGATGGTCCTCTCCAGTGTCGTCCTGTTCATCATCGCAACGGCGTCGGTTTTCAGCTGGCTCATGGCCATCGAGGAAATTCCGGTCAAGATCGCGGAACAGATTCTAGGGCTGTCGGAGAATCCGCTTGTCCTGCTTCTGCTGGTTAATGGGCTGCTTCTCATCGCCGGGATGTTCGTCGAAACGACGGCCGCCCTGATCTTGCTGGTACCGGTCCTCCTTTCGCTCTTGCCCAAGCTGGGGATCGACCTCGTTCAGCTGGGGGCCATCGTCGTGATCAATCTTTCCATCGGCATGCTGACACCGCCGCTCGGGATCTGCCTCATCGTGGCATGCGGGCTTGCGGACTGCTCTCTCGAAAAGGCTATTGGAAAGCTTCTTCCCTTTTTCCTGGTCTTGTTGACGGATCTGGTCGTGATCACCTACTGGAAGCCGATGACGCTGTGGCTGCCGAAACTGATCTACCCGTAGGGTGCTGACTCTTAGCTTGTACTGATGACGGTGATTTTGGTATTAACAAGACCGCTTCCGCCTCGGGCTCGAGCCCATGGGGGAAAATGGTGCGGAAGGAAGTCTAACCAATTGTTTTTGATGGAGATGCATTCCAAGAGGGAGCCAAGAAGATGAGATCCAGAATCCTGACGGTGTGTCTACTGATGCTGGTAGTGATGTGGTCCGCCGCCATCCCGGTCCTGGCGGGCAAACCGTCGAGTCCCGCCAAGCCGGCGGAGGAGGAGACGATCGCGGGAACGGTCGTGAAGTCGGACCAGGGAATCGTGATCGAAGCGGACGATGGGGATTACCTGGTGAAGGGACCCAAGGTCCAGGAGCTGTCCAAGATGGTCGGCAAGCTCGTTGAAGTGACGGGTGTGATCACGGAGAGCGGCAAGGGCGAGGTCATCGAGGCCAAGACGGTCGAGGAGATTCAAGAGTAGTCCGCTGTGTGTTGCTCATGGGCGCAGTCTTGGAGCGGTCGTCGCTCGAAGCTGCTCGCCTGGATACCAACAGCCCAGGGCTCCAAGGGTCTTGTGTGGGCCGTGCGCTGGAGTAGCCTGTCCCCCGCGATCATGCGGGGGCAGTTGTTTGGAATAGGGTTCAAAGGATGGCCGATCTACCGCTGATCATTGATGTGGACAACGAAGACTTCCCTGCTTCGGAACGACTGCCCGTTCTGCCGCTTCGCGACATCGTCCTGTTTCCGGGGCTGGTTGTGCCTGTCCATGTGGTGACGGCCTCCGGCCGGCG
Organism: uncultured Syntrophobacteraceae bacterium; assembly: GCA_964538515.1. GTDB lineage: Bacteria > Desulfobacterota > Syntrophobacteria > Syntrophobacterales > Syntrophobacteraceae > CALBZH01. Next base: position 19,316 of record CAZIEW010000070.1, read on the forward strand.
GGCCGTGGATTTGGCGACCAAGGGCAGCCAGTTTGTGCTGGCTCTTGGGCAGAGAAACAGTCGCGCTGACTTTGCCGGTCCGAGCGACTGCTATGATGTCGGTACGGTGGCCCGAATCGGCCGGTCGACCCGTCAGCTGGACGATTCCTACGAGACGTTGCTGCAAGGCATTGCCAAAGTGCGGATCATCGAGAGCCAACAGCGCGACGGATACTGGGAAGCTCGAGTGGAGCCGATTCCGGAAGACCAGGTGGCGAGTCTTGAAGTCGATGCCATGGTGCTCAACCTGAATCGGCAATTCGAGCGCTATGTGCGCCTGTCTGGAGTGTCGAGCGAAGCGCTTGTTGCGATGCGCAACGCGGAGCGTCCCATGCGCGCGGCGTATCTGGTGACGGCCTATCTCGCCCTGACCGTTCCCGAGCGCCAGACCATTCTGGAGATTCCCGACGCTGCAACGGCGCTCGAGCGGGTTACCTTTTATTTGACCCGGACGATCGAGCGGTTGGAGCTGGGGCAGGAGATTCAGGATCGCGTCAAGGCGGGGATGGACCGGAAGCAGCGCGAGTTCTATTTGCGGGAGCAGCTGCAGGCGATCAAGCGGGAGCTGGGGGAGGCCGATGCAGCGGGTCTGGACCTGCAAGAGCTGACGCTCAAGCTGGACGAGACCGAAATGCCGCAGGAGGCCCGCAAGGCCGCCGAAAAGGAGCTGGAGCGTCTCGGGCGCATGTCCCCCGCTTCGGCAGAGTACACCGTCTCCCGAAATTACCTGGACTGGCTCCTCGAAGTCCCCTGGAGCGTCGGCACGACCGACAATCTGGACGTGCACCAGGCGGCTGAAATCCTGGATGAGGACCATTTCGACCTGGAAAAGGTCAAACGTCGGATTCTGGAATACCTGGCGGTGCTTCAGCTGAAAAAGGAAATGAAAGGACCGATCCTCTGCTTCGTTGGACCGCCCGGCGTCGGGAAGACGTCACTCGGGCAGTCGATTGCGCGAAGCCTCGGCAGAAAATTCGTGCGCATTTCGCTGGGGGGCATGCGGGACGAGGCGGAGATTCGAGGCCACCGCCGCACCTACGTGGGCTCGATGCCGGGGCGGGTCATTCAGGGCCTGCGCAGGGCCGGGAGCAACAACCCCGTTTTCGTGCTGGATGAAATCGACAAGTTGGGCATGGACTTCAGGGGAGACCCGTCGTCCGCCCTTCTCGAGGTCCTGGATCCCGAGCAGAACAGCACGTTCTCCGACCATTATCTGGGCGTGGCCTTCGATCTTTCCAAGGTGATGTTCATCGCCACCGCCAACATGTTGGATCCTGTGCCGCCCGCCCTCAAGGACCGCATGGAAGTCATTGAGATTCCGGGTTACACGGAAGAGGAGAAGCTCCAAATCGCCCGCCGCTATCTCTGGGTGCAGCAGATCGACAACCACGGTCTGAACGACTACGACGTGAGCATCAGCGACGAAGCACTCCTTGAGATCATCCGGTCCTACACGCGGGAGGCGGGGGTCCGCAACCTGAACCGGACTATCGCGTCCGTTTGCCGCCACGTTGCGAAAAACATTGCCGAAGGCCGGACAGGCCCCATCAACGTCGAGCTGGGCGATCTGCCCGAGGTGCTGGGGCCGGTCAAGTTTCTCCCTGAGACGGCCACGCGCTCGTGGGGACCGGGCATCGCAACAGGATTGGCCTGGACGCCCGTCGGAGGGGAGCTGATCTTCATTGAAACGCTGCGCACGCCAGGGAGCGGGCGGTTGATTCTCACGGGGCAGCTCGGGGAGGTCATGAAGGAGTCCGCTACGGCCGCGTTGACTTACATCCGCGCCCATGGAGCCGATCTGGGAGTCGACGACGAGAAGTTCGAGCACTCGGACATCCATGTTCACGTTCCTGCGGGATCCATTCCCAAAGACGGACCCTCCGCGGGGGTCGCGCTGGTGGTTGCCTTGGCATCGCTCATGAGCGGGCGTCCGGCCAGACGTGAAGTGGCCATGACCGGGGAAATCACGTTGCGTGGCGATATCCTGCCCGTTGGCGGTATCAAGGAAAAGGTTCTGGCCGCGCGGCGCGCGGGCATCTGCGAAGTGATCATCCCGCAAGCCAACGCTAAGGATCTCGTGGATATCCCCAAGCACCTCCAAGAAGGCATGACCTTTCGGGAGGCTCAGATCATCTCCGAGCTGCTGGAATGTGCCCTGGAGCCGGCTCAAGGGTAGGACGCGCCATGGAAGCCCCATCGAAGCTCCTGGTATGGAATTACACCGCGGAAGAAAAGCGCTCCCTCGATGCACTCCTGCATGAAATCGGGGCCCCTCCGGCCGAGAGTATCGAGCCGACCCGAGCCCACCTCACGCTGCGGGAGATCATCGCCGGAACGGGCGCGGCGGGGGACCGCTTCGCATCGGACGAGAAGGTCCTCCTCTTTCATGCGGTCCCGGAGAAGGGGGTCCGCTTTCTTCTGCAGATCTTCCGTGAAGCCAAACTGCCCCGCCCCATCTACGCGGTTGTGACCGAGCATTCCATCGAGTGGCCTTTCCATGAGCTGCTTGAGCACCTTGTGGACGAAAGAAACCGCATGGAAAAGGGGAGCAGCTGAGATGCATTTCAAGGGGATCGCCGGAAAAGGGTTCAACGCACTATGGATGACCTTGGGCTGTCTGCTGGTTTTTGCCGCTCCCGCCGCGACACCTGCCGATTCAATGGGCGCACGGTTTTACCTCATGGGGGACGGCACGCTTCACATCAAGAACATGCATACCAACAAGGAAGTCACGGCCCGGTTCGTCGCTCCCGACGGGTCCTTCGATGAAGCGGGGCTGTCCAAGATCGACACGGTCTTCGGTTATCCCTGCAAGGGCGCCGGGGACCACATCTCGCTTCGCCTTCTGTGCATGCTGGATTATTTTTCCGACCTCGTGGCCCCCGGGAAGATGATCCAGCTCATTTCCGGGTATCGCAGTCCCGAATACAACGCTTCCCTCCGCGACAAAGGGGGCAACGTCGCCAAGACCAGCATCCATATGGAAGGGATGGCGCTCGACTTCTCCATCAAGGGTGTCAGCGGAAAGAAGCTCTGGAGCCTGGTCCGAAGCAAGGATTGCTGCGGCGTGGGCCACTACGGAGGGGATTCGATTCACCTCGATGCGGCCAGGCCCCGCTTCTGGGAAGCCGCTACCTCGAAGGTGCGAACCGGCGAAAGCGATTTCAACCGGCGCATCTACGCCACAACGGAATTCGACCGCTACCGACCGGGAGACGCTGTGCGGCTTTCACTCATCATGGTGTCCGATTTCGGGTTCGGGGTCCAGACACCCGTTGCCCTCGTGAAGGACGCCGAGGGCACGGGTACGGTGTCCACCATGGCTCTCGGCGGCGCCGGGGCCGGCCCATGCCTGATGATACCCGACCGTGAGGCAGCCAAATCCCTTTCCTTCCAACTGCCCCCGAATGCGCAGCCCGGTCGCTATCGCGTTAAGATCGACTACTGCCGCAGGCCCTTCGAGGAGATGCCGGCACAGACCGTTTCGAACGAGATCGAGATCCTGCGCTGAGAGCCATAGTGCTCTGTCAACTTGGTTTCGCAAAGGCCCCCCTTTGATTCCCTCCTCAAAGGTGGGGGTGTTCTCTTGCCCGGCAAAGCTTCTTTGACGAAGCATAGGTACTGATGAATCTGATCGAAAACGGGGACTAATTCGGCAAGGATGCTGAACAGCGGAAGATTCACGTGCGCGCTGCGAGGAAGGGCGACCGCGTGCTGATCCGGATTTCCGACATGGGACCCGGCATTCCGCGCCATGCGACGGGGTGACAGGGGGGATAGCCAGGAAAGCTCCGAATCACCGAGAGGAAGGCGGCGACGCACCAGATGATTCCGTCCATTGCAAAGGCGCCGATCATGGTTAACTCAAAGGAGGATTTGGAATTGCCGCTGTTGCGGCGTTCCTCTTTTGGGAACCGCCATATCGAATCGCGCACCGCCTATGGGGAGGGAATGATCATGAGTGACGCAATTGGATGGGAAACGGATCTGGATCGGGCTTTGGTGAGGGCGAAACAGGAAGGGAAACCGGTCCTGCTGGACTTCTTCAATCCTGGCTGAATTGGCTGTCAGCAAATGGATGCGGTTACGTATCCAACCCCCGCAGTGGTTTCGTTTCTTAACGCGCGTGTGATCCCGGTGCGCGTGCCCTACAACCATCAGCCCCTGTCCGAGAGGTTCCAGGTCAAGTGGACCCCGACATTGGTGACGCTTGACGTGGAGGGGAACGAGCATCATCGGAGCGTCGGGTTCCTGGCCCCTGAAGAGCTGATCCCCTCTCTCCTGCTCGGAAGCGCCAAGACCGCTTTTGACCTTGACCGCTGGCCGGACGCCATTTCCAGTTTGGAGGATCTTATCAGGGAGTACCCGAGGAGCGACTCCGCTCCGGAAGCCATTTACCTCTACGGGGTCAGCCGCTACAAGAGTACGCATGATCCCAAACCGCTCAAAGAGGCTTACGAAAAGCTCAAGGAGGAATACCCGGCGAGTGAATGGACTAAGCGAGCCTATCCTTATCGCTTGTTGTAGCGGGGATCGGCGTCACGATTGAGCTCCGGTGAGGCGGGTGCCCCCGGGCATCGGCCTCACGGGATGGTCTTCTTGGGAGACCGCCCGACCTTACGACTCCCAGCTGCCAAGCTGCAAGCCATGCTAAACACCCCGGATGATCGGTCATCTCTCCCACGAAATGGTGCACTCGGCGACGGACTGCTCTTCCAAGCCCACGAGCGGCTTGAAGCCTTACAGCAGGAACGATCGGAAGACTATGGGGAGCCGGGGGAGGGGATGCCCAAAGCGTCGAAGCCGTGAGACCTTGAATGCCATCCCAGGACGCACGGTTTTGCCAAGTTGGCGAACCGCAGTCCACGTCCGAGCCGTCTGCTCATCGCAAAGCGATTTTAGCCATGCCGTGACCTGGCTTCTATACTCTTCGATCCTGGTCTGCTGTAAAACCATTGCCGAGCCCGGCGCCCGGGATGGATGCGGAAAAGGCGGATTCCTTTCCGCATCCGGTCGATCCGATCCCGCACAGCCCACTCGGCGGCTGCGTTTTACGTGTGGGCCAGGTGGCTTGTTATCAGATTCCTGTATGCTGGGAGATGGTTTGAGAGGAGGCTGCCCAGTCCTTCGATGTCGTTTCTCCAGTCCCGGTGGAGCTCGCAGGCCACGCTGAACCAGTTCATCAGCTGGGCTCCCGCCGCCGCCATCCGGTTCCATGCGGCGTAGCGGACCGCCTCGTTGAACGTTCCGGACGCATCGGTTACGACGAAGACCTCATAGCCCGCCTCCAGAGCCGACAGCGCGGGGAACGCCACGCAGACATCGGTGACGACTCCAGCCAGGATGAGCTGTCTCCGACCCGTTTCCTGGACGGCCTTGACGAAATCGTCGTTGTCCCAGGCGTTGATCTGTCCCGGCCGTGCGATCAGCGGGGCATCCGGGAACAGTTGCCGCAGCTCGGGCAGAATGGGGCCATTGGGGCCGGTGTCGAAGCTCGTGGTCAAGATCGTGGGAAGGTTGAAGAATTTAGCCACGTCCGCAAGCGCCAGAACGTTGTTCCGAAACTCCTCCGGCGAATAGTCCTGCACCAAGGAGAGCAGACCCGACTGGTGATCCACCAGAAGTACGGCTGCGTCGTCCTTGGAGAGTCTCCTGTATTGGGGTCCTGCATCCATCATGAGCTCCTTCTGAACGAGGTGTCTTACAGCGAATCTAGTGGATGCATTCTCCCTGTCAAGGCAGGAGGTTTTGGGGACGCACAGAGACCGACTGGCGGGTGCTTTTCCCCTTGGGCACGACCCCCGCCCCCGATCCGGGGGCAAGGGGGGCTGCTGTTTCAGCTCAAGGGCATGGGACCGGAAGCGATTGCCGACTTTGATGACACGGAGGGTTTCATTCGATCCGGAACCGCCATGCGCAGTACCATTCGTCGGGATGCTCATCGGGAGGACAGCCGATGCATTCGGTCTTGATCCTGGGATCGATGGATTCGGCGAAGGTCGGGTATTCCGCCATGCCGCCGGACTTGCATGGGTAGTCCTCCAGGCCTTTTCGCTTGCGTGCCGTCTGGACGCGGCATTCGTTCATCCTGAAGATGAAGCTCGATGGCGAGTCGTCTTCGATGCTCTGCTCGTTGATGGTAGCGTACAGGCGGAAGGCAAGGGCCTTCTTGAGTCCTTCGAGACCGGGATTTTCGGGCAGACTCAAGAAGCGCTTGATGGACCACGCCTCAAAGGGGGAGAAGCTGGACCAGCAGGAATCATTGCACCGTTTGGCGTCGAACATGCCCCTCGAGAATTCCACCGCCTGAAACCAGACTCCGTCGTTGGCCAGCCAGTTGATCGCGGCATCGTGCCTCAAGCTGTCCAAGGATTCCCGGCTGAGATCCAAGAGGGGTTTGGGGATCCCGTTCTGGAGCTCGAAGCCGAGCGCTTTCGAGAGCCGTTTCATCTGGATGTCGTAACTGCGCTCATAGGCGGCTTTGAGGATGTCCCAAGCTTTCTCCCGGCCCAACTGGTGGCGTACCTCGGCAAACCACATGGCGTGGTGAATCATGGTTCGATGGAAGAAATCGATGACAAGTCGCGCGGTGTCCTCATGGCTTAAGTCGCTTGGAGATTGTACGGTTTGATGCATGAGAGATCTTCCTTTCAGCCTGTAGCGTTCGTTGGAGCTTGCTGCTGTCCAAAGGAAATCGCAGCCGATACCCACAGGGTAAGGAATATGCCAGACGTCCCCGGAATTCAACCCAAACCATGTGGCATACGACCCGTCATGAATCGAATGGGGAGCGTGCGAGGGAGCCAAGGCAGTACGGGGGTTCTTTAAGAGTCCGGGGTCGGGAGTGACCGAGCTGCCTGGATGAGCAAATGCCTGCACGAAGGGACTGCTTGGCTGAAGGGTTGCACCTTTATCCTCTGTTTGCCATGATCAGGTCCGTCCAGCGCGCTTCCCAGAGCATCATCAACCGGAGGGGGAGTGCAGTAGACGTGTCTATCCGGCGGGAGCTCGAAAACGCTCCTGGGCGGCGAGCGGCGCTTTCAAGGTGCAAGGAGGCTTGTCATGTCTTTCAGCCAGAGATTGGACCCGATTCTCTCGCTTGCGGAAGTCATTGGGAAGAATCGGGAGGCCATGTCGATCTGGCCGTAGAAGAGCTGCGGTTCACCGTGAAAGACAGCCGCACGGAGGTGGATCTCGTCCAGGAGAATCTCAGGCGGTTCCAGGAAACGGAAAGCTTTCTGGCGTCCAGAGCCCCTCTCGGCGGTACCGGTTCCAGTGTTTCGCTCATGCTCTCCTACAATGGGAGCGCTTATCTGAAACCACGATCACATCCATCTTCCTTGTCGGGAACCGGGTGCGCGTGAAGTTTTCCTCCAAGGGGAAGAAGCTCATGGAGCTCACGGAAAGCATGTACCGGCCGATCTTCGGGGATGCGATCACCTTCTACAGGGGGAGCGGCAAGGGCTTCATCGAGGAGTCCCTGGAGGACCCGGAGGTTTCGACGGTCGTGGTCTTCGGATTCGATGAGAACATCCTGCCGTACGAGGATGGTCCTCGTTCGCGCGGCAAGAAGCTCGTCTTCGAATGTCCCGGATCGGATCCGTTCATCGTTTTCCCCGACGCCGACTTTGAGCTTACGCTGAGCGATCTGATGGCGGGAAAGTTCATGTATTCGGGACAGACCTGCACGGCGCCCAAACGGATATTCATCCATGAATCCATTTAAGGCCCTTTCGGCCATCACGAAGAGGACGTGATCCCCTTTCAGGATATGGGCGGGCGACCTCGCTCAGCGCTTGCGTCGAGGGCCGATATCGGCAAAGTCGATGCCGTATTTCTTGAGTCTGAAATAGAGGGTTGTGCGGTGGATGTTGAGTAGGGCGGCCGCTTCTGTCCGGTTGCCTCGAGCACGCCGCAGCGCTTCGAGGAGCTGCGCTTTTTCCGCGTCGCCCACCGAAAAGGACAGACGATCGTCCTCCTGGCGTGCTGCCCGGGTCTCCGTAAGAGACACCGACTGAGGCCGCACAATGCTTTCGGGAAGATGGCCGAGCTCGATCGTGCTTCCTTGGCAGAGGGCGAGGGCGCGCTCCATGACGTTTTCGAGCTCGCGCACGTTTCCCGGCCAACCGTATGTCAGAAAAAGGCTCATCACCTCGGGTGCGATTCCGACCGCCGGGCTCGCGATGCGCTGCCGGAGCTTCTTCAGGAAATGGTCGGCAAGCACGGGGATGTCCTCGGGGATCTCCCGCAGGGGCGGCAATTGGATGGTGATGACGTTCAGCCGATAGAAAAGATCCCGGCGGAAGTAGTCAGCCTTCACGCGCTCCTCAAGGTCGCGGTTCGTGGCCGCGATCACCCGGAAGTCGATGCTCTTGGGACTGTCGGCGCCCAGAGGCTCGATCTCCTTTTCCTGGAGCACTCGTAGGAGCTTTGCCTGCAGCGTGAGCGGCAGCTCTCCGATCTCATCCAAGAAGATGGTCCCCCGGTGAGCCAACTCGAACTTGCCCGGTTTCCCGGACTTGAGGGCTCCCGTGAAGGCCCCAGCCCGGTAGCCGAAAAGCTCGGATTCAAAAAGCTCGGCGGGGATGGAGGCGCAATTGACCCGAATGAACGAATGGTCTCGCCTGGGGCTCGCCTGATGGATGGCGTGAGCGAAGATTTCCTTGCCCGTGCCGCTCTCGCCCGTCAGCAGAATAGGGCTCGGGGAGGCGGCGAGTCTTCGCGCCGCGTCCTTGGCGTGGTGCAGCTTCTCGCTTCGTCCGAGGACGTCGTCGAAGGAGTACCGGGCGCGGTAGATTGCCCGAATCTCCTGCTCGTAGCGGCGCACGGTGCTCTCAAGCTCCCCGATCTTGTGCTTGAGGGCGACAAATGCATTGAGATTGTGGAAGATCATCTTGCCGACCGCACCGATGATTCTTTCCCCAAGCCTGATAGGATAGTTGTTGACGATGACCTTGCGCCCGTTGATGTCGAATGTGTCCCCGAGGACGGGCTTGCCGCTTCGCACCACCTCGGGCAGACTGCTCGAGGGAACCACATCGCGAATGTGGCGCCCCATGGCCGCCTCGGCCGTGATCCCGTAGAAGGGCTCGTTCGCCTTGCTGAAGTGCCAGATCACCCCTTGGTCGTCGATGATGACCATGCCCTCAAAGGGGTTGTCCAAAACGGCCTGCAGCAATCGGGGCGGCACTCGCATGAAATTCAAGGCTTCCACGGTAACCCGCTCCCTCCAGGAAGAGAATTGCAACCAAATCCAATGGATGTCGAATGTAGAATTTACTCTATCCTGTTTCTACAATAAATGTCCAATATATTCTACATTCGACTGGGAAGTCTGGCTTGGACAGGCCCCAGATGGCGTGTTTCCTCATTCCGCTGCACAGGCATGGATCTTGATATCTGAAACGGACCAGAGGATGAGGCGGATGTAAGGTGGCAATTCAGCAGCGAGCACGAAGGGAGCTTGGCCATGAAGCGAGAGAGCACTTACGAGGAAGTGACGATGAGGGACCCCATGGATGACTGCTGGGAGCGCGTTCTAGACGAGCGAAGCCCGTTTGATGACAGGGGAGGCTGGCATCATGGCTTTCTCGATCTGGCGTGCGCCGAGCTTCCGTTCTAGCCGGGCTCGGGGGGTGTACCGCAGCCGATTGGAATCGATGCCGGGTTTCGAGTGTCGGAGACGGCGGATGACCGCCGCGGGGCAATGGGGGAGGGTCATCCCCCATCACATGTCCGGTATCCTGTGGACGGGATGGGCATTTGGGTGCACGATTGTGGGGCATGGCCGTTCTGCCATGCCAGCAGGCGGGAGGCTGTGTCTCCGCAGCCTCCCGCCCAAACCAATCAGCGAAGACAAGGGAGAGGTATGAACGGTTTATTCTGTGCGGAATCCATCGTCGTGGTCGGGGTTTCCGAGTCCGAAGACAATTTGGGGAAAAACATCCTGAGCAACCTGGTGAGCTTCGGCTACGGGGGCCAGGTGTATGCGGTTGGACCTCGAGGCGGGGAGGTTTTCGGGCATCGCATTTACACATCGGTCGCGGAGCTGCCTGGCCGACCGGACTTGGCGGTGATTCTCACCCCGGCTCGCTTTATCCCCGATATTCTCGACCAGTGTGGCGACAAGGGGACGCGATGGGCCGTGATCCAGTCCGGAGGGTTTCAAGAGCTCGGAGCGGAAGGGGAAGCGCTCGACCGCGCGATTGTCGAGACGTGCTCCCGGTACGGCATCCGGTTCGTCGGGCCCAACTGCATCGGCATCCTCAATACGGCCAACGGTCTTTACACACCGTTTGTGGCTCTGCCAGGCCCATACCGGAAAGGAACCGTCGGGGTATGCGCCCAGAGCGGGGGCGTTGGGCTATCCCTTGCTGAAAGACTGTCCACGTCAGGAGTTGGGGTGAGCAAGCTCGTCAGCATGGGCAACAAGCGCTGCTCGGATGAAGCTGACTTCCTGGCCTATCTCGCGCAGGACCCCGATACCGATGTCATCTACCTGTATCTGGAAGACATCAAGAGGGGGCGCCTGCTCGCGGACCTAGCCCGACGGTGTGCCAAGCCCATCGTGCTTCACAAGTCGAACGTCAGCTCGCTCAGCCGCACCATTGCCCAATCGCACACGGCGGCCCTGGCAGCGGACGATGGCGTCGTCGATGCGGTCTGCCAGGAATGCGGCATCGTGAGGGTCCGGTCCGTGTCGGAGGCGATCAATGCGGTAAAAGGACTGTCGCTGCCAAGGCTCACGGGGAACAGACTCGCCGTCATCTCCCGTTCGGGAGGGCATGCCGTGGTCGCGGCCGACGCGTGTGCCCGCTACGGGTTTGAGCTGCCAAGCCTCGGAGCGGAGATCCTGGCTGACGCGCACAGTCGGGGCCGCTCCGGGGTTATCCGGTCCGACAATCCGTTGGATCTCGGGGATGTCTACGACGTTTCCTTTTACTACAACGTGGTCGAGAAAGCCCTCGCTCAGGATGGGATCGATGGGGTCGTGTTCATTCAGGTCTCACAAATGCTGAGCGAGCGTGACGCAACCCGGGAGCTGGTGGAAAGTCTTGCCGCGCTGTCGGTCCGTGTTGGGAAGCCCGTAGCCGTTGTCGTCGAGGTTCCCCTCGATGAGCGAGTGCTCCTGGAGAAGAACCTCGAGCTTCCTTTCTTCATGGAGCCAACCGAAGCGGTTCAGGCCCTCTCCGTCCAGCGCCGGTGGAGCCAACACCGGGCGGAAGCATCGGCTCGGATCGGAGAGGCCAAGGCCGGCTTGCCGCTCGAGGACATCGAGCGATGGCTCCGTTCCATCGAGCGCCAAAACCGGCAGCCGCTTCTTCATGAGGCGCTGGAATTGCTGAACATGATGGGCGTTCCGACCATTTCCTGGCGTATGACCTGGAGCTTCGAGCAGGCGCGGGATGCGGTTGAGGCGATGGGGTTTCCGGTGGCCCTCAAGGCGGTGGGTCCGTCACTCCTTCACAAGTCCGATCGGGGCGGCATCGCGCTGAACGTGGCGGATGAAGCCGGTCTGGAGGAGGAATGGCGTCGACTGCGGGATCTCTCGGCGGACGTCTCCGGGATCGTAGTCCAGAAGATGGCTCCAGCCCGGCGGGAGCTCATCATTGGAGCCAAGCGGGACGCGTCTTTCGGGCCGATTGTGCTGGCCGGTTTGGGAGGCGTCATGGTCGAGGTTTTGAGGGATGTCCGGATGCGTCTTGCCCCGATCGATCGCAGGACGGGCTTGGACATGCTTGGTGAGCTGGCCGGCAGTCGCTTGCTTGGGCGATTCAGAGGGATGGAAGCGGCCGATCTCCCTGCAGCGGCTCAAATCCTGGAGCGAGTGTCCCTCCTGGTGGACCGTTTCCCCATCATTCAAGAGCTGGACCTCAACCCCGTCGCCCTGGATGACGCCGGCA
>CAZIEW010000071.1:0-30830 GCA_964538515.1 uncultured Syntrophobacteraceae bacterium
TGCCTTCGGCGGGAATCCCCTTGAGGAGACTGGCTGGTATCGTGATGCGCTGCCCTGGGAGGATATAATTGGGGTTTCTAAGCTGGTTGATGGCGGCTACTTCCGGCCACTGCTCAATGTCGTCGAGGTAGTCTTTGCAAATGTTGATGAGGGTGTCCCCGCGGATCACAAGGATCTCTACATCCGCTTCTCCAGTCTCGGCATGGCTTCTCCCGGGTCCGACGAGGACGAGCATCACCAGCGCAAACAACATCCAGAAGCTTTTCCGCATGGCTTGACTCCTTATGACGATTCCGATTTCGAGACCGCAGTCAGGCGCGAAGGGTGACGTGTTCAACAGCCGTCACCGCGGATCCCGCAGCCGTGGATACCTGGCTCAATAGAGGACAACATTCCCATCGCCCGAAACCAAGCAGATAGACGTTCAGGTGGTTACCAATGCAGGTCTACCAAGATGACCCAAAGATGCGCATATCCTAACAGGTTCGGCGGGAAGCGCAAGTGACTTGCTGGGTGCGGTCCCAGAAAAACGGAGCACTCAGCCTTCGGCCGTGAAAGAAAGTTTCCCGTGGACGGTTTCATAATAGCCCATCAAGCACTACATTCTTTTTTGATAGCCTGCTGGAACGCTGCTCAAAGCCCTGTTCATGGATGTCAAAGGAGGAATTATGGCTGAAAGGTCCGGTGTCATCACGTTTCAAGGGAATCCCCTGACTCTGGTGGGAAATGAAGTGAAGGTGGGCGATCGGGCCCCCGATTTCGAGGTGCTTGATAATGGGCTCACGCCCGTGACGCTCGCGACGTACAAGGGCAAGGCTCTGGTCATTTCGTCCGTACCGTCGCTCGATACGCCCGTTTGCGACATGGAGACCCGACGTTTCAATGCGGAAGCTGGAAAGCTCGGATCGGACGTTGTGATTCTGACCGTCAGCATGGACCTTCCGTTTGCCCAGAAACGATGGTGTGGGGCTGCGGGCGTGGATCACGTGGTGACGGTTTCCGACCATCGAAACGCCAGTTTCGGCGAGGCGTATGGGACGCTCATCAAAGAATTACGCCTGTTGACGCGTGCGGTCTTCGTTGTGGACAAAACGGGTGTCGTTCGCTACGTGGAAACCGTTAAGGAAATCACTCAGGAGCCTGACTATGAAGCGGCCCTAAAGGCCGTCGCCGAATGTTTGAAGTGAGCTTCGTTGGGTCTGATGCTTAAGACGGGCTGCTTCGATCCCACTGCTTCCAGTTGAGGACCATTTCTCTCTGGGAGCGTGTTTCCGGCGAGGGAAAGGAGGCAGTGTGGCCACGGTGACGCAGGATCTGAATGTGGGCCAGTGCTTGTTTTCCCTCCATTCCGTGCCGGACCAGATAGCAGCCGACCACAAGTCCGGTACGGCCTCTTCCACCGAGGCAATGAACAAAGACAGGCCGGCCTTGAGTGATCGAGTCGTCGATCTCGTCGAGAATCTCGATCATGCGGCGAGCAGAGGCAATGCCCATGTCTTCGATCGGAAACCGGTGGAACGTGAGCTTTCGCCCGGTTCGGCTCAGGATGTGCTCCATCTCGCTTTCGTAGCTCGTGATGAACTTGCGCAGGAAAGCCACTTCGTGCTCTTCCATGAGGCTGATGATATGCTGGATGTTGACGTCCATGAGGCCCACGATATTGCGCCAGACTTCGTCGGGGTCGCGCCTGCCTGGGTATCCCCCTGCAAGCAGGCTTCCCGGAACAACCCAGTAGGAATTATTGAACGGGAGTGGCGGATTGCCCCAAGAGTCGAGCTGCGGCATACGCACGGCCTTTCTCTGGTGAATCGCTTCAAAGGAGGAGCATGAGATTATCCCACCTGACGGCAGCCCAGTTGGAGCTTCTTTCCTACACGATCAGCCATTTTCAGGAAATCGCCCGGCAGAACCGCTTTGCGGAGAACAGCTCCGTGCCGCATGACGTCGAACGTTGTGTGATCTGCCACCCGGACCGCTTGCCTTTGGACCCCTTCCATACCTATCTCGAGGTGGTCACCCAATCCATCAAGATCCGAAGACCTGCGTTGGACGAAGGGCTGGTCGAGCAGATCAACGGCGACCTGGCCATGGCCGGAGAAACACGCCGGCTGACGCTCGATGCTCTCCTTGCCGGTGCCCCGGAGGCCGTGGATCAGTGGAAGAGCTGGATCCACGAAGCCATGGCCACCGGCCTCGGCCTGTTGTCCGTGCACAGCGACACAAGCCTCGATTTCGACCTCGAGGAGGTTCAAGAACAGGGACATGCCGCGCTCATCGAAGAGAAGACCGGAGAGCTGATGCAGTTCCAGAGAGCAGGCAGAGCCTGACAGGGAGAGAATTCTCTCAGTCACTGGCTGCCTGGACGCGCAGCTCGACCGGCGCTCCTTTGCCGAACACATCGGGGTCGTACATCTCTTCGACGTGTGTGGGTTGAGCCGTGAACACTCCCGGGGCAATGGCCTGGGCCACGTAGGAGAGGTGATAATGGCCCGCCGGCAAAATCTCCGAATAAAATCGAGCAAAATCATGACGGAGCTCACGGAAGTAGAAGCTCCAGCGTGAATACCCGAATTCAAGCCAATCCTGGTGTTTGTGGTGGTAGGAGCCTTCGGCGTAGCTGGGCTCCCCCTGGTTCGCGTCCACGGTCGAGGCGGTGGCCAGGTCGCGGTTGACGGGCTCCAGCCCACCGGGCAGCGGATCCTGCACGACGACAAAGTGGCGCTCGGCAGGAACCCCGACATACAGGTCCACGCGAACCAGCTCCCCGGTCTTGACTTCCGCCGGGCTGTTCAGGAGGACCCAGCTGCCTTCACGCTCGATGCTGTATTCCCGGTGCACCTCGATGCCCGCGTTCACCGTCTGCGCGTCCACTCCAGAAGCCGCGGGGGACGGCGCGGTTTCGTAGCGCAGGTTGACGCCATAATAGAGGCGTCCTTCTCCGGACCGTTGGATCCTGACCTTTGCCTTTCGGCCGACATCGGTGATTTTGGGACGATACTCGACCTGGGTCGGCGGACTGGCGAGAGTCTTCAGCTCGACCGAGCCAAAGCGCTCCTGATCCAGAGACGCCTGGACGGTCAGGGCTGGCGGCGTTTTCTCGTAGAGCCGGCTGAAATCGGACAATGCCCGGACCGCAAACACGTTCTCCTGGGTGGACGACCAGCGGTCCCGCCCTTTTCGTGCCTGGGTGAGGGCGCGCACCAACCGCATGGGGATGTCCCGAAGCTGTGAGGGGGCGTTGCCCGATGAGGCCTCCTGGGCCAGCAGCGCGCTCAGGAGGGCGGCGTTGTCTCGTACGGTGGAGGTCAGGAGACATCGAAAGCGGGAATCCAGGGTCTCGGTGAAGAGAAGCGTCCCGGCGCTCTGGCTGCTTTGGGCAAGAAGGCTGCTCAGGATCTTCTGCTGGATCCTCGACGCTCCCGGGACCTTGATCGAGGTCTGCAGGAACAAGGCTTTCCCAAACAGGCTCATTTCGGGAATCGCGTTTTCGAATCGATCCAGATCGGTCATCTGAATCTTCCCTGCTTGGGCCAGCGCGGCAATGGCGGTTGCTCGCACGGTCGCCATCATCCCTTTCGTGTAAAACTCGGCCGTCACGTTGCGTTGGAGCAGTCCTTGCAAATATCCGTGAAGCTTTGCTTCCACCGGTTGTGGTGGGGTGAATCCCGCCGACCGAAGCCATCCGAAGGCGAGAGCGGTGTACGCGCTCAGATAGGGATCCACGCAATTGTCCTTGGGGGTGTAAAACGTCATGCCGCCATTGGGTGCCTGGTATTCTGCCGCCAGTTGGAGCGTCTTTGCGGGCAGACCAGCGGCTTCATTCCACTCAAGTGACTTGCTCAGATACGGTTTGAGCTGTTTGTGGAACGCAGCCATCACGCCCTTCGTCAGCTTCTGCTCCCAACAGGAGTAGGGATAGCTCTTCATGTATTCGAAGGCCCCTTCAAGACCCCCAATGACCGAAGCAGACAAAGAAAGCTCGAGCTGACTGTACTCGGGCAGCATGTTTTCAGGAAACAGCACGTTCTCGCTCACTTCCGGCGAAATGGTCGTGCCGTAAGCGGCGGCCACCTGCCGTGCCTGACGTCGCAGGACGGGCACCTGGAAGCGCACCGAGTCACGGTCCCGGTCGTCTCCGGCTTGCGCCATGAAGGTAATGGTGCCAAAACCGGCAGTCTGGATGGGCATCCGCACGGTCACTCGTTTGAATGGCTCCACCTGGATCGTCTGCGAATCAAGAGCCCGACCTTCCCCCTTGGCGGTAGGATCAGGAGTGGATGGGCTTGATTCCTGATGGATGGGTCCTTGAGCCTCGACACTGACCTGAAGCGTACGCGGCGCATCGGTTCGGTTCATGACCGAGAAGCCCGCCTCGAACCGGTCCCCTTCGAGAACCTGATTGGGCAGCACGGACCGTATTTCGGTGGGTTGGTTGACCTTAAACGAGCCTTCTCCAAGCCCCATCTGGTCATTGGGAGTGACCGCCATGGCCAAGATGCGCCATCCCGTGAGATTGTCCGGAACCTCGAGCTCGATGCGGGCCTTGCCGTCTTTGTCCACGGGAATGGAGGGATTCCAGTAGCTCACGAATTTGAAAACCGAGCGCATGGCCAGGTCGGGGCCGCCGCCGCCACCCGGATCCGCCCCCTTCTTTTCAAGCTCCTGGCGCCCCACGAGCTGCATGATAAGGTTGTAGTTCACAAGATCCAGGGGATCCAGGGTATAGAACCCCTGGTAAGGATCGTAGACCTTGCGTCCCGGAAGCAGATCGAAAACGGCCTCATCGAGGACGGCGACCGCCAGCTCGATGGGGGGGCGGGAGCCCTCTTTGGATGGGTTGCGGACGACGGCCTCGAGATCGACCGACACCTTGTCTCGAGGCTTGTAAACCGCTTGCTGAGGTCTAACCTGGACGGCAATTTCCTTGTACGTGTCGTGCACCTTGACCTGGGCGTACCCCATCCGAAATGTCGGCTTCCCAAGATCCTCTCCCTCTTCGCTCACGGGCTTGTCCACCCGTGGGGACATGACCATGACCGAAAGGTAGAAGCCAGGAAGATACTCAGGCTTAATGGGGATTTCGATCACCTCGGTGCTGGTTTCAAAGGTCTTGACCCAGCTCTCCATCACCCCGTATCGCTCGAGGGTGATCAGGCCCTTCATGCCCGGAAAAGGGTTTTGAACCAGGAACCGTGCGGTCTCACCGATTTTCAACGTTTCCTTTTCGGCCTTGACGTCCAGCAGGTTGCCGGGCACGGAATCCCAGAGCACGAAGCTCTTACCGGAAGCATACCGATGGATCGACGTTTGATGACCTGCCGCGGCTTCTTCTGAATTCGGATCAGAGGCAGCCTCTTGACCTTCTTTCCCGATGCGAGCCGTGACCCGATAATATCCCGCCTGAGGAGGTTGCCACCCAAACGATACCGGCTCGGCTGCTGAAACCAGGTCCCGCGATTCGACCGGCACCCACTCGTGCACGTACTGCGGCACATAGGCGTCTCCGGCGTCTTTGACACGCGCCGCCTTGGTTTCCCTCCGTTCGACGGTCGCCAGGATTTTGACTCCCGAAACGGGCTCTCCCTCCCTGTTGACCACGATCACCCGTGTGTCGGCAGGCCGCCCTTCTTCAAGGATCCAATCCTGCTGAGACAGGCCTACGTACAGATTCCGCCCGAAATAGACCGCGCTGGCTCGATTGGCGACGTGCTTTCCCCTGTCGTCCTGAACGGCGCTTTCCACGCTGAGCCGCCCGTAAAGAATCGGAGAATCGGGGATCTGAAATTGGGTCTCGCAAGTCCCCTGGTCATCCAGGACGGTCCTGGTTTCGAAGACCGTCTGCGTCGGGGGTGTTTCGTATTCGCCGCTCTTCAGCACATCGAAGTCGAACCCTCGGGCCGCCGGATGGGTCGGCGCGAACGGCTCGGACTTCAAGACGGCAGTGACCCGGGTCTTGGCTCGGGTGTAGGGGCCTCCCGCATGAAGCGATGCGCGCGTCGAGACACTCACCGGGTCGCCCAGGCCGAAGCGGGTCGCTTGGAGGTCGGTCGTCACCTTGAAGGGAGCCGGCGTGAAATCACTCACCAAAACCCGCATGGGCTCCAGCTCATCCTGGGTGAAGTTGGTTGAAATCGCGAATCGGTACCACCCCACGGCCCCGGTCTTGGGTATGACGAGCTCACCGTCCATGGCGCCGAATTCAGACAAGCGAACCTCGGATTGCTCGAAGATGACTCGATCTCCCGGATCATACACCTTGAGCGTGTAAAGGCTCTCAGGGGGCTTCGCTGGCTCCATGGCGGGCGCCGGCTTATTCTTGGGCGAGGCAGCCATCCGGGCAGGAACCGTCGGTCGGGATTCCTTGGCCTGCGGCAGGACATCGGAGGTCTTGGGCCGCGGATCCACGCCGGCCCTTTCGGACACTGTGCCGGGAGGGGCCACGAATCGCTGGTTGTCTTGGTCACGGACATAGATTTTGTATTGGACGGTGTCGCCGAGCTTGTATATGCCCTGGGCCGTGGTGCCCCAGGAGCGCAGGTGCCCGTGCTTGGGACGGATGGATTCGGGGATGTAATCGTGATTGGAGCCCTCAGCGGCCACTGAAAAATCGTAAGTCAACGGGAGTACCGCAACGTCCTCGCCGCGCTCGCACCGGAAGATCAGTCGAGGCTGTTCGGGATCGAAGGCTTCATAGAGCTCGAGCCGCGGGTCCAGAGTCTGTGTCCCTGGCAACCTCGCAAGACCGTTGGCATCGGTCGTGGCTTTGGCAAGCGCCATGGCTTGAAGGCCCAGGTCTTCGAAGCGACCTTTGCTGACGGATACCGTCACGTTTGGAACAGGCTGTCCGGACTGCAGGTCCGTAATCCAGACGAGAGTATTGAAATGCCCCAGCTTCACGTGCGCATGAAAGGGGGTGACTTGAGCCAGAAACCAGAGCGGCGTCTGCTCTTGCCCCTTGGGACGGGGCTCGCGGGTCAAATGGCCGCGCAGCAGGCCCGACGGTTTACCGACCAGGGACCGAATCTTCAACGGAATAGGCGCAACGACATCTTTAACGACGGGAATGTCCAACTGCTTGGCTTTCCCTTGGGTCCAGCCACCCGGCCCGGCGCTTTCGTATTTCAGGCGGATCTTCGCCAGGTTGGTGGAGTAGACGGCCACATCCGTATCCAACCCTTTTTCCAAGACCGGCAGCCGCTTGGGAAGGGTCAAGTCGGGCGCCAGGTGGTCCGTCATGAAGGTCATGTCGATAGCGCCGGAAAGGGGCCTGCCGAACTCATCCCGCATCGAAGCCGTCGGTGCCCGCAGACGATATTGAGTGAAAGGAGAAATGAACGACTCGGGAATTTGAACCTGGTAAGTATCCGTCTTCTGGTGCGGCTCCGACAAGCGGCTGTCGGTGTAGACGGTTTCCCATGGGTTCTCTTCGGTCTTTCGGCGGGGAGGGGGCTCGACGACGATCGACTTTTGGACCTCCTCCTTGGAAACCGGAGACGAGAAGAGCAGAGAAACCCCCCATGGAGAAGCGCAGCGCGGCTGCTGGGCAAGATTTCCGCCCGCGGGAATGCTGATGGTCTTGCCTTCTCCGTCCTGGCACTCCACTCCCAGAAACTTCAGCTCCGGAAAGGTATGGAACGCCAGCACGCTGCGCCGCTCGACGCTGGCCTCCCCGCCCTGCATCGGAGCCAGACCGGGCTCGACCTGGAGCTGAACGCCGCGATCGAGGGGCAGTGCCGTTTTTGGAGAGAGCAGCCAGATGAAGCCCTTTTTGTAGTCCTTGGACTGCTGCAGATCGGGATCTTCGCTCACCTGAACATCGGTTCGGGCTCCGTCTGCGGTTTGAAAATAGAAGCATTTGGAAACGGATGCCTCGTCGACGGCCTGGTTGAGATGGATCGAAATCAGAGGCTGACCAGGGGCCTGCCACACCTTGAATGATGTGTAGGACACCTTGGGGCGTTCGGTGACGAAGCTGTGAGTCACTTTCGCGGGCAACGTCGCCCCGTCTTCAGCCTTGATGCCTGGGCTGACCTCGATGGAATAGCGCGTGGCCGCGCGCAGCTTGTCCTTCTTATCCAATCGGCAGGCAAGCGCAGATGGACTGAGCCACCGCCATTGGCAGCTTAGAGCAGGGGAAATGGTGATGGGGATCTCGGAGCCTTTCCGCTCCATGCGGCCCAACGGGACAACGGCGCGATCGAACTGGAAGACGATTTCCTGACCCGGAGGCACGTCATCGCCCGAGGGGGTGATACGCAGCAGCTTAAGAGGACTCCCGGCCGTCGGCTGGTCCGCCGAATCGAAAGCCGCACCTTGCAGCGGTCCGGTATTGGCCAATATATACGTCAGAAGAGCAACGAAAAGAAGGTAAAGCGGCCCGTTGAAGGGGAAACGATAGCGGCCATTGATCAAGTGAGGCGGCATAGGGTCCTCCGTGCTATGTTTGAAGGGGCCTGAAAGCGCCGGGGCGGCTCCTGCCCGTGGATCGCATGGATCCTCATGACACGTTTTCAAACAGACCAGATTCGATCCGGACTATAGCAGGAACCTGTCAAGCGATGCGACGAAAAACTCGCCGGACGCGAGGGCGTAGCTGTGCCTTGTGATTTTCGTCAAATGCGATTAATAGGTCGGGAAGACGACCTTCGGGCTAACACGTGGGGGAGACATTCCGAGAGTCGTTGACCGGGATGAGCTTGATGGATAACGAAGGGCGTGAGCCTTGGGCATAGCCAATTTCTTCTATAACGCCGCTCTCCACACCGTGGGATTCGCTGCGGTCCAGGCGCTCCGATGGAGAAGCGGGGACGATCCCGAGTTCTGGGCAGGCCGGTTCGGGCTTTATGCACTGCCCCACGCCAAACCGGATCAGCCCACTCTCTGGTTTCATGCGGCTTCCGTCGGGGAGGTCACGGGCGCCGTCCCGACGATCCAGGAAGCAGGCCGGGCCTGGCCGAATGCTCGGCTGGTCCTTTCCGTGGGAACACAGACGGGCTACCGCTCAGCCCGCTCGCGTGTCTCTCCCGACGTGATCGTCGTGCCGTTTCCGCTGGATTTTCCCCATGTGCTCAGCCGTGCCTTGGCGGGTATTCGACCGGACCTGTTCATTTCCTTCGAAAGCGAGTTCTGGCCGAATCTCTTCAAGGTGCTTCGGGAGCACTCCATCCCCGCGGTCTTGCTGAACGGCCGATTGTCTGCCCGATCCCTCGGACGGTATCGCGCTCTCAAATCCCTTTTCGGTCCCGTTTTCAGCCATTTTCGCTGGCTTGCCATGAACACCGAATCCGACCGACGCAACGTGCTTTCCCTGGGGGTCCCCGAGGATCGCGTTTTAGTGCTCGGAACCAGCAAATTCGACGGCTTATCCGGACGCGTGAACGTCGATTCCCTGGCTCATTGGCGAGAAGTCCTGTCGCTTCCCAGCGGAGCACCCGTGCTCGTAGGCGGCAGTCTCAGAAGATCGGAATGTATTGGGCTTCTTCGGGTCTTTCGAGAGCTTTCCTCGATCGAGCCAGGGCTTTTGGGTATATTTGTGCCGCGGCATCTCGATCAAGTTGAGCCGATGGCTCGCTGGCTGCAAGAGCAGCCTGTCCCTTTTCATCTGCTCTCACGGTTGGAAGCGGGATTCGAGACCCGCTCAGCCAACGTCATCCTGGTGGATCGCATCGGGATTTTGTTCGATTTGTACGGACTCGGCGATCTGATCTTTTGTGGAGGCACCCTGGAACCGATAGGAGGGCACAACATTCTTGAGCCGGCTGCCTGGGGGAAGGCGGTGTTCTATGGGCCGAGCATTCATAAGGTTGTCGACGAGCATCGTGCCCTTGAAGCGCGTGGGGCTGGAATTCTTGTCCAGGATGAGCAGGAGCTTGCTTCCCGCTGGAAAAGATGGCTCACAGACCTGGAGGGACTGGAGAGGCTCGGCGCTGGGGGGCGGGAAGCGGTGCTTGCACTCAGTGGCGTGAGTGAGAAGCAGGTAGAGCTCATCCGGGATGTCCTTTCGGAGCGGAGCCCTTCATGGGCGTCTCCTGTTCCAGGCCCGACATTACGATGAGCACAAGCGTGGCCGGGATTCCGGTTCATGATTAAGAGACTGATAATGAGCGCACAGCCATGGTGCGACTGCCGCGGACGGAATCTCCCGGAGGGGCTTCGCAGAGCGTGGCTTCACCACGAAAGGACTGAGCATGTCGAGGGATTTCAGGCCCGATTCACGGGAATCAGCAGTGATCTCCAAATTGGACCACGCCAAAGAGAATCAGCGGGTGAATGCGTTGAACCTGCTCAGACAGCACCTGGACGATCTGAGCGGGTGGATCGCCATCAAGCTGATTGAGGACCGGCTGGTTGAGACCACGAGCAAGGACGAGCTGGAGCGGCAGATTCAGATTGGTCTTCAGATGTTGCTTTCTTCCGACGAATTCGAGCTCCAATTTCACACTGCCAATCTGAGAGACATTGTGCCGCGACCACACTTCGTGAGCCTCTTCGTGACGGCCTTCGTCGTTGAGAAGCTGATCGACCACCCTGCCGTTGTCGAGATCTACGGCGCGGACGAAGACATCTACAAGTGTGTTCACAAGCAAGTCATGCGCTTCCTGCCCATGGCCACATGAGTCGTTCCTGCCGTTCAGAAGGCGGTTTCAAAGCGGGGAGGCATCAGCCGGCTCTGGTCCGTGCCGCCTTGCGTGCGCGATGGGCTATCTCCTTGAGGGCGAGCAGATCGTCATAGGTGAAGTCGGGGCGACGGCAGGCGAAGAAGGTGTTGTTGTGCGTGAGAGGCTCCCCCGCCAGATCATGAGGGGATAGTCGACGGGCTTCCTCCCACAAACCTGTGCCGGGTATGGGACTGTACTCGCAGAGGTACGGTTGGGCTCCGGCATCCGTGACGACTCGGATCGCTTCCAGCACTTCCTCCGTTCGTTGGCCGGGCAAGCCGCACAGGAGGTAGACTCCGATCTGGGACGGCGCAAATCCCGCACGGTGGAGATGCTGGACCGCGGCAAGAAACATGTGTGTACGCACCTTGCCACCCCACTCCCGCTGATGGCTCGGGTCAGTTGTCTCGAGCCCCAGACGCAGGGACGTGAACCCGCTCGCTCTGAGCAGATCACACCATTCGGGTGTGAGTCCCCTCACGTGTAGTGCATTCGGCGTGTGGAATCGAATCGAAGGACCCGAGCGCACGACTCTCTCCAGGGCCGGTTTCAGGGTCGTGTCCGCATCGAGCAGGAGTGCGTCGTCGTAGAAGGCGAAATCGACCACGCCGTCGGCCGCATGCCATCGGTTGATCTCCCGATAGATGGCATCAGCCGATTTGCGCAATCGCCGGGGTTGTAAAACGGATGATGCGCAGTAGCCGCATCGAAACGGACAGCCTTCGCTGGTGAGAAGAGGCGCGTAGCGAAGAGGACGCACGAGATCGAGGGCTGGAGAGGGGGCAGCCTCAAAGCTTTCCCATGCCCCCCGGTTTCGGACAGCGAGCCCGTTGAGGGCAAGGATCTTGTCCGGAAGCTGCCGAAGCGGCTGCGTGACAATCTCGTCGGCGCCGCTCGCGCGTCGCGCATGCTCCGGGCACAAGGATGCATAGATGCCTCCGAGCCATATGGGGACTTCAGGGTGAATCTCCCGCAAGACGGCGATCGCAAGTTGGACGCCGGGGTACCAGTACGTCATGATGGAAGTCACCCAGATGCAGTCGGGTTTGGGATACTCCTGGACGGCTTGCCGAAAGCGCTCCGTTGATATTCCGTAGCGGTAATAGTACCTGGGCAGCATGGAAACGGGCGTCGGCTTCGGGATGCGGACGCGAGGAAAACCGCCGGTTCCAAACGCATGCGCTTTACCCGGAATCAGGTCCGCCGGCGTTTCACTGGCGGCCAGGGTGTGCGACAGGCAGTCGACGAGGCCGACCTCCGCACCGCCGTCACGCAGGAGGGCCGCGAGCTGCAGGAGCCCGAGCGGTTTTGCCCAGAGGTCGAAGGCTGCAAAGTCGGTAACCCACGGATTGATGAGGAGAAAGAAGGGGGCTCGTGTCACGATAGAACGTCTCTTTCCCTGGGGTTTTGTGTTGCGTGCTCGAGCGGGTTACGTGTAACTCTTTGGGCTGGGTGAGTCAAATGGGGTTATGGCGCTCACCGGATAACCATGGATACTGCGGGGGGGTCTCAATGCGGGCGGTGGTTCAGCGCGTTTCTGAAGCGTATGTGCAAGTGGGGGGACAGGAAACCGGGCGGATCGGCCGAGGGGTCCTGATCCTCCTGGGAGTAGGCCAGGGAGACGAGCTGGAAGATGTCCGCTATCTGGCTGATAAGATCGTGCACCTGCGGATCTTCCCGGATGCTCAGGACAAGATGAGCCTCTCGGTTCAGGACGTGGGTGGAGGGGTGCTCGTGGTATCCCAATTCACCCTTTACGGAGATTGTCGGAAAGGAAGGCGACCGTCTTACACCGGAGCCGCCCCCCCGGAGCGAGCCGAGGAGCTTTATGAAGCTTTCGTCGAGCAGGTGCGAACCTATTCGCTGCCGGTGGCCACGGGCCGCTTTCAGGAAATGATGATGGTCCACCTGGTGAACGACGGTCCTGTCACGCTGCTGCTGGATTCGCGCAAGGGGTTCTGATGCGATCGTTTGAGGGAGGGATTTGGTGATGGAGAACGCTCTTGGAGCATTCGGAGAAGGGGGGCTGCCCGGTGGAGGAGACATTCACGTCGACGAGGAAGGCGAGTGGTTCTACCGGGGGACAAAGATCGTACGCGAGGACATCATCGAGCTGTTCCTTGAAAACCTCGTGCTCGGAGCGGACGGGAAGTATGGGATCCAATGGCGCGGCAGCCGCTGTGGCATCGACGCCGCGGACACGCCGTTCGTGGTGACTCGGGTCGACCGCGAAGAAGGGCACGACGAGGGTGCGGTGACAATCAAAGTTTTGCTGAAGCACGTGCCCACCCCCCAGACGCTCGATCCGCAAACCCTCACCGTGGGCGCCGCGAACATCCTTTATTGTCGCATACAAAACGGCCGATTCCCCGCCCGGTTCTCCCGTCCCGCTTACTATCAACTGGCAGAATGGATTGTCGAGGACGAGGAATCGGGCTCCTTCTATCTTGAGCTCGGGAGCAAGCGCTATTTGATCGGGCAGGCTGGGTCCGAGAGCGTATGAGCTTCGGATGGGGCCGCTTCGCCGTCCCGTAAGCCCAATCGCTGCATGAAGCGTCCCCGCGCCGGGCCTTTGCAGGTTCAATGGACCCAATCGCGCTTCTTGCGCCGGATGAGATCCACGAAGGCCTCGAGCCGGGTTTGAACCGCGCCTGATGATGTGTGCTCATCGAAGGCGAGGGTCAGAACAGGCAGGTTGAAATCGGCGGCGATGCGGTCCAGGATCGTCTGTGCGACCAGCTCGGGCATGCAGGTAAACGGCATCAGGTGGATGAGCCCATCGAGTCTCCGGCGGGCGAAGTGGACGGCGTGGCCCACCGAATTGACACTTTCGCCGCCGCAGGGGTTCAGAAGATAGGGAGCGGCCTGTTCCTGGGCCCAGCGGAACCTATTTCGCCGAAAAGGCATGAAGCGGAACCGGTCGTTCAGCCACTCGCTCAGCCACAGGCCGCGGTGGACCTCCACCCCCATCTCCCCCAACCGCTCCTCGATGTTCATGTTCGCGTGGTTTTCCAGAACCATGAAGATCTCGCCCACGAGTCCGATGCGCACAACGGGGCGGTCTTGATCGATCGGAATCTGGGAGAACAGGTTGTCAACGCGCATTCGGGCCGGGATGAGCTCCCAAATGCTCCGGGTTCCGTCGATCAAGGCGATGCACTGTTTGAGGATGCGGTCCGTGGCTCGTTTTTGCAATTCCCGTGGCCGAAGTCTCAGTGAATGGGCCACTGCCCGGTCGACGAGGGCGATGCGGTAGAGGATGAACAAGAAGACCCAGTAGGAATCCCACTTCGAGCGCAGCCCGGCGATCCTTCGGACGGTTGCGAGCATATCGCGCAGGCTGTCCGGATCGTCCGCGCTCCCCATCCGGAAGTCGAATCCCATCTCCCTCAGGATCTGCTCCTGCATGACCCCGTAATACCCGAACCGGCATGGTCCGAACCCGCCGGGCATGATGATGTCGGTCGCTCCCTGTCTCAGCGCTTGGATCATGTTGCCGAGATTGAGCTTGAACGGGAGACAGGCGCATTCCGGCGCATAGCGTGCCCCGAGCCAGATGGCTTCCTTGTTGGGACGGGGTGGCATCGTGATGTGCACGCCAAGATTCTTGAACACGCGCTCAAAGCCGATGTGAAGGTGCCCCATGTGCGGAATGGTGAGATGCATAGCCTTGCCTGGGGACACATCCGTCTGATTGGAAGATGGGCCGGGGGACGGAGGCCGTCGGAGCCTTGCTACGAGATCACTTGCCACCGGTCTGCTGCGCGATTTCTTCCTCGCTTCCAGCATATCCAGGAACGCTTCAAGGCGAGTGGCGACGCCCGCATGTCCCGAATGCTCATCGAGGACAAGATTGAGAAAGGGCTTGTTCGATGCCTCCCCCACGTAATGTTCGAGAAGCTTGGTCGTGAAGGAATCCTGCCCGCAGCCGAAGCTCGAGACGTTGATAATCCCGTCGATGTGAGGGCTTGAGGCGAAATGAATGCCGGCGGCCACCAGGTCCCGGCCGATCTGCCAGTAGACCTTCTTGGGCAGTCGCCCGTTCAGGGACAATCGGATGTCGCGAGGAACATGCTCCGCGGTCACCACCGCGACGCCCTGCTTGTAAAGCATTTCAAGCAAATTGTGGCTGAGGGCCGAATCGAAGATCAGGTATCGACGCCCGATCACGGCGATCCGGTAGCGGGAGTCACGCGGTCCTTCCGGTCTTGGCGAAGTCTGCTGGGGGCTCCAGGCCGCGAAGACGGTCTCAAAGGGCCGTGTCAGCAGGTCAGTGTCAAAGCCGGCCTGGGCATGCTCGGCCGCTTGCCAGGCGTCACGGAGCGCTTCGGGACTGTCGGTGAAATTTCTGCCGATTCCTTCCATCGCCTGGGCAAAATCAATGCGATTCGGAGGCTTGACGTTAACCAGAGGATCCAACAGCAACGGGAGGCTCGGGAAAATGCTGCGGACCATGTCGGTTAGCCCCAGGACTTTCGGGCACATGTACGCGTCTTGGCAGACGCTCATGACGCGGGGCAGGAACAGCCAGTCGACCTGGTCCTTCAAGCGGGAAACGTGCGCCAGAAAGACCTTGACCGGAAGACAGAGATCGCTTCCCGTCACGGCCTGGGCCGTGTCAAGGAGCTGTCGGTCCGTAGGGTCCGACAGCGTCACCCGGAGCCCAAGACGCTGAAAATAGGTGGACCACAGGGGAAGGTAATGGAAAGCAAGGAGCGCGCGTGGAATCCCCAGCCTGGCTGCCGATGTGGGGCCGGCGAAGTAGCTTGGAGCGCTCTGGTCTTGCCTTTCATGGAACATGCAGGGGATCCGATCGAGTTTCAAGCCGCTTCCCGCCGTGTTGCAAGGGTGGTCTTGCTGAGTCCGGGAAGAAGGATCCTGTCACGACTTAGCCGCGCAAGGGTTTCGCCGAGAGCCCCTGTGGTCACCGAAACAAGACGGGCGCCCCTGTTCGCTGGAAGCGTCCACCCGCCAATGGTGTGCCAAATACGCTCGAAGCCTACCCCGCTCAGGAGGCGCGTCATCGTATCGGGTGAAAAATCAAAGAGATGCGACGGCGCCTGATAAAGCCTCACTTTCGATGCCCACGGCTTGAGCCAGCGTGCGATGGGGGTCGTATGCGGCCAGCGAAGGATCAGCAGTCCTCCCGGGCGCAGCAGCCGATGCGCTTCCTTCACGGCAGCGACCGGGTCCGGCAAATGCTCGATGACGTAAAGCAAGGAGACGGCATCGAAGCTGCCTTCACTCCAGTCCGGTCGCGGGAATGGCCGGGAAGAGATGTCGAGGTGCAATCGCTCGCGTCCGTGCCGGCGCGCGGTGGCCGAAATTTCAATTCCCCTGACGTCCCAGCCGCGCTTCGCCATGTGGTGAAGAAAAAAGCCGTACCCGCACCCCACATCCAACAGCCTGCCTGGGGCGGACAGGATGGAACCAACCAACGATTCCGTGCGACCGTGAACCCCGTCCATCATGCGACGCCAAGCATCGATCTCTCCTGGTGCTTCGGGCAGGTATTCCTGGTAATGGCTATTAAGATATTGAATCATCGGCTGGGGATCAAGAAAAACGAGGCCACACCCCCGGCACCGGAAGTACTGCCACGTTCCCTCACAAATCACGGGCCTCGAGTCGTTTCCACCACAAAGGGCGCAGGATGCCACGCAAGATCTTCCTTATAGGGACAGGGAGCGAGATGGCCTCTGTAAGAGGCGTTGGACCTAACGGCCAAACCGATGGCCAGAGTGTCCGCGTCTGCGGTCAGCAAAACATCATTTTGTTGATAAGGAGAATGAATGTCAACCCAAGAGCCTGCCGCGTCTTTTGAAAGGGGAGTCGTAGCAAGCGGTTTGATGATAGCGAAAACAGGCGCTCGCTTGCGCCGCAGGAACTGGAAAGCCTCAAGTCATCCGTTCTCGCTGAAACGTGAAGCAGTAGGGCTAGGGCGGGTGAGCAGGAGAAGGGGGGTGTCCAGACAGGAGAAGGTATGGTTGGGGCACCACAGGCCTTGGGCGATCTGCTCCAGGATGGACGCCAGGCCCAGGTCGCCCTGACCCGTGGACGGCTGAAGATCGGTCGCCTCCGATTCGAAGACCACGATGACAGCGTCCACCAGTGCGTCGATACCGGAGGCGTGTACGGCGTCGCTAACCGGAAATGTCGGAATGACGATCATATCGAACTGCCGCGTGATGCGCCTCCAAGGGGAGTCCTCCGAGCCAGGTGCATCGGGCGCGCTCCAGAGCCGAATGATCGCGGAGAAGGGGCAGGTCGATAGGCTTCTAACTTGGGCGGGACGAATCATTTCGTCCAGGCTCTTGAATCGACGGCTTGCTGCGAATCGGTCCGACATGGGGTCGAGGAAAAGGGGCCCCTCCCTGCGAGCAGCAGGAGCCTCGGGCTCCACAAAGAGGACCGGCAGATCCATCGAAACGGCACAAGCCTCCGCGAATTTCCGGGCAAGGGTCATCGCAAGGGCTCCGTCGTGGGAACCAAGAAACTGGATCGTCTTCTTTCTCGGAAGCATTGGTAGGGACTCAATCGATGCGATCAGGTCGATCAGGTCTTCGCTGGCGTCCTGCGGGGCTGTCCTTCCCGGTGCACTCTCAGTCTCCGTAAGTCCGGTGAGTTTCCGTAGAGCTTGTCGCTCTTCAGCCGCGCGCATCAGCGCCTTGTAAATGCTCGCCATGAAAACGCTCCCTAAGGTGACCTCGCTCGAGAGCGGTCGCTCGATCGCTTCCGTTCGCTTGCGACAGGGGCTCTATCCCATTTTTCCGGAGCCTGCTCGAACCTGAATCGACAACTCGTAGCAGAGAGTTCAGCTTTTTTCTGTCCGTGGTGCTCCTGCCTGCGCGTCCCGTTGCCCAGAACCAGAACCAGGACTGTCTCTGCTCCTCTACCCCAATGTGGTTCGTCACCCCGGTGAGCCCCGTATGCAATCACAGTGGGGACGGGAAGTCCAGAAGGCACTCTTCGTGTCCGCACCACTCTTCTCACGACCCACGGACCAAAGAGCGCGGTCCGCCCTGCGAGTGTGAACCAATGATAACAGAGGGTCCGCGAGACTTCAGCGCCCACTGGTTGCAGGGTGCTCTGCTGCAGATCACGCTTCAAGACACGCTATCTCTTTCAATGAGCTGATGAGATGATTACTAAAATGAAATGCATCGTAGTCAATGGGGGATTGCGTGAGCCGACTCGCGGACAAAAGGAGGGGTGAATGGTCACGAAACGGAGAAGCAGGAATACAGGAGCTCTGGGGCTTGGTGTGGCGCTGCTGTTGGTTTTGAGTCTGCCTGGTGCCAGTCGGGCCGTCGATTCGGAGTGGCCGAAGAAGTTTATCCACCCCGAGGCGTCGGTTGTGCTCTATCAGCCTCAGTTGGAAACGTTCAAAGAAGACAAGCTTACGGCACGGTCGGCGGTTTCCGTGCAAAAGAAAGGGGAGAAACAACCCGTTTTCGGCGTCGTGTGGTTTTCCGCGCGCGTGGCAACCGACCGCGATACGCGGATGGCAACCATCGAAGGTGTCCAAGCAACCAAGGTCAAGTTTGCCGATGCGAAACCGGAGCAGGAAGAGAAGCTGCGCGCGTTCCTGGAAAATGAAGTGAAGGACTGGCAATACACGCTGTCTCTGGACCGGATCGTCGCGGCCATGGACAAGGTCCAGGAGGCCATGCAAGCCGACTCCGGGCTCAACACCGAGCCGCCCAAGATCCTGCTTGTCACGCATCCGGCGGTGCTCGTTCCGCTCGTTGGCGATCCCAAGCTCCTGCCGCTTCCAAACTCCAGGCTGATGCGCGTGGGCAACACGCCTTTTCTCATGGTGTACGACCCCGATGGAAAGACTTATTACCTTCGCGGGGGAGAAGAATGGCTGAGCGCAACGGAATTCAAAGGCCCATGGAATGTGCCTGCAACGGTTCCCGACGCCGTCCATGCCATGTGGAACGAGATCGAGAAGCAGACTGGCGAGAAGGAGCCCAAGCAGCAAGGACCCAAGAAGGTCCAAACGGTTGACGGGAAAATGCCGCAGATCATCGTGGCCACAGAGCCCACCGAGCTGCTGGTAACCGAGGGCGAGCCTCAGTATACGCCGATTCAGGGGACCGACCTGCTCTATGTGAGCAACACGGAGGACAACATCTTCCTGTATTCAAAGACACAGGAGCACATCGTTCTGATATCCGGCCGCTGGTTTAGATCCAAATCCCTCACGGAAGGTCCGTGGACTTACGTACCGTCAAAGAGTCTTCCCCCCGATTTTGCCAAGATCCCCGAAGACTCGGTCAAGGGCTTTGTGCTCGTGAGTGTTGCGGGGACGCCCCAGGCCGATGAGGCGCTTCATGAGATGTACATCCCTCAGACCGCCGCCATCGATCGGAGCAAAGCCACCATTCAGGTCACCTACGACGGAGATCCCAAGTGGGAGGGCATCCCGAGCACTGATCTCGAATATGCGGTCAACACGAGCCAGACCGTCTTCAAGCACGGCATGCAGTATTACGCCGTGGAACAGGGCGTCTGGTACGAAGCAGCTTCGCCCAACGGTCCCTGGAAGGTGTGCGTGTCTCCACCCGAGAAAGTGAATGACATTCCTCCCAGCAACCCGCGCTTCAACGCCAAGTATGTGAAGGTCTACGATTCCACGGAGAGTACGGCCTATGTGGGCTACACGCCCGGCTATACGGGGTCGTATGTCCAGGACGGCACCGTCGTTTACGGGACAGGGTATTCGTACCCGGGGTATGCGACTCCCACGACCTACGTGGCCTACCCGGCGACCTACGGCTATTCGGCCGTGTACGATCCGTACGCCGCTTCCTGGGGCTATCAGCCTGCGTACTATAACCCCTACGCGTGGCTGGGTGCGGCCATCACCACCGCGGCGGTGGTTGGACTGACCTGGGCCGCTTGGGACAACTTCTGGGATCACCACCATCATGGGTGGTATGGAGGCGGCTACTGGGGCGTTGGGGGCTACCACTATAGGAACGTGAACTACTATCACAACCGGGTTGTCTACAACAACTGGCGCCCCGGCCGACCCGGCTACCGGCCGGGTTACAGGCCCGCATGGGACAGGCCAGGCTGGGATAGACCCGGACGGCCAGGTTGGGGTGCCGCCGGGGACAGGCCTGGTCGGCCCACAACCCTTCCTGCCGTGAGGCCCGGCGGGCGACCGGGGTTCGGCGCCGAGCAGCGGCCGAATCTTTACAACCGGCCCTGGAATCAGGCGAACCTTGTTGGGAGGCCCGGGCGACCGGGATCTCGGCCCGGCGAGGTGAAACCTGGAAGCCCGGAGGCACGGCCCGGCCAACTGCCGGCAACGCGCCCGGGACGGAAGCCTGTGAAGGTCGGAGCGGGACAGAACAACGTGTTCGCGGACAAGGAAGGAAACGTCTTTCGCAAGACCAACCGGGGCTGGCAGCAGCGCGAAGCCGGCAGATGGTCGCCAACCACGTCTCAGAGGTCTGGGCGCTCAGAGGCGGTCACACGTCCCGGATCTCGTCCGCAGGCTTCGACGCTGAATCGCTCATCCCGCGACTTTGACACAAACAGCCTCAACAGGGAATTTAGTCGCCGCCAGCGAGGGGACGTGAGGTCCAATCGCTTTGAGCGCTCCAATGCGGCGTCTTCTTTCTCGCGACCCAGTGGAGGAGGCGGCAGGGGTGAACGCTTCGGCGGCAGCCGGGGCGGTGGAGGTGGCGGCGGACGCATGGGTCGCGGATCCGGCGGCGGCGGCGGTCGTGGCGGTAGGGGCGGCCGTGGTGGGCGTTGAGAGGCCCGGGTGCGGTTGAGCATCCGTTTCAGCCGTAAGGCCCCGGAACGTTTCCTTCGTATCCACACGGATCGCGGATCGGAAGCGGATCAATCTGTCTTCTGAGGGATCGGGCATGGCCAGGCTTTACGCTCTCTGCTCTTGTGGTTAGTATTTGACCAAGTGAGTGGAGCATGTGCCGGCGTTAGCCGCTGTGTGAATTGGTCGAATGATTTGAGGGGAATTTGGAAGCTGTTCCCGCTCCTCGAAGGGCGGTATTGCCGGCTAATTCGATGATACGCGATGACGACAACCTTGCAGTTGATCGTGTCGGTTTGGGAGGTTCAAGCATGAGAGCACGGTTGATTTTATCGGCCATGGTTTTGGCGGCGTTCATGCTGTCCATGGGCGGTGTGCCGAGCGTGGCCGTCGGGGATACGAGAATGATGTCCGAAAGACCCATGGGGGCTTGCGAGCTTCGCTTCCAGGCTGCGGACATTGGAGGTAAGGGTTATCTCAGCGAGTGGGACCTTCGAGGGCTCAACTTTGGGTCGTCCCTCGACAGTTCCCGGGGGATGGTCGCATCCAAGTTCGCCACCATGGATGAGGACGGAAACGGCATGGTGACTCCCAAGGAGTATTGCGATTGGAGAGCACCCGTAACAGCCTATCCATACAAAAATAGATGACTGGAATCTCGATTCCAGTCATAGGGATTGGCTCGAGCTTTTGGCCGGTCCCATTGGTATCCATGCTCCCGCCTGGTCTGCCGACGGTTTTGCAGGCCCGAGCGGGAGCAACTGCTTTACAAGTGGTGGGACCTGGTCTCCGGCCGGGAGCATGCCGGAATGACGATCAACGAGGCTCAAAGCTCACGAGCGCAGGGTGGCCACGAGGCGCAGCGGATGAATGATCAAGTCCAGAGCGTCCAGAACACTCGTCGTTACGACGTCGGCGGCTAGGAGTGCCGCCTTCGAGCATCCTTCTTCTTGGATGACACAAATCCCCAGTGCGGCATTCTCCAACATCAAGGCATCGTTCTGGCCATTGCCAATGCTGACAACACTGGCACAGCCAAGCTCGTTGATACAAGCCAATTTGGCGCCTGCCTCGTCTTCCCTGGGTATGACGGTTACGGTGCAGGGGAGGTCACTGAGCTCACGGGCCACGTTTCCGAACGTGTCCGCGGTGAGGACGTGCAGCGTGAGAGCGTTTGCAAGCGCGAGCACTCTTTCTTTGACGCCGTCGAGAAGGCGTCCGTCGCGGGCGAGAGTGCCGTTGAAATCGAGCACCAGGTGATCGATCTGCAGGTTCTTGAAGCTCGGGATATGGATCTCCAACATCGTATCTTCCCCCTTCGGAGTGGGACCATGGAGCAGAGCCGAAAGGCGGCTCTGTGACTTGTCGTTCAGCCCAATCGCTGCGGGCACCTTATCGGGCCGCGTGGCCTGCGCGCACTCAGAGCTCACTTCCACTGTCCATAGGCCCCTTTGCGGTAAGACAGGTTGAAAGCGAGCGCCATGGGCGCCCTGATGCTCAGCCACGGGAGTCGGCGGAGGATCCCGGAATAGGAATAGGTTTCAAGGTAGCAGTCAATCACGCCCTGCTGCAGCTCCTGTGGGGACAGATTCAACGGCTCGTACACCA
This sequence comes from uncultured Syntrophobacteraceae bacterium, assembly GCA_964538515.1. Lineage (GTDB taxonomy): Bacteria > Desulfobacterota > Syntrophobacteria > Syntrophobacterales > Syntrophobacteraceae > CALBZH01. Next base: position 22,060 of record CAZIEW010000071.1, read on the forward strand.
CGTTCAAGCGGTCGTATTTCGACCAATCCCGGTGGAGCAGCCGCCCTTCACGGTCGAGCTTGTCGTAGATGGTGGTCCCGGGGAGGGGCGTCAGGACGCAGAAGTTGGCCGACTCCAACTTGTTCTCGAAGACGAACTCCAGAACAGGGGCGAAGGCCCTCACGTCGTCGTTGTCGAAGCCAAAGACGAAGCTCCCCTGAACAAAAATGCCCCTTTGATGGATCTTCCGGATCTTTTCGCGGTATTCCGAGACGACGTTGATCTTCTTTCCAGTAAACTCGATGTTTTTTTCGTCGATGCTTTCGATGCCTATCAGGACGCCGATACAGCCCGCATCGCGAAAGGCTTTGAGCAGCTCCGGATCGTCCGCGAGGGTGATGGTCACCTGGCAGACCCATTTCTTCCGCAGCGGGGCAATGAGCCGCATCAGCTCGAGGGAGTACTTGCGATCGAAGCACAGGTTGTCGTCCACAAAGATGAACAAACGATCCGGTAGAGCCGCGATTTCCCGGGCGACGTTTTCCGGACTCCGCCTCCTGTACTTGCGCCCGAAAAAGGCCGAAGTCGAGCAGAAGCTGCAGCCATGGGGACAGCCGCGTGATGCCATCACCGTCGCCGGAACGCGGTAAGCCTCCCGCTTGAAAAGCTCTCTCCTGGGACTCGGAGCATCCCAGAAATCGATGAAGGAGGACGCCCGGTAAAGCGGTTGGAGCGTGCCCTTCATGATGTCTTGCAAGAGCTGCGGCCAGACGGCTTCCGCTTCCCCAGCCACAACGGTGTCCGCATGCTCCTGTGCTTCACCGGGAAGCATGGAAGCATGGATCCCTCCGATCACCACGGGAACGTTGCGCGCGCGGAAACCGTCGGCGATTTCGTAGCCTCTCAGGGAATTGGACGTCATGATCCCGATCCCCACCACGTCTGCGGGGGTGTCGAAATCAATGGGCTCAATGGCTTCGTCGATGATTCGCACGTCGTGCTCGCCGGGTGTGGCGGCGGCAACACAGGCAAGCCCGAGTGGCGGCCAGCCGAAATGGCTTTTCTGGCCTTTCCACCGTTGAGAATCGGAGCAGGGCTGTATGAGCAGGATCTTCATGGGCTTGAATGCGGTCCTCCCGCTGAGAGGTTGTTGAGGCGTTCTTGGTCATGCTGCTGCGGATCATCATGGTGTCTTCCCGGGGCGAAGCTAGGAGCCCATGCCTTTCAGCTTCAGCCAAAGCAACTTGGCGGGGAGTTTGGATTCGTTACGCCATTGAGCCGGCAATTCGCTCGTGAGGTAAACGACATCCCCGGGCTCCAGCACGTGTGTGTCGGCACCGATTTTCATTTCGAGGGCTCCCGAAATGAGGTAGCCCAATTCGTGCCCCTTGTGAAAAAAGAAATGGGAGGAAAGCGAACGCCCTGGAGCAATTTCAATGAGATAGGGCTCAGCCTGGGGATCGAAGTCAGCGGGGGAAAGTGCCCGGACCTTGATTTCCTCATCCGAAAATTGGGGGAGCTTCATGTCGACGGCGTCGCCCGCTGGAAAAACGACCTTCGGCGTTTCCGGCCGCCTCTGAAAAAAAGCGCCGACATCGACGTTGAGGATCTCTGCCATTTTCAGCAATGCCGGCAGGGAGGGTAGGATTGAGTTGCTCTCAACCTGTGAGATCGTGCTCGGCGTTACGCCAACCAGTCGGGCCAGCTCCGTCTGAGAGAGGCTTCGTTTCTGACGCAGGTCCCTTAGACGCTGCCCCATATCCACGCCGCCCTTGGAGCGTCTTTCGTCGTCGAAGGTGATCGTCTGGTCTTTGGCGCGGTAGACAAAGGGATGATGCAGGTTCTCGATGTCGCGGCGCTCGGCCTTGAGCACCGAGAGGGAGGTCGTTCCTCGTTTGATGGACAGGTCGATGACCACCTGGGCGATCTGGCTGATTTGAGCCCGCAGGCGGGACGAGTGGGCTTTCTTCTCCATGATCCAGTAAGCGACCGTGTTGAGCTCATACAGGTGGGGACACGCATGCGAGTAGAAATTGATGATGTGCTCCTCGCCCCCCCAGACTTCCTGCATCCCCGTGAGGCTCTCGAACACGAACCGTACGTCCCCTTCGAGCTCCCCGTGGACACCGTAGAGGACCTCCGTGAAACGATCCATCCGGCGTGGCTCGGGCACCCGGACAATGTGGCAGGGCAAGGTGTCGAGGCTCTCCTCCTGGTAAAAGCGGCGGAACGTCTGGGCGTCGGCACCTTTGCCAGAAGTGAAGCAATCGAGAATGGTGACCGAAGGGTGAAGGGCCAGCTTGCCCAGCTTTTCGAGGAGGTTTCTGGGCGAGCGATCGAAGCTCACATAGATGATGGGCCGGTCCTCAGCCTGGGACGCTTGTATGAAATGCTGGCAGAAGACGGAGGCCAGACTCCCGGAATCGTCGTACCAGATCACGTTGTCTCCAATATAGAGGTCGCCCAGGATGCGATCCAAGGGGGCTACTCCCGATGTCACGCGCTGCCTCGTGCTCATAACCAGTCACTCCTGCCCTCGAAATTTTCCCGTTGCATTTCAGCGCTCCATTGTCTTGAAATCCACGAGGTTTTCTATTAACTTTCTACGGCTGGTTGTCAACGATGACAATCATCACTCAAGGACCGCCTCAGCGCATGAAGGTCAATGGCTGACCGCGCGTGGCGGATGCGCAGGTCCCGCTGGGGTTTTCGAGCGGTAAGCGGGCTCACCAGATGCGGCAAAATGATCCACGTGGAATGAAGACCTCGACCAGTGGGGCATGACAGCGACGTCGAACGGGTCGGGGGTGAACTACGATAGTTCCCGCCTTCATTGTTTTCCTTACCGCAATCCTTCGATCAGGGCGAGCTGCCTGACGGGGGAGAGTTGCTTCTATCGGGCCTCTCCAAGAGTTACGAGTAGCGCGTGGCGCCATGAGGCGCCCTAATCTCAACATGCCGGTTTCCCCGCGTGCCTTTTCGCTGGGCGCAGGGTGGATCGGACGGTTGGTTGTCAGGGAGAGAAAGCACAATGTGTCGATTATTCGCGTTGACCAGTGATGAGCCCCTGTCTCCGATGCGGGCCATTGAGGCACTGGAGGTCATGCGGGAGGGGCACGACGGATCCGGGGTCGGGCTGTTTCTATCCGACCTGGGAGGACCGTTCGAGGAGCTGAAGGGCTCACCCATCCTTTCGGGGATTTTCACAAGCGAAGGCTTGAAGCGCCTTGATCATTTCATGATGAACATCGGCTTCATCACCAAGTACAAGATGTCCATCAAAGTACCGAAGAATCCTCCACCGGGAGTTCCCAAGCGGGACACGTATCTCATTCGTGCCTACGAGCTTCCCGAAACATGGGAGAACCTGAGCCAGGACGAGATCAATCTGAAGCTCATGCTCACCCGGCTCCAGCTTCGCCGGATGGGCGAGGAAGCGGAAGACATGATCGTCTACAGCTTCTGGCCGGATGTGATCATGATCAAAGAAATCGGCGATCCAATGTCGGTGGGAGAATACCTGCAGCTGGACCGCAAGGAGCTCAAAGCGCGGATCGTGCTGGCACAGGGGCGCCAAAACACCAACTACGCCATCAACTTGTATGCCTGCCACCCCTTCTTCATCCAGGGCATCGCGAGCATGACCAACGGAGAAAACACCGCCTTCGTGCCCATCAAGGAATATCTCATGTCGCGAGGCTTTCCGGGATACATCGGGTACAACTCCGACTCCGAAGTGTTCACGCATATCTTGCACTACTCCATGAACCGGCTTGGGCTGGGCATTGAATCGTACAAGCACATCATCACGCCCCTTCAGGACAGCGACCTGGAATCCCACCCGAACGGGGAATTCCTCAAGCAGCTCAAGCATGCGTGCCGGCGTCTCATCATCGACGGCCCCAACTGCGTCATCGGCTGTCTCCCGGACAAATCCCTCTTCATGGTGCAGGATCGCAAGAAGCTTCGTCCCGGGGTCGTCGGCGGCCGCCCTGGACTCTTTGCCTTGTCCTCCGAAATATGCGGCCTCGATGCGGCCATTCCCGATCGCGACAAGAGCACTGACTTTCAACCCATGCATCTCGACACGGTGGTGGTCACACCCGACCGTCAGGAGTTTCAGATATGGTCTCAAATGGAAGCATTACCCCTTCAAGCCTGAGCGTTAAAGACTTGACTTGGCAGATCCGGTGGGACAAGGAGCGGTGCACCCTTTGTGGACGATGCACGGCCGTTTGTCCGGTGCATGCCATAGAGCTGGGAGTCTTCAGGAAGCGGACGGTTGAGATCCCCTCGCTCAGCGGCCTTGGGGTGAGTCCGGCTCAGTCCAATGTTTTCAAGGTCTTTCATGGAATTCGCCAGCGGACGGACCCCGCGTATGCGTGCGTGGGCTGCGCCTCCTGCAGCCTGGTCTGCCCCAACGACTGCATCATGCCGGTCCGGACCGACGAAGCGGACAAGCTCCGATTCCATATCAACCGGGGCGGCCAGCCCAGGCGGCGCGGCGGACGGCGAAACGCCATCGACGGCGCTGCCGGAGGCGTCCTTGACCGGATCAAATTCGTCCGGATTTCCATGCTCACCGACCCGGCGCTCGATGCCGGCCGGCACGAGTTTGAGCTGCGAACCCTCCTGGGGCGTGTGCTGCCGCCGGAGGAAACCGTGACGCTTTACCGAGAGCACGGCTGGATTCCCCCGGTTCGCGAGATCTACCCGCTCATCATCGGGTCCATGTCCTTTGGGGCGCTTTCTCCCAACATGTGGGAGGGGCTGCAGATGGGGGTTGCCTATCTCAACGAAGAGCTGAAGATGCCCGTGCGCGTGGCCACGGGCGAAGGCGGCTGTCCGCCGCGCCTCCTGCGGTCGCGCTTCTTGAAATATGTCATCCTGCAGATCGCAAGCGGCTACTTCGGCTGGGACGAGATCATCCACGCGCTGCCCGAAATGAAGGAAGATCCCTGCGCCATCGAGATCAAATACGGGCAGGGCGCAAAGCCGGGCGATGGCGGGCTTCTCATGTGGTACAAGGTGAACAAGCTCATCGCTGCCATCCGCGGCGTGCCGACCGGCGTGAGCCTGCCGAGCCCGCCGACCCACCAGACCAAATATTCGATCGAGGAAGCCGTCGCCAAGATGATCCAGTCCATGTACATGGCCTGGGGATTCAGAGTCCCGGTGTACCCGAAGATTTCGGGAACGTCGACGGCGCTCGCCGTCCTGAACAACCTGACGCGGAACCCTTATGCGGCCGGCCTTGCCATCGACGGCGAAGACGGCGGCACGGGGGCAGCTTACAACGTCTCCATGGACCACATGGGACACCCCATCGCGAGCAACCTGCGCGACTGCTACCTGAACCTGGTCAAGGTCGGCAAGCAGAACGAAATCCCCCTGTTCGCGGGCGGCGGCATCGGTAAGCACGGGAATCTCGCGGCCAACGCGGCGGCCCTCATCATGCTGGGGGCAAGCGGCGTTCAGATCGGCAAGTACATCATGCAAGCCGCGGCCGGGTGCCTCGGGTCCGAGTCCGACCGGTGCAACATCTGCAACATCGGGCTGTGCCCCAAGGGGATCACATCCCAGGATGCACGCCTCTACCGGAGACTCGACCCGGAAAAGGTGGCGGAGCGCGTCGTGGACGTTTTTCTGAGCTTCGACACCGAGCTGAAGAAGATCGTCGCGCCCCTGGGTCGCTCGACATCGCTTCCCATCGGGATGTCGGACGCCTTGGCCATCAACGATTACAACGCAGCCGAGCGGCTGCAGATCAAATATGTGGTGTAGGAGAATTGGATGGAATCAGAGCAATTCTACCAAATTTTCGGTACTGAAAACGGACATCGCCTGCAGTCGCGGATCCTCGAGGAGCGCATCCAACAGGCGGTAGCCGACGGGCATCGGCGGATCGAAGTCCACGCCTATGGCCATCACGGCATCGGTGGACGCCTATGGAAAGCGGGTAGCGAGCCCGTGGAGGTGAAGATCGTCGGCCCCCCGGGGCAGCGCGTGGGATCCATGGGATTTCCCAACACCCGAATCGAGGTCCTTGGCCCGGCATCCGACGATGTGGGGTGGCTGAACGGCGGCGCGGAAATCGTGGTTCACGGCAATGCCGCCAACGGCGTGGCCAACGCCATGGCTCAGGGCAAGGTCTACATCGGCGGCAATATCGGATCCCGCGGCATGACGATGACCAAGCACAACCCGCGCTTTGCGCCTCCTGAGCTCTGGGTGCTGGGTTCCGTCGGGGACTATTTCGCCGAGTTCATGGCGGGCGGCATCGCCGTGGTCTGCGGGGTTGCACCCCAAAACAGCGAGAACATCCTGGGTCATCGGCCCTGCGTGGGGATGGTGGGCGGCAAGATCTTCTTTCGAGGGCCGCACAAGGGATACAGCCAGGGGGATGCCAGGCTGGCACCTCTGACGGATTCCGAATGGAGCTGGCTCGTCGACAATCTGGACCGGTTTCTTACGGCAATCAACCGGAAGGATCTGATCGTAACCCTCACCGACCGCACCCAGTGGCAGCTCCTGGCTGCTCGAACGCCCCAGGAAAAATTTGTTGCGCCTCGCCGGTCGATCTCCGCCTTCCGATCCGAGGTGTGGGACAAGGAGCTTGGGCGTGGTGGCCTCATCGGGGATCTCACAGACCTCGACCGAAGCCCGATCCCGGTCATCACCAACGGTGACCTCCGGCGATATGTTCCGACGTGGGAAAATAAAAAATACGCCGCTCCGTGCGAGGCGAGCTGTCCGACGGGCATCCCGGTCCAGGAGCGCTGGAAGCTCATCCGGGAAGGGCGTGTGGATGAGGCCGTCGATCTTGCTCTGGCCTACACTCCATTTCCTGCGACGGTCTGTGGGTATCTTTGCCCGAATCTCTGCATGCAGGGCTGTACGCGCGGAACCGCGAAGATGACGCCCATCGATGTGAGCCAGCTCGGACGGGCCAGCCTCGAGGCCAAGCTTCCTGAGCTTCCACCGCTTTCCGGGAAGCGGGTCGCCGTGATCGGCGGCGGGGCGGCCGGGCTTTCCGTAGCCTGGCAGCTGCGCCAGATGGGACACGAGGCGGTCCTCTATGACATGCGTCAGAGCCTTGGCGGCAAGATTTCGGCGTTGATCCCGAGCTCGAGGATTCCCAAGGAGATCGTGACCGCCGAGCTCGAACGGATCCAGAAGGCGCTGCCTCATGTCCACCTGCAGCAGGAGTTGACCAGCGCGGAAATGGAGCACCTCAAGGTGGACTACGACGTGGTCGTGGTGGCCGTAGGCGCCCAAAAGGCGAGAGTTCTGCCCATCCCCGGAAAAGAGAAGCTGGTCCCGGCACTCGATTTCCTGCGTGAAGCGAAGCTGGATCAGGCAAAGGTGGGCAAGCGCGTGCTGATCATCGGAGCCGGAAACGTGGGATGCGACGCCGCGACGGAAGCGCATCGCCTGGGGGCCGAAGAGATCCTCTTGATCGACATCCAGGAGCCGCTTTCCTTCGGCAAGGAGCGTGAGGAGGCCGAGCGGGTCGGGGCCAAGTTCCGTTGGCCTTGCTTCAGCAAGGCGGTGACCGACGAGGGGCTCGAGCTCACCACCGGCGAAGTCATCCCGGCCGATACAATCATCATTTCCATTGGCGACATGCCGGACCTGTCCTTCCTCCCCGAAACGGTCAAGACGGAGCGCGGATACATCACGGTGAACGAGAGCTTCCAAACATCCGACCCGCAGGTTTTCGCCATCGGGGACGCCGTCAAGCTGGGACTCCTGACCGACGCCATCGGAGCCGGCCGCGTGGCCGCCCGGGCGATCGCGGACATCCTGGAAGGACGGGCCATCGAGCGCATCAAACGGCAGCGCCTCGACCCATCACGGGTTCACCTCGAGTATTTCGACCCGCGCCTGGTTCAGTTCGAGGGCGTTCAGCAGTGCGCTTCCCAATGCTCATCGTGCGGGTCTTGCCGTGACTGCGGCATCTGTATCAGCATGTGCCCGCAGGCCGCCATATCCAAGCGCGAGGAAGGCAACGACTTCGAGCTGGTGGTCGATCCCAACCGGTGCATCGGCTGCGGCTTCTGCGCCGGCGCCTGCCCCTGCGGCATCTGGAACTTGGTGGAGAACCAGCCGATCGAGTAGGTTGAGCCGCAGTTTTGCGGCGTGCTCTCCGTCAGCTTCGAGTCTGATGACCCGGCAAGGCCTGCACAACAAAGGTCCTGCCGGGTTTTCCATCTTCGGGGACATTGATCTGGGGAGAGGAGGGTGACAGTGAAGCCGAGGAGGGCGGGTATTGGGCTGGAGCTCCGGCTATCTCCGGCTACTCAACCCAGGGGGAAACATTCGAGGAGCTACTGAAGAACTTGTATGAGACCGTGGAAGACTGCTTGTCGATCGATCTCTGCAGGACGTAGAATCAAATTGGAGGCCGGTATGAAAAAGGAAACGATCGAATACGGCTCATCCTTGGACGCCTTGGTGGCGGTCGCCAAGCGTTTGAACTGTCACGAAGGTCGATATGGAATGGCGTCGGAGGAGTTCTACGACAAGTACGAGAAAGGCCAGATGCAGGATTCAGAGGATTTCGTCGAGTGGGCGAACGACTACCGGCATTATGTCGCCATTCGGTTGATGATAGAAGAACATCTCCGCCATGTTGCCTGATGCTTTGCGCCAATATCTCGATGAAGTGGAAACCGCCGACCGGAAACTGGAAGGGGTATACGTGGAGTGCTATCAGGAGGAGATTCTCGGCGGGGATCGGGCCAACCTTCGGATCCGGATCCGTTTCGCGAGGGGCTTGCAGCTGGAGC
>CAZIEW010000072.1:0-30551 GCA_964538515.1 uncultured Syntrophobacteraceae bacterium
AGCATCAGCCTTCCAAGCTGAGGGTCGCGGGTTCGAAGCCCGTCTCCCGCTCCAAGAGCACAACCTGCGAAAACGCAGTCCAGATAAGGGTTTTGGGGGTTCCCCGAAGCCCTTTTTGTTTCGGGCAGGGCGTCTTTCCTACCGCCCTTCCTACCGGAGAAGACGGAGGACAGACATTTTCGGTGGCCTTCGAGTCACGTGCCGAGGATCAAAGCCACTTTGCGCTCGAGCTCATCGATCTCGATCGGTTTGACGCAGTACTGATCGGCTCCGAGGCTGACCGCCTTCTTGGCTGTCTCCAAAGTCGGAAACCCAGTGAGCATCATGGCGCGCATGGCAGGATGGATCCTCTTGAGGTCTTCGAGGACCTCGACGCCGCTCATCTTCTTCAATTTGATGTCGAGAATGGCCAGATCCACAGCGCATGATCTGGCAAAAGCGATGGCGTCCTCTTCTTCGGTGAACACGGATACCGTGTGCCCCTTGCGTTTGAGGACCCGCTGAATCAGCACGACCGCATCAAGCTCGTCATCGAGCACAAGAATGATCGCCATGGTGATACCTCCTTCTCAAGAGCTTTCGCTCGCACGCTCGTTCACAGCGCTCTCGTCCTCAGGTGACAGGGCGACCGGAAAATGCAGCGTGAAGACCGTTCCCCTCTCCTGTCCCAACTCTTGCTCGGAAACAGTCGTTTCGGTTTCCGTTGGCTGAGCCCGGCTTTTCACCTCGATGTGGCCCCCATGGTCCTTCATGATGCCGAAGGTCACTGATAGTCCAAGCCCCGTGCCTTTACCGACAGGTTTGGTCGTAAAGAAAGGATCAAAGATCTTGTCCAGGACCTCCGGGGGGATGCCGGAGCCGGTATCGGCCAAGGAGACCACGACCTCTCCCTTCTCGCTGTCATGCCAAGTGGCAACGCTCACCCGTCCATCGGAGCCGATTGCATCGTGGGCGTTGTTGAGAAGATTCAGGAAAACCTGCTGGAGCTTTTCCTGATCGCCGAATACCAACGGAAGCTCCGGTGCGAACCGCCGCTCGAGGCGGATTCTCTCCAGCCCGAAGGTATGCTCGACGACTGCGAGGACCTGGTCAAGGACGTCATTCAGATTGAGGGCGGTCTTCTCGGTTTCGGAGGTTCTGGAGAACCGCAGCAGGTCGGCTACAATCCTCTTGCAAATGCGAAGGTGCTTTTCCTGGGTCTTAAGCCACTCATGATATTCGGAGTCGGGGTCGAAGTCCTGGAGCATGAGCTGCGTGTATCCAAGGATGATCCCGAGGGGCGTGTTCAGCTCATGGGCAACGCCGGCTGCAAGCTGTCCCAAAGACTCGAGTTTTTGAGACTGGACCATGCGCTCCTGAAGGGCCTTGAGGTCTTCCATGCGCTTTTTGAGGGTTAGGGCCATGAGGTCGAAATACTCGGCAAGCTGCTGGATTTCGTCGCCGGAATTGGTGCGATAGACCGTACAGCTTCTGCAGGTCTGGATCTTCCGGGCAAATTCCCCTTCGATGCAGGAAGGGCAAAGCGTCCCCGCAACGTACCAGCAGCGGTGACGGGAGTCACCGTATGCGGGGCAATCGGGCTTGTTGCAGCACATGAATCGCCAGCAGGAAAGCTTTCCGGCCGGGAGCGTTTGAATGTCGAGGTTTCCGTTGGCGATCTCTTCCGCCGATCGCTGAAGCAGATCGATTCTCTTGGTGATGGTTCGCGCGAGAGTCGTGCCCAGAAGCGCTGCAATCACAATGGCGAGGCCCGTTCCAAAGAAGATGGTCCAAAGCAGTCGATCCACCGCCTCGCTGATCCGCTCGTGAGAAACACCGAGGCGCACGGTGCCCACCCGCTCTTTTCCGACCACAACGGGCACGGCAAAATCGTAGATCAGCTCCTTCCCGTTCGTGATGAGCTTGACCCGGTACGCTTCATCACTCTTCACTTCGTTCACTCCGGCCAGGTCAACGGGGAAACCGCCGGAAAAGGTGTGGACCAGAGGCTGTCCCTGCTGCCCCAGGATAAAAGTGAAGGCAATGTCCTCACTCGTGCGAACGGCTTCATCCACCAGGTCCTTCATGCGCAGGTAATCCGTTGCAAGAAGAGGCTCCCCGATGCGCGCCCCGACATTCAGAGCGCTCGATATGCCGCGCTTCTTGCTCTCTTCGAGGAGCGCCTGCGAAGCGGTTCGACTGATGAGGAGAGCCAACGAAACCCCCAGGAGCAAGAGGACGGCAATCATCGTCATGGATATTTTTGTACGGAAGCGCACGCGAGACATCATGGCGGCTGTCCTACTCATTCAAATCGATTCCGACCTTGGCGGCGAGCTTCCGGATGGAATCGTAGTCCTTGTCCTCTGCGGGGATGATCCCGGCAAAGTGGCCGGCATCGCAGATGGGCCGGTGCTCGGGACTCAGGCAGTCGATTTTAAGGAAGGCCTCCTTGACCGCACGCAGCACGTTCGGATCAAGGCCTTTCCTGTAGGCATACATCCAGCCAGGGTAATAGGGCGTGTAGGCCAGAACCCTGATCTGACTGAGATCGATCTTATCCGCTACCAGGTCGAGTGTTCCTTCTCTCACCGAGCCGATGTCGTACCGACCGTTGTAGACGGCCAGGGCGACCTTCTCCTGCTGGCCTCCGGGACCCGGCACAAACGCGATCTCCGTGAAGTCTTCTTTTCGAATTCCGTGGTCGAAGAAAAGGCCCAAAGCGTAAAGGTATCCCCCGGCGGAAGAGGCATCGACGGCGACCCAGCGTTTTCCCCTACAGTCTTCCAAGGTTCGGATCGCTTCATTGTCGCTTCGGGAGATGAGCTGCCCTCGGAAATCCGGCCTGCCGTCAAGCTCGATGATGCGGGCAAAGGCCTGAACCCCGTAGCGCTGGGCCACCTTTGCATAGATGAAGGGATTGGCGAATGAGATGTCGACCTTTCCCTGACCACACATCTTGATGTAGTCATCGAAGCTGTCGGGGAAGACCTGCCTGATGGGAAGCCCCGTTTCGCGCTTCAGATATTCAATGAGCGGATGATGACGCTCGAAGGAGACACGATGAAAATACTGGGGTACGTAGGCGTAGGTGATCGTGTTGGGGGCCTCCTCGAAGCCGATCTCCTCCCGTTTTGAAAAGTCGACATAGGTGGGCTCTTCTCCCTGGGTGCACGAAGAGAGCGCGGCAAGCAAAGCGATGCATGCAGCCAGGGCCGCCATGTTCAATGAAACTACTCGTTCCTTACCAGGCTCGATCATGGTCAGCTCCGGCGGATTCCTTTCCGGTCAACGTTTGCCTCGTACATCATGGACTCCGAGCCCACCCGAGGAGAACTGCTCGACAATGATTTCGTAAAACCGCCTTTGTTGCGGGGCCGAGAGAAGCTCTTTTTCCTCGAGGATGTGCTCGATCACTTCGCTTTCGAGGTCCGACTGGTGCAACTGGATCTGTCGCGCGATGGCATAGATCCTGTCCCTGTCCGGCGGATCGGCGAAGAGGAGTCTCGCGAGCTCGGCCCGTTCGCGTCGGAGGTTCTCCCGAATCCGGGCGACCTTGGGCAGGAAGGTATCACGAATTTCCTGCACCGCCGCTTTTTGCTCCGCCGTGAGATCGGGTATCAGATCGAGATAGCCCTTGACCCGGGGAGCATTGCGAATGGATTTGAGATAGAAATAAAGACCCAACAAGGCTGCTGCAGCCACGGCAAGGGCAGCCACGACGCCCAAAGAAAAGTAGGTGAGAGCCATTTCTTACCCTCGTCCTGGTTGATCCAACAATTTGAGGCAGATGAAGCCCGGCGAGAACGGTGGAAAATCGCCGGACTCATCGAGCGTGCGCGTGCCGGGTGACTTTCTTGCCTCCAGCAGATCCATGAAGGGTGACATGAACCGCATCAACGCTGCAAGCAGTGATCGGCCCCACCCCCTTTTTCAGTTTTAGAGGTACGGGATTCTCCCCACCTTCCAGGAGTTGCCCTGCGAAATCAGAGCCCATATCCAACTTCGAAAGGGTGGCTCACCAGGCTTTCAGCTTTCGAAAGCTCTGCCGGCGGCGCATTCGGAGGGATTACGGCCACAAGAGAGAGGGTGCTGTTGCACTGTCTTGCGATGGCGAGGACCTTCGCAAAAGCCGCAGCCCTGTGCTTGGAGCCATCGGTGGCGAGCGGGATGTGCTCGTAGTGGATTGGGCTCCCCATGGGCACCACGAGGACGTTGCACGGGGAGCGTTCCATTACCCTCGCGGTGAGACGTCCCATGAATAGTCCCTTAAAGCCCGTCCTCGCGTGACACACTGATCAAGGCTGCCCCGTTTTTCCTCGCCACGTCCACAATGTCCCAATAGGGATCCTCGCCCGGATGGACAACGATCTCACAATCCATTCTCTCCGGTGGCCCGCTCGTTGACCGAATCGAGATGGGCACGCACCTCTCTATCAGCCGCCTCCACGGCCCAGGCAAGGCATCCTCGTATTCGCGGTTGGTCACAACGACAGACAGCGCAAGGAGCTTGCGTGAGCAGATCTTGGCACGTTTTGTCGCCTCTTGTTCCGCGCCTTTGCAGGATTCCGAACCGTCGGTAGCAACAAGCAATTTCCGCACCCTATCTGTCGGGCATGCCTGTGCGCTCGTGCTTCCCCCTCTTCCTTCTGATTCGGCCCGTAGCATCAGAGGCCGCTAGTTCGGTATGCTTTGCTACCTGCGCCGTTTTCCACGGACCGACAAATCCCAACCCGAATCCCAGGCTACTTCATGAAGTATTGAAGAATGTAGCGTCCTGCCAGGAGCGTGATGGCAACGCCCAAAATGAGCTTCAGGTATTTCTGAGGAATGAATTTTTGCAGTCTGGCTCCAGTGTACATCCCGGCAAAACCACCGAGGCCGAATAGAATTCCCAGAATCCAGTCGGGAGCGCAGGAAAGGCCTCCCGTCGCCGGTATCACACTGTAGAAGAAAACACCGGCAACGGATGTGATGAACGTTCCCAAAAGGGCCGCACCCGCAACGGTGTAAACGGGCAGGTGGAACACGGCGACGCAGAAAGGGGCGATGATGGCCCCGCCACCGATCCCGTATGTGCCGCCGATAATTCCCACAATGAAGGCAAGCAGGAACATTCCCGGCGTGCTGAATGAGAAGCGTTGGCCCCAAAACTCATATTCCACCCGTGCAAGAGACCATGAGAGGGTCTTGACCACGGCTTCGGGGGGAAGCCCGGACGAAACCCTTGCGGATTGATCCTCTTTGAGCTTCTTGGCGTGCTGGTTGAACTTTTCTTCGAGGGTCTTCATCTCCTTCTTGCCCCGCTGAGAACGCTCCGTCATCTCATAGAGGAGGCGGACTCCGATGTAGAGCAGCACAAGCCCGACAAAGAACTTGAACGACCTCGGGTCGGGGAGGTAGAGCACCCGCAAGTAGTAGCCGATGAAGACGCCCGGAAGCGTTCCCACGATCACTACCCAGGTAAGAGGCCAAGCCATTCGACCTTCCTTGAGATAGCGATAGACTCCGCTGGGAATCGCCACAATATTGAAGACGAAGTTGGTCGCACTCACCGAGGGTGTCACGAAATGGAGCACGCTCACCTGAAAGGGAAGCAAAAGGAACGCTCCCGATACCCCACCCATGGAAGTGAATGTGGATACGACAAACGCGACCAAAGGGGGCAGGAAGATCCATGTTTGCACCCCGGAGACAGGAAATGTCACATACAGGAAATCCATCATGTTCATGAGCTCCTCCCCTCTCTTTTTTCACAGCAGCGGCATCAACAGGTACGTTTATAACGAATCCTGATTCCTTCCGGCCCCGCGGCAGGAGCACGCGCGAGTTCATGCAGAGGGCTTTCAGGTCGCTTGAGGAACCTTGCCATGCTCTGCGCCACGGTGAATCCATCCTCCCCCTTCCCCTCACCTTCATCAGTCCTTTAAACAACTCAAAATGGAAAAACATGCGGAAAAATGGACGGTGAATCGGTGAGAGGGGGACTCGCTTGAAAAGACATTGCCCGCCAACCCCGAACGCACCCCACCACACCTGTCGATTCACCCGCTCACCGACCTGGCGACCACTGGCAGGGGTAAGCGGGCTGCGGGCTGCCCCGGCTTCGGCGAGACGACGGATACGGTCGGGATCGATGGTTCCTGGCTGTCGGCTCTCCATGTGAATTGCTGACGCCATTCTTTGTTCTCAGCACTTCCCCAACAAGCGATCTTCCTCAGAGATGAATTGCGTTCGGGACCGATCATTGCTATGATCAATTCAATTGTTAAATCACTGTCTCTTGCGCCCACAGTTGATCAACTCACTTCAGCGCGCAGCGTTTTCTGATCCTTGCCTATGCGGGCTGGGAGCTTCAGCCACAACGCGTCAATTCACCGCTCGATGACAGTCGAGCATGCCGTATCGTCTGGTTCTTGGGACAATCCTGATTTGATTTTCTCATGGGAAAGGGGGGGTGCGACGGGGCGATAAGCGAAAGCTGGGAAACAGCGTGTGCTCGAAGCAGTAGGGATTTTTCGAAGGCTGTACGCATCGCACCACGGGGAGGAAGTCAATCCGGGCCCTGATTGGGAGTGAACGGGTTGATTCCAAGGAGGATCCTCATGAACATTGCAAATCGTCTGGGAGCGGAATTCATTGGCACATTTTGGCTGGTGTTCGGCGGTTGCGGGAGTGCTGTGCTCGCTGCAGCATTTCCAAAGGTGGGTATCGGTTTGCTGGGAGTTGCATTTGCGTTTGGCTTGACTGTTCTCACAATGGCTTACGCCATCGGCCATATTTCGGGATGCCATCTCAATCCCGCTGTGTCATTCGGCCTTTGGGCGGGAGGGCGGTTCAAATCATCGGAGCTGCTGCCGTACATCCTGTCGCAGGTGGCAGGAGGAATTGCCGGCGCCGCCGTTTTGTATGTCATCGCAAGCGGCAAGCCCGGGTTCGAGCTTGGAGGATTTGCGGCCAACGGCTACGGGGCTCATTCTCCGGGTGAGTATTCCATGATGGCTGCATTGGTTGCAGAGGTGGTGCTGACGTTCATGTTCCTGATCATTATCCTGGGCGCTACGGATGCGAAGGCACCCAAGGGGTTCGCACCCATCCCGATCGGGCTCGGACTCACGCTCATTCATCTCATCGGGATCCCGGTCACCAACCTTTCCGTGAACCCCGCGCGCAGCACGGGCCCCGCGCTCTTCGTGGGCGGCTGGGCTCTCGAGCAGCTCTGGCTCTTTTGGCTGGCGCCCATTGTTGGCGCGATCCTGGCGGGTGCTGTGTACCGCTGGCTTGGCGGTCCCGACCAGACCTGAAGCCCAGAGGGCGGCTCCATCCCTCTCGATCGGTTCCAGGTTTACCCTTGCCCCATTAAGAGCCCTCCGCCCGAACCACGTCGATTATCGTGACTTCGGGCGGGGAGAGCACCCGCATCGGGGGGCCCCAGGTGCCCGAGCCTCGGCTGGTGTAGAGTAATGCCCCGTCCTTCAGGCTGTACAGGCCGTCTTGCATGGGGTAAGCCCAGGCCGTGACCAGGTTGAAGGGAAAGATCTGTCCTTTGTGCGTATGTCCGGAAAGCTGCAGATCAAATCGCGTGCGGCTCTCCGGGCTTGACTGCGGTCGATGCTTGAGCAGCAGCGTGAAAAGGCCGTTGTGGACCTTCGAGAGGGCGGCCTGCTCCTGTTCGTCGGAGCCGCCAACGGCCGGGTCGTCCACGCCGACGACGTTGAAGATCCCCTCGACGGTCTCGGCCTCGCCTCGGAGCAGGCGAAAGCCGAAGCGCTCGATCGTCGAGATGGAGTGGCTCAATCCGGCATACGCTTCGTGATTGCCGGTTACGGCAAACCGGCCGTAACGGGGTTGGATTTGAGCAATGTGGTTTCCCACACCGTCTTCCCCGCCATAATCTCCGTCTACCAAGTCCCCGGTGCACACCAGCAGATCCGGGCTCTGGATGCGCACCCGCTCCAGGATCTGTTTCCACCGATCCGCCCTCACGATGAGGCCGAGATGGACGTCTGAAATCTGTGCGATCCGGATCCGGTCGACTCCCGGTGGCAGCTTGTACGTTTCCACGAGGATTTGCTCCGTGCGCACATCCCGAGCTTCGAAAAGGCCGTGGAGACAGATGAGCGCTACGACAGTGAGAGCAATGGCCGTCGGCATTCTTCCATCTTTGGCGGGTGCGGGGAATAAGGAGTGTTTGGAGAGCAGGAGACCGAGACCCTCGCCGACACTGAGAACGACGAAGGCGCTGAAGGCCAGAAACACAAAGCCCATCCAGGTATAACCCACGTAAGCGGCAACCCGGGCGGAGGACTCATGGCCCGAGCGCTCAAGGAATCGAATTGCAGCGGGTGCCAGAACCATGAGCCCGAAAATCAGGATGGAAAGCTTCTGCCAGGGGCCTCCCGCGGGCAGAAGAACCCGAATTCGAAGCCACACGAAGGCATGCATCAGCGAGTATAGGGTGAAGAACACGAGAAAGAATACACGCATGACCGGTTATGAATCCTCTTCTGGGGGAAGGCCAGTCCCGCGCCCGACCGGCTCTGTTTTAACGCTTGAGGTCATGGCCCGCATCATTTAAGCTTCTCCGCTCGATCGACGCTATGGCTGAGACGTTTAAAAGGTAATCACTGCTTCAGGGAAAGGATCTTCTTCGTGTCGGTTCTGCAGCTCTCCCCCGCCCAGCTCGAGGCGGTTCGACATATTGCCACGCCCACGATCATTGCCGCTGGAGCCGGCAGCGGCAAGACGCGAACGCTCACGGCGAAGATTGCCCACCTGGTCCGGGACCTCGGTTACGACCCCGGTCGGATTCTTGCCATCACATTCACCAACAAGGCGGCTGCCGAGATGAAATCGAGGCTCAGCCGGGTGACGGGAATGCCCATGGAGCGATTTCCGTGGGTGCGTACGTTCCACAGCGCTTGTTTTCGGGTCCTCAAGGAGCACTGCGAGCTCCTCGGCTACCGAAAGCCGCTGCTCATCCATGACGACACCCAACAGAAGGGGCACCTCAAGAAGGTGCTGGCGGAGCTCGACCTGGACCGGAAATACCTGCAGGGTGCGATGGCCATGATCTCCCATGCCAAGAATTCGGGCTCTCCCATGGCCTACCTCAAAGTGTCGGCCAAATTGCCGCGCAAGACCGAAGTCTTCACCCTTTACAACGAAATGCTCGAGCGGAGCAACTCGGTCGATTTCGATGACATTCTGCTCCTGACCCGCGATCTGTTCTTGAAGTTTCCCGAAATCCGGAGCCACTACCAGGGCGCCTTCGATCATATTCTGGTCGACGAGTTCCAGGATTCCAACAGCATTCAAAACGAGGTCATCGACCTGCTGCTGACCAACGGCAACCTGACCGTCGTCGGAGACGACTATCAATCCATCTACAAGTTCCGGGGAGCCGATCCGGCACACTTCATCAACTTTCCAGAGAAATACCGGAACGCCAGGGTCTTTCGCCTCGAGGAGAACTACCGCTCGACGTCGGAGATCGTTGCGGCTTCGGATTATCTCATCGCCCACAATGCAAGTCGCATCGACAAGACCTGTTTCAGTCGCCGTCCCGGGGCGTCCATCGTGCTCGAAACGTTTCCGGACGATACCGAGGAGGCCCGATGGGTGGCGGATAAGTGCCGGCATTACACGGCCTACAAAAAGATCCCTCCGGAGCAGATCGCAATTCTTTACCGGACCAAGTTCACGTCGCTTCCCTTCGAGCGGGCGCTCCGGTACGCGCGGCTTCCCTACGCCATGATGGGAGCCCAGGGATTTTTTAAGCGCCGCGAGGTGCAGGACATCAATGCGTACCTGATCAGTGCCGTCAATGCCTCGGACGACATTTCCTTCGAGCGTATCTTGAACACCCCCAAGCGGGGGATCGGGCCGGCCGCCGTTAAGAACATCCTGGCAAACCGCCCCGAGGACGCGTCCTTTCAGGAATCATGCCGGCACGCCGTGGCAAAGGGGTTTCTGCCCAAGAAGGTCACCGCGAAGCTGAGGGACCTCCTTGAGCTGCTGGAGATCGTCGGGGAGCTTTCCCCTGCGGAGGCTATGCGGCGTGTGGTGGACGAGGTCGATTACGAGGCTTACCTGCGGGGAGTCTCCGAGAACCGGGAGGATTTCGACAGCCGCGTCGAAAACATCCAACAGATGATCGCCGATGCTTCGAAAAGCGCAGCCATCATCGACTACCTGGAAGACGCCCAGCTTATCCGGGAAGACCAGGACGAATCGGACGAAAGACTCGGGATCAGGCTGTCCACCATTCATGCGGCCAAGGGGCTGGAGTTCAAAGTCGTCTTCGTGGTGGCCTTGGAGGAGGGGGTCCTGCCGCATCACCGGTCGATCGGAAGCGATGACGATGCTTCCCGCGAAGGCATCGAGGAGGAGCGCCGCCTCATGTACGTCGCCATGACGCGGGCCTCCGACCTCCTCCATCTCTCCTGGTCCCGCTTTCGGAAAAACGAGACGATGGCCCGCAGTCGCTTCATCAAGGAAATCCCACCGCAGTACCTGTCGGCAGGCTCCTAGTGCTCTGCCGACTTTGTTTCGCTGGGTACACCCCCCTTTGATTCCCCCATCGAGGTGGGGGGTGGGGGTGTACTTTTGCCCGGCAAAACCAATTTGACGAAGTACTAGTCCGCAGCCACCCATCCAACTGCCCCAAGTGCGACGCAATGACGTTCGCTGATGTTGTGGATTCTCTCCTGGAATGGCGCTGGAAGTGGAGCCGAGAGCTCCTTCAAAGGAGCCTCTCTTGCTTTGTGGTTTTTGCAGGGAGCAGGTGTACCTTTCTGTGAAACACCACCGAGTCCGCGGAATAGATGCCCAGGGCGGACCAAATCATCACGAACGTCCCGATCTGAACCCAGGAGATGGGCTCCCGAAAAACGAAGACGGCAAAGAGGAAAAAGCAGCTGGGCACCATGTACTGCATGAAGCCCAGGGTCGATAGGCGCAGCCTTCTTGCGCCGAGGGTGAACAGAAGGAGCGGCAGGGCTGTGGCCAGGGCCGAGGCTATGAGGAGCAGATCCGTGCTCAGGCCCATGTGCAAGAAAGCCCCTCGGCCCGTCGCGTAGAGGTAGCCGAGGTATCCCAAGGTCGGCGGGAGGAGGAGGAGCGTTTCGACCGTCAGCCCCACCAGGGCGCTCACCGGCGTGATCTTGCGTACGAGCCCGTAGAGGCCGAACGTGAAGGCCAACGTGAGAGCGACCCAGGGAAAACGCCCCAGTCCAAGAGTCAGGTGCAGCACGCCCGCTGCGGCCAACAGGACCGCGAGCAGCTGCGCCCGCCGCAACCGCTCCCTCAAGAAAACCACGCCGAGCAGGACGTTGAAGAGCGGGTTGATGTAGTAGCCGAGACTCGCTTGCAGAACCAGCCCGTTGTTCACGGACCAGATGAAGAGCAGCCAGTTGGTGGCGACGAATAGCGTGGTCGCAAGCAGTGTCAGGATTGAGCGTGGATTCTTGAGGGCGGACAGGAGCTCACCGGTCTTGCCCTGGAGCGCCACCAGGGGAATCACGAAAAAGAAGGACCACAGCACGCGGTGCAGAACGATCTCGAACGAGGGAACCGAGGCCAGGGTCTTCCAGTAGATGGGGCTCAGTCCCCAGATCAGGAAGGCTGAGCCGGCATAGGCCAGTCCTTGTATGCCTTCTCGAGGGTCGGAGCCCGGTTCCACACATGCTTTCGACGCTTCGTCGGTCAATGACCCCCCTCTAGTACCGGCCCAAGATCAGCCCTTCGACCGCTCAGATCAGTCGCCTTTTCAGACCGTTCAGCCCCGAATCCCTTCTGCTCTCAACTGGGCCTCCAGCCTCGCGATATTGTCTCGGGCAAAATCGATGGTCGGATCCAATTCCAAGGCAATCTTATAAAGTTTGATCGCTTCTTCTCGGAATCCCAGCTCCCTGAGGTTCGATCCAATATTCGCATAATCGATCCCCGAGCCTGGGTCGAGCTCGATGGCCCGCTCAAAGGCGGTGATGGCGTCCTGGTGGTTCTTGAGCATGTAATAGCAGAAACCGCGCAGATTGTAGATCTCCTTGAGTTGATCGTTGTGCTCCTCCGCGGCACCCAATGCGCCGAGGGCGTCGTCGTATTGCCCCAGATCCTTGTGGCAGGAGGCCAAGTGAACGTAAATGCTGGCAATCTCCCTGGGATCCGGATCCTGGTCCAAAGCCTTTTTGAAAAGCTCGAGCGCGTTTGCCACATCGCCCTGCAGCTCCAGGCTGTGTGCCAGGAAAAAGGTTAGGTCGTAGCGCGGACCGAAATGGCTGAGGATCCGGTCCATGTGCGCGGCCATGTCGTCACCCTGATGGCTCCGAAGCAAGGTGCGCGCGGCGTGCTGGGCGAAGTCCGTATCGCGCGTCCGATCGAGAAAGTGGGCTCCGGGAATGATGGTGTAGACGGCGGGAACCTGCAGCAGGGGGTGGGTGACATTCACCACGAAGACTTCGAGGCCGATCTTCGCGAGCGCCTCCACGCACCGGTCGATTTCAATCCGCAGGTTGTCGTTATCCAGGTTGGGAAGCGAATGAATCGAGACCGTACCGCTTCCATCCATAAGGTAACGAGCTTCCTCCAAGGACGTGTACTTGGGGAGCGTCGGCTTGTAGGACGTGTGCGTCTGAAAGTCGCCCGCAAGCTGGGCAATTTCGGTAAGTGCGCGGCAGAGCGACTTCTCTGGATTCGATGTGGTGCCCGCGGTGAAGACGATCTCGCTCTTATCGGGGTACGTGGACGGGTCGTAAGCCAGCGCCCCAACGGTCGGGATCCCCGTATCAAGCGAAAAATCAGACACATACAAGTTGATTCCCTGGCTGCGGAACCGCTCGACCAGCTCAACGGCCGCGGGGTCGCGCAGGGAGCCCAGGTCGATCGACGCCGTGCGCCGGCGCTCATAGCTGATGATTGACCCCACATGCCGCTCGACCACTTCGCAGAGGCTCTGCAAAATGGCTTCCTCCAGCGTGTTTCCGGATGCCGGTCCGTTGTACTCGTTGATGAGATAGAACCAGTCGATGGGCACCAGCTGATCCTGCTTGTGGGTGAGGTTGTATGCGCTCACCCATCGCAGGGGAAACTCCTCCAGGAACGATCGGCAGAGCTCATCCGGCGTGCTTGAATCGTAAACCGAGCGTTTGAGGAGTGCGGGCGAAAGGGCTTGAGATGCAACGTCCGCGTACCGGCAGGTGGGGAATGGATGGTGCTGAATGAAATGAAAAAAGCTGAACCGTTCGAGGAGCTCCATGAGTGCGCTGGCTTCGGATTGCTCCGGGGTTGCGCCTTTGCCCATCTGCTTTTTGGTGCCCGTTACCCGCGTGGCATCCTCGCCGCAAAGACTGATGTAGACGGGAATGCCCAGTCGACCCGTGTCGATGCGCATGGTTCGGGTGAGGATGTCCAAGCGCAGCAGGCTCAGCCGCTCCCGGGCCCAAGCGAGGGTTTCAGACGGGGTGCGGACCTTGTCCTGGTCATGTCGAAACGCTTTGTAGCAGTCGCGAAGCGCAATGGTTGAGCTCATGGTGGTCTCCTGAGAATTAGATCCTGCATCTGGCATCGCGTCCGCATGAATGAGCAAATCCGCCATGCTGGACCAGTGCTCCGTCAAAGAAGTTATGCCGGGCAAGAAAACACCCCCCACCCCCCTCGAGGGAGAATCACAGGAGGGTGTACCTTGCGAAACAACGTTGACAGAGCACTAGGAAGTGGCATTCGCTCCCTCGGCGCGGTGCTCCCATTTGCGGATCACGGAAAGCAGGTGGCCGGCTGATCGGCTGTTGTGGAAGGGGCGGGGGAGTCCCTTGATTTTCACGAAATCTTCAAGGCTCTTGGGGCGGTTTGTGGCCAGGCGGACCAGCGTTTCATCAGACAGCACCCGGAACGGAGCACGATCGCGGCGCCTGGCCTCGCGGTCGCGATACAGGTAGAGTGCTCGGAGGACGCTTCTGCCGACCGGATCCAACGACCGGGCACCTCGGATCTGGATGAAGCCCTCCGGATGAAATACCTTCTGCTGGGCTTCCTGCTCTCCGGTTCGCTCAGAGACCTCCTTGGCCGTATCCCACAGCTCCCTGGCGACCAAGTCCGTGGCCAGCAGGTGGCGCAAGGCGAGCAGGTGGTGCGTATCAAGCCGGGCGTAATCCAGTTGCTGCTCCGAAAGCGGGCGTCTCCCCCAGTCGCAGCGCTGCCATTTCTTGTTGAGCGTCACGTCGAAATGCTGGTGCAGGATCTTTGCCAGTCCCAGCTCCTTGTAGCCCAGCAGCTTGCACGCGACGGCCGTGTCGAACAAGTTATGGAATTCGAAATGAAAATCCCGCTTGAGTCCGAGAACGTCGTTGGGGGCCGCGTGAAAAACCTTTTCGATGGAGGGATCCGCGAAGGCATCCTGCAGGGGGCTCAGATCCTCGATCGCAAACGGGTCGATGATGAAATCGTCTTCGGGGGTCGAGATCTGGATGAGGCACACGCGCTCGAAATAGGCGTAGAAACTGTTGGATTCCGTGTCGATGGCAATGTGGGTGGTGTGCCTGAGCGCTTCGATCAGGCGCTTGAGCGCGGTGGGTTCTTCAATGACAACAACGGGCTTCATGAAAGAGTTTCCTGTGCCTCACTCCTATGATATCAGTAGGACGAAAGCGAGTAGAATGATGACCCGACGAAAACGCTCCAAGACTCATTCTATGCATCGCGGCTCCCCACGGACGCCTACTGTGCAGGGCTTCTATACCCCCTTTGGCGGCTTAGATCAACACCTCACGAGAACAGCCCGGGAAAAATCGCGGCCGCCGGCCCAATCCTCGCTGGAGCCGCCGAAAACGGGGACTCTTCCTTCTCCTCCGCTTCCGGACCATGATGATGAGGTTTTTCGTCGGGCAATGGCCGATGTGGTACCCCTGAATCATGAGCCAGAGCTGATTCCCGCACCCCGGGGTCGAGCCGTGCGGCCGAGGTTCCGGTCGATTGAAGACGAAGAGGTGTACTCCCATCTGAAGCGTTTGGTGGAGGGGGAGAGCGACTTCGAGCTGACGTATTCCGACGAATATGTGGACGGTGCCGTCGTGGGGCTTTCCCCCAAAGTCCTCAAGGCGCTTCGCTCCGGAGACTACAGCTACCAGGACTACGTGGATCTTCACGGTCTGAATCGGGCCGAGGCCCGCGAGGCTGTCGTGGACTTCGTGAGCCGGAGCTTCGTTCGGAAGCACCGTTGCGTGCTGATTATCCCCGGTCGGGGCCTCAACTCGGAGGACAAGCAACCGGTTTTGAAGGAACGGCTCGTGGTCTGGCTGACCCAGGCCCCGCTCAAACGGATGGTTCTCGCCTTCGCCTCGGCCCGCTCCTACGACGGGGGTGCGGGCGCCTTCTATGTGCTCCTGCGTCGGCACCAGAAGAAGGGGACCTTTCTCGTCCCCGCCCGATAAGGGCTCATTGTCAGATCAGCTTTGCCATTTCCGATTCCATGTGAGGAGAATCATGATCGCGCATATCCTCCGATGGCGGCGGACCCTGCTGCTTGTCAGCGCCCTTTGCCTCATGGGCTGCCAATTCAAGGCGGATAAAGAAACCCAAGGCACACCGCTCAGGCTCTCAATGGGCGTCCGGCCTGCTCCCGAGTCCGCTCTGATCGCCTTGGCCGACGAAAAGGGCTACTTCAAGGAGGCCGGCCTCGACGTCACCATTACCCTGTACCCAGCGGGCCTTTTGGCCCTCGAGGCCTCGGTGCGCGGAGAGGTGGAGGTCGCGACCATTGCCGATATCGCGTTTGCTTCGAAGATGCTCGATGAGCCGTCGCTCAGGGTGCTTGCGTCGATCGGATTTTCGACCGCAAGCCAGATCGTGGCAAGGAGGGACCGGGCGATTGACAAGCCCTCGGATTTAAAAGGCAAAAGGATCGGCTTCAGCCCCGATACGACCAGCGACTATTTTCTCTACACATTCCTTCTCACCGAAAGCATCTCCCCCAAAGACGTGTCCGCCGTCCCGATCGCCCCGGGCAGACAGGCGGAAGCCGTCGCAAGCGGGGAGCTGGATGCCGTGTCCGCTTTCGACGTGTACGCCTTTGACGCCATGAAGCGGTTGGGAGACAAAGGGGTTGCTTGGGATTGTCAAAACAATTTGGGGTACCAATGGCTTTTGGCGACACAGGCGGGGCTTACGGAGAGGCCGGAGCGGTTCAGGCGCATGGTGAGGGCTCTCATAAAGGCCGAGCAATTCGCTCGCTTCCATGATGCTGAAGTCAAGAGGCTCCTTATCCGGAAGTGGGACCTCGATCCCGAGCTGTTGGAGAAGACCTTCCCGAAGATCAGGTTGAGCGTCACATTCAGCCAGACCATCGCTGCCTCGCTCCGAGACTACAGCAGATGGAAAATGAAAAAGGAAGGCCGGCACGGATTGCCACCGGACGTCCTCGAGTTTTTATACACGGGCGCCCTTGACGAGGTCGCTCCACGGGCGGTCACTTTGTTCAGGTAGGTCTGGATGCAGGCAAAAACTCGATTTCTGACCAGTATTGTCGCGTCTCTGGTGGTTTCGGCGGTGATCGTCTCCATCGCGTTCTCCATTCTGCGCCGCATGGATGACGAGCTCAGTCGCAGCCGCGTGTACGATGAAGCCGTCAACAAGACCTTTGCGCTGAATCTGTTGGCATCGCGGTTCCGAGTGAGTCAGGATCCCAGTGCTATCCGACAGATCATGCAGGTGCGACAGTCACTGGATGCCCTCTTGGGCTCGGTTGCCGCTGCGGAAGCCCCTGAAGAGCTTCTGGTTCGTCAGCTGAGAACCGGGATTCAGGAGCTCAATTACCTGTTCAACCATTTGATCGATCCCTTGCCCCATGGCGAAGACGGCGACCTCGAGGAGGAGCGAAGACATATCCTGGTATCGCAAGTGTCCATGAAGACGCAGTTCATCTTTGAAGACATCCACCACCTCATCGAATTGAGTGATTCCCGCATCCAAGCGGCTCAGCATGGGACCATTCTGGCTGTCCTCGCGCTCATTGTTGCGCTGACCTTGACAAACGCCGCCATTTCCTATTTTTCCGGCCGGAGCATCGTGCGGGCGGAGGAAGCGGTCAGAGAGCAGCGTGAGTGGCTGCAGGTCACCTTGGCGAGCATTGGGGACGCCGTCATCGCGACCGACAAGGCCGGCAGGGTGAGCTTCATCAATCCCATCGCCGCGGTTCTGACCGGTTGGGCGGAACAGGAAGCCCAGGGAAAAGCGATCGAGGATGTCTTTCGAATCATTAATGAGGAGAGTCGTCAGCCAGCCGAGGATATCGTCCGGCGCGTCCTGAGAGAAGGGCAGATCGTCAATCTGGCGAATCACACGTCCCTCGTCACCCGTGATGGTCGCGAAATCCCCATTGAGGACAGCGCAGCACCCATCAGGAGCCAAACCGGTGAGGTATCCGGAGTTGTGCTCGTCTTCCATGATGTCACGGAGAAGCGAAGTGCCCAAGCCGCCCTCAAGGACAGTGAGGAGCAATTCCGTACCATGTTTGAGCTGGCTGCGCTGGGGATGGCGCAGGCCGAGCCGGCCACGGGGCGCTTCTTGCGCGTCAACCAGAAATTTTGCCAGATCACGGGTTATTCGACCGACGAGCTGGTGGGCGTCCGGTTTTCAGACATTACCCATCCTGCGGATGTCGATCGCGAGTGGCGGGCGTTTCAGGCCGCCGTACGGGGGGAAACACCCAGCTATCAGAGCGAGAAGCGTTGCGTGCGCAAGGATGGCACGGAAATCTGGGTGAGGGTGAGCGCGGCCATGATCCGTGACGACGAGGCAATTCCCGTTCGAGCGGTCGCTGCCATCGAAGACATCACCGAGCGCAAACGGATCGAGCAGGCCCTCCGTGAGAGCCAGGAAGACCTGAATCGGGCTCAGGCTGTGGCGCATGTCGGGAGCTGGCGCCTGAACGTTCGTCGCAATGAGCTCGTCTGGTCCGATGAAAACCACCGCATCTTCGGGATACCCAAGGAGACGGCGTTGACCTATGAGACGTTTCTCGACCGGGTCCATCCCGACGACCGAGCCTATGTGCACGAAAAATGGACGGGGGCACTCAGGGGGGAGCCGTACGACGTGGAGCACCGGCTCCTGTTGGACGACACAGTGAAGTGGGTGCGTGAAAGAGCCGAGCTGGAATGCGACGAGAAAGGCGAGCTCCTCGGCGGGTTCGGGACCACTCAGGACATCACGGAGCGAAAGCAGGCGTCACTGGCCGTCCTTGAGAGCGAGTCTCGATTCAGGCTGCTCTCGACGACTGCTGCGCGTCTTCTGGCGGCACAGGATCCACTGAGCGCCGTTCATGAGCTCTCTCATCAAGTGATGGCTCATTTGGACTGCCAGGCCTTTTTCAACTTCGTTGCGGTCGACGGCGTCGACAGGCTTCACCTCAACGCCTACGCCGGGATTCCCGACGATGAGGCCCGGAAGATCGAGTGGCTCGAGTACGGAGCAGCGGTCTGCGGGTGCGTCGCCCGGAACGGGGTCCGTATCATTGCCGAGGAAATAGGCTCCGTAGCCGACCCTCGAACGGACTTGGTCAAGTCTTACGGTATCCGAGCCTATGCCTGTCATCCCCTGATAGCCGGCGGCAAAGTCATCGGAACCCTTTCGTTCGGAGCGAAAACGCGAGATCGCTTCTCCTCCCAGGACCTTGACCTCATGAAGACCGTGGCGGATCAGGTTGCCATTGCCATGGAGCGCATCAGGCTGATCGGCGAGCTCCAGAAGGCGCGCGATCAGCTGGAAGTGCGAGTCGCGGACCGGACCCGGCAGCTTGCGTTGGCAATCCAATCCCTCGAAGCCGAGATTGATCAGCGGGAGGAGGCGGAAAAGGTCCTCAGCGAGAAGAATGAGCTCTTGGAGAGCATCTTGTCCTCGGTGCACTTCCTGGTCGCCTTCCTGGACCGAGACTTCAATTATGTACGGGTCAATGAGGCTTACGCGCGAGCCAACAAGCGCAGCTCAGCGTCTTACACCGGAAAGAATCACTTTGACCTGAGCTCGGACCGTGAGGACCAGGCCATTTTTCAACGGGTCCTGGAAACGGGTGCTCCGTTTTTCGCCACAGAAAAGCCTTTCGAGCATCCCGACCATCCCGAGTGGGGCACAAGTTATTGGGATTGGAGTCTGCAGCCGGTGAGGGGCGATTCGGGTGAAATGGTGGGCCTCGTGCTGACCCGTGTCGATGTGACGGAGCGAAGGCGTGCCCAGGAGGCGCTTCGTCAAAGTGAGCAGCTCCTTCGGACGGTCTTGGAGACCATGCCCGTGGGGGTTTGGATCACCGATCGAGCCGGCACGATCTCCATGGCGAATCCCGCCGCCCTGAAGATCTGGGGAGGGGCGCGCTACGTTGGGGTGGAGCGCTTCGGAGAGTACAAAGGATGGTGGGCTGATACGGGGAAGCTTATCGAGCCGGAGGAATGGGCCCTCGCCCGTGCGATCAACCGGGGAGAGGTTTCCACCAATGAGATCATCGACATCCAGTGCTTCGACGGAACGGGGAAAACCATTCTGAGCTCTGCCTTTCCGATCTTCGACGAGCACGGCCAGATCGTCCGGGCGATTGTCGTCAACCAGGACATCACCGGGCTCAGGCAAGTCGAAAAGGATCTTAGGAAATCCGAAGAACGGCTTCAGCAAAGCATTGAATTGCTACAGAAGATTGTGGATGGTATCACCGATCCCCTGATCATGCTCGATCGAGATGGACTCGTAACCATGATCAACAAAGCCGCCATGGACTACTACGGTAGCCGTGAAATCGAGGATGTGCTTGGAATGCCGTGCTTTGAAGGATTGGGGGGGCGGGAGAGCATTTGTCCCGCATGTGACTATCCCTTTGTGTCGGTCGTCAGCGAGCCCTTAACGTTTGAGCGGGCGGGTCTTCACGATCAGAAGCGAGTGGAAAGCGTCACGGTCTATCCGGTCCTCAATGTGTCCGGTGAGCGCGATGCCATCATCGTCAAGACGAGCGACGTGACCCTCACCAAGCTGCTAGATCGCCAGCTCCTCCATAATCAGAAGCTCGCCTCCCTGGGACTCATGACCTCGGGCATCGCCCATGAAATCAATAACCCCAACAGCTTCATTTACTTCAATATT
This sequence comes from uncultured Syntrophobacteraceae bacterium, assembly GCA_964538515.1. Lineage (GTDB taxonomy): Bacteria > Desulfobacterota > Syntrophobacteria > Syntrophobacterales > Syntrophobacteraceae > CALBZH01. The sequence goes on from CAZIEW010000072.1 coordinate 20,095, forward strand.
CCGATTCTGAGGCAGTATCTGGAGGCGCTCACTCCGATTCTTGACGGGTATGCGGAGCTGCATCCGGATTTTGAAGTGCTTCACATGTCCTACGCCGAATTGAAGGAAGACATCTTCAGACTGCTGGAAAACATGGAGCATGGGTCGCATCGCATCAATCGGATCGTCGGGGCGCTTAAAGGGTTCGTTCGAAAACGGGAGACCGATGGACTGCAACAGGTCGATCTGAAGCAGGTGATCGACAAGGTGATCGCCCTCTGTCACGCGGAGATCAAGCGCAAGGTGAAATCGTTTGAGGTCGTGATCGCACCGGATGTCCCGATCATTCGGTCCGACCCGGAAGCCCTCGAGCAGGTCCTGCTGAACCTGATCATCAATGCCGTTCACGCATGCGACAAAGAGGATTCCATGGTCAGCTTGCACGTCGATTTGGGCTACTCGCCCGAGAGCCAGATTCGGATCGAAGTCTCCGACAATGGCACCGGGATCGAAGAAGAGCATCGGGAGATGATCTTCGACCCCTTCTTCACGACGAAGCTGTCCTCGATGGGGACTGGACTGGGGCTTTACATCTGCCACCACCATGTGGAATCCTTGGGCGGGGTGATCGAGGTGGACAGTGGCGTCGGTCAAGGCTCCACCTTTCGTGTATTGCTTCCACGGACGGACACGGAATAGGGCGAAGCCCAGAGTCCATTCGAATTGTGGTTGTTGCTGATCGTTTCATTCACTCCCGAAGGAGCCTGCATGAGCATCCGTATTCTCGTGGTCGATGACGAAAAGGACTTTCTGGAGAGCGTGAAGAGGGGGCTCGTCATTTCGGGGTACAAGAACTTGAGCCTGGCCTCCGACCCGCTGGATGCGCTCCGGCTGGTGGAGAATGGTGAGTTCTTCGATGTTGCTTTGCTCGACATCACCATGTCCGGCATGAACGGGTTGGAGCTTTTGGAACGGATCAAGAGCGTCAGTCCGAGCACGGAGTGCATCATGGTGACCGCCATCAACGAGGTGGGGGTTGCCGTGCAATGCATGCAGAAGGGGGCTTTGGACTACCTCGTGAAACCTGTTTTGCACGAAGAGCTCGTTTTGAGGATCAAGCGGGCTTTGGAAAGAAAGCATCTGATCGATATCCTCGAGCTGAAGCGCAGTCCGTCCCTGCCGGCGCTGAACCATCCCGAGGCCTTTCAGGACATCAGCACCGCATCGGTTTCGGTGCAACGGGCGTTGAAAGAGGCGGAGCTGCACGCGGTGAGCGATCTGCCGGTGCTGATCACCGGAGAAAGCGGGACGGGAAAGGAGCTGCTTGCACGGGCTATCCATCGGGCGAGCCGTAGGGCCAAGAATCCCTTTGTCGCCATCAACATGGCTTCCATGTCGGAAACCCTGTTCGAGGCGGAATTTTTCGGTCACACCAAAGGAGCGTTTACGGGAGCGGTGGGGGAGCGCTCCGGGTATTTCGAGAGCGCACACAGGGGCTCCCTCTTTCTCGACGAAATTGGCAATCTGCCGCTCAATCTTCAGGCCAAGCTGCTGAGGGTGCTGCAGGAAGGCGAAGTGATGAAGATCGGATCGAGCAAGCCGATGAAAATCGACGTCCGTTTCATCGCGGCAACCAATCAGGATCTGGAGCGCCTCATGGCTAAAGGCCAGTTCCGAAAGGACTTGTTTTACCGGCTTCGAGGCGCATGGCTGCAGTTGCCACCCCTCAGAGATCGGCTTGAGGATGTTCCGGTTCTCGTCAGTCGATTCATCAACGAGATCGAGCCGAGGCGCAGGCCAAAGGCGGTCGAGCGGGACGTCCTCACCTTTCTCGAGGGCTACAATTATCCTGGGAACATCCGAGAGCTGCGATCCATCATCGATGTGGCTGCCAACCTGGCGCAGGGGGGAACGATCTCCCTGTCGACCCTGCCAGACTATCTGAAGCATGCGACCCTTAAGGGTGAATCGTCTATTCGATCGCGACCCGATGGGGCGATGTCTTTGGCCGATGTCGAGAAGTCCTGCATTCTCGCCGCCTATGAGAGCACCGGGCGGAACAAGGCCCAGACGGCCAAGCAGCTCCAAATCGGATTGAACACCCTGAGGAGAAAGCTGGAGTCCTATGGGGTTGACTGAGACTGAAGCTGCCAAAACTGAACGGTTCCAGAATGGTGTTGCTTCCTGATTTGCCACGGAATCCATCGCGCCGACGCGTAACGGCCCCGCCAAAATGGAACAGCGGCGGCTGGCGTATGGCTGTTTTCCCCGGTTTTTCGTTTGTCCTCCCTCATGCCCATCCAGGCAACCTCAAGGATGATCCGGATTTAGGGTGACACTTGGTCCTCTGGCATGGAAGATGCCTAACCCGCTGTCAGGCTCTCGGGATACAGCACCAATGTATCCCCCTGAATCACCCTCCCCCAGCCAACGGGACAGACAGCACCTTCGGGATGCCAGGCCCGAGGGACGGCTGTTCTGTCCCAACCCTGGCCCCCGGGTAGAGGGGTGGAAGCGCGTGGGCGTCCTAACGCCCGGTTGGGCTCCGGCGGTTGGCTGGACAGGCGCAAGGCGAAAGCAGGGTCGCGACGCGGATGAATGCGATGGCAGGTGGAGCCCGTGAAGATTCTTCTCATCGATCATGAGACATACCGAATCCAGAGCCTCTCGCGCGGTCTTAGAATCGTGGGGCACCAGGTTTTCGAGGCGAAGACGCTGCAACAGGCGTTGGCGTGTGTCCGACAGGAAACATTTCAGGCGGATCTCATTGTCACGGACTGCTCAACGCGAATACTTTGCACTCCCGAAATGATCCAAGCAGTCCAGGAGCGGCTTCCGAAGGTTTGCGTGGTTGCCACGAGAGACTTCAGACCAGAGCGTCGGGCATTGGACTCTCTCCCGTGGCCGGTCCACTACCTCGACAAACCGTTTACAGATGTCGAATTGCTCCGCCTGGTCGAAACGGCGGGTCCGGTGGCCAAGACGGCCTGAGACCTCGGCTTCGGCCCCAGGTGGAGCCGGTTTGGCGTGCAGCAGCAAAGCAGCTCAAATCAGGACAAAGGGGGATGAGCATGACACGAGCCAATCTTTGTTCGATGGACCTTCCCGAAGTGGGCGATTACGGGGTGAGTTATGTGTATGAATCGCCATGCCTGAAGATTCTTAAATTCAGGTTTGAGGCGGGTCAGAAGCTCTTCATGCACTCCGAGGAGATGCAGGGGAAGGTGAGCCTGTTCGTATTGGGGGGAAACGGCGAGTTCCACGGCGAGGGGCTTCAGCGGTATTCGGTCGAGCCCGGAGATATCGTGATCTCGGAGATCAGCGAGCAGAACAGCCTGCTGGCAACAAGCGAGCTGTGTCTCTTGGTTACGGTCACCGCCTCCCAGCCCGTGTCCTGTGAAATGGAGCCGGAAGAAAACCTCTTCTCGTAGCGCCGAGGGGACTTTCATCCAATGGGGATCGATGCGTCCTTCATGAGCTCGAGCACTTCTTGGAGCTCGCGGTCCGCGGCGCCAGCCCGGAACTGGGCGGCGGCCTTGTGCCAGTGCTCCGCCGCTTCGGCAAGCTTCCCTCGCTTCAGACAAACCGAGCCTAGAAGCGCCAGAGACCGGGCCGCCTCCATGCGGTTTTCGCCGGATTCGAGGAGGCGGGTGCTTTCAGCGAGCTGCCGCTCGGCACCATCCCAGTCCGGAGGCGTCCGCTTCATCAGAGCCTGGCCCCAGACACGGCGGGCATAACCCTCTCCGAAAATTCCTTCGATGGCCTGTGCGATCGAAACGCCGCGCTCGGCCAGCGTCTGAGCCTCGTCCAACTCATCGGCGTGGAGGGCCACTTCCGCCCTTACGGCCGAAAAGACGTCGGCGAGGATGACCTGGCCGCCAAGCTCCTCTGCGGCCTGCTGGGACCGAGTCAGGCACAGCGCCGCGGTCTCGGTGTGTCCCAGCCGACCTGCGGCCCAGGCCCAGAGGCCGTAGCCCACATACCGGTAAATCCGGTCTCCCGATTCCTCCGCCGCATTCACGGCCGCCTGTGCCGTTGTCATGGCGCGAGACAGGTCGCCGCTGAAAAGGTGCGCAAACGACATGGTGCTGTAGGAAATACTCACCCCCGTCATGGACTGGAGCTCCTGGGCACGGGCGAGGGCCTGTTGGGCCTTTTCGACCCCGGCGGCGCACTGCCCCATCCCGGACAGAGCCGTCCCGAGAAACCCCATGGCCTGAACCCACTCCGCCCAGTTTGCGGTTGCCTCCAGAAGCGGAATCGACTGCTCGAGCAGTTGTCTCGCCTTCGGCAAATACCCCAGGACTTCCATGGCCTGGCCGATGGCGCAGGAAGGGATGGCGATGAGCTCGGGGTCTTTCGAGGCTTGCGCCACGGGCAGCATCTGCATGAACGTTTGGATCGCCTCGCCCACATCGCCACGCAAGTAGCGGACCCGGCCGAGCCAAAAATGAACCCGTGCCAGCCGAAGGGTGTCTTCCGGGCTCAGCCCTTCCGGACCTGATAGGGCACGTGTCGCTGCTTCCGCTTCCATCAGGAGGCTTAGGGTCTGATCAGGGGCATGGGCACGCCACGATGAAAGCGAGAGCTTGATGATGGTGTCCACGCGCCGGCGACTGTTGGTCACGCTCCGCTCCAGCTTCCCAAGAACCTCCAGGGCTCGAGAATAGTGCACCCTGGCTTCCGTGTGGGCAAACAACCGTGCCGCGGCATCCCCTGCCTTGTTGAGATACACGAACGCCTTCTCCCAGTCTTCGCCGCGCAGGAAATGCTCGCTGATGATGCCGCTGTATTCGTTGACACGCTCCCCGTAAATGTCCTGCATGGCCTCGCCGATCTTGCGATGGAGCTCCTTGCGACGGGCGACGAGCAGGCTGTTGTAGGCCACTTCCTGCGTCAGGGCATGCTTGAAGATGTATTCGAGCTCGGGGAATAACGTTTTCTTGTAAATGAATTCCATGCCTTGAAGGTTCAGGAGACTGGACCGGAGCTCCTCGTGCATCCCCGTGATGACGTGAAGGATGCGATAGGCGAAATCCTTCCCGATGACGGAAGCGACCTGCACGGTCTTCTTGATGGTTTCCTCGAGGCGGTCGATACGGCTTGCGATCAGCCCCTGGAGGCTGTCCGGCACGTGGATCGCGGGCGATTCGGGGTTTAAAGTATATTCGCCGTCCCGCTTGAGGATGACTCCACTTTCGAGCAGTGACCGCGTGAACTCCTCGATATAAAGCGGATTTCCTGCGGACCTCTCCAAGATCAGTCGCGCCACCTCCGATGCAATGTCTCCGTCGTCCAGGATACTCCGGACGAGCTCGTGGCTTGAGGTGTTGTCGAGCTGGCGGAGACCGATCTGGGAGAAGTAGGACTTGTTGCCCCATGGATGGGTGTATTCCGGGCGGAAGAGCAGGATTATGAGGACACGGCTGTTGGGGAGAAAATCGATCAGGTAGCTGAGCAGCTCCTCCGAGGTCTTGTCCACCCAGTGAAGATCCTCCAAGGCCAAGACGAGGGGCCTTTCATCGCTGGCGAAGAGAAGAAGGTCTCGCACGGCGTCGAAGGTTCTCAGCCGCTTTTGTTGGGGCCGGAGCTGCACGAATTCCTCATCGTCCACCTCCACGCACAGCAGTTCTTGGAGCGGCGGAATGGCATCCCGAAGCTCTGCCCCGAGCTCGCTGAACCGCCGCTCGATCTTCGTCTTGATGTCCAGCTCCATGTCGCCGTCGATGATCCCCAGCCAGCACTTGAGAAGTCCCACGACGGGATAGTACGCGATGGATTCTCCGTAATGGACGCATTCCCCTTCAAGATACGTGTAATCGCCCGGGGGCAGGAGATTCCTGAATTCAAGCAGGAGCCTTGACTTGCCGACGCCGGGCTCTCCCGTGATGGCGACAATCCGGCCGGCCCCGCTGCTCGCTTCTTCATAGGCCGCCAAGAGACGTTTAAGCGCGCTCTTGCGGCCAACGAAACGGGAAAACCCCCGGGCTGCGCGTGCGCTGCTCCGCATGGAAGTGTCGCATGGCTTGATGAGCTCGAATACCTCCTGGGGCTCGGCCTTGCCCTTCACGTCAACCTTCCCTAGAGATCTGAATTCGAAGGACTCCTCCGCGAGTCGATGGGTATGCTGGGAAACCAGAATCGTGCCCGGAACTGCCAGAGATTGAAGTCTGAACGCCAGGTTGGTGGTGTCTCCCACCGCCGTGTAATCCATCCTCAGATCGTCCCCGATAGCCCCGACGATCACGGGACCCGAATTCAAGCCTAGCCGCATGGCGAAATCGACGCCATACCGGCCCCTTACAGTCTCGGCGTAGGCCCGCACTCCGTTCTGAATGTGAAGGGCTGCGTGGCAGGCACGCTGCGCGTGATCCTCATGGGCCACGGGGGCGCCGAAGAGGGCCATGATGCCATCGCCGGTGAACTGGTTGACGGTGCCTTCGACCTTGTGGATTTCGTCCATCAGGATCCTGAAGGTGCCATCCAAAATTCCATGCACATCCTCCGGGTCCAACCGCTCGGCGATGGTCATGAAGTTGGAGATATCTGCAAAAAGCACGGTCACAAGCTTCCGTTCGCCCTCCATCGAGCTTCGCGTGGAAAGAATCTTATCGACCAGGAACTTCGGGGTGTAGGATTGAGCGCCCCTTTGGGCTAACGCGGTGGGAGGCTCCGCGGGGGTTAGGCTGGCTCCGCATTCCATGCAGAATCTCCCAGGATGCGGTGTCACTGCGCCGCACCTGGGGCAAGTGAGCTCCATGCGTGCCCCGCATTCAATGCAGTACTTGGCCTGAGGCGGGTTCTGAAAGGAACACTTCGGGCAGTTCATGCTGGGCTCCAGGGATATGGGATCGACGTTTCCAAGAGGTCATGACAGGGACGCTTGGGCGGTCCATGGATGACGGTGTTATAGCAGAATTCGGGCGCTGTTTACCATCCATCTTGGGCAAGCATTGCCCATGTACCCGGTGGAGATTACTTTCCCTGTTGAGGAGGTGCCCGGTATCGGGAGCCTAGAAAGAAAATTCGACAACGACTCATGATGGGGTCGGTTGAGAGCTCGGACAGCGGGCAGGTTCCATTCCGCCCGCGTTCATAGCACCGCAAGGTGAGAAATGAGGTCTTACCATGATGGGCTATCTCATGCTGATGATGGGGCTGCTCTTGTGGACGGCCGCTCCGGCTTCCTCCCAGATCATCGGTCCGCTCGATGATCGCGGTGGGGGGGACATTATACGGCTTGGAAACCGCCTGGCGGCTCAGCCGCAGGGCATGCAGGGGATTCTGCCCAATGCGGACAATTCCGGCAGCACCAATTCCAATTCGGGATCCACGAATTCCGGGGTCTCGGACGAGGTCCTGCGCTTCGAGAGCATGACAGGGGTATCCGGCTCGCTGGTCGGAACGGATCAGATCCGCGGTGTGGTCGCCGGGGGGCAACCGTGGCAGATTGCTCGAGGTAATGGGCGGCTCCTTAGGGATGGGAGACTCACGATCACCGTCGAGGGATTGATTCTCGTGGAAGACGGAATCAATCCCGCCGTGGCGTTTCGCGGCCTTGTCAGCTGCATCACGGCCGACGGAGGCGTTGCAAACGTGCTGACGGGGGAGTTTTCCGCCAATACGGCGGGTGACGCCCGGATCGAGGACACGCTCGAGCTTCCCTTCCCCTGTTTCGCGCCGCTCGTCTTTGTGACAGGCCCTACCGGAAGCTGGCTCGCGTCAACGGGTGGATAACGAAAACGTGAGAAGTCGGCGCCAAGGGAAGCACCGTGCGTTGGAAGCCGACTCGAACGCGATCGTTCAAAGGTCTGTGGCAACATTTTAGCATCCACTGATGGATCGGCAGCTTCCAATGACTGAACGTATTGGAACTGTAGCCGAAGTCTCAGTTGGCCCCCCTATAGAAAGGACGGGACAACGAAAAAAAGCGGCTCATCGCAAATTCACGTGAAAAATGGATGAGAGGTGATTTTGGACGGGACATCGGGAACAAAAGAGCATAAATAAGCATGGGACAACCCTAACCGAGAGGTGCTCCCATGAAATTGCTTCCCTACTTTATTCCCTTCATAAAGGATGCCGTCAGATGCGTGAAACGAATTTGCCGGGCAGATTTCAAGGCGGTTGCGGATGAGACGCTCACTGAGCTGCTGGGCATTGCGACGTTAGTCGTCACGATGTATGCGATGCGGTGAAAAGGCGAGCATGAGGTCCTTCATCTTTGGTGTGCTCATCGCGAAGAGATCGCCCTGTGGGACCCTTTCGACAACAGTGCACGAAGAAGAGCATCGTTGTGTCCGTCACCTGGATGTATGGGGGAAGAAGACATTCTTGCACGTCATGGGCCGCCGGTTCCGATGTGACCAATGTGGCCGCACGTTCGCCGAAGAGTTGCCGTTTGTGGATTCTCACCGGAGGCAATCGACGGCCTTTGAGAGACACGTTTACCAATCATGCCTTGGGAGTACATGCAAAGCCGTTTCTGTCCGTGAGGGACTGAGCCACTCCACCACTCGGCAGATCTTCAATCGTTGGAGTGCCGCCCTGAAAGGGAAGGCTCCCAAGGCGGGAACAATACGGGTCCTGGGTATTGATGAAATCTCTCTCAAGAAACGTCACAGGCAGTTCACGCTGATCATTTCGGATCCGGACAGAAAGTGCATTCTGGCAGTGCTTGCCGATAGGGAGAAGAAGACCCTGGAGGCTTAGATCGAGACACTGAGCCCTCAGGACCGAAGATCCATCCGCTTCGTTTCGATAGACATGTGGGCGCCCTATCATCAAGCAGCCCGAAATAAGCTTCCCCATGCAAAGGTGGTGGTCGATCGCTTTCACGTCATGAAACAACTGAACACGCGATTGACCCAGCTTCGCACCGCGTATCAAAAGGAGCTTTCGCGCGAGATGCGATCCGAGGTCAAGGGCAGCCGCCGGCTTCTTGTGCGAAACCGATCCGGATTGTCAGCTTCCGAGGAAGCCCAATTGATCCGATTGCTCGATGTGTGTCCGGAGATCCGGACCTTGTACCTTCTCAAAGAGGAGCTCCGAAGCATCTTCGAAAAAGTCCATGACAGGCACAAGGCCGAGCGGTTCTTCTCTGCCTGGATTCTCAAAGCCAACTGGACCGGCAACAAATACCTGGCCAAGTTTGTCGTCACACTCCGCAATTGGTGGGAGGAGATTCTCAACTACTTCCTTGAGCGAATCACCAATGGGTTCGTCGAGGCCCTCAACGGCGTCCTGAGGGCCCTCATGCGCATCGCCTTCGGGTACAGGAATTTCAACAACTTCAGACTTAGGGCTTTCGCTGAGTTGGGTGCCCTTCACGCTAGTTCACGATGAGCCACGAAAATAACGGTCTTGAAATGGTGTTGTATCGCATAACCGTAACTTTCAGTTAGATTGTGCCTCCTTTGGAAGTTGGCTACTGCGAACTGAGCCACAAATTCCCGAGACCGATTTCAATGTCTTGGAAGGGCTCTTCACGAACCTTGTCATTCTCCGAAAAGCTCGCCAACAGGCGCCATCCGCCGGAGTCGAGTCTGAAAGCATCCATGGTTTTGGCGAGAGGATCGAGGAGCCAGATGTGCCCGACGCCATGGTGGGCGTAGATTGGCATCTTTTTGATCTTGTCGACGCGAAGCGTACTTGGTGAGAGGATCTCACATACCCAATCCGGAACTGCGGAAATCGGATTCCGATCCTCTTCGACCGGAAATCGCTCCCTTTTCCAACCGGCCAGGTCAGGAACCATGGTGTGTTCACCCATCTGGATCTCGGGTTCGACAATGATAATCCATCCGCCGGGTCCCCCGCCCCGACCGAGTTGGTAGGGGGGGCCTATCTCTTTGTCCAAAGCGGAGGCGGCATAAGTGTGTTTCCTCGACGGTCTTGGCTGGACGATCAACTCCCCGTCGATGATTTCCCCTGTCATGTTTTCAGGGATGGCGTAAAGGTCCTCGTAAGTCGCTTTTCTTTTTGCAGGTTCGCTCATGGCCACCTCTTTTCGCTCGGGATATGGTTCTGGATCGGTGCCCGCGGGAGACCGGCGTCGTGGGTCCTAAACAGCGTCACTGCCGGCCTCATCTTCCGTTCCCTCGATAAAACAGGTGCCGTTCGGCAGCACATGTTTGTACGGCAACAGTGAAATATGCCCCAGCACAGCATCGCCGACACATTCTGCCCGTCGTCGGAGACTTTCGACAATGCCATTGATCTTCAGGGTGTTCCAATACAGGATGATGTTTGAAACCAGGCTCAAGCAACTGGCCTTGTTCATGATTTCCTCGCAGACTCCCGTACTGAGCTCGCCCTGGTCCGCGAAAAAAATCCATCGGGGCAGTTTGTGCCGGTATTCGCCCTTGTTGAGCTGGATCTGCACTGTTCTTCTGAGCTCCCGATCGGTGATATCATGAAAAAGGCTCATGCTGGATTCCAGGTTGCTATGAAACCAGGAGCTCAATGAGCGAATGAAG
>CAZIEW010000073.1:0-27862 GCA_964538515.1 uncultured Syntrophobacteraceae bacterium
GTCCTTCCTGGAGATGACAATGGACACCGTCATGTTGGTCTCAATCCCCACTCGTTGATATCTACCACAGATTGGCGGCAACCGGGGAGGATGTCCGGTCGTGGAGATGGATTGCACCGGTCTTGCACGCCGACCGGCAGATTCCGCAGCCGTAGCACCAATTGTGATCCACGGCGACCTTCTCGTTCGAGGCGCTGTAGGTCAAGGCCCCGAACTGGCATTGGCGCATGCACTGCCGGCAGCCGTTGCACAGATCGCTGTCGACACGGGCAATGTATTCGGCCCGAAACATGACGGGGACCGCTTGGGTGATGGTCGAGCGCATCGCCGCGCAGTCCACGCGATCGCAGTTGCAGATTGCTCCGATGAAGGGGGTGTGAAACGTCCACACGGTATGGCAAAGCCCTTCGAGCTCGTAGCTGCGGAACAAGGAAAGGGCTTCCTCCTTGGTCAGCATTTCGTATCGTTGGTCATTGACCCCTTCCGCGTAGTCCTTTTCAAGGGCTTGGAAGATCTCAAGCAGCTTGCCTCCGTTGGGCTGCAGACTGAGCCCGTAGCAGTAGCGCATTTCCTTGCCCAGGGATGACTTTCTGCAGATGCAGGCTACTCGAACGATGGAATTCGTGAATTCAAAGATCCGCTCGACGTCCTCGATCGGAACCACCTGACCGAAATGGATTCTTTTCATCTTCCGCGTGGTCATGCGGCTGAACAGGCTTCGAATCAACCAGGGAGCGTTGCTCAGCCGATCGAAGCCTGCCTTCATCTTCCTGATCTCCTGCTCGAGCAGCCTCGGGTCCGAAAAGCTCCGAAGGAATTGAGCGCGACGAACGTCGCTCAACAGGTCTTCGGAATAGTTCTTCGCCTGAAGATACCACTTCTCTCCCTCGCCGTGCTTGAGGCAGAATTCGCACATCGTGTCTCCCCCGTTGGTTAAGTCGGTGCGAGCTGTTCCACGATCTCCCGCAGTGCCGTCGCCTGCGCCTGGATTCCCATAGCCGCATCGGCTTGCTCGGCGAGGGTCGCCAGAAACTCCAAATGCTCCATGACGGATCGAAACTGCCTGGGACTTGCCTCACGGCCCTTTGCCTGCCGGTAGCCCTCGATGATCGTCTGCTTTTGACTGTCGATGGTGCCTTCGGCCAGAGCGAGAATCAGATCGCAGTGGGGCTTGACGACGCTGTTCCAAAAGCTCGGATCCTCTCGGTCCTTTGCCTCGGCGTGTGCCCCGGCCCGTGCGCACCACTCCCGAATCTCAGCCAACTCAGGCCCCACGGACTGCCCGAGCCAGCCTTTCAGCACTTCGGCAGTCAACCAGTTCAGAAGGGGACAGGTGTCCAGGCGGTTGCGCTTCTCGTCGCAACTCATCTCATGGGCTTCCTTATAGAATGCCGCCATCTTCGCCAATGCGTCCCGGCGCTCAGTCCCCTCCGTGATCCAGGCACGCCGTTTGTGGGCCCTCCCCAGGAGGCTCAATCGCTCCGCCGTCTTGCCAAAGCTTACCAGGACTTCGAGGTCGGAAATGGCCTTCCTGATCAGGTCATCCGGGCTTTCACCACCGGTCGCATCGACGCTTCCGCGTTTGAGCTCCACCGCCCAGCCTCCCGCGAAATTGGCGCGCTGTTCCAGAGCACGCATCGGGAATTCGGCCTTTTCCCGCACCATGGCTGCATCCAAGTGGTGGATGGCCTGCTGAAGCCTGCCAAGCTCCCCGTAGGCAAGTCCAAGGGCTGCCGCCGTCTCAGGGAGATCGAGCCACGCCGCATTCTTGTCTTTCACCGCCTGAACGATTGCTTCCACCTCTTCGACCGAGCCTCCCCCCATGCGGACCTGATTCGCCAGGTTTTCGAGATCCATCACCACCTGGGCCGGGGAGAGATACTTCGGCCGAGGCTCGGCTCTCTTCGGGCCCTTCCGGGGGCGGAGCCGGAAGCCCGGGTCACCGTAACACTGGTACGCCCCCCAAGTGTTCGTGGCTCCGTGCCGGTCAAAGGTTTCCTCACGGGCCGCTCGCACAGCCTCCCCGAACTTGTCACTCGCCAGCAATTGGCGGTAAAAGGCCGTGGCAAAGGTCTCCGCAGCGGCGTCGTCGACCGCCCAACCGGCCGCGACAACCGCCTTGACTCCCATCCGGATGAACTGGGCCGCAAGGTTGGCCGCCAGCCGGTGGTAGGCTCTGGAACGATCTGCGCCGTCCGCAGCGTCCACACTCCCACAGTGACAGCAGTTGATGAAGACCAACTCCGGCACGAAGCGCATTTGCTCGACGTCCCCCGGGGCGAGGTAGACCCCGTTTCCGATAACCATCCCCGAGACCTTTTTCGGCTGCTGAGGAAGCGGCCGCTCGCACTCCTTGCAGACGGAGCCCGTTTCCATCACGGGCAGCTCTTCATCGTGCACCCCGTGACCGGCCAGGTGCAGGATGCGGTAACCGTTGTCATGGAGACCGCCCATGATCTCCCTGGCTTCCGAGCGAATTCGACGGGTGACCACGAAGCCGTTTTGCCCCAGCAGATCGGCCACCGCGACGGCCTCCCTGCGCGCCCCTTCGAGGCTGGGGAACATCCGGGCGGCCTCCCCGGTGATGAGGGGGTCGCCCACCACGAGCGCGGTGTCCTCGAGTGTGCTGACCGGCCGCTCGCGGAAGGTCTGAGTTTTGAACTGGCGCAGCATGCCGGAGGATACGGCCACCGGACGGTCTCCGATGCTCCACCGGTCTTCCAAGAGCTCCCAGGGATACCTCCCCGATACCTCGTCCACCACCAGGACCACATCGTATTGGCTCGGAGCCAGCTCCTTGATCCGGTTTGGGATCAGCATTTCGAACAGGGCGTGCGTAATGGTGGAATCGCGCCGGGTGTCGGCGATGGTCTGCCGGATCAAATCTTCGGCCAGGTGCAGTTGCCCCGTCACCAAACTCTCTTCGGCCCGGGCGCGGTCGGTCAGCGCGATGAAGCGCAGCTCGTCCTTCTTCCGATCGTGGACGATCTCCAAGCGATGCCACCAGTCGGGAGGTTCATCGAACTGAACCCGCCGCCGTCCCCCTTCACCGGTCCTGAGCTCTCCATCCTCCCAGACGAAGAGGTCGGCGAGCGGGCCGTCCTGAAGCGCTCGCTCCAGCTCGGTCGCCGCCTGGATGGCAACATCCTGCCATAGCTCCATGAGCTCGATCGCATCGATGCGAACCTTCCCCGCCAAATCCTGGTCGTGGAGCAGCCGGTTGGCAGCGCCCACCCCCTTCAGGATCGCTTCGATCGAATCGCGTGTCGTCATGCCGCCGGCACCCGTGCCAATGAGAAGGCTGGTGATCTTGGCAGAGCGCGGCACGCCGGGGAGCGACCCGAAGCGACCGTCCTGGCATTCGGCCACATAGATGGCGTATTGGAGGGCAGCCTGGGTAACGGCACTTTGGAGGCCACCCGGGGACAGCTCACCAACACGCCCGAGTCCGATAACGATGGCTCCGGCGGGCTTTCCGCCGCGATCCGGATTGAGGACGGTTTCGCAGGTCCCCAGTCTGCCCGGGTAAAGCCCCAGCCGATGACGCTCCCGCAACCGGCCGCCGAGAGCCCTATCCAGGTAGTCTTCCGCGCTGACGATGGTGTCACCTGCGTAATGGCCGACCACGACGGGATGCCGCGCGTAGCCGATGTCGCCGTGGGTGATGGAAACCGTGGCCTTGGGAAGACCGATCCCGGCCTTCCTCCTCCTACGGCCGCTGACACCTCCAAGGACACTTCCGGCCAGCTCCCGATCGTCTGGCAGCATCGGCGGCAATTCGGGGACAAGGATCGTCCGCTCCCCCAGTGCCGCGGCACGGATGCCCGCCGGCGGCACCGTGGCAAGACGCATCGTGGTACCATTTTGCAAAAGCTCCAGATAGGCCGGAAAGGCCTCCTCGTGGGCCGGCAAGTCGCCGTGCTGCACGTTCGGCAGGTACCAGGTTTTGACGTTTTGTGGGATCCCCGTGTCCCAGGGGACCTTGCCATCCCCTCGGGCGGTGGCCTCGAAGACCAGAGCTTTGTGCTCCTTGCCGGGATGCTCGGGGTCCGACTCCACTTTGACACACCAGGAAATGGGGGTCTGGCGGGCCTGGCCGGCCACGTAAAGGACACGGTCGGGCTCGAAGGGCGTCGACAGGATGGTCTCCCAGGTGCGTCGCGCGTCGATCAGCCTTTTTGCCCGGGGCAGCTCGACATCGTATTCGCGCATGGTGTCATCGCCGTCTTTCAGCGCGGTCCAATTCTCTTCGGAGAAGAACCGGTAGTCGTCCTCGATGGGAAGGAGCTCCAGCACACCGGGGAAATCGACAATGATCTCCAGCAGCTCCTTCCAGCTCCGTGTGAAGTCGAGCAGGGCGAGCTGCCGAAGCGTCGAGGAATAGCCCGTCAAGAGCCGGATGATTTCGTAGGATCCCCCGTTAGGTGTCCCGAGCATGAGCAGACGCCCCCCCTCGTTGGCCGTCATGCGACGCCAGAGATCGGTCTTTTGAGCAATCATCGCGCGGGCCACCAGCCCGCCCATGGAATGGGCCAGGATCCGCACCGGCTGTTTCGCCCCGCGTTGGTCGATCTCATCCAGCTTAGCGCTCACCAGGCTCGCCAGGGCCTTCCCCGCATCCAAGATCGAGCGGCGCCAGTCGTAAGGAAAGGGCACCACCTCGTGGGATTCCCGAAGGTAGTCCATGAGCGCGCCGTAGTAGTCTTCTAAAGGCTCCCTCGGCCTCACCTCCCGGTCGACCGCCAGCTTGCCGAATTTCCCGAGCATCAGATCCAGCTTATCGAGCCAGATCCGGTCACCGTCGACCTCCAGGGTGCTCCCCATGATGCCGGGAAGCACGAAGACCACCGGCAAGGGCCCTTTGGGAGGGCGGCGGAGGACAGCCCTGGCGGGCTCCTTTTCCGGGGCCACGGCGAGAGGCAGGAACCCGGCCTCGGCATTGTCGCTTCGCAGGAGACCCGCAGCGAGCATCCGCACGGTTTCGTCGTTTTTGAAATAGCTGAAGTGATTGACATCCTTCCCGCCATCCAGGTAGAAGCGACCGCCGCCGACCCGTTTCACCCCCCCGTACATGGCGCCGGTATTGACCACGACGTCGCATTCGTCTTCAAAGAACTGGTCGAGCATGAGCTCCTTGAGGCGGCCGAAGAGCCCCCGTCCCTCCGTGTCGCCGGAGATGACCGACAAGTCGGCCCTCACCTGAAGGGTCGGAAGGTTGAGAATCCGAACGAGAGGCGAGCCGGGCATCATCGCTTCGAGACCCGGCAGCCGGCTGGGATCATCGTGCTCGGCGATCAGGGCGATGAGGAGCTGCAATGGAAACGTGTTGGGGAGAACCAGGTCGTTCAGGAGCTTCACCACGGAGAGCCAGCGGTCGAGCCTGCCCGATGCCAGCGTGGTTCCCCGCGCCGGGCACGCCACGCGGACGAAACGCTCCACCGTGACCTGTTTTCCCTCGAGGATCTCGATCAGCCTGGCGAAGCGCTCGGCCTGCATCCTGCGCGTATCATCCAGGCTACCGGACCTTCCCGTCCGGGAAGCCTGCTCGAAAAGCTCCCGAAGCTGCGCGCGCGACGGGGCATCGGCGCCGTTCTCCCGCTGGCCCAAGCAGAGGAGGTCTCCCACGAGCCCGCCGCGGGAATGGCTGACCAGGTGGAGCCTGGCCTTTGGCGGCAGCATCTCGGCCAATGCCAGCGCATTCTCGATGGGGCTTTCCGTCAGGGTTCGATGCTCCCAAGCAAAGGCAGCGACGTAACGGCGCTCAAGCTGGGCGCGGACCTCCGCACCGGCCCTGTTCTTCTCATCCCAGAGCCCTTTGAAGCTTCCCTCACAGCTCGACATCGTGCCGTGGAGGAAAACGAGGATCGGCCCATTGGTGGAGCAGTCAGGAACCTTGACCATGGAGAAGCTGCCCCCCAAGTGCAGCTTATACAGCCCCAGATTCTTCTTGAGCTGATGGTCCTCCACGGCGCGCGCGACAGGATGGGCCAGCTTTTCTGCAACGAGGTCGATCGCGGCATCCTTGGCCTGACCTAACAGCCCATCCGCAGCCACCCCGCGGCTTTCAGGGGCCTCGCTTTGGACAACCACCTCCTGAGCAGCCGCCGCTCCACGCTCCCACTGATAAATCGTGATCCGCCGGATCCGCTGCGCGGCACCCCGGCCTCGCGTCGCCGCGCTCGGTCGGACGAAGGTCGGGGCGACATCCCAGACGTCCTCGTCCCCAGACGGCGCCGCACCCCGGACCCGTTGGGCGCCGAAGTCCCGGCAGAGCGAGCCGGGCCGCAGCCAAAGAGTGATCCCGCCTTCCAGCTCCACCTCACACACTTGGCCGGCCTTACGATCTTCCCCATCCCGGGGCGGCTCTGCGAGCTCCACGATCACGGGCTTCGCGCCTTCGCGCGCGGAGGCGACTTCCACTACTTCCTGCACCCTGATGGCAAGGGGGACGGAAACGGACTCCCTCGCAAGCTCATCGGATTTAACACGGCTGTCCGTAGATATGCCCGGGATTCTCAGTTTCGGCGCCATGCTCGTTTCCTCTCTGATTCGTATCTCGGCAGGATGCCATTCAAGACCCTTATCGTCCCCGCCCAGCCAGGTACGACGTCAAGAATTCGTCCCAGCTCGACATTGAGAGCGCTTATTCGCTCATGATTGGTACTCTACCAGATTCCTGGGAAAAGTCTTTTTCGTATCTTCGCGAAATCGCAGTATCCCTTGATCTCGAAGAGCATCCGCTCCTCAATGAGAATCCGCAGGAGGATCGCGGTCACAAGGGCGAGCAGAAAGACACGCAGGGTCACGCTGTTCATGAAGTACAAAGCCACGCCGGCATGCGCGATGCTCCTTCCGGCGTAGGCCGGGTGCCTGGTGAAGCGGTAAGGACCTGAATCCACGATCCGGTGTTGAGCCACCGCGCGGACTCGGTGCGAGGAGCGGAAGACCCCCAACGACTCAATGGCCCACAACCGGTAGGAAGCGCCAAAGATAAAGAGAACGATCCCACAGAGATGGGCAAGGTTAGGCGCCCGCCAGGCAGAAGGCAGAGAGGATCGTTAGCGCCTGAGCAAACTCATAGACCTGGCAAGTTGCACGATCCAGCGTCTTCTCACCCTCGGCGGTCGCATCCCTTTTGGCAAGCGGCGCCTCCACCAAGTAACCAGAGCACGTAAAGTGCGATCTGTGCTTTGACATCCGCCTACAGCTCGTTCAAAATGGAAGCGGCGTCTACTCAGAGCTTAAGCGGGGGTGGATCTATTCGCAGGTTGAGTGACCATTCCATACAGGATGAGCAAGGATACGAAATACCGAGGTGGGTTAAGCGATGATCACGAAGACCAGCACCATCTCGTAGACGAGCAGGGCAACGTAGGCGAGCAGAACGCCGAGGAACAGGAATTGTCCCGTGATTCTGCCCTTCAGCAGCCGGTAGTTCTTGTGGATGAGAAGCCACGTCAGACCCGAGGCAGTGAGCAGATATTTGGCTATCACAAAGGGAACGGGGCCAAACCGCAGGAAGAAATCCATCACCGGGTTGAGCTCTCGTGCCCCGGCGCTGATGAGCTTCATGGTGAAGAAGGCGTCGGCAAGGGAGAGCAAAAGCGTCACAAAGAAAGCAAAGGCAGCAGGGTATCCGTAGCGATCCACATAGTAGTGCACATCACGGTCGGCCCTCCTGCGTGCGTAGCTGCGCGACCCCGTCAGACTGCTCCACGAGAAGGGGGACGTAGGTCGTGCCCGTCTGTCTACACCCGAACGGCGTTCTGGAGTATAAGCTGTCTCCATTCCAATGCTCCTCAATCTATGACCATAAAGCGATTCTAAGCATCAGGGCCGCTGTTGAGAACCCATATCCTATCTTCAAAGGATCCGCAATAGGATGAAATCAGCCTACCGCGGTAGAGACTTGGGGAGATGATGCCTGGAAGCCTCCTCACCCCCCTCATCTGGACGGTTGCCACGCTTTCCATGGTCCTGGCCTCGCATGGAATTCATGGAATGGCCTGCGCTGGAGAGCGACGGGTGTTCCATCACCTCCGTGTGACGATTGACCCAGCGAATGGACGTCTCCAGGGGCTCGACACTCTGGTGCTGCCTGATTACGACGAGCCGCCGTTAAGGGCCCTCCTCGCTCCTTCGGCTCGACTCCTCTCTGTCAAGGTAGGAGACGATCCGGTTCATACGCTCTTCACGGACGGCCACCTCGAAATCCGCATTCCCGGCGCAGCACCCAACCGGCAGCCCCGAGTGACAATCGCCTATGAAGCCGTGCTCCGCGATCCAGTGCCCTCCTCGCCCCTCAACACGGAAGACCCGACCTACGGAGTGACAGGGTCGATCAGCACCGAGGGCGTCTTTCTTCTGGCCGAAGCGGGCTGGTATCCGGATCTCCCGGGCTTCGACGCACGATTCCAGGTCGAAATCGAAATACCTGAAGCATTCCACGCGGTGATGGCAGGCCGCAAGGTCGCCGAGCGCGTGGTTTCCGGAAAACGCGTGGTCACCTGGCAGACGGAGCACCCCGTCCGGGGTTTGGCCCTGTCCGCAGCACCCTATGAGGCTCATTCCCTCAAGGGCAGCCGAATTCCCATCTCCACCTACTTTCTGCCGGCATCCACGCCGTTCTCGGACTCGTACCTCAAAGCAGCAGCTGAGTACCTGGACCTTTATGAGGGCCTTTTCGGAGCCTACCCGTTTCCTAAGTTTGCGATCGTAGAAAACTTCTTTCCCACGGGTTACGGCTTCCCGTCCTATACGCTGCTCGGCAGCACGGTCATTCAACTGCCCTTCATCACTCGCACCAGTCTCGGTCATGAAGTCGCCCATTCCTGGTGGGGCAACTGCGTCTTTGTCGATGCGTCACGGGGCAACTGGTCCGAAGGGCTTGTGACCTATGTGGCGGACCATCTGTACCAGGAGCGGGAGTCGCAAGAGGCCGGACGCCGGTACCGCATGCAGATCCTCAGGAATTTCGCCACCCTGGTGCCTGAATCGGAGGACTTCCCCCTGCGGGGCTTTCTGGGAAGAGCCAGCCCGGCATCTCGCAGCATCGGCTACGGAAAGGGAGCCATGCTCTTTCACATGGTACGCTCTTTGGTCGGAGAGGAAGCATTTTGGGGCGGCCTTCGTGACGTCTATCAGGAGAAGCGTTTCCAGGAAGCTTCGTGGTCCGACTTTGCGGAGAAATTCGGCAAGCGGGCCAACCTGGACTTAACAAATTTCTTCAGCCAGTGGGTGGAGCGACCGGGGGCTCCTCGAATCAGCCTGGGAGGTGTCTCGGCACGAGAGGTAGGGGGGACGTGGATTGTGAGCGGCACACTGCACCAATCCGTCCCCTGCTATGATTTGCAGGTCCCAATCCAGATTGAGGAGCAGACCGGGGGAACGACCCGACAAACGGTCCACCTCAGAGACACGACCCAAGCGTTCGCCCTCGCCGCGGCGTCCGCTCCGGTGCGGCTGACGGTGGATCGGGATGTCAGCCTGTTCCGGCGCCTCGCCCCCTCTGAGATCCCCGTCGACATCAACATGCTTCGCTCGTCCCGATCCCTGGTCGTTGTTCTGGCACGCGGTGCCCCCGATGACTGGAAGAAGGCCTCGGCAATGCTGCTCACTGGATTGGGAAGACCGGAGACCCCCATCATCGAGGAGGACCGATTTCTTCCCGCTGAGCATGCCGAGGACGACCTGCTCTACTGCGGAATCCCCGAAAACCGCGAACTGCTTGCCCCGCTCCCACACGGACTTGGAGTGCTTCAGGATTCCTTCGAATGGGGAGGACGCCGTTTTACCGGACCATCGGATTCTCTCTTTGCCGTGCTCCCACGGTCCAATGAACGCGGAAGACTCACCGCCCTCTTCCTCCCCCTCGGCCCCAGTGGGGCGTCCATCGTGGCCAGAAAAGTCCCCCACTATGGGACATACAGCCTGCTGATCTTTGAAGCTGGGACAAACGTGGTCAAACAGACCTGGCCCGTCACGGATTCCCCGTTGATTCATGAGCTCACTTGGAGTCCACCCCCTTGAGTCGATCTACGAATCTAGCGCGGTGTATTCCCTCGTCAGCGTGAAAGACGTCGAGATTTATCTTAAGCATGCCAATGCCAGCTAAATGATTGCTATAATTGCGGGGATTGTGCTATGGAGGGTGCCGGTAAGCCAACCGGTTTTCCGAAGGTTCCCGATGGTTACGCCAGGTGAGGGGCTTGGCGCTCGTCATTGAGCACCCAAAAAAGAAGGGAGGTGATCCAAGAATGAGACGCCCATCTCCACTATGCCTGATCCTGCTCCTGCCGCTGGTCTTGGCCAGCTGTGCGCTTTTCGGCAAATCCAACGATACAGCCGAAACGGCCAAGCTCGAAGCAACATCCGGCGGCACACCGAAAGTGGTCCTGCCCGAAACCACCTTTGACTTCGGCGTATTCACCGAGGACAAGGAATACATCCATGATTTCGTGATAAAGAACGAGGGCACCGGGACACTCAGGATCCTCCAGGCTGCACCCGGCTGAGGTGTCATCCCTCCCCGATACGATCGGGAGATCCCTCCTGGTAAGGAGGGAAAGATCAAAGTCATGGTGAATCCCAAGAACTGCCGCAAAGGGGACAACAAGAAGTACGTGGTCATCAAGACCAACGATCCCCTGATGAAGAGCTTCATGCTGTACGTGACAGGCAAAGGTGGTTCCTGAGCCCCAAGCCTCATGCCCGCTCTTTAGTTGTCGGGCATTCATGAGAAGGTTGCAGGCTGTAATCGAGTCTCGGCTAATCCGGTGAGGCTTGAGAGCAGCCTGCTCGCCTCCGGCTGACCGAGCAGAGCGCGCGTGGCTCCCAGCTTTTGCGGATACGGTCGGCAGCTGTCATTTAACCTTTTTTGGTAAGGATCGTTTTATTCGTCGATTGAGGCTCCCCATCATTCGCTGCAGGATTTGATTCATGGCTCGCTCTGCCCTTTCGGTTTGTGTCGTCCTTCTTTGTCTGTGCAGCTGTGCAACGATTCCCCGATCCGAGAATCCGGAGGCGGATGCCGCCCTAGCACAGGCCAACCTTTCGCTCGATCAAGTCAACCAGAGGATCCAGCAGTTCTATGCGGACTTCGATGTTCTCTGGAAAGATCTCTCCGTGTTCTACAGCCACCCCGGATGGCCGGAAGCCAGGCAGATCGTCGAAAGCTACCCCTACCCCGAAGAAGACTCGGGGGATACTGCCGAGGATACCGCCCGGGCAAATGCCAAGGCGGAATGGACTCTGAAATGGAAAGAGCCGTGGGAGGAAATATTCGCAAGGTACTTGGAGCTGGTCAAACGATGCACCGCCCTCGAGGTACGGCGCATCGCGTTGGTCTCGGACATTTTGGGCGTCCAGGGCAAGTTTCTGGGGGTCTCCGTGCTGGAATATTCCAAGGGCCGCTACGATCAGGGCAGGGCAAGTGACGGGATCGTGGAGGTTTTGGCCAGGTCTTCGGAAGAGCTCAACTCATACGCAATCAACTCCCTGGGGCTCTATGACACCGAGCCGTTCGAAGAGTGACCGGCGGGCGGCTCACGCCCTCCGGACCTTCAGCTACGCTTGTTGACACGCCACTTGCTTCAGCCTTTCCAGTCGCTCGGAAGCAACAAGCCGCATGGTCTCAGAGAGGCTTCCAGGAGGAACCTTCCTTTCCCCTTCCGGTCTCGCTTTGAGCTGGATGGCAAGCTCCGGGCAGGCGGGCACACACAGGCCGCAGCCAATGCAGCGATTCTGCCCAACCACTGCCGCCCCTTCCTGAATCCGGAGGGCTCCCATCGGGCAGCGATCAAGGCATGTTTCACAGCCCACGCAGCGATCCCCATCCACTGCCGCATGATAGTTGGAAGCCACGTAGCGAGCCGGATTCGGGAGCGCCTTCAGGTTCTTGAGGATCTGGCAACAGCACGAGCAGCACGTACAAAGGTTCACCACCTTCTGAGCATTGGACGGCTGAAGGACAAGACCTTTCATCTCTGCCATATCGAGGATTTCCAAGGCTTCCGATTGATCGATCACCCGCCCAAGCCCGTTGTCGACATAGTACTGCGCAGCCACGCCGAAGACCAGGCACGATTCCACGGGCCCATCGCACCCTTCGCCCATGATGGCATGCTCCTTTCTGCAGATGCAAGGCGCCACGACGATCAGTTCCTGCCCGCTGATCATCTCTCGGCCACGTTCGTAAGGCATGACCGCCTGCTCGGATGGCAGTGCCTTCGATATGGGGATTGTCCTGAGCTGAGGGGTTGAGCCGCGCTGGTCCGGGTGAAAGAAATAGGGAAGGTATTCGTTCACATCGCGGATGAGATCCGGATCCAGATCGTTCACGTGATACTCCCAAATCCCGATCACGAACTGGGCGGCCATGTAGCGGTTCTCTTCCCCTTTGCGGATGCGAAAAATAAGGCCTCTCCTGGCCATGGACTCGAGCTTCGCGCCGAGATCCATCGGATTCATGCCGCATCGAGCAGCGATCCCGTCGGGTCGTTCGGGACGGAGGGTCAGCAACTGGGCCAGCTCGGCCTCTTCCGGCGTAAACAGCCGGCGCAGGATTCGAAGCTCGACACCGCCGGGCGTGCGCGGAAAACCAGCGGGCATCTTGTTCAAGTGCTCGGCCAATGATTCGTATACTCGATCCGTACCGGTCATACACGTCTCCCGTTCACAAATGGCTCCACCCAAGAGAGCGCGGCAGAGCGATTGAAAACCCGCCTGAAACCCTTAATGTATCAGCATAGGAAAAAGGAGCCGACACCAACATCCCGCGTGGCGGGATTTCCGAAGGACAGGAGTTATACCGATGAGCGACCGGAATGAGCTTCAGAGATACTTGTATGAGGTTATCGGTGAAGAAGGATGCGGCATATCGTGTCAGGAGGCGGATCTTTACAAGGACGCCGAAGGATGGAAGCTGCAGATGGAATGCTTTATGGAGCCTTGGAAGCTTGGCCATTCGCTGGAGGAAGCCAAAGCGTCCATACGGGAATATGCAGCGATGGGCTTCGGTCCATGATGCGGAGCTGCCTGCCAAGACCCGTTTCACGCCGCCCGCCCCCGTGAGCCGCGTGGGGTGGCTAGACAAGGCGCCAACGAATGCATCACGGAACCACAAAAAGGAAAAAGCCAATCGGTGGGGCAGACCGGTTGGCTTTTGAGGAGGAAAGAGGTTGTTTCTAGGGTTCAGGCTCTCGTTAAAGCAACTAGCATGCCACACCAGCATAAATCTACAACCTTTTGAATTCACTCGATAACCGCCAAACAGCCTTCTCCCATCCGTCCGTCTTTGGCGCCGTAATCCAGCCAAGAACCCACAATTACGCCACAAACCAGCCACAATACCGCCAACCATCCTCCAAGTCAGGGTGATCTCATGGCAGGAGGTAAAAGCTAAGAGCCTTCTGCGATCCGGGATCGATGCTCACAAACTGGCACCCGACTTTTTCGTTCAGGATATGCCGAACGAGCACTCGGCCGCGAATGGTCGTCCGTTCGGGATCGTCGAGCTGAAACTGAATATCCAGGAGTTCGCCTTCTTCCACCGTGTCCTGCCCCACCACACGGAACGCCAAGCCTCCCCGGGACACGTCTTCAACCAGGATGTCGCCGTATCCGATGTCGCGCGAATCCGGTTTTCTAAAACTACCAGGCAAACTGATGGCTTTACGATGCAAATTCCGCCGCTCGAATTCGACCATAAAGGATTGTCCGCATGTGCACCGAGCCCGGACCGGCCTCCCCAAGACCCTGACCTTTGTCACGCTCACGGGTCGATAGATGCCGCAGTGCGGACAAACCAGACTCACCCGGCTCCTGTTGGTCACATAGATCTTGTGTCTTTTCATTCGGATGTTCCTCATGGCCACGCAGATGAATCCAACCCGCCTTAGGATGACTCCTCGCGAACCCCCAAAACGGCCCGTCTCCTTGCGGACCCTTGGCTCCCCGCCATGGCGGGATTCCGGAGGCGCTCCGCCCGGCGAATCCCAGCGCAGACAGAGGCCTCACTCAGGCCGAAGTGCTCTTCTGTTACCACGTTTCCACCGGACAGAACAGCCCCAAAACACAACGGCATCTCCGCGCTTTTCCCGGCCTTCGCGAGGTCCTCGTGCCATCCGAATGCCAAAGCTCTAAAACGAGAAGAAGACCTTCTGAAGCACCTTGGGCGTTACCCCGGCGAGATCCAGGTACATCGTGAGGCCGCCCATGAATAAGGGCCACCCTGCTCCGAGGAGCATCGCCAGGTCCACGTCCTTGGAGCTGTCCACGACCGATTCCCGGAGGATGGCGTCAACCTCGCGGGCCAGATTGCTCAAGATGCGCTCGCGAATTTCATCGCCATGGAAGGTTCGATCGCCCGAGCGCACCCAGAGAGCCTCCACTTCGGGGTCGACCTTCGGGGGTCTGGAGCCCGGCAGATAGATTCCCGCTTTCCCTGCGTCGAGGAGCCTCTTGAAGTTGGCATTCACCGGGAACCGTTCGGGACCGAAGGCCCGGCTCAGCGTCTCCGTCACATGGCCGGCAACGGCAGGCCCCACCAGGGCCAGCAGCTCGAACGGCGCCATGGGAAGCCCCAGCTCGAGCAGGGCCTCGTCGACTTCCCGAAACCCCGCCCCTTCGTCGACCAAACTCAGACAATCGGCCAGCATTCGGGTAAGGATCCGGTTGACCAGGAAAGCCGGCGAGTCTTTGACCAATACCGCCGTCTTCTTGATTTTTTTGGATAGGTCGACGGCCGTGGCCAAGGCGTGATCGCTTGTGCGCTCCGAGCGAATGATCTCGATCAACGGCAGGACGGCAACGGGATTGAAGAAGTGAAACCCCACCAACCGCTCGGGATTCTTCAGAGCCGATCCCATTTCGGTGACACTGAGCGCGGACGTGTTGGTGGCCAGGATGGCGTCCGGCCGTATGTGCGCCTCCGCCTCCGCAAAGACCTGCTTTTTGATCCCCATCTCTTCGAAGACCGCCTCGATCACGAAATCGCAGTCCGCAAAATCCGCGTAGTCGAGCGTCCCTTGGAGCAGGCCAGCAAGATACCGGGCCTGCGGCTCCTTGAGGCGCCCTTTTTCCGCCATCTTCCGAAATTCCTGAGCCACATACCCGCAGCCCTTGTCCACAAGCTCCTGCTTGATGTCCTTCATGACCACGGGAACCTGGAGACGGTGGATGAAAAGCTGCGCCAACTGCGAGGCCATCAGCCCCGCCCCGATGATGCCCACCTTGTGAATAGGCGCCGGCTTGGCATCGGAGAGCCCCTTCGGCTTCTTGGCGTAACGGTTCACCAAGTCGAACGAATAGATGGAGGCCTTGCAATGGCGGGTTTTGATGAGGTCGCCCAGTGCACGGTTTTCCTGCTCAAACCCTTCCTCCACCGTCCAGGAGCACGCCCCTTCCACCAGATCCAGGGCACGGTAAGGCGCCGGGGCCGCTCCGTGAATCCGGCTGTCGACGAACGAACGCGCCTTGTCCAGGGCTCCCTTCAGCGCTGAAGTATCGATGGGAGGCCGCTCGACGGCTGTCTTACCGGCAATGATCTGCCCCAGGAACTCCAGGGAATCGTCATAAAAGGTCGCCCCGTCGAAGAGTCGGTCCGCAAGCCCCATCTTGAAGGCCTGCTCGCCGTTGAGCATCCGATTCTGGTTGAGCGCATTGAAGACGATCAGCTCCAGCGCCTTTTCGGGACCGAGAAGCTTGGTTCCCAACGTGCAGCCCCCCCAGCCCGGAATGAGCCCCAAAAAGCACTCGGGGAATCCAATGGCCTGGACGCTCCGCATGACCGTCCGGGCCCGGCAGTAGAGCGCGATCTCGAGCCCCCCGCCCAGCGCCACCCCGTTGATGGCCGCAAGCGTCGGGAAGGGGAGGCTCCGGATGCGGCTCATCACCGTGTGGCCATACTTGCCGACCTGATACCCCTGGTCGAAGGTCGTGATGAACGGCACCTCGGTGAGGTCCGCGCCCGCAGCGAAAATGTAGGGCTTGCCCGTGAGGAGCAGCCCCTGGACGTCCGACTCCCTTTCCACCCGGTCCAGAGCTTGGCTCAAGGACGAGAGGGCGGCCTCGCTGAACGTTGTCGGTTTCTTGTAATCGTGTCCATTGTCCATGGTGAGGATCGCAATCTTACCCACGGGCGATTCATAAAAACGAGTGTAAAAGGACGTGACCGGCTCAGCCATGACTCCCTCCTATTCTCCCTCTCCGGCTGCTTTCGCATCGGTCTGCAGGTTCTCCCAGAGGGCGGACGCGCCCTGCCCCAGCCCCACGCACATCGACGCCAGACCGTACCGCACCGTGGGCCGCTCCGCGAACAAATGCATCAGGTGCAGGAGCAGCCGGGGACCGGACGCAGCCAGAGGGTGCCCGAACGCGATGGCCCCGCCGAGTGGGTTGAGCCGCTCGTCATCGGGGAATTTCAGGCCGAATTCTTTCATGAAAGCGATGCACTGAACCGCAAAGGCCTCGTTGAGCTCAATCAGGCCGATGTCGTCCATCGTGAGGCCGGTTCGCTGGAGCAGCTTCTTCGTGGAAGGTACCGGGCCGTAGCCCATGATCTCGGGGCCAACCCCGGCATAGGCGTACCCGACCAGTCGCATCTTGGGAGCCACCCCCAGCTCCGCCGCCTTTTCGGCGCTCATGAGGAGCACTCCGGAGGCCCCGTCGTTCAGGCCCGACGCGTTTCCCGGCGTGACTTTCCCCATGGCCCGGAAGGGCGTCTTGAGATCTTTCAATGTCTCGAGGGTGGTTTCGGGGCGGGGCTGCTGGTCGCGGTCGGCCACCATCCACCCTTCCTTCGAATAGACGGTCATCGGCACGATCATCTTCTGGATCTTGCCCTCGGCGTAGGCTTGCGCGGTCTTCCTCTGGGAATGGCAGGCGTATTCGTCGGCCATTTCCTTCGTGATGTCGGGGAAAAGGTCGTGGAGGTTCTCGGCCGTCTTGCCCATCACCAGCGCGTCCTCGGACACCAGCCTTTCGGCGAGGAACCGGGGATTCGGGTCGGCCGTGGCGCCCATGGGATGGTGTCCCATGTGCTCGACCCCGCCTGCAATGGCGACATCACACGCCCCGAGAGCGATCTCCGAGGCGGCGGCGGTAACGGCGGTCAGCCCACCCGCGCACATCCGGTCCACGGAAAAGCCGGCGCACCCCTTCGGAAGGCCGGCCAGAATCGCGCTGGTCCGCCCCAGGGTCAGCCCTTGGTCCCCTTCCTGCGTCGTGGCTCCCCAAACGTTTTCTTCCACCATGTCAGGCGTGACCTGAGGATTCCGCTTCAAAAGCTCCCGAATCACTCGAACCACCATGTCGTCCGCCCGGGTGAGCCAGAAATACCCCTTTTCCCCGGCGCGCCCGAAGGCGGTTCGTATCCCATCCACCATCACCACTTCTCGTGCGTTCATGATGGGTGCTCTCCTTTCCTCGGCCCACCCGGCCGAAGCTCCAATGAAATTGGTGAGTCGTCGCAAATGCGCCAATGCGCTCTCATTTCAATCTTACCCCAGAGCAAACCCGTCGACCGGGATTTCCAGAGGCGACCGGTCGTTGTTCATGATCCCTCGAGCTTTGCCTTTCGCCTGTGTCATCACCTGATTGGCGAAGAACCGGGCAGATGCGATCTTGCCGAAATAAAACGCCGCACTCTTGTTGCTCTTGAGAAGCGCAGCCCTGGCCGCATCATCCGAAGCATGGTGATCCCGGTAGATTTCCTCGAGTCGGCGGTCGGCCAGGTGGGCCTGCCAGAGCAGCATGAACCCCATGGCCACGTCCCCGAAAAGATCCAAATAGGGCTTGGCGTAGAGAACCGGAACTTGGAATTCGTCGGTCATGCTCTTGAGCGCAAAGAACTTGGTGACTTGGATCAGGCTTTCCTGGGCCTCGTCGTAGATTTGCACAAGATCCCGAAGCCGGTAGTTCCTCCGGATCTTGCTTAGAATCTGCTCGGAAGCCTTGAGGACGTTCTTCAGGAGCTGGCCCCGTTTGATCGTGAGCTTGCGCCCCACCAAGTCGAGGGCCTGAATGCCGTTGGTCCCTTCGTAGATCGAGGCGATCTTGCAGTCGCGAAGCATCTGCTCAACGGGGTATTCCGAGATGAATCCGTACCCGCCATAGACCTGCACCGCCGTCTCGCAGACCCGGAACCCGAGATCGCTCCCGACGGATTTGCAGATGGGGATGAGCAGATCCAGGTAACCTTCGTAGAGCTCGTGCTCCTCCTTGGATGCGGCAATGCGCATCCGGTCGATGCAGTAGGCCGCGAGATAGAGCAGCGCCCGAAGCCCCTCGGTGCTGCTCTTCATGAAGAGGAGCATCCTGCGCACATCCGGGTGCTCGATGATGGCCACCCGCTCGGCCTCCGGGTCCTTCATGCGCTCGACGGGCGCCCCCTGCACCCGCTCCTTGGCATATTGCAGGGCGTGCAAATAGGCGCTGCTACCGTGGCAGAGCCCCTGCATGCCGACAAATAGCCGTGCCTCGTTCATCATTTCGAACATGATGCGCATGCCCTTGTTCGCTTCGCCCATGAGGTAGCCCACGCACCCGTCGTTTTCCCCGAAGCTGAGCGAGCAGGTGGCCGACCCGTGGATGCCCATCTTGTGCTCGATCCCCGTGCAGGCCACGTCGTTTTCCACCAGGGAGCCGCTTTCGTCCACGCGCAGCCGGGGCACCAGAAAGACGGAGATGCCCCGCGTCCCAGCCGGCGCCCCTTCGATCCGGGCCAGAACCATGTGAATGATGTTCTCCGTTAGGTCGTGCATCCCGGCGGAAATGAAGATCTTGCTCCCCTTGATCCGAAAGGTGCCATCCTCCATTCGGACGGCGCGCGTGGTAAGCCGCCCCACATCACTCCCGGCACCGGGCTCGGTCAGGCACATGGTGCCGCTCCATTCCCCGGAAAACATCTTGTTCAGGTAAATCTCCCGGAGCTCCGGCGATCCGAAGCGCTGCAGCAGACGCGCCGCCCCGTGCGTCAGGCCGGGGTACATGAGGAGCGACCAGTTGGCCGCGCCGAACAGCTCGATGCAGGCGTTGGTCAGCACCACCGGGAGCCCCTGGCCGCCCACTTCGGGCGGATCCCCCATGGCCAGCCACTCTCCCTCGCAATAGCGCTGATAGGCCTGCTGGAAGGCCGAGGGGACCATCACGCGGCCTCCGTCGAACCGACACCCTTCGCGGTCACCCGGTCCGTTGGCCGGATAGAACTCCTTTTCCGCAAGCTTTTCCGCCTGATCGAAAACCATGTCGAAGGTTTCCCTGGAGAATTCCTCATACAGGGGTGCCTTGCACAGCTCCTCGATCCGAAGCTGCTCATAGAGGACGAATTTCACGTCCCGCTCATCCACCAGGAGCTTCATGCGATTCTCCTTTCCGCGCTCCGGGCCATCCCCCTTCGGTACATACCGGCGATGGAGCCCTCTGTGCGATGCCCTGAACAAACAGATCCGCCAATTGCCTCGAGACCCCGACGAGATCGTATTTCATGCCCGACATCACCCAGGTTGAAACCACCTCGTCAATGGCGCCAAATACAAAACGCTTCAGCAGGCCCACAGGCATATCCGACCGAAAGACTCCCTCACGCTGCCCCTGCTCCACGATGTCCCCGATCAGGTCCAGGTACTCCTTGAGCTCGCCCTTGGCGTATTCGCGCATGAACCGGTAGCTCTGGCGCAGCTCGACCTGAAAAACGGCCGCAAGATCCGGATTGGCCTGGAACCCGCCCAGATGAAGCTCGACCAGCCGCGCCAGGCGGGATTGGGCATCCGGCAGCTCTGAAACCGCCGTGCGGAACTGCTGAATGACCTCCCGCATCTTCACTTCGAAAATGGAGATGAGCAGCTCATCCTTGTTCTTGAAGTAGAGATAGACGGTGCCATCCGCGACCCCGGCCTCCCGGGCGATCTCCGAAACCTTGGCCTGGAAAAAACCTTTACCCGCAAAGATCTTGATGGCCGCATCCAGGATTCGCTGGTGCTTGTCGGCTTGCTTGAGACGCATCGGGAGATGACTCCTTGAAATCATGAATGAACCTTCATTCATTTTTATATGCCACGATTCGGAGCCGCGCGTCAAGGGGCAGCTGATTCCAACGGGTCGCTTTCTCCCCCAAGTCAACCGCTAACGATGGATGGTGCTCTCGCTTGCCTCAGGGGACTTCTGACTTCGCAGCCGCTCCGATTCACGCGCCGGGATGGCATGCGCGGTCCCCAGGTGTTATAAGAGGGCATTTGGAGGAGGTCCACGTCATGAAGGTCGGCATAGCTTTGGGGGGCGGCGGGGTTCGGGGGCTTGCCCATGTCATGGTCCTGGAAACGCTGGATGAGCTGGGGATCAAGCCGGGCGTCATTGCAGGCACCAGCATGGGCGCGGCGATCGGGGCACTCTACGCATCGGGGATGGCGGGGCGAGACATCCGGGACCGCATCGAGCACCACGTGATCCTCAAGGGGGACAAGTGGCGCGATGTGATGGAAAAGAAGGGCGACCTTCTTCGATGGGTCCATGCCTTTCGAGCGAACTTTTCCCGCGGGGGGCTTCTGAATGCCAAGGGGTTCATTCGGTACCTCTTCGATGAGATCCGCGTGACCTCCTTCGAAGAGCTGGACATCCCGCTCCTGGTTGTCGCGGCGGATTACTGGTCCGCCGAGCAGGTCGTCTTCCACCAGGGCGAGCTTAAGCCGGCGATCCAGGCAAGCATGGCGGTTCCCGGGGTTTTCGCGCCGGTCGCCATCGAAGACCGAGTCCTCGTCGACGGCGGCATCATCAACCTGGTGCCTTATGACCTCCTTTTGGACGAATGCGATTTCACCATCGCGGTGAACGTGAGCCGAGTCCGCACCCCCGGCCGGCACGACATCCCCGGTGCGCTGGAATCCGTCCTCGGGACCTTCGACATCATGCAGACAGCCGCCCTCATGGACAAGATGAAACGACGGCCGCCGGACATCTACGTGCGGCTTGAAATTCAGGGAGTCCGGATGCTCGAGATCGGCAAGATCCGAAAGGTTTTCGAACAGGCCTCGCCCATCGTGGAGCAGTTCCGGGAGGCACTGACGATGGCGTTGGGCAATCAGAATTCGGCTGGAGCTCATCCATGAAAATCGCTTACTTCGACTGTTTTTCCGGCGCCAGCGGGGACATGATTCTGGGGGCTCTGCTGGACGCCGGTCTAAGCCTCGATCACCTTGCGGGCGAGCTCGCAAAACTCCATCTGTCGCACTATGACATCCGCGCCGAGAAGGTGATGCGTCGTGGCTTGGGCGGAGCTCGCGCGATCGTTTCGGTTGATGACGACCATCATCGTTACCACAGCCGACACCTGAGTGATATCGAGGCGATCCTATCGGGAAGCGACCTGCATCCGGACGTGAAGCGCAAGAGCATCGCTGTCTTTCGACGGCTCGCGGAAGCCGAGGCAAAAGTACACCGCACTTCGATCGAGGCCATCCATTTCCACGAGGTTGGGGCGATGGACGCGATCATCGATGTGGTGGGCGCGGTTGCGGGATTGGCCGCACTGGGGATCGAGAAGGTTCACTGCTCGCCGTTCCACGTCGGGACCGGGACGGTTCAGTGCGCCCACGGAGCCCTGCCGGTGCCGGCGCCGGCGACCGCCGAGCTGATTCGAGGCGTACCGTCTTATTCAACCGGCATCTGTGGCGAGCTGCTGACTCCTACAGGGGCGGCCATTCTGACGACCCTCGCCTCCAGCTTCGGCCCCATGCCGCCCATGGCGATCGATCGGATCGGATACGGAGCGGGAACCTTGGACCCGCCAGTCCCGAACCTTCTCCGGGTCCTGATCGGTGAATCCGTGACCTCGGTGGTCGGCTCGGACGCGGAGCAAATCGCGGTCATCGAAACCAACATCGACGATATGAATCCCCAGCTCTATGATTACCTCATGGCACGGTTGCTCGATATGGAGGCACTCGACGTCTTCTTGAGCGCCGTTCAGATGAAGAAGAATCGACCGGGAACCCTCCTCACCGTCACCTGCCAGCCGCACCGGGTCGAGCAGTTTTCCAGCTTCCTGCTCCGGGAGACCACCACCATCGGTCTTCGGTGGCGGTTTGAGAATCGCTTCAAAACGCACCGTTCCGTCCGCGAGATCGCGACGCCGTACGGCCTCATCCGCTGCAAGGTGGCCACCATCGCAGGCGAGACCGTTAACATTGCCCCCGAATACGAAGACTGCAAACGGGCGGCCCTGGACCACCGTGTTCCACTCAAGCTGGTGATGGATCGGGTAAGGTCCATCCTGAGCGCGGCGACGGAATGAAAGGGGAGTCACGGGGGTGCAATTCACGAGCGTTGGTGATTGCCCTTAACGAAGGGGTCGGGTTTCGGGTGTCGGGCATCAGAGTGCGGCTAGAAGCCGTTCGACTGAAATCAGAACACTGAAACCTGAAGCCCACGGTCTCGAAACGGTGGCGTGGGGTTTTCCCCGAGATGAGGTTGCGGTAGGTCAGAAAATCCCGCATGTTCATTTGACATTCGGGCTATGGAATGATAAATGCTCTCTACATCAGGGGATTGAGATGCTTTTTCCCCTGCAATGTGAACCGTATTGGCTGTTCTAGACTCCATCGATCACTGACTTCTTGCCTTCAGCATATTTCCCCTCTGCTGCAGTACACCGGGTCGGCGGCGATGCTTTCGGCCAGTCGAATCCGTGCTGCAGTCCCGATGACCTCTTTGGTTTCTCGCCCTGCAGTGAGTTGACCCAGTAACTTTCAGCCGAGCTCGAGCCTTTCGTCGTGTCGGAAAAACCAAGCGGGGGTGCGGAATTCCCCCGACATCCTCTGACGCAGCAAGGCACGGGAATACAGACCCAAAAAGGAATTCTTTCTCTATGCCCTTTGATGCACTGAAGTTGGCTCCACCCCTTCTCAAAGCCCTGGCCCAATGCGGCCACACTGAACCCACTCCCGTCCAAGCCAAAGCCATTCCAACCGTCCTGTCGGGAAAGGACCTCCTCGCTTCCGCTCAGACCGGGACCGGCAAAACGGGGGCGTTCGTCCTGCCCGCTCTGCACCGGCTGCATTCCGAGCCTCGTAGCAAGAAGCCCGGGCCGCGCGTGCTGGTGCTCGCCCCAACCCGTGAGCTCGCCACCCAGACCACCCAGGTTGCGCGCACCTACGGGAAATACTTGAACATTCACTGCCTGGCCATCTACGGCGGAATGCCCTTCGGCGACCAGGTGCGAGCCCTCGCCCAGGGACCGGAAATGATCGTGGCGACACCGGGGCGCCTCATCGATTTCATCTGGCGCGGCCGCATCGACTTGGGTCACGTGGAGATGCTCGTTCTGGACGAGGCCGACCGCATGCTCGAGATGGGCTTCATCGAGGACGTCGAGTTCATCCTCGACGCAGTGCCCGAAGAATGCCAGTCGCTTCTGTTTGCGGCCACCATGAATGAGGCGACCAACACCTTGGCCCGGAAGTTCCTGAAGAGCCCCGAGCGGGTCGAGATCGCCCCCGGGCAAATGACCCATGACAGTATCGAGCAGCGGCTGCACATGACCGACGGTCTGCAGCACAAGAACCGGCTGCTCAAGCATCTGTGCGCGGACGCGACCATGACCCGCGCCATCATCTTCTCAGCAACCAAGCGCGACGCCGACTCGTTGGCCCATGAGCTCAACACCCAGGGGCACCGGGCCGCTGCCCTCCACGCGGATATGACTCAGGTGGCGCGCAACCGCACGATCGGCAACATGCGCCAGGGCAAGATCCGCTTGCTGGTTGCGACCGACGTCGCCGCACGCGGGCTCGACATCCGGGGGATCAGCCACGTCATCAACTTCGACCTGCCTCGATCCGCCGAAGATTACGTCAACCGCATCGGGAGGACCGGGCGAGCGGGTGAGACGGGGGTCGCGATTTCGTTCGCCAGCCGGGCCGACCTCCCGTATCTCGACCGGATCGAGCGCTACGTCGGTCAGAGCCTCCCCATTCAGGTCATCCCGGGTCTCGAGCCGGAGCACCCGATTCGAAGGTCCCTGAGCGGAAGCAAGCCAAGTGGGTCGAGCAACGGACCCGGAAGCCGTACGAAACGACCCTTTTCGCAAAACCGGCCAAACGGGGCCAAGAGCCCCGGCGGCGGCGAGCGGACCCCGGGCAAGGGACAGCCTCGCGGCCCCAGGCAGGACAAGGCTGTAACGCCCGAGGGCGGTAAAACGAAGCCCGTCCAGGCGAGCCGACCTCGGAGCGCGCGACCTCCGAAAAAGGAGGCCGCCGGGGCACATAAGGACAGGGCGGTGATCAGCCCCACCCGCTGAGACCGAGCCGCTTACCAGCGAGCGGCCCTCGCCCTCCCCGCCCCATGATCCAACGTCTCGAGGCCGGATGACATCACCCGGCCTCGATCTCAATGACAGGCCGGGTCATGGGGGCTTGCCTGGAGTCGATGCGCTGCACCCGCGAACAGAGGGTAGATCGGCAGCTTGGCCCCGCGGTTCATGAGGGGCACGGCGAGGATAGTCGCCAACCGCTCCCGGGAACTGCGCAGCGTACGCGTCGCCATCACGCCCGGAACACAGCATCCCCCTGCAATCCCACCACCCACGATGAACGCCATGAGCGAATTCCCGTGGCGACCAAGCACACGAAAGACACGGTCCAGCTTGAAGGACTTCCTCGCCAGATAGCCCGAGTCTTCCAGAATGGCGATTCCGAAGAACATGAACACGATGATTGGAACAAACCCAAGGACGCCGCTCACGTCTTGGATGATGCCTTTGGTGATGACGGAGCGCAGATGTCCGGGCGGATGGATCGATCCCACCAGCTCGCACAGCGCACTGAAAGCGCGCTCCAGCCACCCCACGCGAAATTCACTGTATGTAAACGAGAACGACTGAAGGTCGTAGAGAAAGAGGCCCATGACGAGTGGACCGAAGAAGCGATTGATGACCACCCGGTCGATCTTGTCCGAGAGGAGAGACGGTCGACCTCGAGCTCTCGTTTAACAACGCCGGCATTCAGGAGCGAGCGGATGAACCCGTATCGGTGGTCTGCGATGATGGCTTCGGGGTGTTGCTCCCGTCGATGCACACCCTCTCGACGGGAATCGGCCATCGGGTCACGGGTTGACAGAACGCACCGGAATCGGTAAAAAGCGGCATTGAACCGAATGCTCTAAAGCATCCAATCGCACCACGAAGGTGCTCTGAAAGATCCTAATCTGGAGGGCTGAAGCCGGATCCATCCGCATGCGGGTGGGCTGGGGCCGCCTTTTTCCGGAATCCGACTGTCGATTAGAACAGACAACAGGGCCACGAAAGGTCCAGCGCGTTGCAAGAATGCAGCGCGGGCGGGTCTCGTGGCTTTGTTTTTTTTGCAGGGGAGGCCCGGTCAGCCAAACTCAACGGCTTCATGCCATCCAACCGGACCACTTATGTTACGCCCGACGGTGAGGAACGCCAATTCCCCCAGCAGCGACCGAGGGCAGCAGAGGGGGTCTCATCTTGGGAAAGCGAGATGATGAATCTGAATGTAGTGACAGCAATGGCTTACGCGGCATCGGAGGCTGCAGCTGCGACTCCAGTCGCTGGAGACAACTCGGTCCTCAGCATGATCCTCCATGCGGGTCCCATGGTTAGAGCCATCATGGCGGGGCTGCTCGGGTTATCCGTGGTTTGCTGGGGCATCATCGTCGCCAAGGCGATCCTGATTCGCAGGGCGAACCAGGAGTCCCTGGCGTTCATCGATCGATTCAGCGACAAAGAGAGCCTCGCCGCGCTGAACCGGGAAGCCGTGATGCTGGAGGAAAGCCACCTGGCTCATATTTTTCGAACGGGCTACACGGAGCTCAAGCGCGTCAGCGGGCTGCTGGAGAGCAAAGGACTGCGGGATTCCCGGGAGAGCACGGCAATTCTTCTGGAGAACGTGGATCGGGCCATTCAAGGGGGGATCGTCCGCCACAGAAAGCGACTGCAGCGCTTCCTGCCTTTCCTGGCGACAACGGGCAGCACGGCCCCGTTCATCGGCCTCTTCGGAACGGTTTGGGGCATCATGACGAGCTTCCAGGAGATCGGGCTCAGGGGATCGGCCAACCTAGCTGTAGTGGCCCCGGGCATCTCGGAGGCGCTCGTGGCGACAGCCATGGGTCTTGCGGCTGCCATTCCGGCCGTCGTGGCCTACAACCACCTTTCCAACAAGATCCAGGACATCGAGGACGACATGGTCCACTTCACGTCCGATTTTCTGAACACGCTCAAGACGGACCTGATCTGCCAGGACCGGCACGAGGAGCCCCTGATGGCCCGGCGCAGCGCGGCACGCTAGTGCTCTGTCAACTTTTGTTTCGCAAGGTACACCCCCCTTTGATTCCCCCCCTCGAGTGGGGGTTAGGGGGGTGCTCTCTTGCCCGGTAAAACTTCTTTGACGGAGCGCTAGCAGCCCGGTGATCTTCCGTGCAAACCGGCAGGAGGAATGGCTTCAATGGGAATGCAGATGAACGGCGGGCGGTCGCGCCGCGGGATGGTCTCAGACATCAACGTGACGCCTTTTGTGGACGTGATGCTGGTTTTGCTCATCATCTTCATGATCGCCGCCCCCATGATGATCCAGGGAATCGACGTCAATTTGCCCAAGACAACCGCTCAGTCGATCCCCAACGAGGAGGAGCGGTTGGTCGTGAGCCTCACCGACGACCGCAAGATCTTCATCAACGAGACGCTCGTGGGCTTTGATGCGGTGGGGCCTGAGCTCGTACGGATCCTCGAGAGCTGCCGGGGAAAACGCGGAGTCATCCTGAGGGCTGATCGAAAGGTGGATTACGGCTTCGTGATCGAGGTCATGGGGGCTATCCGTTTGGCCGGAATCCAGCAGATCGGCATGGTGACGGAGCCGCCTGGGGGGCTCCGCAAAGACTCCGAACAGTAAGAAGGAAGACAGGGATGCAAGCCCGGGATTACAGAGGCGACCGCCTGTTTGGCGATGGGATCCTGAACGGTTTGGCGCTTTCCGTGCTGTTCCATGCGACGGCGTTCTTTCTGATGGTGATCGTCCCGTTCATGCTTCCGTCCAGTCAGATCCCCCTCCCGCTCTGCATGGTCGATCTTCTCCTGCAGGACATGACGGGCGGCCTCGGAGGAGGCGAAGAGGGGGCGATGCGCATGGGGGACGGAAAGCCCGAGCCGACGAGCGATCCCGAAAGCATCGATCCTCCCATAGAGCCTGAGCCCGTCGCGGAATCGGAGCCCGAAAAACCGGATGCGGTTTATCTGTCTGAGCTTAAGCAGCCTCCGGAGACCCCGCCTCCCATCGACAAGAAGGTCGAAGATCCCAAGGAGAAGCCTAAACCGAAGCCAAAACCTCAGCCCAAGCCCGTCCGCGTCGAGAAGCCGGCGCCTCGGCCGGATAGACCCGAATCCAACCGTCCAAGGCTCGAAACGGCAAGCGTAGGCACCCAGGAAGGTCCGGCCGGGGATGTAGGCAAGGGAATCGGCACCGAAAACGGCACCGGAACGGGCCTCGGCAGCTCCGGCACCGGAAACGGAAGCGGCCCGGGTAGCGGACCCGGACTCGGCTCGGGCCATGGTCCCCTGGATGCGTCGTTCGGCTCGGGCAACGGGCCGCGCTTCGCCAGCAAAGCCCTTCCCAAGTACCCGCGATTGGCAAGGGAGCTGGGGAAAGAGGGTACGGTCCTCCTGAGGCTCACCATCGACGATCGCGGCAGGCTTCTGGATGTTGAGGTGCTGAGGCGGGCCGGCTCGGGATTCGACGAAGAAGCCGTGCGCGCGGTCCGGGAATCGAGCTTCAGTCCGGCCAAAATCAACGGCAAGCCCGTCAGCTGCCGGGCCCAGCTCCCCATCCGGTTCGTCCTGAACAGTGCCGAAAAGGACTGA